>NZ_JAZQRL010000038.1:0-5626 GCF_045629565.1 Arcticibacter sp.
GATTGTCGCTACTGAGTCCGGTTTGATTACCGATAATTCCCCAGCTTGCCCGAAGCTTCATGTCGTCTATCCACTCCATACCTTTCATGAAAGGCTCTGCTGAAAGACGCCAGCCAAGAGCAGCAGCTGGGAAATAGCCGACACGGTTGTTTCTAGAAAACTTTGACGATGCGTCACGCCGCAATGTTGCGTTAAACAGGTATTTTCCCTGGTAAGCATAATCCATCCTGGAAAACAAAGAAAACAAGGAATTTCGGCCAAAACTACCTGAATTGGTTTGGCTGCCCAGTCCAGCATTAATGACGTGAAAATCAGGATTTTCTTGCTGGTCAATCGGAAAATCTAACCGGGTTGCGGACAAGAACTCATTGAAAGTTTTGATAGCTTCAGTGCCTACAAGAAGTTTAAGGTCATGGTCCTTGGCAAAAGTATGGCTGTAATTAAGCGTATTGGTCCAAGTCCATGAATTCGTATGATTTTCACTCGATAGAAGAGAGTTGTTGTTGAAGTTTTCACCGTGCTCATAAGTGCGCGCAGAAAAATCGCGAATCGTTCTCGAGAAACGGTCAAAGCCAAATGAGGTTCTGGCTGTCAAGCCTTTGATAACATCGGCCTCTGCGTACACGTTACCAAAAATGCCCACATTGTCGTTTCTGTCAAATCTATTACGATACCCTTCCGTGATGGGATTGTAACCTTCAGAACCGGAGGTTCCTGGCGCAGCGGTACTCGCTGGATTCCCCATGATGTCGTACACAGGGATAAGTGCGAGCATCGTCCATGCCGCCTCCGGATAGGGATTACTCCTATTACTATTTACGTACGATAAACGTAAGTTCTCTCCAACACGTATATGCTTAGAAATATTATAAGAGGCATTGGCGGTGAGTGAATAACGTTTGAAGAAATTTGTCTCCACAGAAGTGCTTTTTTGATTGAAATGATTCAAACTCAGCATATAAGACCCATTATCCGAACCACCAGTTACCGAAACATTATAGTTTTGTTGAAGCGCTGGATTATAGAATTCATTGAACCAGTCGGTATCTGCAGATCTTACGATCTGGTTTGTAATAAAATTATAATTTGATGGGTCAGTCAGCGCCTGGAATCTTGAGGGATCACTTATTCGGATCCGCTCCAGCTCCGCACCTCCAATATTCACATTGTTATTTCTGACAAGAATATATTCCGGAATAACAGGCCTTGCTCCGTTCCCATACTGAGGATGGTTCCAACCTGGATCACCAACCTTATATCCGGCTCCCTCCATTTGTTTCCAGTACATCTCCCCATATTCCTGTGCATTCAACAAATCAGGAAAATCACTCCTATTAACGCTGTTTATCGCATTATAACCACTTACATTGACTTTTACAGGACCGTTCTTCCCTTTTTTAGTGGTGATAATAATAACGCCATTTGCTGCCCTGGCCCCGTAGATTGAAGCAGATGATGCGTCTTTAAGAACCTGCAAAGATTCGATATCATCAGGGTTCAAATTATCAATTCCAGAAGATGCAGGAACGCCGTCAATAATGTATAGGGGGTCCGATCCGGTAAACGAGCCAAATCCGCGGATACGGACTTTTGCAGACCCGCCGAGCTCACCGTTTGTACTCACAGTCACGCCAGCGGCACGCCCCTGTAACTGGCTGCTTACATTTCCCGAGGGAGTAGACAATAGCTCATTGGTGTTAACCACAGAGACAGACCCAACGATATCCTTCTTTGCCTCCCTGGAATATCCGGTCACCACCACCTCACTCAATGCACCCAGACCCTCATCCAGCTGAACATTGATTGTTGTCCTTCCGTTTACGGGAATTTCACGGCTGGTGAAGCCCACCAAAGAAAAAACCAGTACAGCATCGTTAGGTGCAGTCAGTGAAAATCGGCCTTGTGCATCAGTAGCCATACCGATGTTTGTCCCTTTCACAATTACACTAACTCCAACCAATGGCCCACCACCTGAGTCGGATACTTTACCAGTGATTTTCACGGGCGGTATAGACTTTTCCTGCCTTTGTTTCAGGAGGCTCACCCGGCTCGGTCCGATGAGAATGGTTCTGTCAGAAAACTGGTAAATCAAAGACTGGTTTTCTAACGCTAAATCTAGTGCCTCTGTTAAAGATGCGTTTATAACATTAATTGTCACTGGTTTCGCTTTCTCAATCAGATCTGAATTGAACAGAATCTGGTAACCGCTTTGAGCCTTAATCTCCCGAATAACAGTTTTCAAAGGAGCATTCTTCTCGGAGAGCGTAATTCGCTGTGGAAACACTTCCGCGCTAACCTGCAGACAGGTAAAGAATAGAATGACGGCAGTTAAATTCATGGTCAAAATATGATTTGACTTCAATTCAGAGGTGAAGCGGCGAGCACGATGGTTCCTTGCCATTCTCACCCTGAGAATTATAAATTTCATACATTTGTAGGATTAAGGTTAATAGTCTGTTGATTTCTTAGTGAAAAATTGCCTTAACACGCCGGCAGCGTTGCGACCGCTGCCGGCTATTTTTGGCTTAAAAAGTTTATCTCATAGGCGCTTGTTTTTTGTTAATGATTATTAATTTTAATAGTTCTGTGCGCAACTGAAAATTTCAATCCTCCTGCAACTTCTAGCATCTGAAGCGCCTTGGAAAGCGGGACATCCCGGGAAATAACACCGTTATAACGTGTATTTGGAACAGTGGAATAATCCACATTTACATCATACCAGCGTTCCAGTTGACGCATGATGTCTTCCAGTTGAAGATCATTAAACACAAAAGCCCCATTTTTCCAACCTATAGCTTGCTCCGTATCCCCGATAGCCACAGTAAACCGTCCACTTTTCTCTAGTTTGGCTTCCTGGCCCGGTCCTAAATATTTCGCATCACCTGTAGATCGTTCTATAACTTTCACACGGCCTTCAAGCAAAGTGGTTTTAATAGCTGGTTCATTTTTGTAAGATTTGATGTTGAAGTGTGTTCCCAGCACTTCAACGGTTTGATCACCACTTTCCACTATAAATGGCTTTGAGGGATGTTTAGCAACTTCAAAATAAGCTTCCCCACTAAGAAGCACCTTACGCTCAGTCTTTGAAAATGAAACTGGGAATTTTAGGGTTGAAGACGAATTCAGATAAACTTTAGTTCCATCTGGTAAGCTAAATTTGTAATTTCCACCCGTAGGTGTTTCTATGATATCGAATACCTCCCCGTGTTTTCCGCCCTTGCGCGACGCCAGAAGGGCTGGATCAGAAAAGGTAAAACTGAATTGCCCATTTTCAGCTTTTCGCAAGGTTACACCATGTCTATCCGCAAGTACGGAGTCATTTGTCCCGTCCAAAGTAAATTTAGTGCCATCAGAAAGCGTAAGTGTGGCCTTTTCTCCACCAGGTAATATCTCTTTTTCAGTTTTTATATCCACATAGTTAGGCGGTAGCTGCTTGTCTTTCGTATAGATGCCTAACCCAATAGCGAGTATCACTAGAACGACGGCCGCAGCTACCACCTTGTACCAAATGGAACTCACGCCAACTGGGGACTTTTCAGCCTTAATCCGCGAGGTAATTTCTGCATATAGCCGAGACTTAAACATGTCCTCATCTTCTTGGAGGTCCCACTCTATATCGAATTCATTCTGAACCCGATACCATTCTGTCAGGCGATCACTTTCTTCCTGAGTAAGGGTATCAAGAAAGAACTTATCAATAAGATCGTTTATTTCTTCCTGTCGCATAAGGTATCCAATATGGGCTTATTTATAGCAAGTACCTTAAAGTCTTGTCTTACCCTTAGTTGACTAGAAATTTAATATCACGTTTTGGGTTAAAACCACTGATGCAGTAGTAGTATAAATCCTGCACGTTTCAGATTGAAACGAAGCATCTTTAGTCCTTTGGTCAGGTGTGCCTCAACCGTTTTTTCGGCAATACCCATTTCCCGAGAGATCTCAGAAATATTTAAGCCCGAATTCCTGCTAAACTTAAATACGAGTTTGCATTTCTCCGGCAATTGCTCTACCAACTTATTAATATATTCCTGGGTAAACCTGGCTTCCATTTGCTCTTCACTCAGGGTGCACCTCTCCTTGGCACAATTCCCTCTTTCCACTTCGGATCTTCTCTTCTGTCGGTAAAAAGACTTATAAACGGAAAACTTAACCGCAGTGGCGAGATAGGCCTCCAGCGAGGCAATAGAAAGTTTCTCCCTCCTCGTCCAAAGACTTATGAAAATTTCCTGGACAATTTCTTCGGCAAGCGCTTTATCCATGGTATGGCGATAAGCAATTGCCAGAAGCCTTTTCCAATATCGCTTGTAGATTTCGGCAAAAGCAGGCTCATCTCCTATAACAAGAAGCAAGATAAGTTCTTTATCGCATAGATCTGTATAAGAGTTCATGCCCGACATGGTTTTAAACAAAACTAATTATTGCCATAAGCAATAATATCAAATATTTATGATTCTAAATAGTCTTACAAGAAAAAAGTAGATTAAATTCTCGACATAAGAAATCCACGTTTTTGCACTTTAAACTACCATGTAGATATATTCTTACCAGCAATTAGGCTTGATGTTTTGAAAAAAAGCGGTTTTTTTGAAATAAGATAAAGCCAGATAACCATCCCTATTTTGTTTTTATATATTTGGTTTTCTGAACTACGCCTTGAAGGTTCACGCTTCAACCAGGTATAATAACCGCCTCTGCTTACATTGAATACCGAACACATCTGAAAACATTTTAGTGTGATTCTTTATGAACCCGAATATTTGCCGACGCTCTGGAGAAGATGCTGACAGCCTTTTTTAAGATGTCGCGCTCCATCTGCGTTTCAATGCCAATAGTTATTCACCTCAGAAAGCATGCACCTAGACGAACCCCGCATATTCTGATTGCCAGGTGGGGCTGATCATTGTCTATGCCGCTTTATCGCCCAAAAGCACCTTCTTAAAATAGGGGTATACCAGATAAGTAAGCTTCATTGAAGCAATTCCAATACCCGCGCCGGCAACAACAGCACTCAACCAATGTGCCCCATTGTATAACCTTAGAGTTCCTATCGCAGTAGCTGCTTCATAGCCCCCAACGCTGTACCAGACGGAACGATCACCATACTCCTGATTCAGATATTGCAACGTCATGAAGGCCATCGTGGCATGCCCCGTTGGGAAGGAATGGTAATTCCCCGCCATTGGGTCGTAAACGGTGGGCAGCTCCTTTCAAAAAGCCAGAAGTGCCGCCAAAAGTGTTCCCGAAATCAACAAAAGTGCTGTTCGGTCTACCAAATTATGTTTGCCTTTTATCCCAGCCATGTCCAATCCATACACTGCCACTGCAGGGGCATATCGAAGGTAATCGTCTGCTCCAAAAGCAAAGGAGGGATAATCTTTCCTAAGGTCAGCGTTTGTACTCCGGTCTAAGGCTCTAGCCTTCTGCGGTGAGGGCTGTAAAACCATAGCCAACAAACAGGCAGGCACCACAAAACCAGTCACTTTCATCGGCCGGCAATAATTCGTTACAAGTTCCTGATACGCCGTATCTAACCCTTGTGTCCTGGTAGTATTGTTCAAGATTATAACAGAACAGAAGAACAAAGAGACCTTAATTGAAACGTTGTATTTCATTTGATGTAGTCTAA
>NZ_JAZQRL010000039.1:0-47923 GCF_045629565.1 Arcticibacter sp.
GCCTCTTGTTGTATCTAATGCTCGCTATATATAATCATGTGCTTGTCCGACGAGCGTAGTACAGATGGATTAAAAGAGTATTCTAAGCCTCTTCTCACCAAAAAATATTGATAGCCGACGTTGTGTCGGCTGCTGCTCGGTCGTTCTTCTCCACCCGCATTTGTTGGTCTATATTTTCTGACTATACTATTGACACGAAGAATATTGAGTCCTTATCTTTCCTACGCCCAATCACATCATAATTGTCTCTAACCACATGTAAATGGCACAATTAATACTTATCTTCGAATGAAAGAAGGACTCTTTTAACTAACCAAATTTGCATGTTCGCGAGAACCGTTACACTTATTTCCATCCTGCTTTTCTGGGGAACGGTTTGGGCACAACCTAATAAGTACCAGTTTTCGCAATTGCATATCTCCTCAGGTCTTTCACATAATCAGATCAACAGTATCGCCCAAGATAGTCAAGGTTTCATGTGGTTTGGCACATTGTCTGGCCTGAACAGATACGACGGGTACAAGTTTAAGGTATTCAAACATATAGCAAACGACTCAACTACCATCAACGATGATAATATTCTGAACATACAATCAGGACCTCACGATAAACTGTGGGTAAATACACGAGAGGGTTATGTTATATACGATCCTCAAATGGAAACGTTTGAAAGAAAGCCGCAAAAGTATCTGGATTCCAAAGGTATAAAAGGCTCGTTGACGGACATTCGAGGTAATGGGAAGGGCCTTTTTTATGTTATCACTTCAACTGGTTTGTACAAGTTTGACGAGAGTAACACTAAATCAGCGCTAATAGCCAAAACCGGTTTATCTCCGATTACCTCTGTTGCCATAGCCAGCAGCGGCTGCGTCTGGACAGTAGATGCTTCGGGGAAAGTCGAACGTTATATCTCCGGAACGCATTCCAAAGTTTACAGCAAGCGTATCACCGAACCAGCTAACTATAAAATTTTCATAGATCGGGATGATGATGTATGGATCTATTCAGCAGATAAGCCGAAAGGTGTTTATCTGATAAACTACAAAGATGAATCTATAAAGCACTATTCAACTGTTAGTTATCCCAGTCTAAACACCAACAATATTTACAGTGTCAGTCAAGATGAGAAAGGCATAATATGGCTAGGAACAGACCATGGCGGTATTAATCTTCTAGATAAGAAGAGAAATTCTTTGAGTTTCCTTGTCAATCGAGAAGCTGATGAAAAAAGTGTGGCTCAAAACAGTACGCCTGTGATCTACAGGGATGATACCGGTATTATGTGGGTGGGCACGTTTAAGAAGGGACTGAGTTATTACCATGAAAGCATAATCAAGTTTGCTCATTACCGGCATAGGCCGGAAGAAGTTAACAGCCTCCCTTATGATGATGTGAACCGTTTTGTCGAAGACAAGCACGGCAACTTGTGGATAGGAACCAACGGTGGCGGACTAATATATTTTGACAGAAGGAAAAATACGTTTAAAAGATACAAACATCGTCCGGGTGATAATAATACTCTCAGTAATAACGTGGTGGTTAGTTTATGGATTGATCATGATGAAAAGCTCTGGATAGGTACCTACTTTGGCGGACTTGACTGCTTTGACGGCAAGAAATTCAGTAATTACAGGCACAGCGAGACCGACGCTTCCAGCCTTTCAGATGACCGTGTTTGGGAAATAATGGAAGACTCGCAGCGTAATCTCTGGGTGGGTACTTTACATGGAGGCCTCGATTTGTTTGACCGGAAAACTAAAACATTTAAACACTTTCGTTCTGGTAAACAGAATTCAGTAAGGTCTGATTATATCAATGCGTTGCTGGAAGATAGGGCAGGCAACATCTGGGTTGGAACTGATGCAGGAGTAGATATCCTGCAGAAAAAGGCAGGTCGTTTTAAGCATTATTCTGTATCCCAACAACGGAGCGCCGGGCTGAGCAATACTAATGTACTCTCTCTGATCGAAGATAGCAGAGGCCTAATATGGATAGGAACGCAAGAAGGCGTAAACCTGTATGATCCGTCAAATGGCAGGTTTCACGTTTTAAAGGTCGACAATGGGTTGCCCGACAATACAATACTTACCCTTCTTGAGGATAGAAGCGGACATATTTGGCTGGGCACGACTAAAGGTATTTCTGAACTTACATTAATAAAAAGAGATGGCGACTTCGATATTCGTTTTAAAAATTACGATGATCTTGATGGCTTGCAAGGCATGGAATTTAACGAGAATGCTGCACTTAGAACGAGCCGTGGAGAGCTCATCTTTGGTGGGGCAAACGGTTTCAATCTATTTAATCCGCAGATTATCAAAGAAAATACAAAATATCCCGTAGTGGTTTTTACTGATTTTCAGCTGTTTAATGCTAGTGTAAGGCCCGGCCAGCTGATTGAACGTAATACTATATTAGACAGATCAATAACACTAACTCATGATATTCGGCTAAATTATGACCAGAGCTTCTTCTCCATAGAATTTGCGGCGCTTAATTTTGCGAACGCAGCGAAGAACAAATATGCTTACATGCTTGAAGGTTTCAACGACAGGTGGTTTACCACCGATAGTAAGGATCGCAAAGCTACTTTTACCAACCTCGATCCGGGAGAGTACACATTTAAGGTTAGAGCTGCTAATGAAAATGGATTATGGAGTCGTGAAGGAGCTTACCTGAAAATAAAGATTCTACCGCCCTTTTGGAAAACTACCCCTGCATATATCCTATACGTTTTGGCCACTGCAGGATTTTTGTACTACCTCAGACAGCGGGGTATACGGAAGTTAAAAGCGCAATTCGCACTGGAGCAGGAGCGCAAGTCGGCCCAACAGATGCACGAACTGGACATGGTGAAAATCAAGTTTTTCACCAATGTAAGCCATGAATTTCGTACGCCATTGGCATTGATCCTGGCACCTTTAGATAAGCTTCTTAAGGAGAATCGGGAGGAGAATGCTAAGATACATCTAACACATATCCAGCGAAATGCCCGCCGTCTCCTCCATCTCGTAAATCAGCTGATGGACTTTAGAAAGATGGAAGTTAAAGAGTTGAAGTTACAGCCTCTGGAAGACGATATCATCAGGTTTGCGTATGAAAGCTTTCAGTCGTTTACAGATCTGGCAGAGAAGAAGAATATTAGGTATATTTTCCGGTCAAACCTGAGTTCATTTGTAACAAACTTCGATCACGACAAGCTGGAGCGTATTTTTTTCAACCTTTTGTCTAATGCTTTCAAGTTCACTTCTGAAGGCGGGCAAATAAGCATGGCCGTGAACTGCGAGCCGGTGGAAGATCAGAATTCAAATGTTGAAGTCAAGATTGAGGATACCGGAATTGGAATTGCGGCTGATAAGCAGGAAAAGATCTTCGAGCGGTTCTTTCAAAACGATGTTCCGGGGTCAATGGTCAATCAGGGAAGCGGTATCGGCCTTTCTATAACAAAAGAGTTCGTTCATCTACATAATGGAAACATATATGTAGAGAGTGAACCTGGCAAGGGCAGCTGTTTCATTGTGAAACTCCCGCTGGTGGCTACTTCCGTCAACAGCAATGAACATTTCTATATTGAACCGGTCATAGTGCCAAAGTTGGTATCGCATCTGGAAAATCACCAGGAGGAACTGAAGTTGAATCGGAAAAAGCCCACAATTTTATTGATTGAAGATAACGATGACTTCCGTTTTTACCTGAAAGACAACCTTAAGCAGTTTTATAACGTTTTAGAGTCGTCAAACGGCAGGACTGGTTGGAATAAGGCTTTGGCAATGCATCCGGACTTGATCGTGTCGGATGTCAGCATGCCGGAGTTGAATGGACTCGACCTATGTGCTAAACTGAGGGGTGATAACCGCACCAGCCATATTCCGATTATTCTGTTGACAGCTCTAATGGGAGAAGAGCAGGTTCTACGGGGAATTGAAACAGGTGCTAATGACTACATGACTAAACCGTTCAATTTTGAAATTCTATTGTCGAAGATTAAGAACCTGCTCATCCGGCAGGAGTCTATGCGGAAAACCTATCAGAAGCAAGTCGAAGTAAAGCCAAGTGAAATAGACGTACAGTCCGCTGACGAACGTTTTATTCAGCAAGCCTTGCGAATCATTGAAAAGAACATTTCCAATTCTGATTTTTCTGTTGAGGAATTTGCCAAAGACATGTTCATGAGCAGGGTTGCGCTGTACAAAAAGCTTTTACAACTCACAAGGCAAACTCCCATTGAGTTTATCCGGAGTATGCGTCTTAAAAGAGCGGCCAGGCTGCTTGAGAAGTCACAGCTTAGCGTGGCTGAAATTGCCTATGAAGCAGGCTTTAATAATCCGAAGACTTTCGCCAAGTACTTCAGGGCAGAGTTCGGCGTACTTCCCTCATCTTATCTCAAAGCTCACGGCGTTTCGAGCAGTTCGACGGAAGTCGAGGAGGCAGGCAAATAGCCGTTTTTTCGCAATGCCACGGCCCGTTAACATTATTGTACCCAAATATTAACATTTCCATACCCTGTTCGAGAAGAGCATCGTATAGCTTTACCTCTCAATGTTAACCAGTTTAAACCCTAACCAATTGCTATGCACAGGAATATCTTCGTCGCTATCTTATTCTGTCTGTCATCTTCTGTATTTGTATCAGGTCAAAATGTTGATGTAAATAAATTACGCGACGGCATCGCCATCACACTGAATGGTAAAACGGCTGTTGTCGGTCAAACCATCACACTCAAAGTTATCTCAGACAATATCATCCGGATAACTTCAGCTCCCTTAGGAGCTCCGGTTGCGAGCAAGAGTCTGATGGTGCCTGATGTGCTGCCTAAAGAAAGTGCAACCTGGGATTTTATCCAGAGTCCGAGTCATATAACTCTTAAAACACGTTTTATGCAGGCCGTTGTCGAGCTACAAAGCGGCAAGGTGAGTTTTGCAGATGCTGCCGGTAAGCCAATCGTAGCCGAGCTGGAAAGGGATGCTTCGACATTTGTTGCAGATTCTCATTCAGGCGATAAGTTTTACAAAATCAGGCAGGGTTTTGAGGTAGGAGACACTGAAGGTTTCTACGGATTGGGTCAGCATCAAAACGGGGTGATGAACTACCGCGGGCATCAAGTTGACTTATTGCAGTATAATACCGACGTGGCCATTCCTTTTGTTGTTTCAACTAACAATTATGGAATACTGTGGGATAATTATTCCATCACCAAAGTAGGCGACATCCGTAGGTTTCGACCGTTGACAGGCTTGAAATTGTATTCAAAATCCGGAGAGGTTGGTTGGTTAACAGCTACGTATTCGGATCTGAAAAATAGCCGTGAGGCGATAGTTCGCGCTGAGTCGGATATTGACTATTCGTATTTACAAGACCTGAAAAATTTCCCCGACAGCTTTAAGCTCATCAACGGGAAGGTGCGCTGGGAGGGTGCTATCGAATCTCCCTATTCAGGTGTGCATAGCTTTTTATTCAAATATGCCGGTTATATCAAAATATGGATAGACGGGAAACTGCAAGCCGACAGATGGCGTCAGCCTTGGAACGCCGGGGCGATCGAGTTGCAGATTTCTCTGCAGGAGAAGCGTAAATATCCAATGGTAATTGAATGGATACCTGACGGCGGAGAATCATACCTGTCGCTCAAATGGCAAAGTCCCATCTCTGAGAAAGAGAAGAATCACTTCTCTTTCTCATCAGAGGCTGGAGATCACATTGACTACTACGTTGTGGCAGGAAAAGATCTGGATGAAGTAATCGCAGGCTACCGCTTACTTACAGGTAGGGCATCTATTGTACCCAAGTGGGCTATGGGGTTCTGGCAAAGCCGTGAGCGATATAAGACGCAAGAGGAGATTCTGAATACTGTTAAGACGTTTCGCGATAAGAAGATTCCTTTAGATAATATTGTGCTGGACTGGTCTTACTGGAAGGAGGATCAATGGGGAAGTCAGGAGTTTGATGAGCGGCGTTTTCCTTCGGCTGAGAAGATGATCTCTGATCTGCACAACAAGTACAATGCCAGGCTCATGATCTCTGTATGGCCGAAATTTTACCAAGGTACCGATGCGTATAACGATTTCGCAAAGAAAGGATGGCTATATACACGTAACGTTGAAGACGGAAGGAGGGACTGGATAGGAAAGGGTTATAAATCAACTTTCTATGATCCTTTCAATCCGGAAGCGAGGGTGGGCTTTTGGAACCTTCTTAACGATAAGTTATACAAGAAAGGTATTGACGCCTGGTGGCTTGACGCTACCGAACCGGATATTCATTCTAACCTGTCTGTAGAAACGCGGAAGACCATCTTTACGCCCTCTCTTGGTTCAGGCGCACGATACTTCAATGCTTTCCCGTTGCTAAATGCGAAAGGCATCTATGAGGGTCAGCGTAAGGAAAATCCTGAAGACAGAGTTTTCATCCTCACTCGTTCCGCCTATGGTGGCACGCAGCGTTACGCTACCGTTACCTGGAGCGGCGATATCTCATCCCGCTGGCACGATATGCGAGACCAGATCTCAGCAGGTGTCAACTTCTCTATGTCGGGACTGCCATACTGGACTATGGATATTGGCGGCTTTTCCGTTGAGCGCCGTTTTGAGAATGCAAAAGGAGAAGATTTGAACGAGTGGCGTGAGATGAATGCGCGCTGGTATCAGTTTGGTGCCTTTACCCCGATTTTCCGGGTGCATGGGCAGTTCCCGTTCAGAGAGATCTATAACATTGCGCCTGAGGGGCATCCTGCCTATAACAGTATGTTATATTATAATAGGTTGCGTTACCGGCTTATGCCTTACATCTATTCTCTGGCAGGCCATGCATACCATCAGCATTATACCATGATGCGTGGTTTAGTGATGGATTTCTCTCAGGACGATGCGGTTAAAAATATCGACAATCAGTATATGTTTGGTCCTTCATTACTGATCAACCCGGTATCTGAATATAAGGCGAAGAGCAGAGAAGTATACTTGCCGAAAGGGAATGGATGGTACGATCTATACTCAGGAAATTATCTGAAGGGCGGGCAAAGGATCGTGGCAGACGCCCCTTATGAGAGAATGCCTCTTTTTGTAAAAGAAGGTTCTATTCTGCCTTTTGGTCCGGAGCTTCAATATGCCTCTGAAAAACCTGCTGATCCTATCAGGCTGTATGTATATACTGGAAGAGATGCTTCTTTCACTCTTTATGAGGATGAAGGAACAAATTACAATTACGAGAAGAATGCTTTTTCCAATATTCCTATTACCTATAATGAAAAAGACAAAACGCTTACCATTGGACAACGCGAGGGTAGCTTCAAAGGAATGCTTCAGCACCGGACGTTTGAAGTTTTCGTGGTGACTCCCCGTGCTAAACGCAGTTTGTCTTTTGATTCAGCACCAAAACAAAAGCTAAGCTATAACGGACAAAAAGTGAGCGTAAGGATTTGAACGAATTAACTACTAACCTATAGAATCGCGATGGAACCAACAATTACAAAAAAAGAAAGGAAAGTTCTCTTATGGGCTTTCATATCCTTAATGCTGTGCAGCATCCAGGGATATGCGCAGCTCCGTCCCATTACCGGCAAAGTGACCGGCGTATCAGACGGGCAAGCTGTGCCGTCAGCAGCGGTAAAAGTGAAGGGTAAACAAGGAGGTACAAGCACTAATTTACAAGGTACATTTAGTATTAGTGCCAGCACTGGCGATGTGCTGGAAATCACCTCAGTTGGTTACCAGCGTAAAGAAGTGCGGGTAGGTATAGGCAATGTCATCAATGTGCAATTGGACGATGATGTTAAGGCCCTCGAAGAAGTGGTTGTTGTGGGTTACGGTGTTCAGAAAAAGAAGCTGGTGACAGGAGCAACAGCTCAGGTAAGAGGAGAGGATCTTCAGAAGCAGAGCACCACGAATGCCTTACAGGCTTTGCAGGGGCAGGCTCCCGGGATTCAGATTGCGTCTACGTCTGGACAGCCTGGCGAGAGCATGAGGGTCATCATCAGGGGGGTTGGCACAATCGGCAACTCCGGTCCGCTGTACATAGTCGACGGAGTGCAGACACCAAATATCAATTACCTGAACCCCTCAGACATTGAGTCGATCGACGTATTGAAGGATGCTGCCTCAGCTGCTATTTACGGATCGCAGGCGGCTAACGGCGTTGTGTTGGTGACAACCAGAAGTGGTAAAAGGGGGCAATCAGCGTCTGTCACTATTGATTCTTATACCGGCTTGCAGGACGTTGCACGTAAGGCTAAAATGTTAAACTCACAACAATATGCTTCGATTATGAACGAAGCAGCTGTCAATGCAGGAAAGGTCCCTCGTTTCAGCCCTCAACAGATCGCTGAAATGGGCACAGGTACTAATTGGATAGATGAAATGTTTGTGAATGATGCGATAACCCAGAACTATGTTGTTGGCGCTCAGGGTGGTGGCGAGTCGTCGACTTTCTCAACGTCTTTATCTTACACCGGCCAGGAGGGCATTGTAGGAGGTAAGGACCTATCTAATTATGACCGCTACAATTTTCGGATAAATTCAGAGCATAATCTCTATAATGATATACTGAAAGTGGGTCAGCATCTGACATTTAATTACATTACCAGCAACGGTATTGGCGTTGGCAACCAATATAGCAACTCACTAAGAGGGGCGTTCAATACCAGCCCGTTTGTGCCGATGTATGATGAAGCTGGTAACTTTTTTAACAACAAAAATTCGACTTGGTATAATGGGGAGTCTAACCCTTATGCTGCGATGGTGTACGGGAATCAGAACGACAGAAATAATCAGCGGTTGATCGGCGATCTGTATCTTGAAGTAGAGCCGGTCAAAAATCTGAAGTTCCGTACGAGCCTCGGTATCGACTATTTTGCAGAAGAGAGCCGGTCTTTTACTCCTGTTTACGAGCTATCTATCTATTCTTTCAGTGATTTGACGCGAGTAGACCAATCCATGGGAAAAGGAAAGACCCTGCTGTTTGACAATTTACTAAGCTATAATTTCCATGTAAACACAGATCACCATATTGAGTTGCTTGCCGGATCTTCAACTTTTCATTCTGATCGTTCGGTTATTTGGGGTGTAAATACAGATCTTATCTTCAATGACCTCCAACATGCATGGTTGTCTAACGCGCTGAATACCAATGGGGCGACGATCTCTGTTGGAGGCGGGCCAACCAACCGTCCGGGTAATCAGGGCCCGACAGTGTTCGAAGAAAAGCGACTTTCGTACTTCGGACGGCTGAATTATAATTACAAGGAAAAATACCTTCTGAATATGACTTTCCGTGCAGACGGGTCATCGAAATTCTCCAAAGAGAACCGATGGGGCTATTTTCCGTCTGTATCAGCCGGTTGGGTGTTGACTAATGAATCTTTCCTGGCTCCCGCAAAAAACTGGCTGAGTTTCCTGAAGTTGAGAGCAAGCTGGGGGCAGGTGGGTAATCAAAACATTATCGCTTTCCAATACCTTGCACCAGTTATGTTTTCCAATACAAATTACAGTTTCGGCAATACGGAGGGAGAGCTTACTCCAGGGGCCTATCCGAGCAGACTTGGTAACCCCGATCTGAAATGGGAGACATCTGAACAGTTTAATCTGGGATTCGACTCCCGCCTGCTTGCAGACAAGATTAATCTGACGTTCGACTGGTATAATAAGACGACTAAAGACTGGTTGATTGCCGCTCCAATCCTGGCAACAGCAGGTGCAGACGCGCCTTACATCAATGGCGGTAATGTAGAAAATAGAGGTATAGAACTTGGTGTCTCGTATGACGGTGCTGCAGGTGACTTCAGGTATACCATCGGAGTAAACGGAGCATACAACAAGAATAAAGTTACGCAAATTCCGACCTCTGATGGTATTATTCATGGTGCTACCAACCAGCTTTTTGATAATTCAGGAGAGTTTTACCGTGCCCAGACGGGGTTTCCGATAGGCTACTTCTGGGCCCTGACCACAGCCGGGATATTCCAGTCTGAAGAAGACGTAAACGCTCACCGTTCAACAGGAAATCAGCTCATTCAGCCATCGGCTCAGCCTGGTGACGTACGTTACGTGGATGCTAATGACGACGGGGTTATCAATGACCTCGACCGTGGTATGATCGGGAATCCAAATCCTGACTACACTTACGGAATCAACTTGTCTGTCAGCCATAAAGCCTTCGACTTCTCAGTCCTCGCCTCTGGCGTAATGGGTAACGAAATCGTACAGTCTTACCGTAACCAGGCTAATCAATATGCTAATTATACTACGTCAATTTTAGGTCGCTGGCATGGCCCGGGCTCATCGAACACCATGCCAAGGGTTACAGAGAATTCGAGTAACTGGATCAATTTCTCGGATCTGTATGTACACAAGGGCGACTATCTGCGCATTAACAACATTACGTTGGGTTATGATTTCGGAAAAGTGATTAAGAAAGGTTATTTACGTCAGGTAAGAATCTACGCATCAGCCCAGAACCTCTACACCTTCACTAAGTACACCGGCATGGATCCTGAGATCGGATATGGAATTGACAATGGAGAGAGGGACAGATTTTCGTCTGGTATAGACCTCGGTTATTACCCCCGTCCAAGAACCTTCCTTGTAGGTGCTAACATTCGTTTCTAACCATAAACCTGAAAAAAATGAAAACATTAAAGATATATGTGCTTGCTTTGGCTCTTTTATCGGTGGAAGGTTGTAAAAACTTCCTTGATGTCGAACCGATCACATCAGTAACTGAAACCAATTACTATAAAACTCCCCAGGATGCATATAAAGCTTTAGTAGGGTGCTACGATGGGTTGCAATCTGTGTGGGGAGAAGGAATGAGCTTTCCGGTTGCTTCTGAAATCATGTCTGATAATTGCTTCGGCGGCGGGGGAGCTTCAGACAGTTACAATTATCAGATGATTGATGAGTTTGACAAGCTGCGTTCACCTTCCGATCAGAATAATTTCGGTCCTAACTGGACTGCATATTATAAGGCTATCTATCGTTGTAACGTATTGATCAGTAAGATGGATCAAATAGAATGGGGATCAGACGCGACACTAAGGAGCACCTATGAGTCAGAGGCTCGGTTCTTAAGAGCTTACCTGTACTTTGATTTGGTGAGGCTTTTCGGCAATATTCCACTTCTAACGACTCCTTCGGCCGAGAATCTGTCGCAATCTGCGCCCGACGAGGTATATAAGGTAATAGCGACCGATCTGAGGTTTGCCGCCGAGAATCTGCCTGCTACAGCTTATAGCTCACAACCAATTGCTACTCATGGAAGGGTAACCAAGTTTGCTGCCGAGGCATTGTTGGGTCGGGTGTTTCTTTATTATACAGGCTATTATGCAAAACCTGACCTCGTTGGCGTTGTTGGCAAAGCAGAAGCTCTAGCCTATCTGGAGAATGTCATTTCGGCTGGTGGATATAGTCTCGTGAGCAACTTTGCTAATCTCTGGCCTTCTTCTCTTGCCGCTTATGAAGGCGAAGACAATAAGGAGACTGTGTTTGCTATTAAATACACCTATACCAGCGATTACGATGGAAATACAGATGGAAACCATTGGATGGTGATGTTTGGAATGCGTGAGCAGTTTGTGTTTCCATATGGAAACGGATGGGGTTTTGGTACGGTAAATCCGAAGCTCTATAATGCTTATACCGCTAACGATACCCGCAGGGCACCTTCCATAATCGCAATAGCTGCTGAGAACGTTGGGTTTACTAATCAAAGTAAGCAAAGAGAATATTCCGGATTCTACGTCGAGAAATATTCGCCCTTAGTAGACGAAGCTGGTAATAGTGTTGCGGTAAGCAGAGGAGCAGTTAACTTCATGATCGGTCAATTTCAGGATTATGTTTCTATACGTTATTCAGACGTCTTACTGATGGCTGCTGAGCTGGGAAGTGCAAACGGGCAGGATTATTTTGACGATGTGCGAAGGCGTGCATATCAGGATGCGTTTACTCCGCTCGCTGTTACACAGGATAACATTATGAAAGAACGCAGACTGGAGTTTGCTTTCGAGGGAATCCGGTATTGGGATCTTCTGCGCCGCGGAGTTAGTGTCGCGGCACAGGAGATTGCAGAAAACACAACCTTGTTAAGTGCGGGTCTAAGTGCTCCAAAGATAATAACTGCCTCCAAGATTGTGGAAACCGGAGGGTTGCAGCAAATCCCCTACACTCAGATTACGTTGTCTGATGGTGTTTTAAAACAGAACCCAGGTTGGTAAGTGAAAAACAGGATGGATATAAAAAATATAGATATGATACGCTTCAGTAAAATATTCGTTGTTCTCTTCTTGCCGCTCGTCGTCATGATCTCATGCCAGAAGGAGAGTTATAACCTGGAACCGACAATTGATAAGTCGAACGTGAAATTTACAGTGGTTCAGGATCTGGCGGCGGATCCCGGAGGTAATACGGTAGTCCTTACAAATGAGACCCAAGGCGTTCTGCCAATATGGGATTACGGTACCGGACGATCTACTAGAATGAGAGACACCGTTAGGTTTGCATTCAAAGGCAATTATATGGTCAAGTTCTCGGTGCTTTCTGGTGGAAGTGAGGTTAAACTTGATTCTGTTCCCCTGGTGGTTTCTGCCGATAACCTGAGTTATGTGCAAGACAAGGAGTGGATTGACCTGACTGGCGGACCTGGAAATGAGAAAGTCTGGTTATTGGATACAGAGGGTAAAATGGGGGCAGGGCCGATTACGTTCCTTAACCCGGCTAATTTCAGCGAGGTGTGGTGGTGGCCCGCACCAGCGGACGTTTATCCTGGTGTTATGGAGCAGGGAGATTATGGGTCGATGACTTTCAGTCTTAAGGGAGGACCTTTCTTCAGGAATGAAAAGCTGATAGAAGGAGGATTGAAAGAAAATGGAACTTTCTCTCTGAGTATTGCAACAAAAACGCTTACGCTGAATGGCGCAACTATCCTGCGTTCATACAAGCCTTCGAAAAACGGGATTACAGGTGTGAGCAACTGGTCGAAATACGAGATAATCGAGATAAGTGAAAATAGTCTTCGCCTGGGCGTGTTGCGTGATAAGGACGTTGACGGAGAGGGCCCTGCTATGTTGGTCTACAACTTCATCTCGAAAGAATATTCAGATAACTGGGTTCCCGTAGAAACCGGTCCCGATGAAGGCTTTAACCCGACTTTCAAACGGGGAGAATTACTAAATATGCTGGCGGGCAGCAGTGCTTCCGGACGAATGTGGCTCCTGGACGGTAGCGGGAATGCTGTTGACTGGATCGGAAAGGGTAAGGGTTGGACGAAGTCATCAAATGATTCAAGAGACTGGGGCTGGAACAACTCTTGGGATGCTGTAGCCAGTAGTTCCTGGATTTTATTTGATCGTCTCGGCGGCCAAAATTATACCCGTAATCAGAACGGTATTTACACCACAGGGCAGTTCACCATTAATGAAGAAACGAACGAAGTGACTTTAATTGGTAACACGTTGATTCAGAATCCTGAAAGCTGGATGAACCCGACCCAAAATGTGTTTAAGGTAGTTAAGGCATACCCAGGTAAGGAGGCCAATAAGGGCATATGGTTCGGTACTTCTTATACTGCAGAAAAAGATGAGTGGTTTGCTTTTCATTATGTGTTAGGTTCAAAATAATTGGTTTAGTTGGTTTGTAAAGATCCCTGTTCGATGCAGGGGTCTTTTTTATTTTTTCCATCCGATATGTTCAGATTGCTATTGTTACTGCTTTTTTCTATTCCTCATTTTCTGCGTGCTGAAGATAATCCGCGGCAGGTTGTTGACTTTACTAAATCCTGGAAGTTTCATCTGGGAGATGTTCCCGGTGCTGACAAAACCGCGTTTAAGGATGACGACTGGCGATCCTTGAATTTACCGCATGACTGGAGCATTGAAGGAGATTTTAGCAAAGATCATCCCGCTACACCGGGTGGCGGTGCTCTGCCGGGAGGAATCGGCTGGTATCGCAAAAGTTTTGAGGTTTCTGCATCAGATAAAGGACGTTTGATATACCTGGACTTCGACGGGGTGTATCACAATAGTGAAGTCTGGATTAACGGGCATTATCTGGGGAAACGCCCTAACGGGTATATTTCGTTCAGGTATGAATTGTCGGGATATCTGAGGTTAGGAAAGAAGAATGTGATATCAGTAAAAGTCGATAATTCCAGGCAACCTAATTCCAGATGGTATTCTGGATCAGGGATCTACAGAAAGGTTTCATTGATAAAGGTTGATGCTTTGCATATACCTCAATACGGCACCTTTGTGACTACTCCAGAAGTTCTTAAGGAACGGGCAATTGTATCGATGGAAACAACCGTTCTGAATGCTTCCAATGAAAAAACTTCAATAAGACTGAATACGGTTATCGAGAATGGCGAGGGCAAAAAGGTTGCATCTGTTTGGCATACTCAAGCTGCAGAGTCCGGGAAATCTGTGCTCTTTAATCAGCAAACGGAACTTTTAGATCCGCAGTTATGGTCGGTTGAGAAACCAGTGCTTTATAAAGCTGTGAGCTATGTATACATCGGTAAGAAGTTAACAGATAGATATGAAACGAAGTTTGGCATCCGGTCCTTTAAATTTGACAGTAAAAAAGGCTTTATATTGAATGGTGTACCGCTTAAAATCCAGGGAGTATGCAATCATCATGATCTTGGCGCACTCGGGTCGGCATTTAACTGGCGCGCTGCTGAAAGGCAGTTGGAGATTCTTAAGGAAATGGGATGTAACGGCCTGCGTACAGCGCATAATCCTCCTGCTCCGGAGCTTCTCGAGCTTTGTGATAAGATGGGGTTCATCGTGATGGATGAGACCTTCGACGTGTGGAAGAAGCAAAAGAATCCGTTTGATTATCATCTGAATTGGGACCAATGGCATCGCAGGGACCTGGAGGATATTATCCGACGTGACAGGAACCATCCCAGCGTTTTTATATGGAGCGTTGGGAATGAAATTCCGGAGCAATGGGGGGACGAGCTGAAAGGTGACACTACAGGACGGTTGATTGCGCGACAGCTGGTGGCAATCGTCAGGAGCCTGGACACTACCCGTGTCATTACAACGGCTAATAATGAGGTAAATACTTATAACAATCTAGTTAAATCCGGAGCCTTCGACTTGGTCGGTTATAACTATAATCATCGGCTTTGGGAGAAATTTCATGAGCACTGGCCGGGGAAGAAGTTGATTGTCACGGAAAGTACTTCGGCACTACAAACGAGAGGGCATTATGACCCGGTCCCCTTTGATTCTATTCGACGGTGGCCGGAGGCATGGGATAAGCCTATCAAAGGTGGAGGCAATTCTGACTTCACCGTCTCTGCATATGACCATGTGAGTACTCCGTGGGGCTCTACGCACGAGGAAAGCTTAAAAGCACTTCATGACCATCCGCATGTTTCAGGTATGTACGTATGGACAGGGTTCGACTATTTAGGTGAACCTACACCATATCCTTGGCCAGCCAGGAGCTCTTATTTTGGAATAATAGATCTCGCAGGTTTCCCCAAGGATGTATATTGGCTTTATAAGAGCGTGTGGACGGATAAGCCTGTACTTCATCTTTATCCACACTGGAGCTGGAAAGCAGGGGATACGATTGATGTCGTGGCGTACTATAGTCAGGCTGATGAGGTCGAGCTCTTTCTGAACGGAGAGTCGCTTGGCTTGAAACATAAAATAGGTGGTGATATGCATGTGAAGTGGCGTGTTCCCTTCAAGAGTGGGCATTTGCATGCTGTTTCCCGTAGGCAAGGGGTTGACGTTTTGACAAAGAATCTGCACACAGCCGGGAGGCCTGCTAAGATTGAGCTGACTGCTGACAGGAGTAACATTTCGGCAGATGGAAAGGATCTTTCTTTCGTTACGATGAAGGTGCTTGATGATAAGGGGCATATAGTCCCATCTGCGGACAATCTGGTACAATTTAAGGTGTCAGGAAAGGGCTTTCTGAATGCAGCGGATAATGGCAGCCCAACTAGTCACGAGCGGTTTAAAGCTGACAATCGGAAAGCGTTCAACGGGCTAGCTCTCGCTATCGTTCAATCATCTGGATCAAAAGGCGACATAAGGATTGAGGCTTCATCCTCAGGTCTGCAGACGGCGGAGCTTGTGATAAAGGCGAAGTAGTGAGTGCATGGATCTGGCCCGGGAATAAAAAGGTATGATTATTATTGAATTTCTAATATCTTGCCGTTTTAATTAACTGATCGATAAGCTACCGTTATGAAAGGATTTTGTTCTGTTTTGTTTTTGTTGTTAACCTATTCGGCTCTCGCCCAGAACGCAAACGTTTATATGTTTTCTTATTTTAAAGGCAATGGCGAAGATGGCTTACATCTCGCTTACTCCAGAAATGGTTATAAATGGGAGGCACTGAAAGACGACAAGTCATTTCTGACACCCCAGGTCGGAAAAGATAAACTGATGCGCGATCCGTGTATTATAAGAGGCGGAGATGGGAAGTTTCACATGGTTTGGACGGTTAGTTGGACAGATAAGGGTATTGGTTACGCCAATTCGGAAGATCTCGTCAACTGGTCTGAACAGAAGTTTATTCCCGTGATGCAGCATGAAGAAGGTGCCAGGAATACTTGGGCACCTGAAATTACCTACGACAGCAGGTCAAAGACATATATGATCTACTGGGCAACCACAATAACTGGACGGTTTCCGGAAACTCAGGTGGCTACAGATGATAGCTATAATCACCGTATGTATTATGCTACTACCAGCGATTTCGAGACTTTCAGCGACACGAAACTGCTCTATGATCCTGGATTCAATGTCATAGATGCGTCTATAGTTCAAGATGGCAACAGGTGGGTCATGTTTCTTAAAGATGAGACTCGCGAGCCGGCACAAAAGAATTTAAAAATGGCTTTTGCCAAAAGTCTCACAGGCCCTTATACAAGGGCAGGTGAGCCGATCACCGGCAATTACTGGGCAGAAGGCCCTACAGTACTTAGACAGGGCAAACAGTGGCTCCTTTTTTTCGATAAATACAGAGATCACAAGTATGGGGCTATCTCTTCGAAAGATTTGAAGGTTTGGAAGGACGTGTCAGATAGGATCAGTATGCCGGAAGGAATCCGTCATGGAACAATCTTTACGATAACAGAAGCGGAATTTGCCAGGATTAAGTAGTAGTCCGTCATCCGACATTCTGTCAAAAAAAACAATAAAGCTCTGATAATCGGGCGTAGACATAAATAATAAATAATTACGGATTAATTAGAGAAATATTCCTACTTTGAGGCGCAGAAATTTATGGTGTTTATTGGACACTTACTAGCAACCACACTTAAGGAATTGTCACAGATCAGTATTGAAAGGAATCATGATCTTAAAGGGCACAATGAGGGAATATTGTAAATAATTAAACAGATATATAAACCAGATGAATACGCTTGACACGAAGGATTACATTGTTTTTCTTATCTATTTTGTGATAGTAGCAGGTTATGGACTGTGGATCTATAATCGTAAAAAAGCCGCCAGCATGGGCTCAAAGGACTACTTCCTCGCAGAAGGATCTTTAACCTGGTGGGCAATTGGCGCCTCACTTATTGCCTCAAATATTTCTGCCGAGCAATTCGTGGGCATGAGCGGCTCTGGTTTCCAGATCGGATTAGCCATTTCTGCGTACGAGTGGATGGCTGCATTGACGCTGATCATCGTCGCCGTCTTTTTCATTCCGGTTTACTTGAAAAATAAAATTTTCACTATGCCGCAGTTCCTCCATCAGCGATACAATGGAACGGTAGCAATGGTTATGGCCATTTTCTGGCTATTGCTGTACGTGGTAGTAAACTTAACGTCAATCCTTTACTTGGGGGCTATCGCAGTGAGTGCAATCTCGGGTATCAGTCTGACAGTCTGTATGTATTTCCTGGCCTTCTTTGCGATCATTATCACTTTGGGAGGTATGAAAGTTATCGGTTATACAGACGTTATTCAGGTATTCTTCCTCATTTTAGGAGGTTTGGCTACTACTTATCTGGCACTTAACCTTGTTGCCGAACACTACGGCAGTTCTGGCGTCCTAAGTGGGTTTAGTCATATGATGGATAAGGCTCCTGAACACTTCGAAATGATTCTGGAGCAGGAGAACGAAAACTTCCTGGATCTTCCCGGTCTTACCGTATTACTTGGCGGTCTCTGGATTGTGAACCTGAATTATTGGGGATGTAACCAGTATATTGTTCAACGTGCTTTAGGTGCGGATCTTAAAACTGCCCGTGAGGGTATTTTATTTGCTGCATTCCTGAAATTACTTATGCCTGTTATCGTGGTTCTTCCTGGTATTGCAGCATATATCCTGTATAAAGAAGGTTCAGGAACATTCCCTACAGATATGACAATGAACGGTGAACTTAATCAGGACAGGGCTTATCCTGTGTTATTGAATTTACTTCCTCCAGGTCTTAAGGGTTTATCTTTTGCGGCCTTGACGGCTGCTGTTGTGGCATCGCTTGCGGGTAAGGCTAATAGTATTGCCACTATCTTCACGCTGGATATCTATCAAAAAGTATTCAATACCAAGGCGAGTGAGAAAAGATTGGTTAACGTTGGCAAGCTAAGTGTTATTGTTTCCATGATTCTTGGTGTTGTCATCGCACCTCACCTGGGGATCGATAAAAAAGGTGGTTTCCAATATATCCAGGAATATACAGGGTTTGTTTCCCCTGGTATCTTCGCCATGTTTATTCTAGGCTTTTTCTGGAAAAAAGCTACTTCCAGCGCTGCTTTATTTGCAACGGTTGGTGGTTTCTTATTCTCATTGGTGTTCAAGTTTATGCCTGAATGGGTTGATCTGAGCTTCCTGATTCCTTACGGATTCGCAGTTAAGAGTGCTGTTTCAGGTCTAGTAGAGATTCCTTTCTTAGATAGAATGGGATTCGTATTTGTAATCTGTATGGTAGGTATGTACCTCATCAGTATGTATGAAAGCAGAAATGGTGTTAAACCGGTTTCTCTTGAAGTAGACACCAAAATGTTCAGGTGCCACCCGGCGTTTATTGCAGGATCAGTCCTGGTAATTGGAATTCTTACAGCACTTTATACCATCTTCTGGTAAGTAGTGCTCAATACAAATTAAAAAAGAAGGCTATCTTGTTTAAACGAGATAGCCTTCTTTTTTAATCTCCCAAAGACGGAATCTGCGCGCAGAGAGATGAGAACGCTCAGATTAAAATAAAGCATGGGTGCTTCTTTACTACGTAGCCACCAGAAAATATTTTGATGTTGAGATAGGCAACATAAAAAAGCCGGGCCTTTTAAAGGCCCGGCTTTTTTATTTAATTTCTTTGAAAGATTACATTTCAATCATAGCTTTTATAACGCCGTTTTTGGGGTCTAACCAAGACTCAAACTGATCTTTGACTTCGTCAAACTTAACGCGGTGAGTAATGTAAGTAGCAGGGTTTACTAATCCCTCTTTCATGGATCGTATAACATGTTCAAAATCTTCACGGTGAGCATTTCTACTGCTCATTAAGGTTCCTTCACGTTTATGGAACTCAGGATGACTCACAATTAGTTCGCCCTTTTGCAGCCCCACCAATACATACCGCGCTCCGTGAGCCATATACATGAACCCGTTATTTATCGCTCGCTGGCTGCCGGTAGCATCAATTACTACAGTAGGATAGTCTCCATTTGTGATTTCTTTAAGCCTGGCATCAACATCATCGGTCATAGGATTGATAGTATAACCAACTCCCAGTTTCTCTTTGCAGAAGGATAGCCTGTTGTCGTTGATGTCCATCGATATTACTTTGCCGCCTGCAATCCGTGCAAACTCCATGATGCCCAGACCAATTGGTCCGGCTCCGATCACCAGTACAAATTCTCCTGGTTTTACATCTGCTCTGCTCACGCCATGTGCACCAATCGCCAGAGGTTCTACAAGAGCAAGTTCATCGTCACTAAGACCCTCCCCGTGAATAAGAGAGTAAGATGGGACCGACAGGTATTCGGCCATTCCACCGTCTATATGTACACCGCAAACTTTGATGCTGGTGCAACAGTTACCTTTGCCCGAGCGACATGCAATGCACTTACCACAATTAAAGTAAGGTATGAAAGTCACCTTCTCCCCAGGAGTGAACCCTTCAGCGTTATCGCCTTCAATGAACTCGGCAGCAAGCTCATGCCCTAAAACCCTCGGATATTCAAAAAATGGTTGTGAACCTTCAAATGCATGCAGATCAGTTCCACAGATTCCAATACGCTTAATCTTGAGAATAGAGTAATTCTCGCGTTGTGCAGGATATTCACCTTCCTGGTAGCTAAAGCTCCCAGGAGTCGTACAAACTAGTTTTTTCATTAACAAATATTGAGCAGCAAATCTAAAATAAATTAATCTATACCGTAAAAGCGGGCAGCATTACCACCCCAAAATAGTGCTCGCTGCTCTTCCGAAAACTGCGACAAATAGCCCTCGACTATTTCAGTCGCCGCAGAGTAGCCACCGGCTACATTGCAAACCGGCCAATCGGAACCAAACATAAGCCGTTCAATTCCAAAAGATTCAAATATGACATCGAGATAAGGGTAGAAGTCCTCATTCTTCCAGCTCGTCCAGTTTGCTTCGGTAACCATCCCTGAAACTTTACAGTAAACGTTAGCATTCTTTGCTAACGCTTTTATGCCCGGTATCCAGTCATTAATAGCCTGGTTCCTGATGTCTGGCTTGGCTATATGGTCTAGTACGAAGCTTTGCTCCGGAAAAGTAGAGCATAGCTCAGAGGCATAAAACAGTTGATCTCTGAAAATTAAAAGATCATAAGTATAACCAAACTGCTTCAAAAACCCTATACCCCGCTTAAATGCAGGTTCCAGCATCAATGCTCGATTACTTTCCCCCTGCAAAACGTGACGGTAGCCCCGCATAATTTTATACTGGCTATAGAATTGCAAGGTCTCCTCAATATTTTCCGCCTGAAGGTCAACCCATCCAACAACACCTTTGATGAAAGGGTGCATGGACGCGAGTTCTATGAGGAAAGCATTATCCGCTTCGGATTGATCGGATTGCACTGCAATACAGCCATTAATGGATTGCTTATCAAGCTCAAGCTGGAGATCTTCCGGGAGGAAGTCCCGTTGAATGACACGCATGTCATCACCAATCCATGCATCGCGCACCGGATCAAAACGCCAGAAATGCTGATGTGAATCTAATTTTAACATATCTATCTAGTTTCAGTTGATATTCTATGCCCTTTTATACCAAAATAAAGAATGAAAAGGAAGCATAGTATAGGTACGATATACGCGACTTGGATACTTCCTGTCTGGTCGGAAATATAACCCATGATTGTTGGGATGATAGCACCACCAATAATGGCCATCACGAGGAACGACGACGCTATCTTAGTCTCTTCACCTAACCCCTTGATACCCAATGCGAATATCGTGGGGAACATAATAGACATGAAGAAAGGCACCACAGCCAGCGCATAAAGAGCTACACTACCCTCAAAAGCCACTGAAACGATCAGAAGCAATATACTAATCACCGAATAAAGGCTCAATAACTTAGCCGCTTTGATATACCGCATCAGGAAAGTCCCAACGAAACGGCCAACCATAAAGCCCACCATGGCAATTGATCCCCATATAAATGCCGCGTCCTTTTCGTTAACATCTGCAACAAATTTGGCGTACCTTATAAAAAAGCTACCAATCCCAACCTGAGCACCTACATATAATAACTGAGCGAATACTGCCCACGAGAGATGCTTATGGCGCAATACTTTTACCGAGAAGCTTGATGGAGCGCCATGAAGTTCACTGTCATCTGCTTTCACTTCAGGCAGTTTAACAGCGAGGAACAGGAGGATCAGCAAAGCTACCACTCCTGCGATGATTAGGTAAGGTATTTTTACACTATCCGCCTCGTACTGAAGATATTGGTTCAGCTGAGTGGCAGTCATTGCACTGAGTTCCTCTGGGGTGTGTTCAATGCCTGATAAGATCACCTGACCGCCCACGATAGGTGCTAAAAATGCGCCTACGCCATTGAACGACTGAGCGAAGTTGAGTCGCTGCTCAGACGTGTCTTTATCTCCAAGAACGGAAATGTACGGGTTTGCAACAGTTTCCAGGAACGTAGCACCACTCGCAATAATAAAGAATGCAGTAAGGAAGAAAACGTAATCTCGGGATGAAGCTGCGGGAATAACCAGCAAAGCACCGATCACATATAATACTAATCCCGTAATGATACCTTTCTTATAACCGAACTTATGCATGAACAGTCCCGCCGGAATTGCGATGACAAAGTATGCAACGGCTACAGCAACATCAATATAAGATGACTGCGTGTCATTTAATTGGAGTGCTTTCCGCAAATGAGGAATTAATATGGGATTTATGTTGTGCAACAGAGCCCATAAAAAGAATAAGGAAGTGACAAGGATAATTGGAATAAGGTATTGATTTCTCTTAGCCATTTAACAATAATTGAATTTATAAGAAAGTTTGTGGCCCCAAATGTATGCAATAAACTGACTAAAATTCTTCACCTGGTGAATCAATTTGCTGTTCTTCTTGTTTCCTCTTCCTTAGCTGATTGTCCGAATTGCCAAAGCGGTAGCTAAAAGTCAGCGTGCTCATCCTGCCCATCATCCGCCTTCTGAATTCCCGGTTGAATTCCGCAGTCTCTGTGATGCCGCCCCATTTCCGGCTATTGAAGATATCCCTCATGTTGAACGACAGACTACCCTTTTTCTTCAACACGTCTAGCTTCAACGCTGCGTCCGTGCCGAATATCTCTCTTCCCCGTCCCTGAGCCATTACTCGCCTGGCCATATATTCCATGTTCACTTGCGCCGACAAGCTAGGCAAGATCTGCGCGTTGGCCATTAGTTTTGCGTTCCAGTTGAAGCCATCGTTACCAGCAATGTTAAACTCTTCGCTGCCTGAAAAGTTGTTGTAGAAAAAGTTTAGATTCCCGGTGACATTGAAGCCCTTAAAAAGGTCAGCTTTAGATATCAGTTCCAGCCCCGTAGCGCGATTTCTCGCCAGGTTCGCAAATTGAGTTAGGGTAGTTGTACTGTCTACACGCTGCTGTATTCCCTGAACAACGTCATTTACCTGTCTGAAGTAAAGAGAGGAAGTGAACGTTACCGCTTTCCAATATTTCATGTGACTAAATTCAAAGGAATGGATGTCCTCTGGCTTCAGATTGGGATTACCTACGCGAATATTGTTCGGATCTGCGATATCCCTGAATGGGTTGATCTGCCATCCTCTCGGGCGGTTAACTCGACGAGTGTAACTTAACTGGAGTTGGTTGTCGTTCTCTAGCTTTTGCGTTAAGAAAACACTGGGATATATACGGAAGTAATCCAGCTTCCCTTCAGCCATAACCGGTTCAAGAGATGTAGGATCCGAACTTCTGTAAACGGTGTTCAGATTAGCCTGCTCAGCCCGTAACCCGAACTGAAAGCCAAACTTCTCTGTGATCTGGTTTTGATAGTTTCCATATAGGGCATGTACCTGATCTTCCATGTCGAAGTCGTTGGTCAGAAAGTAATCACGCTCAAAGCTCTGTGTCAGGCGGTTAAACCTGTCAGAAACCTGAGACTCTGCATTCTTTCGCAAGCTGCCCCGGTAGCCAGCTTCCAGTTTCTGATTACTATTGAAAGGTAATATATAGTCAATCTGAAAATTGTAGTTGTCCCGGCTCTCCGCATTTGCAGTGGTTCTGCGATCCAGCGTATCCCTCATGATTCCGCCGAAGGTATAAAAGTCCTGATTGAAAAACTGATTCTCATCCTCGGTGCTTCGCCCATAGGATAGGTTAGCCGACAGCTCTTCGCCCTGACGTGTAAACTTTCTAATAAAATCGAGGCTAAGATCGTAACCTTTGTCTTTTTCCGTTTCATCCGCACTTCTTAAACTTGTGCCATCGAGATCGTTTGAATAATTCTGATAGAGGTAATTAATGTCCTCGGTGTCATCTCCGGAACGATAATTTACATTTCCAGAAATACCAATAGTGGTCTTGTCATTTATATAATAATCCAGGCCAAGCTTTGCCGTATTGCCTTCATTATGACGGTTAGATAAAGTCGTGTTATTCAAAATGCTATTGTTGTCCAGGAAAAAAGTATTGTTAAAACCCGAACCTTCTCTGTTTGAATAGCGATAGCTATGATTACCGTAAAGGTTGATCTTGCCATCACGGTAGCTGAGATTGGTATTTACATTGTAGTTATCAAGGGTTCCTGCAGAAACGGAAAAGCCACCATTGAAACCTACTCGCTGATTCTTCTTCAGGATAATGTTTATAATTCCGGTTTGCCCTTCAGCATCATATTTAGAGGACGGATTGGTGATCAGTTCAACTGTTTCGATTGAGCTCGCTGGTAGTGATTGCAGGAGGCTGGCAATATCTCCGCCTCCGATGGCAGAAGGGCGGCCATCAATGAGGATGCGCACATTGCTCGTTCCACGAAGACTGACATTGCCGTCAATGTCAACAGATAGGGTGGGGACATTTTCGAGAATATCAGTTGCTGATCCTCCGGCACTGACCAGGTTCTGCTCAACGCTGAATACCTTGCGATCAACACCAAGCTGTATGGTGCTTTTCTTTGCCTCAACCACCACTTCTTTCAGCACGCTGGCTTTACCCATTGCCAGTTTTATTGCACCGAGGTTAACTTCCGGTTTCTGCGCAGTCAATGAAATGCCTTCCCGGTCCAGGGGTTGATAGCCCAGGAATGAAACCTTAAGCGTGTACGTTCCCAACGGCAGCGCTCTGAAAGTAAAGCTTCCGTCGGCAGCAGACTGTCCTCCTTTTACCGTCTGTCCGCTTCCCGATTCCACAATGGCAAGTGATGCAAAATCAACCGGCTTGCCGGTAACCGCATCGGTAACTTTCCCACTAATTAATCCATTTGCTCCAGACTGTGCAAAAAGAAGGTTTGCAACAGAGAGTAAAAAAACAACAATACCTAATGATCTCATAAATAGCCTATTCATATCAAACGCAGGATGCAAAGAAAGGTGATTTGAATATGAATAGCTTCTGGTAACTATTTTATTACTCGACGCTTACGGTAAGGCCTTCCTGTTTAAGGATTTTTCTATAAACCTCTACTTCAGTAAAGGATCCCTCCAGAATGGCACACTTTCCATCATTATGTACAGTCCAGGCTATTCTCTCAGCCTGTTTGTCAGAGTAGTCCAGATATTTGATCAGACAGAAGATGACGTGCTCAAAAGTGTTGACTTCGTCATTCCAAAGTATCAACTTATGGCTGGACTTCAGCCCTGCTAATACTTCCTCCAGAGAAAAACTCTCCACTTCAGTCTCTGTTCCGGCAAAACGAATTTTCATAAGAGCCAAATTTAGTGAAATATGGCTGTTTTTGAAAACAGATTATAGCTAAAACGTTTGCCATTTAAAAACCTCTATTTCACCGTATACCTGAACGTTTTTCTGAATAAGCCACCTTTACTGTCGAGCCCTTCGGCTACAACCTTATAAACTCCTGGATTGTCGGACGTAAAGTAGCTGACCTGAGCCTTTCCTGATGAATCGGTTAAACCATTCGGCATCCACAATAGGGTAGTGCGAAGGTCCGGAAGTGGTCTTCTGATATTCGTTTTATCATATTTCGGAGAATAGAAGTCTCTCGCGATATGATAGCCGGCTGGATTGTATGTAATGATACCAGGGGTATAACTGTTGTAGGAATAGTTAGGCTCGCCACGCCTGGTGTTGACGATGAGTACTCCACCACCGCCGCGCATGCCATAAATGGCTGTATTTCCAATCGTTCTTAAAACTTCTACAGACTCGACATCAGTAGGATTAAGCATCGACAGATATTCTGGTTCCACATACATTCCATCAAGGATTATTTGCATAGGCGTATTCATACTTCTGGTGGAATAGGCAATGCCGTTCCGGAAAATAACCCCGACAACAAGCCCCTGCAGGCACTGTTCAATCGTCACACAATTCTGCAGTTTGTCTCCTGTAATAACTGCGTCGGCGTTCCCTGCCCCATTGAGATTACTTGAGTTCTTAACGGTCGGTTTCTTTTCTGACACCCTCACCTCATCAAGCATGATGTTCCGCCTTACCAGGCCAAGTTTCCGTAATTCTGCATATTCATCGCTTCTTCGACGCAGATAAGGAAGTATGGATGAATTAACGTTTAAAATAATATCGGGGCTATTTTTACTTTTTGTTACCAGTTGCGGGGGAACACGATCAAGTTCAATCTCGACATGCTTTTTATCTTTGGCGTTCCGCGCTTGAATAACAAAGCGCGTGCTGTCCGTAAACTTCAAATTGTCGAAGCTGAACCGTCCGTCCTGTCCGGTCACGGTATCGAGCAGAAGGCCACTGCCCTTAGACGCCAGGATCATCACCTTGCCGTTCGGTACAGGTTTACCTCCTGGTGTTTTAACAATTCCACTAATCGATATCCCGGTTTCAGGCTTGAAGACGACGCCTGGGAAGGTGCCGGCCAGCGTGTTTTTCCATGTAAACCTGCTCCACCCCTGTGTCATCATCAGGATATCCAGATGACGGTCTTTTGTCTCGCTTTCACTCGAAAAATAGTAGTTCGGCTTCTCAATGTAGCCCTTCAAATCTGAACTCAGGAGGAGGTTAGACAAAATCGTCGTCTCGTCATCCTCATCGGAGGGAATCTTGCTTTCGTTGATAACAGCGAGCGAAAAAGCACTGGCCACAGGAGCCTGTGCAGTATCCTGAACCAGGATAGACATATCCACTTTATCTCGAAGTCCGTACTCTGCCTTATTATTTGATATCGTCATTCCGATAGAGGGGGCGTGGCGGATAAATACCAGTCGCTCTGCCACTGGTTGAAAGCCCTCCGAAAATAGCGTCAGGCGAACTATGCCCGTGTGAAATCTGCTTTTTGGTATCGAGGCAGTCAGGTTTGCCTTGCTCAAGGTGTTTCGGCCAACAAACTTGACTGCTCCGTTTGACTCAGCGATCAAGGTTACCGGCGATGGACCTATCAGATCCCCGCTAGCAGAAATCATTACCTTCAAACTCACCTCGTCTTCATTGTTTACAAATAAGTTATATCCCGAAGCCTGAGCTTCCGGCAGCTTAAAGCTTTTTTCAGATCCATCTTCAAAAGCGACAGTGGCTGTATACGTTTTGCCGGGAGAGGGATGAAAAATAAAAGTACCCATTCCTGCATGTTCTGTTTTAAACTCCTTGATTACTGCCCCCGTGTTGTCCTTCAAAACACCTGAGACAGAACGGCCCAGTCCATCAGGGGCCACAGCTTTAAAAGCGACTCTTCCACGAGTGCCTTCAATCAATTGTCCTCCCTCCGGAAAAAACTGCACGTCAACTTCTGCATTCGTCGACTTGATGAGGAAAGATTTAGTCTGGAATACCTTATTTCCTGTTGCAATCTGTGTTGTGATTCTTCCAGACTTCAATAAAAACGACTGTTTGTTCGTAAACTCGATTGTTAGCTTGCCGTCCTGGTCCGTTACGCCTTTCCCTCTTGAAACTACCCGGTTATCCAGTTCAATACTGTAGTTCACCTCCCGCGAAGATACCGGATTGCCTTCATGGTCTGTGTACAAAATATCAGCCCTGACCCGCTCTTCTGAGCCCGACTTATTAAAAGCATAACTAACCGAAGCATCAATCTGGTTAGGCAATGACCTGCCGATTCTGATGATCTTGTCGAAGTAATACTCTTCGCCGAAGTTACGCATCCAGTTCGTATAAGCCCTCAGCCGGTAGTTGCCCTCGGTAAGGGAATCGGTCAAAATCATGTCCCCCCAGGCTAATCCCAAAACCGCAGGAATTCGGAGCGACTTTTTCACAGAATCCCGCTCGTTGATCAGGTCTACGTACAGAATCTTGCTCAGGTTTGACAGTTCGTTTTTCTCCGCATTTACAATGTAAGCTTTCAGCCAGAGGCTGTCACCTACAACGTAGTACGGCTTGTCGGTATGAATGTGGACTTTTTCCTGAGGATAATCACTTAAGATTTTTTCAAGCTTCCTAATCAGGCTATTGAGCGGGTCCTCCTGTGCAGCTAAATTTAAACCTAATGCAGAGCACAGAATAAGAGCACAAAAGAGGGGAAGGAAGCGCTTCATAACAGGGTTTATATCTGACCCCAATTTACTAATTTATACTTCCTTTTAAGCAATAAAAGAGGTACTTAAAAAGTATTTTTCCACATCATGCTTTCAACAGGCTTCGTTGTTTTTCTGCTGTACTTTGCGTTGTCCTTCGTGTTGTATAAGGTCTCAATTTCACCCTCCACAACGAAATAAATCAGCTGGCCGATCGGCATTCCCGGGTAGATTTTTACAGGCTGTGTTGCCGAGATCTCCAGCGTCCATGTATTACAGAACCCAACATCACCCTTACCTGCTGTAGCATGAATATCGATTCCCAATCTGCCTGTGCTCGACTTGCCTTCCAGAAAAGGAACATGACTGTGCGTCTCGGTATACTCCATAGTAACGCCCAGGTAAAGCGTATTCGGTTGCAGTACAAAACCGTCCTTTGGTATTTCAAAATGAACAATTTCGTTATGTTCTTTCGCGTCCAGAACCCTTTTTTGGTACGTCGCCAGATATTTTCCAAGGTGTACGTCATAGGAATTTGTCCCCAGGCACTCCCTTCTGAACGGCTCAATGATGATGCTTCCTTTTTCTATTTCTTCTAAAATGCGTTTGTCCGACAGGATCATATTTTGAAACTTTCGTCGAAATTAGCTAATATTTAGATTTTTTAGTTAAATATTATGGCTTGCGTTCAATATTGAAACCCTTTTGTCTTAATATTGTATATCCTCCATAGAGGTCGTCTCAAGACATCATGCAAATGCCTGGGGCAACGTGTTCAAATAGCAGTTGCTGCAATATGAAGTGCATCAAATGAAAATAAAATCATAGAATGGGACTAGCTTATCACAAGCAAATTGATTCTAAGACCAGCTTCGCAGTTTGGAAAATAGAGGAATCTGCCGAAGATTTATATTCACACCTGCAGTTAAACGACAGGGAAAACGCTTACCTCGGCAGTTTAAGTAACGGCAAACGAAACCTGCACTGGCTCAGTACACGCAATCTCCTTCGTAAGATGTTAAATACGAACCACTATATTGACTGCCGGGTCGATGATCACGGCAAGCCATATCTGGTTAATTTTCCGCACCATATATCATTCAGCCATTCCTTCGATTATGCAGCCGTCATGATAAGTGAGGACAAGCCAGTGGGAATTGACATCGAGCTCGTCAAAAGTAAGATAACAAGAGTAGCGAAAAAGTTCATGTCTCAGGAAGAATTAACCTTCATCGATCCTGAAAATACAATTCCACATCTTTACACCTGTTGGTGTGCCAAAGAAGCTATCTATAAGCTCCATGGTAAGCCGAACGTCTCATTTAAGGATCATATTCATCTTCGCCCTTTCCGCTATAAAGGAGAGGGATGTTTCGAAGCCAGCCTGACAGCTGAAAAAGAGATGAGGTTTGATGTGCACTACCAACGTTTTGCCGATTACATGATCGGCTATGTAGCAGGTTTCAGTCTGGTTAATGATGAGATGATGGCTTCATCGCCGTTCAAAACAAACAATATGCTTAATGAAAAATAATAAAGTAAACTTCCAGGATTGGGGACTCGTAGATTATCAGGAAGCGTGGGACAGGCAGGAGAGCATATTTTCCGGGATCGTTGCTTCAAAAACCGCTAACAGGGATAATCAAACCGCTATACCAACAGAGAACTACCTCATTTTTGTAGAACACCCACACGTTTATACACTTGGCAAGAGCGGCAAGCCTGAAAATCTGCTACTCGATGAGAAAGGCCTCGAAGAGAAGTCAGCCTCATACTATAAAATTAACCGGGGAGGAGATATCACCTATCATGGTCCTGGTCAGATAGTTGGATATCCTATTCTTGACCTGGACAATTTTTTCACCGACATCCATCTTTACCTGCGTACGCTGGAAGAAGCGATCATCCAGACCCTTGCCGTGTACGGGATTTCTGCAGGTCGTTACCCCGGATACACCGGCGTCTGGATCGATCCTGATAATGATAGGGCAAGAAAGATCTGCGCCATGGGTGTCAGATGCAGCAGATGGGTTACCATGCACGGCTTTGCTTTCAACGTCAACTCCGATCTTGACTATTTCAAAAATATAGTGCCTTGCGGTATTGACGATAAAGACGTAACGTCCATGGCACGTGAGCTGGGACGGCCCGTTGATGTGGAAGAAGTGAAAGTACACCTTAAAGAAAAGATTGTCAATTTGTTTAACATGGAAATACATAACCAGAAGGAGCGCGCACGCTAGACCTTTTGTAGCTTCTCCGCTGCTCTCTCCAATGTTTCATCTTGCTTCGCAAAGCAAAACCGGATAATTCCAAAATCTGTGCCCTTGGCATAAAAGGCAGAAACCGGAATAGCAGCAACTCCCACGTCTGTCGTTAGCCGTTTTGCGAACTCAGTATCCCTTTCGCCTGATATGCGATCGAATCGCGCAGTCTGGAAGTACGATCCCTCACAATCAAGCAACTTAAACCGGCTGCCTTGCATCAACCTGGCAAAGTAATCCCGCTTTGACTGATAGAATGCACTCAGTCCTTCATAATGCGATCTGTCTGCGAGATAGTCGGCAATAGCATGCTGCACCGGAGTATTTACACTGAAGACCTCAAACTGATGAACTTTTCTGAACTCCTCCATCAGCGTAGCCGGTCCCATGCAATATCCGGTTTTCCAACCTGTGTTATGAAACAGCTTGCCGAAGGACGCACAAATCAGGCTTCGTTCCCGCAACTCCGGGAACCTGGCCATACTCAGATGTTGCCGGCCGTCGTAAATCATATGCTCATAAACCTCATCGCTCAGTATTAATATATCGGTATTATTGGTAATGGAGATAAGTTCCCGAATATCTTCTTCTTTTAATGTCGTTGCCGTAGGATTCTGCGGAGTATTCAGAATGATCATGCGGGTGTGTGCAGAGATGAGCTTCCTTACCGCTTTCCAGTCAATCTTATAGTTGGGTGGACTCAATTCGTACGACTTTACAAAGCCTCCTACCAGTTTAACGGCAGGTGCATATGAGTCATACGACGGGTCAAAGATGATAACTTCATCGTTCGGATGAACCAGCGCAGCAATAGCCGTAAATATAGCCTGTGTCCCTCCTGCAGTGACCGTTACTTCGGTTTCCGGATGGTAGTCGGCACCATATAACCTATTTGCCTTTTCTGAAATGCGCTCGCGCAACAAACCTACACCCGTCATTGGTGCATACTGGTTATGCCCGGCTCTCATGTGTTTGTTTACCAGCACGATGAGTTCAGGGTCGCAGTCGAAATCAGGGTATCCCTGAGATAGATTGATCGCACCGCTTTCCTGTGCAAGCCGGGACATGACAGTAAATATGGTAGTACCTGAAGAAGGTAGCTTAGAGGTAAGATGTATCATCAAGGCTAAAATAGCAGTAAAAGGCCTTTTCTTCAAGTAATATTAGCACATACGATGGTTAAATTATGCACAATTTCACAGCCCATAAAATGACTAAACCTGCAAGTTAATATATTTAAAAAGTTAAATTTGATGCTGAACTACAAATTTAAATCACTTTATACGAAATGAAAATCCAACTGAAAACAACCTGGCTTTATGCAGCGTGCCTGCTTGCGCTTGGAGCGTGTACAAACTCCTCAAATCAAAACAAAACCACAGATATGACTGATAGTACAGAGGCGGCTATCCCCGCCAAAGAAGCTTTCCAATCGACGATAGACGGAAAGAAAACGGATCTCTTCATTCTAAAGAACAAAAATAATGTACAGGCTGCCATTACTAACTACGGGGGGCGGCTGGTCAGCCTGCTCATACCCGACAAGAACGGCAAGTTTCTGGATGTAGTAGCTGGCTTTGATAATGTGGATGATTATACCAAGGGTCCCGACACTTACTTCGGTGCAACCATCGGCCGGTTCGGTAACCGCATTGCGAAGGGCAAGTTCAGTATCGATGGCACTGAGTACACTCTGGCCACCAACAATGGAGTAAATCATCTTCACGGCGGACCGAAAGGCTTTTCAAGAGTGATATGGGATGCCAAGCAAATTGCCGATAACCAGCTTGAGTTAAACTATCTGTCAAAGGATGGCGAAGAAGGCTACCCCGGCAACCTCACCGTTAAAGTCACCTATACATTAACAGACGATAACGAAGTAAAGATTGACTATCTGGCAACTACAGACAAGAAAACAGTCGTGAACCTGACCAATCACTCTTTCTTCAACCTGAACGGAATTGCCAGTGGTTCGATCAACGAACACCTTCTTCAGATCAATGCTGAAGAGTTTACGCCAGTAGATTCAACGCTGATCCCTACAGGAAGGAACGAAAAAGTGGAAGGTACTCCCTTCGATTTCAGAAAACCTACCGCTATCGGTTCGAGGATTGATGCCGACCATATTCAGTTAAAATACGGTAACGGTTATGACCATAACTTTGTGCATGCAAACAAAAAGTCGGCTAACCTCGAAACCCTGGCTATAGCTACAGGCGACAAGTCAGGTATCGTAATGGAAGTGTTAAGCAACGAGCCGGGAGTGCAATTCTACGGAGGAAATTTCCTTGAAGGGGCAAATACGCTGAAGCAAGGTATCAAAGACGATTTCAGAACATCGTTCTGTCTGGAAACACAGCATTTCCCTGATTCGCCGAACCAGCCATCGTTTCCATCAACCCTCCTGAATCCCGGAGATACATACAAAACTACCACCATCTATAAGTTCACTGCTAAATAACAAACAGCCAGGACTGCAAAAAGAAAGCCCTGATGCGGTATCGCATCAGGGCTTTTATATAGTGTATCTTCAGATACAGACTGATGATGTAGATTACATCATGCCGCCCATACCGCCACCCATTGGAGGCATACCAGCACCGCCTTTTTCCTCTTCAGGATCATCAGCAAGTACAACCTCTGTAGTTAACAGCATAGCAGCGATAGAAGCAGCGTTCTCTAATGCAACACGACCAACCTTAGTAGGATCGATAACACCAGCACCGATCAGGTTTTCGTAAACATCAGTACGAGCATTGTAACCGAAGTCACCAGTTCCTTCTTTCACTTTCTGAACCACGATAGAACCTTCGATTCCAGCGTTTTCGCAGATCTGACGAAGAGGCTCTTCAATAGCACGACGGATGATCTGGATACCAGTATTCTCGTCTTCGTTAGAACCTTTAAGGTCAGCTAAAGCAGCAACCGCACGGATAAACGCAACGCCACCACCAGCAACGATACCTTCTTCAACCGCAGCACGGGTCGCATGTAAAGCATCATCAACACGGTCTTTCTTCTCTTTCATCTCTACTTCAGTAGCAGCACCAACGTAAAGAACAGCAACACCACCAGCTAATTTAGCCAAACGTTCCTGTAATTTCTCGCGGTCGTAGTCAGAAGTAGTAGCTTCAATCTGAGATTTGATCTGTGCAACACGAGCTTTGATATCATCAGAGCTACCAGCACCGTTGATCACAGTTGTATTGTCTTTGTCAATAACTACTTTCTCAGCCTGTCCTAAATAAGTAAGGTCAGCATTTTCAAGCTTGTAACCTCTCTCCTCAGAAATAACAGTACCACCAGTTAAGATAGCGATGTCTTCCAGCATGGCTTTACGACGGTCTCCGAATCCTGGAGCCTTAACAGCAGCAACTTTCAGAGATCCGCGGATCTTATTCACTACAAGCGTAGCAAGAGCTTCACCATCTAAATCTTCAGCAATGATCAATAGAGGCTTACCAGTCTGAACTTGTTTTTCCAATACCGGAAGCAATTCTTTCATGCTGCTGATCTTCTTGTCGTAGATCAGGATATAAGGGTTCTCCAGCTCAACTTCCATTTTGTCAGAGTTGGTTACGAAATAAGGAGAAAGGTAACCACGGTCAAACTGCATACCTTCTACAGTCTTCACCTCGGTTTCAGTACCCTTAGCTTCTTCAACAGTGATCACACCGTCTTTACCAACTTTAGCCATTGCTTCAGCAATCAAAGAACCGATAATCTCGTCATTGTTTGCAGAGATAGAAGCAACCTGTTTGATCTTATTATTGTCTTCTCCAACAGTCTGAGACTGCTCTTTCAGATTAGCAACAACAGCAGTAACAGCCTTGTCAATACCACGTTTTAAATCCATTGGATTTGCGCCCGCAGCAACGTTTTTAACACCTGCAGTAACGATAGCCTGAGCCAGTACAGTAGCAGTTGTAGTTCCGTCACCTGCGATATCAGCAGTTTTGGAAGCTACTTCCTTCACCATCTGAGCACCCATGTTTTCAAGGGGATCTTTCAGGTCAATTTCTTTTGCAACAGTTACACCGTCTTTTGTGATCGCAGGTGAACCGAATTTCTTATCAATGATTACGTTGCGGCCTTTTGGTCCCAATGTAACCTTTACTGCGTTTGCTAATGTGTCAACACCTTTTTTCAGGGCGTCGCGCGCTTCAACATTGTATTTAACTTGTTTTGCCATTTCTATTGAATATTTTTAATAAATAATTTAGGAGATTATAAAATCGCGTATATATCAGATTCACGCATAATCAAATATTCCTTACCTTCATAGGTAATCTCAGTACCGGCATATTTGCCATATAAAACCTCGTCTCCAACTTTAACAGTTAAAGGCTCGTCTACTTTGCCATCACCAACTGCAACTACAGTGCCTCTTTGAGGTTTTTCCTTCGCGGTATCCGGAATGTAGATACCAGATGCTGTTTTCTCTTCAGCAGGAGCAGCTTCAACTACTACTCTATCTGCGATTGGTTTAATATTTAATGCCATTTTTAATGAATATTAGTTTTGTCCTTAAGTAGTCAGATTCTGTGCCAAAGGTCTAAACGGTGTCATGCTGTCAGTGTTGGCAGCTAAGCACTGAAAAAATGTGCTTAAACGCAAAAAGGCTGCATCCTTGCGGTGCAGCCTTTTTGCGTATGGAATAATGCTTGTTATCTCTTTGAGGTGTCAGACAAGCCCGGAAGAGGGGCCGGTGCAGGTGCCGCAGGAGCGTTCGATCCTTTGTTGATCTGATTCTGAATCTCTTGTGCCTCTCTGCTCTGAGATGCTCCCTGCGGAACCACCACGTTAGCAAATAATACAAGTACCATCAGGCTGATCGTCAAGATCCAGGTTCCTTTTTCCAGGAAGTCTCCGGTTCTTTGCACACCCATAATATTGTTAGAACCAGCAAATCCGGAAGTCAATCCTCCGCCTTTTGGCTCCTGAATTAAAATAATCAATCCCAAAAGGATGCAAATGATAATGGCAACAATGATGATAACGTAAAACATATCTTATAATTAGCTGATTCTCTTTTCTAAATTTTCAATTTGGCTTGCAAAGTAAATACTTTTATCCGGATATTTCAAACTTAATTTCCTGTACGTCTCAATTGCCTTGTCAAAAAGCATCTGATCGGTATAAATTTTAGCTAAAGTTTCCGAAACCAGCTCCAGATTATCCTCCGAACTTTTCCTGGCCTTGTTCTCGGTATCGACTTTTGCGGTGCTTGGAGGCTTGATCTGAGGTTCTTCTTTAATGAATCGCTCAATAATGATGTCCTCTTTCCGCTTCAGCTCAAACTCAACCGTTGCATTCGCAGCAATCGTATTCAGCTCAGGCTGGATATGAAAAATGTTCTCTATGATTTGCTGGTTCAACAGCGGTGAAGCTGCAGGTGCGCTCGTTCTTATGGCGGGTGCTTTCGGCGCGTAAGGCTGATAAGTCTCCTCAAATTCCTTACGGGTCTTATGAAGCCACCATAAAAAAGTGTAAGGAAGCGAATCGTCGTCGTATCTGGATACTTCCTCCTTCTCAGCCACTGGCTCTGTTTTTGCAGCGCTTAACGCAGTCTTCAGCGGGTCAATCGCAGACTTGTTAAATGCGAAGTAGTCAGACGACGCAATGCTTTCCACAGCTACATGATTGGTTGGCGTTTCCTTTTCCGGAAATTCCGCCTCCGTTTCCTGACCGGGAAGTTCAGATTCAGGGATCACCGTCTCGATAAGTTCAACAGACTCCTGCCCAACTGGATTCTTCTCTGTGGGTTCTTCCTGAGCAGCTTCTTCAATGCCCCTTTCTTCAACCGATGGTGCTACAGGCAAATCCTCCTCGGCACCATGATCTTCCGACTCGTCTTCTTCCACATATTCTTCTATCAGCAGGGCGTCTGGCTGCTCTTCCAGGGTATATTCTGCCTCGTCCTTTTGCTCTTCAGTCGGCTCTTCCTGTCCGAATTCAACTGTCCTTTCCTCCTCAGCAAACTCTTCCAGATCAGATCCGTATCCCTCAATCACCGCCGCTTCTGTTTCCGGGGTAACCGTTTCTATATCATGATGGACTGTTTCTCTTGCAGGAACAGGTACTGAAAGTTCCGGCAGACTGATGTCTTCACCGTCGTCCGACAGATCAATCTCTGGCTGAAAATACTGTGGTTCGTTCATGAACCGGTAAAGGACATCCCTCCTCGGCGCATATACTGAAGCCTTTCTTAGGTAGCTCTCATAAGTCGCCTGATCCTCCGTACGCAGGGCAGAGGCATGTGCAAAATGCAGGGGCTGACAGTAAGGAAACTTTAAAACAAGGTATTTCAGAGCAGCCCTGTCCGCATCCGTCCACTTTTCAGAGGGCGACAAAAACTTTAAAAATTCCCTGTTTCCTGATGCCTGAAGTTTTTCCACGTTTTTTCTTTAATGAATGTATCCCTTGATTACCAGTTTGCAAAAGCTCTGTTGAAGATATCTTCAGTAAGCAATTGATTGATCTCACGTATGGCAGATTGTTCCTGCGCCTGCACGTTACTTCCCGGAAGCTCCTTAAAACGGGTGAACGATTGCTCAAAGCTATATTCATTATCCACAGCGTTGACAAACTTTACCTGCACCGTGATACTGATACGCGTTGCCTCGGCAATTTCGTTGCCTGTCACAGCAACCGGTCTGATGCTGTAATCCGTTATCCGGCCTTCAAAATTTCCGTCCGCATTGTCCCTGGTAATACTAAGGCTCGACTGGTTCCTGATTCTTTCCTTGAGTGCTTCAGTAAACTGCTGGCTGAGCCCAGGTACCACCAACGGAGCGCTGTTCTCGAAGAACTGAACAGACACCGTCTTCATATCTGCCGGTATGGACGCTCCCGTAAAGCTGTATATCCCGCATGACTGGAATAGAAATAACAAGGGAATAAAAAAGAGAAAAGTTCTTTTCAATAATACGTTCATGTACTTGCTTAATTCAGGTTCAACTCTTTAATCTTCCTGTAAAGGGTACGCTCAGAAATGCCAAGCTCATTGGCGGCCAGCTTACGCTTTCCCTTGTGCTTTTTCAGTGCCTTCTTAATCAGGTCAGACTCTTTCTCTACAAGTGAAAGCGATTCTTCCACCTCTTCCGAATGCGGAACATAGCTAAAGTCGTTCTTTTTCTCTACTTCAGGCTTATGCAATACAAATGGGACGGCCGGAGCAATAGCCGGAAATTCAACATCCTGATACAGCTGTTGTACGATGTGGTGATTTTCAGCAATCGAGGCAGAATTACCTCCGTTCTTTATAATCTCGGCAACCAGCTTTTTCAACTCCAGCATATCGCGCTTCATATCAAAAAGCACCTTATAAAGAATATCTCTCTCGGAAAAGTCCTCTTTCGCGTCCTGTTTAATCCGCATCGGCAGATTATTTGTTCCTGCTTCCTGTGGAATGTATTGAAGGATGCTTTGCCCTGTCAGGTTTCTGTCCTTCTCCAGAACAGCGATCTGTTCAGCCACATTTTTCAGCTGACGCACATTTCCCGGCCAGCTGTAATTGGTCAGGATATGTCTCGCTTCTGCATCGAGCTGAACCGACGGACTTCTGTATTTATGTGTAAAGTCAGCAATAAACTTGCGGAACAAAAGGTATATATCTTCCTTACGCTCCCTCAATGGCGGAATTTTCAAAGGCACTGTACTCAAACGGTAATAGAGGTCTTCCCTGAATTTGCCGTTTTTGACCGCATCGTAAACATCCACATTCGTTGCAGCAACCACACGCACATCTGTTTTCTGCACCTTGGATGAACCGACACGAAGGTATTCGCCCGATTCCAGGATACGGAGCAGACGAGCCTGCGTTCCGATCGGGAGTTCCGCCACCTCATCCAGGAAAATCGTTCCGCCGTTTACCACCTCAAAGTATCCCTTACGGGCTTCATGTGCGCCTGTAAAGGAACCTTTCTCATGCCCAAATAGCTCTGAGTCGATCGTTCCCTCGGGTATCGCACCACAGTTTACGGCAATAAACGGTCCGTGCTTACGCGCACTCATCTGATGGATGATGTGCGAAAACACCTCTTTTCCGCTACCGCTTTCACCTGTGATCAACACAGAAATATCGGTTGGGGCAACCTGACTTGCAATATCAATAGCACGGTTAAGCAATGGCGAATTGCCAATAATGCCAAACCGGTTTTTTATATCCTGCGTATCCATGTGTTAATTTAAACTATTCAACAATTCTGCCGATCAATGTGGCAGGAGTACAACGTTCAATCAGCACCTCGACGTACTGACCAGGCTTAAAACGTTCAACCACCGGGAACACAACGGTCGCGTTCTTGTCATTTCTTCCGGAGTAATCAAGAGCCGATTTCTTCGAAAAGTTCTCAATAAGGACTGTCTGCGTTTCTCCGATCTGCTCCAACAGGCGCTCATGCGAGTGCTTTTGCTGCAACTTGATGATCTCATTGAACCTCCGGTTCTTCACATCTTCCGGCACATCGTCCGTATAGCGTTTCGCTGCCAGTGTCCCGGGGCGCTCTGAGTACATAAACATATAGGCAAAGTCGTATTTTACAAACTCCATCATGCTCAGTGTATCCGCATGCTCCTCTTCTGTTTCAGTACAAAAGCCGGTGATCACGTCGGTAGATATCGCGCATCCGGGTAATATCCTCCTGATGGCCACAACACGTTCCATGTACCATTCACGATCGTATGTACGGTTCATAATATCCAATACGCGGGAATTGCCCGACTGTACCGGAAGGTGGATGTATTTGCAGATATTATCGTACTTCGCCATGGTGTGCAGCACCTCGTCTGTAATATCTTTAGGATGCGAAGTCGAGAAACGCACTCTAAGGTCAGGTCCCACCAAGGCTACCATCTCCAGCAGGCTGGCAAAGTTTACTTTCTCCAACTGATCTTCCGATGTCCATTTGTACGAATCGACATTCTGTCCAAGTAAAGTAACTTCTTTATAACCCTGAGCGTAAAGATCCTTAGCCTCCTGAATGATGGAATGAGCATCCCGGCTACGTTCTCTTCCTCTGGTGAACGGAACGACGCAGAACGAACACATGTTATCACAGCCTCTCATAATCGAGATAAAGGCAGTGATGCCATTGGTGTTCAGGCGCACAGGGCTAATGTCTGCATACGTCTCCTCCCTGGATAGCAACACGTTTACGGCACGGTTCCCCTCATCTACCTGGTCGATCAGGTTAGGCAAGTCACGGTAAGCATCAGGCCCTATTACTACGTCCACCAATTTTTCCTCTTCCAGAAACTTAGACTTCAAACGTTCGGCCATACAGCCCAGAACACCCACCATCATTCCCGGGTTCTTACTTTTAACGGCCTTGAATTCCTTCAGGCGATTTCTAACTCTTTGCTCTGCGTTTTCACGGATCGAGCAGGTATTTATAAATATTACGTCAGCTTCTTTATAGTCAGAGGTGGTCTTAAAGCCCATATCAGTCATGATGGAGGCTACAATCTCGCTGTCAGAAAAGTTCATAGCGCAGCCATAGCTTTCTATATACAGCTTCCTTCCATTGTTAAGCTCGGATGTTGCCTCCAGCAATAAGGCTTCACCTTGTCTCGCCTCGTCATGATCTTTCACGCCTATCTCCAAATTATGCATATCATTCTTATTCTAAGAACTGCAAAGGTAGTACAATTTAATTTATTGTGACATGTTGGCATGCCTTAATTGAATCTCTTCAATCTTAATTACAGGTCGTCTCAAACAAGCTGAGTACTAAGCAGGTTAATGCATGTATATGGCTGCTATCTGGCGTTTTTTTGTTTCATTTTGGAAGTGGATACTCATCATTCTACTCGTGGTGTTCATCCTTCTCGCCGGGGCCGCCTGGTATCTCAGCAGTCGGTGGAAACCCTTGCTCGATACGCAGCTTAAGCAGTTGGTGTTAAATTCTTCTGACAGCCTATACCGGGTGGAATACACCGATCTTAAAATTAATCTCATCAGCGGAAACGCATCGCTGAAAAATCTGAAGCTGATCCCTGATGAAAACCGGTACAAGGAGTTGGAGATACTGAAGCGAGCTCCCGACAATATGTACAACCTTCAGGTAGAAAGCTTTGATCTGGTCAATTTTCATCCCAGAAGATTATACGATACCAGGAAGCTCAATGTAGATAAGATTGTGATCGACCACCCGAAGATGATCATTACCAACAAGCGTCAGCCCTACAATAAAGAAGCAGATACCACTTCAAAAAAGTCGCTCTATCAAATGATCTCCAAGTCGCTCAAAGAGGTTCGGATAGCGGATATTCAATTAAAGGATATAGATTTCGTACTCATCAACAAAAGCACACCAAAAGAGAAAAAAACGGCTATCAAAAATCTGAATCTCATGGTCACAGATTTTCTGCTCGATTCATTGTCTGAAAAAGATAAGGATAGGTTCTATCACACCCGAAACGTAGACGTTGAGTTGAAGAACTATAAAATCGCTACAGCAGACAGCCTTTATTTCCTCCGGTTCAAATCCGTCAAGTTCTCTACCAGGGGTAAGAGTCTGGTGATGGACGAGGCCCGGATGCAACCCCGGTATGAAATACCGGCATTCTATCGCAAGGTGAAAATGTCCAAAGACCGGTTCGATATCCGGTTTAACCAGATCGTACTTAAAGGAATAGATCTGGAGAAGCTTAAACAGGAACAGCGGTTCTTTGTCAATAGAATGGTTCTCGCCGACGGTAAGGTAGGCATCTACAACACTAACGCATTGCCAAAGAAAGTGGAAAATAAAACAGGAAAATTTCCCCACCAGCAATTACAGAAACTTGCACTTGACCTCCGCATCGACACCCTGCAGCTTCGCAGGGTACAGATCGCCTATCAGGAATTTAACAAAAAGACAGGCAAGACCGGTACCGTCTCCTTCGCCAATACAAGAGGAGCGATCTACAACGTCACCAACGATCGTACGGCATTGGCCAAAAATAAATTCATGAGAGCGGAGTTGTCTACCCTTTTCATGGGCAAATCCAACCTGCATGTAACATTTAATTTCAATCTGACCGACAAGCACGGAGCATTTACCTCTGCCGGTACGCTAGGAGCGATGGACGGCAGGGCATTAAACCCGGTGACAAATCCTCTCGCAATGGTCACTGTACAGTCGCTCAACGTCCGCAAACTGCAGTTTAACATCAGAGCAAATGAAAAAGTTGCCCGCGGAACAGTAAAGTTTTACTACTCCGACCTCCATGTCCAGCTTTTAAAGATTGACGATGAAACCGGTCGTCTGAAGAAGCAAGGTTTAGTCTCGGGCATCGCGAACACCTTTGTGCTCAACGTAGGAAACCCTGATCCTAAGAACAACAACGTATTTACGGTTGGAAATATCTATTTCCCAAGGCCTGCATCATTTGCCTTCTTTAAATTTTACTGGAAAAGCTTACTTGAGGGAGTAAAGGAGAGCGTAGGGGTAAGCCGGGAGAAAGAGAACCGGATCAGGAATGTCGCCTCCAAGGTCGGCGAAGTAGTCAGCGGTGTAAAATCAGACTTTGAAGCACTGAAAGAAAAGATGAGGGAGAACAAGCTTGAGCGGGTGAAAAAGCGCGAGCTGAAAAAGAAGGAGAAGAAGGCGAAAAAAGCGCAGGAGGAAGAAAAAAAGGATCTTGAAGCGAAGAAAGATAGTGCCGCTTCCGGAAGTTGATTTGATGAGCTATATCATCGTATTATGTGTTAACTTATCACTCTCGATGGCAAAATATGATATACCTACGATGGTTAGGGGCTTAAAAAACCAATTTCTGAATTAATAAAAGAACCGTACGTTTGATTGTACATAAATGCTGCTCCTTAAGGACGGCATCTAAATGGATAGAAAGGTGCTTAAATAAAACCACTAAGCCTCAAGTCTCGTTAATGAGCCTCAAGGCCTAGTCGTATAATTTATCCTACTACATAATTCCATTCAAAAGTATCAGCCTGCAATCCATAACGAATCTCATCAAGCGTCTGTAGTGCCTTTAAAGAAAACGCTGCATTTGCAGGATCTGGCAGTTCATAGCGCTCGCCCTCCAGCGAAATCGCCGCGATAGGAGTAATTGTAGCAGCAGTACCGACACCGAAAGCTTCAGTCATACGACCTTCTCTCAATGCAGTAATAATTTCATCAACAGATACGCGGCGTTCCTCAACCGGGAGATCCCAATGGCGAGCCAGGGTCAGAATAGTATCTCTGGTGATACCTTCCAGGATTGTGTCACGCGTAGAAGGAGTCACTATCTTACCATCGATCAAAAACATCACATTGGCAGTTCCCAATTCCTCAATATAAGCGTGGTCTTTACCATCCGTCCAGATCAGCTGATCATAGCCCTCTTTCATTGCCTCCAGGGCAGGCAATAAAGATCCTGCATAGTTTCCGGCAGCCTTGGCAAATCCGAATCCACCTTCAGCCGAACGGGAAAACTTCGTTTCGATCTTAACATTCAGTGGTTTTGAATAATAAGCACCTACAGGGCAGGCCAGCACGATAAACTTATACGTTTTCGATGGCTGCACACCCAAGTAAGGGTCAGTGGAGAACATAAACGGACGGATATACAGCGAGTTGCCCTTGCCGTCAGGAATCCACCCACGGTCAAGCTCAACCAATGCGGCTATGCTCTGAACAAAAATATCTCTCGGCAATTCCGGCGCGCATAGCCTCAATGCAGATTTATTAAAACGATCGGCATTTTTATAAGGGCGGAAGATCACAGCGTTGCCATCCGCATGTTTGTAAGCCTTTAATCCTTCGAAAAACGCCTGGCCGTAATGCAGCACAGACATAGCCGGACTAAAAGACATATCACCATAAGGGACGATCTGAAAATTCTTCCATTCACCATCCTCATAATCCGCCACGAACATGTGGTCGGTAAATACCTTCCCAAATGGAAGATCTGTAAAATCTGTATCCTGTAAACGGGAAGCAGAAGTTTTGGTAATTTTTATATCTAACGTATCAGTCACGACAGTGTGTATTATGTTGTTGTATACAAAGTAACAGTTTTTTGAGGATTATTCACAGGCTCAAGGCCTTACGATCGTCAAAAAAACCATAGAGCATTTTAAAACAAAATTCTGAACTTAATTGTCTGGTCGATCTCCTTCAACTCTTTCAGAACCTGCTTATCATATCGGGCGCTCACATCCGTAATCGCATAACCGATCTGCTCGTTTGTCATCAGGAACTGTCCGGAAATGTTAATGTTATGGTTAGCGTAAACCTTGTTAATCTGCGCCATAATGCCCGGAATATTTTTATGAATATGGATCAGCCTGTGAGCGTTACCAACCTTCGGAAGCTGTAAGTTCGGGAAATTGGAACTCATATACGTGTCGCCCTTATTAATAAAATCAGCCATTCGTTTGGGGATAAACTTGGCGTTTCGGGGGTTCTGCTTCTGGTCATCGAAGATCACAATACCCATTTCCGTAGCGATATCGTGTGATATCTTATTCTTGCTATTACCCAAATAGCCGATTGTCTTCAGTTTGATGGCCTTCAAAAGCTTGGCGTCACTTATTTTTTCTCCGTCAGCCAGCAGAACCATCCCCACATCACCAACATATTTATCTTCGAAAGTTTCCTTATGGCGGATAGAAAAACCGTCTTTTTTCAGAACCTGTATGGCCTCTTCCGGAACATCCCCCACAATCAGGCATAGGATCCTGTTTTTGGGGTAGGAGATCGCTTGAGGCAATTTATTCACATAGAGGAACTCATCAAAGCTCGGCGTGATATGATCTGCTTTTTCCAAAATGCTTTGCCGCGCAATATTCTCCGTGAAGGCGTAGAATTTCTGGATCAATCCCGACTCCTTCAACTGGAAGTCTGAATATCCGTCTCCGATACCATAAATATTGCCTTCCAGCTGTAGCTGCTTTAGCAGCTTTACCTTGCCGCCTTCCTGCGACAGCGGGTTCTCCTGGTCGTAACCGGTTATATTGCCCTCTTCATCGAAGGTGAAAGTATTGGCATAAATATTCTCTATCTTGATATCAAACGGCAAAACTACCGGAGTAATAAACTCCTTAAATCCACCAGATACGATCAAAACCTCGTCGGCGTGTTGTTTAAAGAACTCCCTGTTACGTGAAAAAGATGCTGAAACTTTCTTCTTCAACCTGCTGACGAGCTGTTTAAGGTGTTCCTGGTTCGCATGCAGCAGCTGCACTCTCTGGGTCAGACTCTCCCGGAAAGACAATCTGCCTTCCATGGCTGCGTTGGTCAGGTCCTCGATCTTTTTGTAGATCTCCTCCCTGTCGGGATGATCACTTAATGAAATTCGTACGAGTTCATCTAATGCCTCTACCTGGGTAAAGGTGCTGTCAAAATCAATGATGTAAAAATTTTTCATTAAAATAGTTTGTATTAAAAACGCGGAAAACCGGATTCCTCTAAGCTTTATTCTTTTTGCAGGCGGTCTCGTGTATATGAATTCCTCAGATGTTCAGTAATTTCCCTGATAGACCGGGAAATAGGCTTGAAACTCATCTCAGGAAGATATTTTGAAAGTTTGGCCGACGAGTAGGAGGATCTTTTAAAAGCACTTTTAGCTGTATCCCTTGTCAGACTGTATTTTTTTCCCGTTAAAACGGAGGCGACTTTCGCTCCCAGCCAGCCCAGAAACATTTGTCCCTTACTCAACTCAGTTTTCGGAACGGGCAGATCGAAGCACTTTGCGGTCTCAGCGAAAAGTCGCTCATAGCTCATGTTCTCCCCGTTAACAATAAATCGTTCCCCAGCGATGTCACTGGCCATAAGCCGGATCATTACCTTCGCCACGTCCTCTACATCCACTACACCGAGTGAACCCGGTGTGTAATAGCGGAGTCCTTTACGAACCAGTTCAAATAATTTTCCGCTTCCCTTTGTGCCTGCATTTTTACCGATGATTACCGATGGATTAACAATTACCGCATTCAGCCCTTCCGCAATACCGCGCCAAACCTCCATTTCACTTTCGTATTTAGAGATGGAGTAGCCATGCTGAGTGCCATTGAATTCCCATTGATCCTTTTCAGTAACCTCTCCGCCGGTTTTTGGGTCACCCAGTGAAGCCACGGAGCTCACATGTACCAGCTTTTCTATGTTATAAAGCAGACAAAGATCGACCACATAGGCCGTGCCTTCCTTGTTTACACGAAGCATAGCCGCCTTATCAGCACTGTCAAAAGAGATCATCGCGCAGCAATGGTAAACATGCGTAACGCCCTCGAAGACCTTTTCCAGTGAGAAGTAATCAAGAATGTCGGCAGTGACCCATTCAATACGAGTTAGATCTTCAAGAATGGTTGGGATAGAAGAATTAAGACGCTTCAATGCCCTTACCGGCATGCCTCTGTCATGCAGCTGTTTAACTAATTCTGAACCTAAAAAGCCTGTAGCGCCAGTAACTAAGATCATCCGGCAAAAATTGAATTTGCTTTCAAAAGTAACTGAATTAAATGGATATTTGGAGCGAATATGTCTTTAGTTGATTTTTTCATGCCGGTCGATGACCGTAAATTTGGTGCAGAAGCAGGGTTCCATAGCAGTCAGATGGGTAGTCAGATGAGCGTTTTTACGCATCATTTCCCTGATCTGGAGGAGGGTACGGTAGATATCGTGCTGTTTGGGGTGTTAGATGATCGCCATGCGGTAAATAACGAAGGCTGCGCTCTTGGCCCTGACTATATCCGTGAGAAGCTCTACAGCTTACATGCCGGTGCTTTTAAACCAAGGATTGCCGATCTGGGAAATATCAAAGCCGGACATACCGTTGCTGATACCTATATCGCCGTGAAGACGGTCGTTACTACGCTTGTGAAAAACAACATGGTGCCGGTTATTATTGGTGGCGGACAAGATATCACTTATGCCCAGTACATGGCCTATGAGGATTTGGAGCAAAAGGTGGATCTGGTGGTGATCGATAACAAGTTTGATCTTGATGATATCGCCGATGATCCATCGATCGAGGCCTATTCCAACTCTTATCTCAACAAGATCTTCCTACACCAACCGAATTATCTTTTCAACTTCAGCAATATTGGTTATCAAACTTATTTTGTTAACCAGGATAGCTTGAGGGTTATGGAAAAACTGTTGTTTGACGTTAATCGCCTCGGCGATTTTTATAATAAAATATCCGTTGCCGAGCCTATTATTCGTAACGCCAGTGTACTCAGCTTTGATATTTCGGCTATACGTTCATCGGATGCAAAGGCAAATAGCAATGCAAGTCCAAACGGATTCTATGGCGAAGAAGCGTGTCAGTTATGCCGTTATGCGGGTATGAGCGATAAGCTGAGCTCTATTGGTTTCTACGAGTTCAACCCGGCATATGACAGCGAGGGCCAGAGTGCCATGCTGCTGGGCCAGATGATCTGGTATTTCATCGAAGGATTCTATCAGCGGAAGCGTGATTTCCCGCTACAGCCAAAATCCCAGTACCTGATCTACCGGGCGACACTCAAAGACGGATCCCACGAACTCGTGTTCGTGAAAAGCAAAAAAACTGATCGTTGGTGGATGCAGGTGCCATACCCAACCGGACACTCCGGAAATGAGCGTTTCCACCTCGTTCCATGTCAATATGACGACTATCAGAATGCGGTGGCAGGAGAAATGCCCGATCTATGGTGGAGAACCTATCAGAAGCTGATCTAAACACCATTCCATAATACAATACGTTTCGGATAAGATCTTATATTCAGGAATTACTTGTTTGCTTCAGCTGCCCACAAGCTAGTGGGCAGCTAGTGAGCAGCTGGTGGGCAGCTAGTGGGTGTAGCCACACTTTAGCCGCCGTGTAGCCACGTTGCAGCCACGTTTTGTAAGGAAAAGGTGGCTGTACCGTGGCTACACCCTGGCTGCATGGTGGCTGGACTCACCACCAGGCCCCTCGCAGGTCCCTACCAGACCAGAAGGAGGTCAGCGGCAGATACAAAGGTTATTTGAGCTTTTTTCATTGTATGATAAAATGGCTGCGTTTTCATCTTTCCACGTCTGGCACCAGGTTTTTTAACACATATTTAAAAGCGTATACAGCGTAATTTCGGGGATCCTGGATACAGGTCATATGTCTGTCTTTACCGGATGCGCCTATCGATTCAGGCATGTAAAGAAAGGTCTGTAAACCGGCACCGCGATTTATCATGACGAAATAGATGATACTGTTTGTTAAAGCGCAGTCTATATGTTTATTTTTTTACTTTTGATGGGTTTATGGCTATCTTCTCAAAAACATGTGAATATGCAATCCGGGCGGTGTTTTATATCGCGCAGAAATCTGGGGAAGGGAAGCGTGTAGGTATTAAGGAAATTGCATCCGGAATCGACTCGCCGGAACTGTATCTCGGAAAAATACTTCAGGACTTAAGCAGAAAGGGCTTAATCAGTTCCTTTAAAGGTCCGAACGGAGGGTTTTTTCTTGACGAGGCAGCTCTCCAAAGAGCTGTAAGTGATATTGTGGAGGCAATCGATGGCGACCGGCTTTTCTATGGCTGTGCATTAGGATTGAAGGAGTGTTCTGCAGATAACCCATGCCCGTTACACCATCAATTTCTATCGATCAGGACCGAGATTCATGC
>NZ_JAZQRL010000040.1:0-1682 GCF_045629565.1 Arcticibacter sp.
AATGGAAACATGTGATTACGAAATCTTATTTAAAATTCCAGATGGTTTTAACAATAATATCATTTGGAACATTGGTCATTGTATCACTTCTCAACAGAGGCATATGTATATGCGCAGCGGATTACCAATGTATATATCAAAAGAATTCATGGAGTCTTTCAAAATTGGATCGTCTCCTGGTTCTTGGAAAATTACTCCAGATGTTAATGAGGTGAAACACTTATTGATTGATACCGTTAACCACCTTGAATTAGATCTGGAATCCAGATTATTTGTCAACTATGAGCCCTTCGAGTTACCCATCGGATTTCAAGTGAAAAATCTTGCCCAGGCCCTACAAGCCGCTAATTATCACGAAGCGGAGCATAGTGGGAGGATTTTTACGTTTTTAAAACTGCTATCATAATATTAAGTACATCAATTCAGCCACTCGTCCATAGTTTAGGCGTGCTCCAAAATAAAGTTCGCATCTACGTTCAGCTCGGTATGCACCGCTTTTAGAAAATCCACGTCGGGCTTCTGCTTGCCGTTTAGGATTAGCGAAAGCTTTGCTGGACTTACCCTGAGCTTCCTTGCCAGGTCCACCTGACGTAGCCTCATTTCATACATGCGCATCTCTATCATTCCGGAAAGCGTCGAAGGAGCATCCACTACATACACGTTCTTTTCATATTCCTGTGCAGAAAGCGCCAGCCTACGGATCTCTTCCAACTCTTCCGCAGAAACGTGTCCGCTGCCTTTGGCCATCAGGCCATCTATTTTTGCCATTACTGCTTGGTAGCTGGCCTTAGTTTCAATCTTGTTTCCCCGTCCCATAGTTAAAAAGATTTTATTAAACAGTATAACGGCAATTTTCACCCAAGCCGTAAAAGGGTTTTTGGATAAAGGCTAAACTACCGAACAGTCCTTCAGTTTATCATATTCCGCATGCGTACCAACAAAACGTACGTAAACGGTCCTTACATCAAAAAATATCATCGCGACCAGCCTGTAACTGTTTCCTTTGATATTGAAGACAAACCTGTCGTTCCCGACAGCATCAACGCTGCCGAACATCAGCTTCATTTCGTGGAAATTAGACCAATCCGCAAATTCCACAGCACGGTACCAGTTATTGAGCGAATCCTTAGCTCCTGCATGTACAGTGAAAAATTCCTTTAACGTTCCGTAGCTGATAACGACCATACCAAAACAAATGTTGCTAGCGCAAATATACAAATATTTAGATTTTCTAAATAATATTTAATTTTATAAAATCCCCTCTCCACCTCACAACCCAAACTCCTTCCCCACTATCCGCTGCATCTCTACCCAAAGCCGCATTCCCATTCTTTGCCGTGGACTGCACCACTTGTTTATACTTAGAGCCCAAACTATTAGCCGACAGCTAAGCGTTTCCAATCCCTGACGTCTGAAAATGCTTTGCAATAAATACCAGCAACTCCGATCTAGGACTAGCGACAATCACACCCGTCTCGATGAGCAGCCTCACCAGGTAAGCCAAAGCATCGGCAGAAATGGAAACCTTAACCCGGTATTCAGGCAATTGCGGTATGCCGATCAGACCCCTTTTCGTTATGGCAGTTGCCCAAGTAAAGCGATCCCCTGTTTCTTTTGCAAGTACCGAATCTCCGCCTTAAACTCGGGCATTGCGGATCAAAACAAGCAGCACCCCGCTCCTG
>NZ_JAZQRL010000041.1:0-7424 GCF_045629565.1 Arcticibacter sp.
TCCCAGGTCACTTGTAAAAAAAGCCCTTTTTGATATCAAAAAGGGCTTTTTTGGTTTATAGAGGCAGCCGTTTCAGGCTGTTTTGATGGACTTAGGCAACTGCCGTTTTGTCAGGATTTACATAGTTTTTTGTTGAATTTAACATAGAAGCGTCACAAATACGTCACAACGATTCTGCGATTTTAGAAAAAATTTATGGCAACAGTCAATATTATGGTGTATGAGCATCATAAAAAAACAGACGGAACGTACAACGTTAAGATCCGGGTCTATCACAGAAAAGTAAAAAAACTTATTGACACCACGTTTTTCGTCACCCAGAAACAGCTGGATTCAAAGCTAGAAGTTAAAGACAAGTTCGTATTAAAGTCTCTGGAAGCAACTCTTGACAATTACAGAAAGTGGATCAGCGAGCTCGGGGATAAGCTTAATTTCTTCTCCGCTGAGGAGCTGAGAAATTATTTACGCGATAAGAAGCAGGATGTTGATTTTATTAAGTTCTGTGCCCAACATATCGAGCAGCTTAAAAGCGACGGTAGGACAGCCACTGCAAATAATCACCGAACAGTTCGGAATAATCTGATCGATTATTTTGGAAGGGAACAGGTATCAATTAATGAAATTAGTTCCAATATGCTCTTCTCTTTCGAGAAGTTCTTGAAAAGGCCAAGGATTATGTACAGAGTTGATCAGTTTGGTAAGCTTGTCGAGATTGCAGGCGAAGGTGCCAGTGACAGCAGTATTCACAATTACATGAGAGACCTTCGTACTCTTTTCAATGCCGCTTGTACGGCTTATAACAATGAGGATCTGGGTATCTATAAAATAAAACATTATCCCTTCAAGAAATATAAAATAGGTTCTGCTCCCCTAACCAAGAAAAGAAACATCGGCATAGATGAACTTAAACAGATCCGTGATTGCATCGTGGAGCCAGATAGCCGGGCTGAACTTGCCCGAGACCTTTTTATGCTAAGCTTTTATCTATGCGGTATGAATGCAGTAGATCTTTATCAACTAGATAAAAACATTGTGAAGGACAATAGGTTGGAGTATAATCGCTCGAAGACTCGTCTTATACGGAGAGACAACGCATTTATTAGCATTAAGATAGTAGCAGAAGCTAAAGCGCTACTTGACAAATATGCGGGCACGCTTAAGTCGCGGTATAATACAATTCAGAACTTAAACCGGGCGATTTGTAAAGGGATGCTACAAATCAGAGAGATCACTGGAATTAACTTCGTTACATTCTATTGGGCAAGGCACACTTTTGCTAATCTTGCCCGGAATAAATGCCGGATGAGTAAAGATGATGTGGCACTTGCACTTAATCATATAGATGAAGGACATCGTACTACGGATATTTATATAGAAAAGGATTGGAGTATCATTGATGAAGTACAGGAGAAGGTTGTTGCCTTACTTGAACCAGAGAGAGAAAAAGAAGTAGTGGTTATTGATCGTAGTTTAATTATGAGGGTGGTTTAAAATCGTGAGCGCCGCTATCCGGAATTGCAAGTGACATTCAACTACTGGTTTTCTTTGTTATAAAGAGATCTAAAAGAAAGGCTTATTCGGCAATTGGATCTATGCGCGCAACAAAAGATTATGAGTCTTCTAGCATAACCGCCGTATTATGAAGCAAAATGTGCTTTTCTGACTTACAGAAGCAATTTAAGAACTATTTTTGAAACCACAAAATTTTGCTCCCTTACGTATTTGTTACGGTTTTCAGAGAATGGATTTCATGGATCACTGAAACTATTCGAAATTTATAATTTTGATTGGTGGATAATACATAGTTATCCTTCGTTGGATGATCAGTAGACAGCTGCCGGCGAAGCTCTAGAAACGGCTACATGATCAGCACATTGCTTGATTCATAGAGTATTGAAAAATGTTAAAATAAAGCGGCTTATAATAAACCTGTTTAGAAGCAAAGTTTTGAACTCTCCCTCTCCTATTAACAAACTTCAGCGATAACTTCTTCTCGAAAAGGAACGTATTGTGACGCTTTTGAAGAACTACATGAAAACACAGATGCCTTTTATAAATTTATGTCTTCTATTCCGGAGACGAGTTACTGGTTGATCTTTAGATTTTGACTTTTTTCCGGTGCTGCATACCCCATTTAGTCGTTGCACCAACGACCTCTTCAAGTGAGTACCCGTGCAGAAATGCCTTGGACCTGTCATTAATGTGAAGCACAACCCTTTTAAAAAGAAATCACTAGAAATAATGTACAAGGTCCTGATCCGACTATAGTAACGTTAAAATTATTGTCGGCGATTGATCTCGAATTCAAGACTTAAAAAGGTACGCAAAGTAGTATCTGCTTTAATACGGATGAATTGTAGTTCATAATCTGTAAATACGGACCTGATCGTATGTGTGCCGCCTTGAAAAAGTTCGATCATGGCTAATGTAGCGTCAATTTCGGCCTTGAGCAGTTTAGAAAATTGACTATTTGACCCTTCTAAATTCCGGCAAATGTATAGGAACCGACCGCGTCTGGTTGGCCGGCCCCTATCGTAATATGTTTTCTCGCTGTCCCATTTTTCCACTGCGTCATCAGGTGCTAAAAGATGGAGTACGTGATTATAGAGTTCCCGCAAAGAAGTGATCATGTGCCGAATTCTATCGGGGTTGTCAGAATGCATCGCTTGGAGGGCACCTTCCCATAGGTCTGGCAGATCGCCGTGAATGACCGGTAGATATTTTTTTATCGCGTCTGTGTTGTCGGCATCGATCTCGTGATCTAAGGCATCTATTTCTGAATCGTTTTCCGTTTCGGTAGTAACAATTTTTAGTATACGGGAGCCTATATAGTAATCCTGAGCGGGTAATTTAGCGGTTTCGGGTGCGTCATATATCCAATTTGGCTTTTCATTTATACTGCGCAATAGGTCACTATAACCTGACGAGACTTTCAAAAAGTCACTTTGAGCCATACCTGCTATACTATCCCATTTAAACGCACCTAAATTGGATTGAGCAAGTTTTGTAAAGGATGTTGCAGCCGCTAATGCTGCACCGATGCCACTGATATGTGCTTGTTCAAATACTGATCTCCGAGATAGCTCTTGGGCTAAAGAACTGATTCCATAACCCTTGAATATGTCTTGTTGCAGTAGGGAGCTTGACAGGGAATTCGCAGATCGTTTAGTTAGGAGGCTGTCAAAGCCACCTGAAACTTTAAACAATGATGAGAGGCCAGTCATCGCCAATGCAGAAGCATCCTGCTGAAGCATGCGTAAGCCGGCTGATCTTGCGGTGATCAGACTCAATCGTTCACTGATCGGCTTAAAGGTATCTAAAACGGAGTGTGTCGAAGGGTCTAAATCACTGCTTAATAAGTTCGCCAAACGGATTGGATTACTGGACATACTACGAATAATGTCATTGGAACCGGTAATTTCGCCGATACTTCCTTGGATAACACTTCCAAATATGGTATGGTTCATGCGCGCTGCATCGATTACACTTTTTATTCCAGAGGTGATATCAAGTGTATTGCTTAACAATTCCGATGCAAATAGTGGTTTACTCATCAGGCTACTCAGGCCAACTGACATGATTCCGGTCGTTCCATAATCAAACCACTGTTTTCGGATTTCCTTTTCACGTACTTTATCCGGCTTAACAGCGTCAAGGATTTGCTTTAATGAAAAATCTTCTAGTCGACGCAAGCTAATTTTAGCTTTCCAAAGCTTCTTCTTTTCAGCTGCCGTAAAATCGATGGTGAACTTGTTCATAATGATAGCCAAAGATAGGTAAGTTAACTTATTTAACCGGGTTGCTTTTGAGCATTATGCGTTTACCGAGGATGCTGTCGAAATACCTGCGGGCGGATGCGTCGGTTAGGAGGCAGATGTCTAGGATGCCATCATTTTTATGATGCCCTTGGTATAGACGCTCTGTTCGTTATGACCGGATACATTGAAATGATAGATGATGCGGTCGATATAAATAAATATTGATAGTTGCCGTCTACCCGAATGTAATTCATAATCATCAACGTTTGGAACTCTCCCTCTCCTGTATTTATGGCTTAGTTACCCGCTTTTCTTCTGCTTTTCATAAGATTTATTATGGCAGACATGGCTTCATCCGCATGGCTCAAAACTATATGGTAAGCTCCCGATATATATTTTACATTTTTGAATTTAGGTTTAGCGATTTGTCTGTTCAGACTTCGGTTATAATATAACATGGCGCGTTTCATAGGTAAATCGTTTTGAACGGCCACGACTTTAGTGCCATCCGAGGTTTGGAATTGGATATCTACATCGTTCGATACATGCGTGACTTCAAGCATATGATTGCCCCGCTCGCCGTAAATTACAAGAGCATATCCCGCAGGCATATCTGGTATCGGTGGAGGGCCTTTTCCCATTTCACCTAAAACTGCCTTCGATTGTATTTCTTTTAAATGAGGATTGATTTTTAAGATCTCTTCCGCCAAGGAGAAGTCCGAATTTCGTTTATATAAAAAACGATTGGAATTAATGACTTGCAAGCGATTCAAAAAATTAGCATTCTCTTTCTTGAGTTCCATTGGATAAAAAGAATAAGCTTCAATATGCTGATCGAAATGGCGCGCACCATATTTTACTCGCAGTTCTTCAAATCTGGACTTGCAGGCGAAGGAAAGAACACATCTTGGGGAAATTGGAAAATATACTTCTATTCCTCGGCTATTTAATCCCATTTCCCCATAAGGCAGGCTGTTATGTAACACTACCGGATTGTCTGAAAGCATTAAAGCGTCATTATTCAAATACTGGAATTGAAGAAATTTTTCGTCAAGACTTTGTGTTACCTCTGATAGATCTAACAGTTGTTGAAGCTTTATCGCCTTGATTTCCTCTTGATTTGGAACAAAGACATTTTTGGCGGACCAGCCCATCCGCTCAAAAGTTTTTTTGATCTGCCTGTGAAGATCGATAATTGATGTACGCGCCATTTTCGCCCTCGCCATTTGATAGGCAACGGTGGTAATCAGTATGCCCTGCTCGTGTGCAGAAAGCGCGGCAAGAGACCGTGCAGCGATGATTTTTTTTATTATCGGCGCAGCCTGACCATCAATCTGATCGAAAAAACACTCGAAATTAAAATCGCCATCTTCGTGCTTTATTGTATTAAAATGTTTCTCGGAACCCGTATTTAACAATGCATTTTGAAATACCCTCCCAGTGGCTTTATCAAAACAACAGATAAATTTATGTTCAGCGTCAGAACTGAGTTTCGTAACAGATACTGTGGCACGAAATGATGCTTTACCGATTCATTCACTTTCAAAATGGATTAAACGAGGTATTAGTTAAAGATACCCTGAATTTACCGGATAATAAAATAGCCTCTCCTCACTGTTGCCTTAGTCAGAATTCCAAAATTTTAACTGAACAAGCCGAGCTGTCCGCCTGATGTCCTGTTTATAGGTTTTGTGGTATAAAAACCTGCCGTGTATTTTGTGAGAGGACAATGGGATCCCTGAAAATATATCCTTTGAAACTGGTGCGAGATTTACAATCGGTGCTCAAACAGCCTATTCAATGATTCAAAAGTTGAATATCAAGAAAAAGGAAAAAGGACTTATCATGGGGTTTCCTTCAAATACCGCAATATTCTGCGCTAACGCGTTCAAGAATAAAGAGGTAGATTTATATCTAGGAGTGAGAGACAAAAAGAATGTGAACGGCTTACCATTTCCGGCCGGAAAAATTTTGGGAATTTCCAAATTCTATGAAAAATGTCTTAGACATTGAGGAAGTATATGAAAACATCTCGATCTACATCTCTGAATTTCCGGGTGTAATAGCTGTGCAATCTGGTAGCAGGCTGGTTACAGTTGGGCATAAACAATCATACTGATGACTCTGTACGTAAATGTGTATCTGGTCGCACTCTCTATTGACTGCAATAACTTTGAATATTTCGGCAGAAGAAGGAAAAATCAGGCAAGTAGCATCCATGTCTGGACTGAACGCCTAAATCGCTAATTATAATGTACCTACCACCAAAAGTGCTGAAGAACCCATTCGAACCGTAATATCCACCTGCCAGGAAATCCTTTAAAAATCCCTTGGTTTCATCAAACGGATCCCCAGCTTTCAAGCCCTTAGGCTGCCTGCCTTTAGTATCGTTAAAGTTTTCATGGAGACGTTTAAATCTAAATTCAGTAGAATTTTGACTTAGCAACCCACAATCCTATTTGGAATAAGCAAACTGACCTGTATGCCTTTTTGCTCAAGCTCAAATCGTAGCACTTTAAAGTAGCCCAGAACGCATGCTTGGCGATAATATAAGGTCCGGGGCTAACTGTATCTAAGAAAAACCCTAAGCCAACTCCCTCTTGCGCATATCGCAGTACCCTTGATATAAAAAGTATCGGTGCGACGAGTTCAGGCTGAACATTAATATAAATGAATGAGCCTAGAAAGGATCCCTGGATCGGATAAAGATACGTTAAACCGAACGCCATTGGGATAGGTGATTTCTATCTCACCTGCCAGATCTCTTTGTCCCGGACGCAATGAAACAAATCCAGTCTTGTTTTCTTCTTTATTTCGTGACAACCAATAAGCAAAGGTGGCCACCTTTATACCTAGCTGCTGACTATACTCCTTCTGCGTTAGTCCACTCTGACGCCAACGCTCAACTTCCGCTTTCATGCGTATTTTATGATCCATTAACTTATCTTTTTTGAAAAAAAAATTCATCCAAGATGATCAATCAATACGTGGTTGGTCGACCGGTTACTTTTTTCCTCCTATTATTAAATGCGAATATTCTGACGAAACGTAGTCTGGAATATCCATCTATTCAGACGCAGTGGTCCACTTGTTAACACAAATCGATTAGTATCTCTTCTCAGAGTTCTTAATAAATAATGCAGCTTCGAGTTTTATTCTTTCAATTTCACTGGACTCTATTTTGACAGGCATATTGACTATTAATTTTGCCTCCTCATTGGCGGCAATTGAATCTTGTTTGAATAAATACAATTCAAAGAGGGACTGATGCGGTAAGAATCGTACCGGGATCATATAGGCTGCAAGCCTGAAATTCGATTCCGCCTGTTTGAGATCTCCGTCAACCATATATAGCTCCCCAAGGGACATCAAAATATCATAGTTACAGAACCGTGCTTTACCGTCTTCAAGGATCTCGATGGCTACCTCTCGGCTACCATGCAGAGCACATTCGCTTGCTACATTTGTGAGAAGATAAGGGCTGTTATTAACTCTTCGAAGAGGACTTGATACCCATTCTCCTTTGTATCCGCCCGACGAACTACACCTTGCCAGTCTCAACTAGTTTCTTATAATTCTGCGGATATAGATCTCGGATGTTCTTATGATTGATCGACATGATATTCTCCAGCGTATGCTTGAGCCACTGCAGGGGATTTACCTCAT
>NZ_JAZQRL010000042.1:0-123675 GCF_045629565.1 Arcticibacter sp.
CGGTGAATATGGAACTTAACGAAGAACAGCAAACACGGGCAGCGTCCTTTAGTATAATGTGTTATGAAGGCAACAGGCTGCTAAGGGACTGGAAACAACGGAAAGAGAAGCTCACCACGAAAATGGCGGCAACAACAAAAATGCTGGTAAAAGCGACGAAGCAACGAACGGCAGACAACAGGGATCGAGCAGATTTCCCTGTAGGAAAGCGTGTATCGTTTTCTTCTACATCCTAAATGATCTCTTTCCGGAATGCGTAGTGATCATTTATGTCATGACACAGCCCCTCTTTCTATTTCCGGGCGACATTAGCCTTTATGAAAGGGCGTACACCTTTCGGAATGATCTTTTTGATACTTCCGTCTGGAATATAGTTCAGGGAGTCAATACATAATTGCCGAAGCACAGCCTTTTCTTTATTTGGCGTCAGGCGGTGGTAAAGGATATAATCTTGTTGACCTTCACGGAACACGGTGTGGTGTCCGGGTCCGTAGGTTGTACTATCGGGTGTAGTACTCAGAACAGGATTGTCGTTACCTCCATTAAACGGCCCGTATGGGGTATCGCCGAGAAACGCCAGTCGAAATCCATAAGCAAACGCTCCCTCTTGTTTTTTGCTTGGGTTTGTGCATAGGCAGAGCTTTGCAGCAAGATCATGGAACAAAGAAGCGGGCGTATCCCCGTTACAATCATGGTTTGGGCTTAAAGGTTCAAATGGGCTACCTAAAGATATAAAGGTTCGGTGAATTACCTTAAAAACGGCCGATTTTTATGTCTGTAAATGTCTGCATCATCACTATCTTTGCCCCTGATGTCAGATCTTAAATACAACCAACGAGGCGTGTCTGCTGGAAAAGAAGACGTACACAATGCCATAAAAAACATTGATAAAGGTTTATATCCGCAGGCTTTCTGTAAGATCATCCCGGATATCCTGGGTGGTGATGAGGAGTGGTGCAATATTATGCACGCGGATGGTGCCGGTACCAAATCTTCCCTGGCCTATGTGTACTGGAAGGAAACAGGCGATTTATCTGTTTGGAAAGGTATTGCCCAGGACGCCATCATCATGAACATTGACGATTTGCTATGTGTTGGCGCCATAGATCAGATCCTGCTTTCTTCTACTATCGGACGAAATAAAAACCTGGTTCCGGGCGAGGTTATCGCTGCTCTGATTAACGGAACAGAGGATATCCTGGCTGAGCTGCGTGAGATGGGCATTGGTATTTACTCCACAGGCGGCGAAACGGCTGACGTGGGCGATGTGGTGCGTACGCTGATCGTGGATTCTACGGTAACCTGCCGCATGAAGCGCTCTGATGTCATCTCCAATCATACTATTCAGCCGGGCGATGTGATTGTGGGACTCTCTTCGTCGGGTCAGGCGACTTACGAGACGGAATATAACGGGGGCATGGGATCAAATGGACTGACTTCAGCACGTCATGATGTGTTTAGTAAGTCGGTTGCTGTCGCTTACCCCGAAAGTTATGATCCTTCGGTGCCTTATGAACTGGTGTTTTCGGGAAGCAAAAAACTGACCGACGAAATTGAAATAGGTCCCGGTAAAACCATGACCGCAGGTAAACTGGTACTCTCTCCTACTCGTACCTATGCACCGGTCATTAAAAAGATTTTGGAAAGTCACCGTTCTAAGATCCACGGAATGGTACATTGCAGCGGTGGTGCACAAACGAAAGTCCTGCACTTTATCGAGAACCTGCATGTTATAAAAGATAATTTATTCTCTCTTCCACCGCTCTTTAAGCTGATCAAGGAAGAGTCTGGCACGAGCTGGGAGGAAATGTACAAGGTTTTCAACATGGGTCACCGTATGGAGATCTATGTCCCGCAGGAGGTTGCCGATGATATTATTGCTATTTCTCAAAGCTTCCATATCGATGCACAGGTTGTTGGCCGCGTGGAGGCTGCCGACAAGAAACAGGTAACGATCAAATCGGAATTTGGTGAATTCATCTATCACTAACAAAACAGCAGAATTTACAGGCTTCCTGCACGAGGCAGCAGGACCAATGCACCACTATGTCATTGTGGTGCCGGAAGATGTCTGCCTTGTTTTCAGGGAAGGCAAAGGCGCCGTGCGAATCTTATGTTCGATCAACGGAGCTGAGGAATTCCCCTGTGCATTGAATCCACGTCAGGGTGGATACGTCATCATCTCCAGTAAACAACTGATAAAAAAACATAAACTGGCTCCGCATGTTGCTTTCAACGTAAGGGTGCGCAGTGATGTGCATGACGGATTGCAGCTTCCGGAGGAGCTGCTGGAGGTGCTGACTCAGGACGATCACTTCAGCTTTGAGTTTGAAAAACTTCTTCCCGGGCGAAAACGTGGGCTAATCTATTACATCCGTTCTGCTAAAACTGTCGACACCCGCATCAAGCGAAGTCTGGAAATTGCCGAAAAGGTAAAGACGGGCTCGCTCCATGGATCGAAACAAAACGACTGAGCTATGCAGGAAACAACCAAATTTGCGATGTCGCCTCAGGCTATTGAGGCGATACAGGACGGTGCTGATAAGAAAGCTATTTTGGCACAAACTTTTGAGAATGAGATCAAGCATGTAGAAGATCTGCTGATGGGCTATCATTTTCGTGAGCGGGGAAGCGTTGACCATCTCGAGCTGGACACCAGCTCCATGACGGTGGATAACGAAGGAAGAGGTTCTTTTACAGCACGCTACATCCTGGGATTATATAACGCGTGTGCAGATCTGGATCTGAGTGACAAGGCGAAGATGCAGATCGACTTCGAGGCCGACTTCGAGAATGGAATGATTACGTTAACCGGTGAGTTTTTTCCGGAACGGGAACCTGATGATATTTGATTGAAGATTTAGCGCATAAAAAAGGCGTCTATCCGAATGGGGACAGACGCCTTTTTGGGTCTTAAGCGCTATTTCTTTTTCGCTTTCTTTGTAGTTTTTATCACGGGATCCTTGCGGATATCCAATTCTGCGATGATGTTCTTGGCACCTCCAAGGATGTCAATGCACCATAGCACATAACGGGAATCTACACTGATCGTACGTTTGTACTCTTTATCAAATGCGATGTCGCCCGACATAGCCTCCCAGTTTCCGTCGAATGCCAGTCCGATCAACTCTCCTTCAGCATTAATAACCGGCGAACCCGAGTTACCGCCTGTGATATCGTTGTTACTGATGAAGTTCACCACCAGGTCTCCGTTCGCGTCAGCGTACTGACCATAGTTCTTCGCGTTGTACGCATCGATCAGGTTTTGAGGCAAATCAAATTCCGCGTCTCCGGGAACGTATTTCTCCATAACACCATCAATAGTAGTTGTGATATCATAGGTAATACCGTTCTTCGGGTTGTAGCTCTGAACGTTTCCGTAGGTGATGCGCATGGTGGAGTTTGCATCGGGATACATCAGCTTTCCTTTGTTCTTCTCCAGAAGGGCCTTCATGTAGGTTTTATCCAGGGCTGCTTTCTTGTTTTCGAAATCGGAGATTGCTGTACCGAAGTTGTTGCGGATATAATCTGCAGGCATCAGGTTGACAGCATATTTGTATCCTGGATCCTGCTCAATACCTTTCAAGCTTGGGTTGCTCCAGAAAGCTTTCATTCTTTCCGGACGGATGAAGTTCGATTTTTCCCAAAGCTCATTGGCAAATTTCTGGAATGTTGCCTCAGGCGTTCCCTGCCAGTAATCCTGTGCGATGACGGTATAAAACTTAGGGTGCTGGTTCTTTGGAATATCGTTATAGAAAGCTGTAAGAATCTGAACGAAAATCTTTTTATCTGCCTGCTCGTTATACGTCTCTTCGTACTCTGCGATGCTGGCGTTAAGCTTATCCTGTGCTTCTTTCAACGCTGCTGCATCGCCCTTTTTAGACTCCAGCAGTGTTAAGGCCGATTTTGCAGGGATAGCCTGTCTTACCCAGTTTGATGCAAAGAATCCCTCGTTGATATAGGTTCGCTGAACAGCAAAAGGTGCATAGGCTGCGTAAATCTCCTGATAATCTTTGATCAGGTTTGCATATTCGGGCTTATTGGCTGCCCATGCAGCAAACTCTTCTTCTTCTTTTACCTTCTTTTCATAAATTTTCAAACGCTTTAACTGCTCGGTTTGCCCGATGAAGTACTTCCAGTAGTTGGCGATTCTTGCATGCACAGAAGATAGTTTCAGACGGGTAGCAACATCTTTTTCCATTACTTCGTCCCAGGCTTTCAGACGGATGTCGCGAAGCTTAACAATTGTGGGAGATGTTCTTTCTGTAGCAAGCTTCACTCCGCTTGATGTAAGAAAACGATCCGTTCTGCCAGGGAAACCATATACCATAGAGAAGTCGCCGTTCTTCAACTCTTTAATAGAGATTGGAAGGAACTTTTTCGGTGTGTACGGTTTGTTGTTTGCTGAATATTCAGCAGGCTTATTATCGGCTCCTGCATACACCCGGAAAACGGAAAAGTCTCCGGTATGCCTTGGCCATTGCCAGTTATCTGTATCGCCACCAAATTTACCGATGGACTGTGGCGGTGTACCTACCAGACGCACGTCAGTGAACTTCTCGAAGATGTATAAGAAGTACTGGTTTCCTTTATAGAAATCACGTACAAAGCCTTCGTAATGTGTTCCTTTCGTAGCATCGGCAGCAATACGTACCCCAGCTGCCTGGATAGCATCCTCCTTTTTGTCTTCGGCGATGCCTTGGGTTGCGGCATTGATCTGCTCGGTCACATCCTGCATGCGTACAAGGAAGTTAACGAATAAGCCTTCGATTGGCTTTTCTTCTGCATACTGCTTCGCCCAAAATCCGTTGTCAAGAATGTTGTCCTGAGGTGTAGATTTCGTCACGATAGCATCGTATCCACAGTGGTGATTGGTAAAGATCAGTCCATTTTTAGAAACGATCTCTCCGGTGCAGAATCCGCCAAAGGAAACGATCGCATCTTTCAAACTGGCTTTGTTGACGTTGTAAAGATCTTCGGGAGTAAGCTTGAATCCCTGTTTCTTCATCTGTTCATAGTTCTTGCCGATGAGCATCGGCACCCACATCCCTTCGTCTGCCTTGACGACCGAGCAGAAAAGCATGGCCACCAGCAGGCAGGATGTAATAAAAAAATGTATCCTTCTCATTTTTGTTAATTATGCTGCAAAACTAAACATTTGCGCTGTTTGATTATGCCTGTTTATAGAGGTTTATGCGCTAAAACCTCAACGAAACGGATAGCGTACGAGCCTCACCTGGCTATTGGCGTCTTTTTCATACATCGCCACGCAGTTATCCTGATATTCTTCTGCGGGTTTCTGCGTATCCAATGATATGTTTGAGGGGGAGGAAGTCCCGTTTAAAAAAAAGAAAACCTTTGTTACGCCATACTTGGTATGGGGCATATAGTTTCCGTAGGTTTCCATCTCTTTCCATAGCGTATCTGTCAGACTAACGGAGTATAGACGTACCACGGGTCCGGTATTGTTCTCATTACGTGTAAAGCCGAGCTCCTTAAAATTGCCCTTCAACTCCTCAACGCCCGGTTGGAAGAAAGCGTCTTTCATCATGTAAAGCAGTCCTGCTATGACGATCAGTATTAATATATAATTGCGTTTTTTGTTCATCTACTTGGTGTTGTATAGAAAAGGTTTATCCGGATCGGCTGGAAAGGATAGCATGTATTTCACGATTTCTTCTGCCTCTTCACGGCTGAGCTTCGGGTGGGGAGGCATCTCCCGGCCACCCCAGACACCCTGGTTGGGCTTCACGCCAATTTGAATAATATGCGCTAAATGAGCAATATTGGCTTCCGTTGCGGGATATTCAGCTGCCAGATGCCTGAATGAAGGACCGATAATAGTCTGATTTTCAGCATGGCATCCCGCGCAATCTTCCCGTTCAAATAACATTTTTCCTTTAGCGAATTGTATGGTGTCTCTTTTTTCGGTAACTGTTTTAGATTCAGGGCTGGATGAAGAGTTACAGGAAGCAAATATAAGGGAAGCGAGAATGAGATAAGCCAGTTTAATCATATGTTGTCATGTTTATGACTTTAAGAACAACATTGGCCCCGTATGGTTGAAGAAAATAGCGTATCTGCTATATTCCCGTTACATTAACAGCTTAAAACTTGTGTTTTTCTATATATTTGAACTCAATACTTCCATTCGTATGTTAAAAGAAGAAAGACAAGCCTATATCATAAAACAGATAAACCTTCACAATAAAGTACTATCCTCTGACCTCAGCGTTCAGCTGGCAGTATCAGAAGATACGATCCGAAGAGACCTGAATGAACTTGCCGAGAGTGGCAAGATCCTGAAAGTTTACGGTGGGGCTTTGTCGAAATCCTTTCACTATCCTTTTCAGCAGAATGAAGTCTACGCGAAAGACGCTAAAAAGATCATTGTGCAGAAAACCATGAATCTTTTGCAAAACGGTATGGTGCTGCTGGCCGGCGGTGGTACTACCATGATTGAATGGGCGCGCTCTGTGCCGGATAACATTGAGTGTACGGTATTTACGGTCAGCCCCCTGGTTGGTTTGGAATTAACTGAGCGTGCGGGTGTTGAAGTGATCCTTATAGGCGGACAACTTTCTAAAAATTCTCATATCAATACGGGTGCTCTCACGATTAACCTTTTGGCAGATATCAAGGTGGACCTTTGTATTATGGGCACCAATGGCCTCTCTTACGACGCTGGGGTAACAGAATCTGATTGGGAGGTGGTACAGGTGAAGAAGGCTATGCTGAAGTCGGCCCAGAAGACGGCTATCATCAGTATCGGCGAAAAGCTTGAGTCAGTTCAGAAGATGAAGATTTGCGGGCTGAATGCTGTTAATTACCTCATTACAGATCTGGACCCGAAGGATCCTCAGCTGACACGCTATGCGGAGGCTGTTCAGGTTCTTTAAGAATCTGAACAAGCTTTATTTACGTAACCTCTATATACAATCATTCAGCAGGTAAATTATGGATTTATAATTCTTGCCGACAGCATCCGACATGGCCATTTCGCAAGTCTTGGATGTAGAGTAATACCCTTCGTATTCTTTCTGCTTCACCTCCAGCGATTCCGGCATGGTGGCTGAGCGTGTCAGTTCCGGAAAGAGAAAGCCTCTGTCGCCCGCCATTCCGCAGCATCCCGCATGAAGCGGCACATCCACCACCTCGGCCATCTGACGGGCGATGCTGACAAATTTCGCTTCGAGCCCCATGTGCTGCAAGGAGCAAACCGGATGAAGCACTATGGCATTCTTTTTTTGCCGGATGGTCAGCTTTGGCAACAGGTAATCGCTGATATAATCAATACTATCGATGATCTTCATCGCATCATAGCGGAGCTGATTGTCGGGATTCAGCGCCGATCTGCAACCCTGGAGCGTATGTGTGCAAGAGGTGATATCGAGCACGACCGGATACTTTCCCTGATCGGTCCAGTTCCAAAGCTTTTCTATGGTCTGATTAACGGTGTAGTTATAGGCATCTTTGAACCCCTTTGACGAGAATAGCTGTCCGCAGCAGGCGCCCGCTATATCGTCGGGTATCCAGAAACCGACATCGGCCTTTTGAGAAACTTTCCTGAATACATCTACAATACTATCTTCTCTATCAGCTGATCCCCCCATATTGCGCGAGATGCAGGTCGGAAAATAGATGGCGACAGTTTTCTCTGATTTGACGTTTGTAGAGCCGAAGGCCTTCGTGTCAACAGAGGCATGCAGCTGGTTGCTCCACAAAGGCATAACGGGAACCACCTTTTTAATGGCACCGGTCGTCTTTACGAGCGTATTTTGGCCGAGGATCTTATTCATCACGTTACCTGCCTGAAGGGCTAGCTTCACCGCACCTGCTACCGGGCGAAAATTTTTAGCCACCATCATAGCCATGTTATTGGCAAAACCGCTATGGCTTTCTCTGCGGAGCCGCTTCACGAGGGATCCTGTATTGATGTCGACGGGACAGGCCGTGGCACACAGGCCGTCTACGGCACAAGTTTCCAGCCCGTCGTACTGGTATTCGTTCAATAACTCTTTATAGGTTTGTGTTTTACCCTGGCGCTTGAGTCGTAGCAGCTCACGCCTCACAACAATACGCCTGCGGGGTGTTAAGGTAATGTTACGACTCGGGCATTTGTATTCGCAAAAGCCGCACTCCATACATTTGTCGACCTCTTCCTCTACTTTTGGCAATTCCTTCAGGTTCTGAATGTGCGCGTTCTTGTCGGCATTAATAATGACTCCCGGATTCAGCAGGTTTTCCGGGTCGATAACGCTCTTGAGTGATTTCATCACTTCATAGATTTCCTTTCCCCACTCCGTACTAACAAACGGAGCCATATTTCGGCCCGTACCGTGTTCCGCCTTCAAAGCGCCATCGTACTTATTTACAACAAGCTCAACCACATCCTTCAGAAAGCGATCGTACCGGTCGATCTCTGAAGGTGTTTCGAAGGACTGGGTCACTACGAAATGGATATTGCCGTCTTTCGCATGTCCAAATATGATGGCCTGATAATAACCGTGGGCCTTAAATAAGCCATGCAAATCAAGGATGGCCTCGCCCAGTTGTGCTACAGGGAAAGCGATATCTTCAAGGATAACCGTGCTTCCACTAGCCCTCACCGCTCCCACTGCCGGGAACATACCTTTCCGGATTTTCCATAGGAAGGCCTGCTCCATGGGGTTCGTGGTGAACACAGGCGCGTTTAGCATAGAGAGCGTTGGCGCTACGGCAAGGAAGCGCTCGCTTTTTTCATCGAGTTCGAGCTGAGTATTTCCCTGATACTCCACCAACAGGGCCGCTGCACTTTCAGGCAGGGTTTTCAACACATCGGGTACCCCAGGGATATGCTCCACCGACCGAAGTGATGCGCGGTCCATTAATTCGACCGCTTCAGCGCCGGAGTTTGTAAGCGGCACTATAGCCTTGCAGGCTGCAAAAATATCAGGGAAGTAAATGAGAGCGGTAGATTTCATAGGGTAATCGGGCACCGTCTGCATTACTGCCTCAGCAATAAATCCAAGTGTCCCCTCCGCTCCTATAAGGAGATGTGCAAGGATATCCATCGGCTCTTCGTGATCGATAAAAGAGTTGACGGAATAGCCTACCGTATTCTTGGTCTTGTATTTACTGCGAATACGCGCGTACATCTCCGGATTGCTCCGGATCTGTTCACGCAGGGCGACGAGCTTGTCGTATATGGCCGGACTCTCGTGGCGAAACCTGCTGTAGTCTTCTTTATTTTCGGTTGAATAGCTTAACCCGTTGGGTAATAGGAAACGAATATACTTCGTGGTGTGGTAAGAGTTTCGACTGACGCCACAACACATTCCACTGGCGTTGTTGGAAAGTATCCCTCCCATCATCGCCGAATTGATACTGGCGGGATCTGGTCCGATCTTCTTTTTATACTTTTTCAATTGAGCGTTGACAACCGCCCCAGTTACCCCCGGCTGAACCCTTATGGATTCTCCTGCCTCTTCGACCCGCACCAGGCTCCAGTACTGACTGAGATCTACCAAAATCCCGTCAGTAATGGATTGTCCGGACAAGCTGGTACCTGCCGCACGGAATGTCAGGGGAATACGATGCTCATGTGAGAAACGGAATAATCGTTTCACCTCCTCTTCTGAGACGGGCTGGACTACTGCTTTTGGCTGCAGGTAATAGAACCCTGCATCTGAAGCATAAGAAACCACATCAATCAACCTCGCCTTAATCCTTGCTTTCGGTATGACCGCCTCAAGCATCGTTCCTATATTCATAAAACGTCGTACAAGTTAAACCAGTGCAATATTAATAAACTACGCTCTTGCTTTCTTCTTCTGTATGATGCCTGCTCGTTATGAAAAGAAGCAAATAGGTAATCAGACCATTGATAACGATGAGCTCAAACCCGATAGAATAGCCTATCAGGGCCGGTGAATACTTGTCGATCAGGAATGAGATTACCGGAGACAAGATACAGAAAAACGGAACCAGCTTATCCTTAACCGCTCTTTTTGAAATCATGCCGAACGCAAATAATCCGAGCAGCGGTCCGTATGTATAGCCGGCTGCTTTAAATATCGAGTTGACTACCGAATCATCATTAATGGCCTTGAAAACGAGGATCACCAATAACATAATAACGGAGAAAACCACATGCACCATATGACGGGTACGGATTAGTTTGGAATCATTATGATTGTCTTTCTTATTAAAATTCAAGAAGTCAACACAGAAAGAAGTCGTGAGTGCTGTCAACGCTGAATCGGTTGTCGCAAAGGTCGCGGCAGTAAGACCCAACATGAAGACAATAGCAGGGAGCACCCCCAGGTAGTTTAAGGCAATCTCCGGAAATACATGATCTGGAGTGCCCAGGCCCGCTACATCGATTCCTTTCGCTCCTGCATAGCTGTAAAGTAATGCCCCGACGCTCAGGAAAAAGATGTTCATGAGCACGAACACACCTGTGAACGTAAGCATATTTTTCTGCGCCTCACCGATGTTCTTACAGCTCAGATTCTTCTGCATCAAATCCTGGTCAAGGCCTGTCATTGCGATAGTTACAAATATACCTCCCAAAAATTGCTTAATAAAGTGGTTCTTGTTACCGATAAAGTCTTCCCAGAAGAACATCTTCGAATAGGAGCTGTTTTTAACGGTTTCAATCGTTCCGGCGATATCAAGATTGAGGCTTTTTGATATGAAATATATCGATAAGATTACGGAAGAAAGCAGGAAAACGGTTTGCAGGGTATCGGTGATGATGATCGTTTTCAATCCTCCTTTAAATGTATATGACCAGATGAGAACCAGACAGATAGCAATGGTTACCCAGAAAGGGACATTCCATGCATCAAATATAAATTTCTGAAGCACAATGGCTACCAGGTAGAGCCTGAAAGCAGAGCCTATGGTACGGGAAATCAGAAAGATCATTGCACCAGACTTATAACTCCAATGACCAAGCCTGTTCTCCAGATAGGTATAGATGGAGATCAGGTTGATTCGATAATATAAGGGCAACAAAACAGTAGCAATCAGCACGAAGCCTACTGCATTGCCCAGAACGAACTGGAAGTAACCAAAACTACTGTTAATAACAGCACCCGGAACAGAGATGAAGGTCACCCCCGACAGGGCTGTACCAATCATGCCAAAAGCAACGAAATACCACTTGGAATTACGGTTTGCAATGAAGAAAGAAGAGTTATCGGACGAGCCCTTAGATGTGAAGTAAGATACAACAATCAAAAGAGCAAAGTACCCTATGAGAAAGGATAATAATACTATTGGAGACATAATGAACTTTGAAAGAATGAGATTACTTGGCTGTGGCCTCTATAGCTTTACGTACGCTGCCATACTTCTGCAGCAGTTCTGCAGCATCTGGTTCGGGAGCACCTGTTTCGTTCATGATAATCTTCACACCGCGTTCGTATAGCTTCTTGTTAGTAAGCTGCATATCGACCATCTTATTGCCCTGAACGCGTCCCAGTCGGATCATCACACAGGTGCTCAACATGTTCAGCACAAGCTTTTGGGCAGTGCCCGACTTCATACGTGTGGAGCCGGTAATAAATTCCGGACCTACAACAACTTCTATCGGGTACTTGGCTTCTGCAGCTACAGGACTCCCTGTATTACACACGATACAGCCTGTTACAATATTATTTTCATTGGCTTTTTTTAAACCGCCAATTACATAAGGTGTTGTTCCGGAAGCCGCTATTCCTACCACTACATCGCCTTCGTCAATATCATATTCCTTCAAATCAATCCAGGCCTGATTTACATCATCTTCAGCAAACTCGACTGCTTTGCGTATTGCGGTGTCACCACCAGCTATTATGCCCACAATCCAGTCAAAGGGAACACCAAAAGTAGGCGGACATTCAGAAGCATCCAGTACGCCAAGACGGCCGCTGGTGCCGGCCCCGATGTAAAACATTCTTCCACCCGCCTTCATTTTTTCAGATACTATTTCGGCCAGCTTTTCAATTTGAGGGATAACCTTTTCAACAGCATTTGGTACAGTTTTATCCTCTCTATTGATATTTTCGAGGATCTCCTTCACTGACATCGTCTCTAGGTTGGTATAATTTGAATCCTTCTCTGTTATTCTTTCCATTGTATTTTAAAACTGCTGTATTGTTCTCAATTATAATATATAAGCACTCATCTCCTGTGCTAGCAGGAATTTCGTGGTCTGGACGCACTGGCGCCCTAAGCGTGTTAGCGGCCCTGCGACGTAAATGATACCGGTTTGGCCTTAATTCCTGAGCCAAACAGGTATTTGGGAGACACTGTTACTGGCAGTGACCCTCCGGGAATAAGTCTGCCTTCTATAAAATCAATAGCCGTATCGTGCATCAGCGGATCATCCTCATAACATGCAACAAGGTTTTTTGTCTCGGAGAAATTGCTGATCAAATAAGGATTTCCGAATATAAAACTAAATACGTTTTCTTTATTGCCTAATGTGTTGATAAAGCGTACGACGTCTTCGTTTACACCAAAATTTCCGGCAGGATATTTTTTGTATTTATGTACCCCCAGTATCACGGCGTCGTATTTATCGCCGATTAGTTGTAGCAGGCTGTCTGCTGAAACCTGGCTAGCGGAATACGGCAGATAATAGAAATCTGCTTTTAACCGGCTACCCAGCTCGCCTGCAAACTGGTTGGCCTTATCGATACCAACCCCAATGTATGCTACTCTTTTTGCTTTCAGGTTAGAAAGCAGTTGAGAATTGTCATTACGCAGCAGCGTTATGGCGTTTTTATAGACCTGTTGTTTGAGGCCGTTGGTACGTGCGTTTAAATCACTGGCAAGTGAATGGGTGTCGATTTTTGTCACCTCATGAAGTCCAAGGTTGTATTTTGCAAGAAGTACGCGGTTGACTTTCTCATCAATATCTTTCCAGCTTAATTCCTTCTTTCGTATCGCTTTCCGGACTTTGCGAATACTGCCTTTTATATCTCCTGGCAGGCAAAGCATGTCGTTACCTGCAATCAGCGACTGCACCGCGGCTTCTCCCTGGGGGAAAAACTTGGAAACACCCTTCATTTCAAGCGCATCTGTAAATGTTAATCCTTTAAAACCGAGGTCCTGACGGAGTAATTTACTGACATTATCAGGCGATAAAGATGTTGCCCGGTTGGCCGTCGTGTCAATAGCCGGAATATACAGGTGTGCTACCATAACACTCCCGATGCCGTCTTTTATCATCGTTTTAAAGGGGTAGAGCTCAAGCTCATCAAGCTGCGCAAAAGATTTATTAATAACGGGCAGATCATAATGAGAGTCTACAGAAACATCTCCGTGACCCGGGAAATGTTTTGCGCAGGCAAGTATGCCATTGTCCTGCATCCCTTTCATGATGCTGCTACCGAATGATGCTACTTTATACTTATCCTCCCCGAATGAACGGAAATTGATAACCGGATTCGCCGGATTATTATTGATATCTACAACCGGCGCGTAGTCAACCTGTATACCGATCCGCTTACATTGAGCGGCTATAGTTTCGCCCACGTTGTAGGCGATAGACGGATGCTGAACAGCGCCGATGGTTAGTTGATCCGGAAAAGGAACAACGTCTGAAAAACGCATTCCCAGACCTGTTTCGCCATCAACACATACCATTAGCGGCGTCTTTGCTTTTGCCTGCAGCTTGTTGATGAGCATGGCTTGCTGAATCGACGTTCCCTGGAACAGGCAGATGGATCCTATATTGTATTTGCGAATGTACTTCAAGACATCCTTCTCAAAAAAAGTGACCCCGGACGGGCTGGTTGTAGATGTACGGATAACCATCAGTTGGGCTATCTTCTGCTTTTTTGATAATTTTTTCAATGTGCTGTCTGCCCAGTGTGTTGACCCGGCGGTAGCTTCTAAAAAGCGTTGTGCAAACGTTCCTGTCGAGGAGAACAGAAACGCAATAAGTAAAATTTTCTTCATTGTTGTTTGTATTACGCTGTCTTTTCTAATTCTGGTAGTCAAGACATACTATTTTTCCGTCCATTGTGCTCATAAGAACCGACCTTTTACCAAACGGCAACATGGGGTTCACCAGCGCATTGGAGCTTTTATATTGCCAGACCACACGACCGCTCTTTCTGTCTATGGCTGTAGCCAGACCCGAATTACTTGGTACATAGATCAAACTTTTATTTTCGACAATTTCAGATGGGCTTAGCTCATAGGGCAGCTTCAACTGTGTAGTCAAGCCAATTTCTAAAGAGTCAGCTTTCGTGGAAACACCAAACAGCTGGCCGTCCATTGTCTTTACATAAACCAGCTTACCGTCTTGGGAAAGCCCCATCGATTCGCGAACGCGCCCTTCTTTCATCTGTTGTCTCCAGATGACTTTGCCTGTTGCTGCATCGAAAGCTGTCATAAAGCGATCAGGTGCGACAATAAAAACCCTGCCGTTTGATGCTACCGGGTAACAGGCTGCAGGCGAGAACATCCTGTTTGCATTTCCATTGTTCCACTTCCATACCAGTGTTCCCGTCTTCTTGTCAAGGGCGTAAAAATCATGTCCCCAGCACCCAAAGAAGATTTTATCCTGGTAGATAAGCGGGCGGGTCACTACGAATCCTTTTACATCAGCAAAGTCCCATACAAGCTTGCCTGATTGAAGATCCAGCGCTCTGAAATGACCGTCAGAACTACCGATATAGGCTATGTTATTCTCAATTACCGGCGAGCCCAACACGGCCTTTTCCGCTTCATATTTCCACACAAGCTTCCCGTCGGCAATGGACACACAGTAAATATTATTATCTGAAGAGCCTACTACAACATAGTTGCCGGAAACGGCTGGTGTGGAGTAGATCTTACCATTTGTATGGAAAGACCACTTCTTTTTTCCCGTCTTCAGATCGAGGGCGTAAAGATTTCCATTGGTATTAGCCGCTACAACACGTCCTTCGCCAATCGCCATGCCGCTGCCGATGTCACTTTGGTCCTGAAATTCCCATACTTTCTTCACCCCGGGAAACTTTGCATTTACTGCATAAGAAGGGCGCGGATATTGCTGCGTGGAAGACGAAAAATGATAATTGACCATTGGAACTTCCAACCATTTACTCTGCGTTTCGATCACAGGTTTACGCTCTTCAAATGTAGCCACACGATCTTTGATGGTTACGATATTGTACCCTCCGATGCTGTCTTTAGCCCTTAGATTGGAACGCCCCATTACCTGAGGAATCCCCTCAAAGTTATAAAGACGATTCTGGTGTCCGTGTCCGCATAGCATCAGCTGAACATTTCTTTTCTTTACTTTGTCCAGAGCGTCGTACCAATTGTTTAATGATGAATCCTGAGGATAGTGATTAATGTAGATCAGGGGCATCCCCGGGTCTTTCATCGTGTTTAATACGGAGTCTAACCAGACCAGGTTTTCCCGGGGCACTTGTCCGGGACTCATTCGCATATTTGGCCCTGAGCTTGTTGCAGCGAATTGGTATCCGCTGTGAACAAAAGCAAAAGTTTCAGACCCGAACACTTTACGGAAGCTATTCGCACCACTTTCAGACCAATTGGAATCATGGTTCCCTCCTATCACATGCCATGGCTTGTTGAGGCTGTCCAGAATCTGACGTGCCAGAGCCAATTCAAGATCTGAGCCAAACTCCGTGATATCTCCTGTTACCACAACGAACTCCAGTGAGCTATCTGCATTGATGTCCTTAACAGTGCGTCGAAGGTCTTCTGCACCAGTAGAACCGCCAACATGTGTATCAGTTACAAAAGCGAACCGCACAGACTGCCCATGCAGCAAAGTGTTGAAACAAAGTAGTGCAAGCACGAATGTGAAGGGTCTGATGTATCTCATTTTATTTTGATTTAACCTTAATATTGTTTGAAGGAAGACTTTCATTCTTAAGCCTGTCAAGCGTTGTGACTACGTAAGTATATCTGGCTCTTTTCCTGGTGTCGGTGTCTACAAAAGACCGTTTGGAGCTATCAAAACTGATATGGAGAATCTTGTCAGGATTATTAATATCTATCGTTTCGCCTTGCCCAAACCGGTAAACGACATAACCATAAGCAGGCTCGTTATCGCGGACAGGGAGAGGGCTTTCCCAGGTAAGTTCGTTGCTTCCTTTAGACCGCTTCGCGGCAAGTTTCAACGGGGACTGCGGCGGTATAGCATCAAGCCATATCATCGTCGGAATCAGTGCTTTTGAACGGTAAAGATCTTGACGAAGAGAGTCCTGGAAGCCTGCCAGATTATTTGTTAAAGACTTGGAGCTGAAATACACACTTCCCTGAACCCTTGGATTTTTTCTAAGGTAACGTACCTGTTCAGGAAGCTGATTTTTTTGCTTCCACCCATCACGCTGTTCGGCAGCCCTGTATACACCCTGACCAATGTAGACATGTTTTCCAAAAGCGTTATCGCTCCACCAGTCCACCAGCTTCTCATAAGCTGCTGCGGGGTATTTAAAAGGGAAATAAACCTGCGGATTAATATAGTCAATCCAACCTTCGGAAAGCCATTTACGGGCATCCGCATATAAGGCACTATATCCTGAAAGTCCGTTTGTCTCTGAACCAAAAGCGTCATCTTTCTTGTTTCTCCAGATTCCGAAAGGACTGATACCAAACTTGACATGTTTCTTTTCCGCGTGTATGCTGTCGTTTAATTCCTTGATCAGCATATCAACGTTATTGCGTCGCCAGTCTTCGATCGAGGCAAACTTATTGCTTCCGTAGGCGGCATAGGCTAAGCTGTCGGGAAGGGCATCTTTTCCCGGATAAGGATAAAAGTAATCATCGAAATGAACTCCGTCGATGTCGTAATTACGAACAACATTCATGATGATGGCTACGATATATTGCCTTACCTCAGGGATCCCCGGATTAAAATATTTCTTACCGGCATAAGTAAAAAACCACTCCGGTTTGGTACGGGTGATGTGCCGCTGGCTGATATTGGCATCGACAAGATCGTTGGTAGCACGGTAAGGGTTGAACCAGGCATGCAGTTCCATCCCTCGCAAATGCGCTTCCTGTATGGCAAACTCAAGCGGGTCATATAATGGAGATGGAGCTACTCCCTGCTTTCCGGATAGGAACATACTCCATTCTTCGGAACTCTTTGCGTAAAGTGCGTCAGCGGAAGGACGGATCTGGAACATGATGGCGTTCATACCCGACTTTTGATGCTCATCAAATATTTGGGTAAGCTCTTGCTTTTGGCTGTTGGAGTTGAGCCCTTTCTTTGAGGGCCAGTCGATATTCTGAACCGTGGCCACCCATACGCCCCTGAACTCTCGCTTGGGGCTTGTGTTCTGACTTTGCGCCGTATGGCTAATAAAGAGGAAGGAAAGAAGCAGGCAGGTAAAACTTTTAATCATAGTTCTTTTAGTAAAAACCCTCCGGAGATTACCGGAGGGTTATTAGGACAATTCTATTCCCAACCAGCGTTTTGGGTTAGTGTAACACCGTTATCCTGATATAATTTGATCTGATCTTGAGGCAGTGGCGACAAGTATACTCGGGGATTATCAAATACCCTTTGAGACTCTGCTTTAGGAGCTGGAATAATATATCCTTCAGGTGCTGAGCCTTCAATCACAGCTGTAGTAGTTGGATAGTCAGATTTCTTTATCCAAGCACCTCTGTTGATATCAGGATTCGCTTTTGTATCCAGATATTCATACTTCTTCCAACGCTTCAGGTCGTCATTACGGAATCCTTCCATCATGAGCTCAACCCTTCGCTCTCTTCTGATTTCCCAAATAATGGAAGAAACAGAAGGATCTCGGTTAGGATCGTCATAGGACATTCCATTGACAAGCGTCTGCGTTCCAGATACAGTAAGATCCGGTAAATTGACACCTGCCCTCTTTCTGATCCTGTTGATTGTTTTGTCAAGGTCAGCCTGGGTAAGAGATCCCAGTTCTGCTGCCGCTTCTGCATAGTTAAGCAGCACCTCAGCGTAACGGATAACCGGAGCATCTGTTGGATTCAGGTTAGAGTTCCCTTCTGTCAGATCCCTGATATCCTCATTCAGGAATTTATGCGTTGCATAACCAGAACTTGAAAAATTTGCTACTACTCCGTTCAAACGAACCGTTGGAGCTAAGGTAAAAGCCAGACGGGGGTCCCGGTCGGCCATTACGTTGGCAATTGACTTGTCTCCCTTATACACAGAGGACGGGTGAGCAATAGGTAAACCATTTTTGTCAAGATAGGACTCCACAGCATCTTTTGATACTCCTGACTGAGGCTCCTTATTATTATAACTGTTTAGCGCATGAGTCAGAACCCCGACAACGTAACTCCGATACATGATTATTTCCGGATTACCTGCCAGATCCAGAGAATTAAACAGTTTCCTGTAATCTGGAGCTATAGAAAAAGCACCACTGGTAATCAGCTCGTTTGCTGCCCATTTGGAAGCTTCGAGATACTCCGCCGCCTTTGTAAGATTGTTTTCCTGATACTTTTGCCATGTACCTTCAAACAAAAACACTCTTGACATGAAAGCCAAAACAACATACTTGTTTACAATTAAACCTTGGGCGCCAGTAGCTCCGTCAGAAACCCGAACATTTGCAGCAGCATATCTAAAATCTGCTAAGACACTGTCCATCACCAGCTCACGCGGATCACGGGGTCTGTAAAGAGCCTCAGTATCGTTTTCTGTAAGCTCCTGATTGTAGTACGGAAAATCCCCATACTTTTTAACCTTGTCGGCATATTCCAAAGCTCTGAAGAACCTACCAACTCCTGTCCAGTTATTTTTGGCCTCTTGCGCCATGGGTACCTGCTGAACGCGTTTGATGAAAAGGTTGGCTTTTCTGATATTGGTAAAATTCCATTCTTTCACCAGATCCGCCTTATCGGGTACTGTACGGGTGAGGATAGTAGGTGTCGTTGGAGCGAAATCGTCGTTCAGCGTTTCACCCGAAAAATATCCCCCGAAGGTCAGATCGAAGCTTGCCGCATACCCGGGAAAGTAACGGGTATAGAATCCAAATGCGAAAGTACGAACATTCCCTTCACTGGTCCAGTAGGTGTCATCTGTCAAACGATCCAACGGATTTTTTGTAAGGAACTCGTCCGTTTTCTTACAGCCCATGGCTATCGTTGCCATAAGAGCTATTATGATATATATCTTGGTTTTCATCTGTATCTAATTAAAATGTAACTTGAAGACCGAAAGAGAATGTTTTCCTGTACGGGTACGCTCTTCCAAAACCTGCTCTGTCTAAATCAAGTTGGGACTGGCTAAAGTCAATCTCGGGATCAATAGGAACATCAAGCTTGTCAAACGTTAACAGGTTTTCACCGCTGAAATACAACCGCAGTCTGTCAAGTCTAATTCTTTCTGTAAGAGATTTAGGCAAGGTATATCCCAGCGTGATATTCTTCATCCTTAAATAAGACATATCCAGCAGGTATCTGGTTTGCGGCTGGAAGTTCCATTTATCAACCACTGCACCATAGTCAGCAGGTCTTGGATAAAAAGTGTTTGTATTTTCCGGTGTCCAGTAATCCATTTGATGCTCATACCAGCCTTCAGCAGCTCTGAAACCCGGGAAAACTATGTTTCCACTTGCCCAAAGTTCCCTTTTGCCAACTCCTTGAAAATATACATCCAGATCGAATCCTTTAAAGTCCGCTCCTACGCGAAAACCGTATTGGTAACGAGGAGTAGAGTTTCCGATCACCTTTTTGTCTCCCGGATCGTCAACCGTGTTGGTTCCCTGATAAATAACACCATCACCGTTTAAATCAACGTACTTTATATCGCCTGGCCCGAAGTAAAAAGATCCTGTTTCGAGTTGAGCCTGAGAAGGAACGCCATCCTTATAAATGTAACGGCCATTTGCTCCCACTCCGGCAAAATCATTCTCGGTGAACAGACGATCGGTTTGATAACCCCATATTTCACCCAAAGACATACCTTCATAATAGGTTGTATTTATCCCTGCTATTGGTCCTGGAAGGGCTCTTGTAGCACTTGAAAATTTAGTAATTCTTTCCGTTGCGTCAGATAAATTTGCGGCAAGGTTGATACCCAATCCGTTCGAAAAGCGGTGATTAAAATCAACAGCCAGTTCCCAACCTTTCGCATCCAGCTCTCCAAAATTTCTAAGCGGTGCGCCTGCACCAAGAGAGGAAGGTACAGTTACTCCTGCAGTAAGCATATCGGTTGTTTTTCTTTGGAACCAATCAAACGTTAAACCTAACCTGCCATTGAAAAACTTGGCATCGACACCGATATCGGTTGTACTAACGGTTTCCCAGGTCAAAGTACTAGAAAACAAATTCGGAGTGTTCAGCGTTGGTTGATTAATTCCGTTCATTACCCATCCTGAGCCAGCCGCCGGCACACCCATAATAGGAAGAAACTTGTAATCTCCCACGGCCTGGTTTCCTACTGATCCATAGGATGCTCTGATTTTCAGAAATGATAGAAACGTTTTACTCCAGTCCATATAATCTTCCTGCGTCAAAACATAACCGGCAGAAATTGAAGGGAAAAAGCCCCATAAGTCGTTAACCGGAAACTTCGAAGACCCGTCGAATCGCCCGTTCAACTCCAAAAGATATTTATCTTTATAGGCGTAGTTCAATCTTCCGAAGAAACCCAAGGTTGACCAATGCGAATTAGCTCCATCCACATATTGGTCTCCTGTTGCCAGGTCGATTTCACCATAGCCGGCATCCAAAAGATTTCTTTTCTCAGAAGACTGGTCTGTTGCACGGTATAATTCAATATCACCACCGACAATTGCTTTGAATGAATGATCTTTTATATCCTTGCTGTAAGTAGCAAACAACTTACCTGTATTAATTTCGTTCCAGTAAGAGTAGTATCTTACTCTATTATAACTAGCACTTTGAAAGTTTTTGTAATCGAGCGCGGTTCCATTAAATGACCAGAAGTCATAGGCATAGGTAGGTCCACCAGTTTGATGCAAATGCTCATTTACATTGGTATAGGTATAGTCAGCATCAATAGTTAGCCCCTTGACGGGTTTTAAAGTTCCTCCCACAGACACTCGTGCCATCGCATTTGTTGTAGCATCCATTTTCGCCTGCTCTACTTCCGCGATTGCACCACGAAAAGGCTTACCTTCATAAGTTCCGTAAGGATAATTTGCCGGCCATCTGTACAGATAATACCAGGGTCCGTATTGCGTACCGCTATAAATAAAAGGCGTTTTGGTTTTGGTATTGGTGTAAAGCACCTTACCGCGCGCATCAAACCAATCAGTTACTGATGTATTCACCCCAAGGGATAAGTTGTAACGATCGTTCTCATCAGGATTTACTTTCAAAACACCATCCTGTCCGAGATATCCAACGCCCAGGTTATAACTTGTTTTCTCGCTACCGCCTGTGATGTTAATATCGTGCTTTTGTTGAGGGGTCCAGTCTTTCATATACATCTTCCCGGCATCCCAGCTGCGATAGAAATACAGCTTGCCGCCAATAATATCGAAGTCACGGCCTTTCACCATCTCATCTCCGAGATTCTGTCCTGAGTAAAGTGACTCCCATTCCTTCATCTTTTCAATAGATGCAGGATCAACAGAGTAGCCGATTACAGCATAAGATGTTGCACTCGGATTCGAACGCTGAATCGCAGTCAACGACGCGATCGAGTTGTCAGACGCTTTAGCCATGACAGGCAATGTTGTTGGAGCAGACCAGGCCACATTATTGGAATAGGTAATCCTGTTAGCAGCTCCTTTTTTTCCTGACTTAGTAGTAATCAAAATTACACCCCATGCTCCTCTGGTTCCGTAGATTGATGCAGACGCAGCGTCTTTTAATACTGATATGGATTCAATATCATCGGGATTAACCATATTAAGATTCGGAATTTCAACGTTGTCTACGAGAATAAGAGGTTGCGCTCCCGCTGATCCGGTATTCAATGAACCTGTAACACCACGAAGACGAATCTTGGGCGTTGAATTTAGGTCCCCGGTTGCTGTCGTGATAGTCAATCCTGGTACAGCACCCTGCAAACCACGACCGACATCTGTAATTGGCCGTGCTTCGAGCAGTTCTGTATCTACCGTCGAGACTGCCCCAGTTAAGTTAGCTCTTTTCTGGGTACCGTAACCAACGACGACGACCTCATTAAGAGATTTTGCATCTGAGGCCAGCTTAATATCAACTTGACCTGCCGAGCCAATTACCCTCTCCTGGCTGGCTGAACCGATAAAGCTGAACACGAGAACCTGGCCTTGATTAGCACGTATGGTGTACTTACCGTTTTGGTCAGTACTGGTTCCCTGAGTAGTACCCTTAATCTTTACAGAAACTCCGGGCAGAGGACCACCGTCATCAGCGGAAATAACCGTTCCGGTTATTGTCCTTTGCTGTGCAACAGTTTGCACAGTGATCATGATGAGGCCCATTAGAAATGTGAGTAGCCTTTTTTTCATAACATTTGTTTGGTTTGAGTTTATTGATTTGATGTATCCGAATCCAGAACGTCCTTTACAGCAATAAAGAGCACCCTGGCAATAACAAATTTAATAATAGATATTCATTTTACGATATGTTTATGCAACTTTTGATTATAAATTTGCACAAACATGCAAATCATAGGAAAAAAAACTACAGCACCTCAGGCATTTATTCAAGAAATATGCGTTTTTAATGAATTTTTACTTATAAAGTAGATATTTTGTTCGCATTTTCTTAAAATCAGACAATTTAGGCTCCCAACTTGCGCGAATTTTGGTTTCAGATAAACCGGCAACAATCTGCTCTTTCAATTCCTTAGTTCCTGCGAGCTTGTCGAAGTTTCCAATCTGCTTACTTTGTTTAAAATCAAAGAACTTCTCCTTATCAGGATAACTCTTATACATTTCTATCAGCCACGACAGGTTAATTTTCTTTGCGGCTTTCAGTTTCTCAAGATCAACATCACGCAAGTCTAATCCAAAACACTGCTGCCCCTGAAATAAGGGCGTTTCACTCATACCTTTAATACTTTCAGGAGTAAAGGAAAAATCATATTTCCCCTTTAAGTCAGGATTGCCCAGCACGGTAAAAGGAAACGGTGTTCCTCTGCCCTGACTGATTATTGTTCCCTCAAAAAGACACAAAGAAGGGTAAAGCAATATAGATGCATTGGAATTCAGATTAGGTGATGGCGCCACGGGAAGCACATATGGCATATTATGGGTATAGCCCATAAGAGGGATGACCTTTATGTTACATCTAACCCCATTGGCCAGCCACCCTTCTCCATTAATCATCTGAGCATATTCTGCAACGGTCATACCGTGAGCAACTGGCACGGGGTGCATGCCTATACCGGACTTTAGCTCCATATTTAGTACCGGCCCATCCACAAAATACCCGTTTGGATTTGGCCTGTCGAGGATCAGTAATTCTTTGCCATTCTCTGCACACGCTTCCATAACTCTGTGCATTGTAGCCAGATAGGTATAATACCTTGCACCGACATCCTGAATATCAAACACCATTAAGTCGATGTCTTGCAGCATCTCCCTGGTTGGCTTGTTATTCTTTCCATATAACGAGACTACAGCAATGCCGGTTGCCGGATCTTTTGCATCGTCAACATGAACTCCCGCGCCGACATCGCCTCGGAAACCATGTTCAGGGCCGAATACTTTAACTATATTAACACCCAAAGAAAAAAGGCTATCCACACTCGATTTGCTTCCTATTATAGAAGTAGGGTTAACTACCATCCCAATTCTCTTACCCTTGAGATAGGGAAGATACCTCTCGGTCTGGTCGGCACCCGTTCGAAATTGCGCCTGTGAGGCTCCAGCTAAGAGAATCACAAGAAACATACTCGCTAATGTCTTTTTCAGCATAACTTATCTTTTATTGTTTTTTAGCAAAATTACATTGGCCACCTTCCGCTGCCCTTCGTGATCCCATTTCTTATTGTCTGAAGGATAACTAACCACTCCATCAAAATCCTGTTCCGCCACCCAAAGTGTGGATGACCCTCCTCCGTCTAAATTAATACCATCGCTTAGCTTCAGCCATTTTAATACCTTCCTCGCTTCAAAAAGAGACATTCCCTCCGCAATATCCCTCCTACCGTCAATGACAATGAAATAGACTTTATTTCTTCGACCCTTAGCAATAAGCGACCGAGGGTGACGCGCAGTGTTGAAAGCTGAGGAGTCAAGGAAAACATACGACTTGTCTTGAAGAAGCAAGGGACCAGTCGCCATAACGTCGTCAGCCTTGATAAAATTTTCCCAGTTAGCGGAACCATCCCATTGTAAAAGGGACAGTTTGCCCTTCTTGATAGCGATAGCAGCTTTTTGATGCAGGGCCCGTGAACCGTCTTTATTCAGGATGTTATTGTTGATAACAGACCCGTCTGACCGAAGGTAATCTACCGATCCGCCTTTAGCCATATTAAAGAACGTACCGTTTATAGCCGCTACAGCTTTATGCGTTTTTCCAAAATCACTTGTCGTTCGTAGTACGGAATCTTCATACGCTAGATCAATCGCGTATCGCCGTTTCTGCTTAATTTCCAGAATGCTGATATATTGGTTAGAGGCAAACAGATTTTGAGTGAAGGAAGTTCGCTTTAAGACTACTCCCTTTGAAATCTTAGTGGTAAGCCACTCCGCATTGACTACAGCACTGGAGTCTGTTTGTGCAAAAGCAGCGTTACATCCTATCAAAACAAGTGCGATACGCAAGAGAACTATCATGTTCAGGGAAATTAGTTAGTGTAGTAGCTGAATAAGATGAAGATAAATGTAATTTTTGAATCATGCAACACCTTGCAGATAAATGTATAAAAAACGCACAACTACGCAATCTTACTCAAACCTTTTAAGATCTGGATCATGATATCGTTTTCTCGCCAACTCGTGATGATAAAGGATTTCCCCAACTTCTTTAAAAAAAGGGTAGCCCTTCTCTTCGTACTCGTATTTATTGTCGTTTATCACCCCGTCACTATTGACATAGATGGTAGCACTCACCAAAAACTCAACATTATTCTTTAGGTCAATGATATATGCATTATCAGTCAAAAACCCATGCGACCAGCCTGCCTTGTTAAAAATTTTTATGTAATCAGGCTTTTTCTGTTTCCCGGCCCTATAAAAGAAGAACTTCGCATAGGACTCAAAGAACTCTTTAGGATCATATTTTGGATAATCGCTTTCTGCAGGGTGCATAGACATATACTTGTACAATAAAGCATAATCTTCCTCCTTCAGTTTAAAGCGCTTATGCCGAGGTACAGACTCAGGAAACAATACGCGCCGGAGCATATCCTGCTGCTCAGTTAAGGGGAAATTATTCTTACGCGAAAAATCCATAGGTCCGTCCCAGAGCTTATCGTCGTTATCCATATGCTTTTCTCCAACCAAGATGCTATTTGGATAATTAAACTTCACATTGCTGTATTCACCCTTCTGTTCATATACGAGCTGGTCGGCGTTATAAAAACGAATGGGGTTTGTATGCCTGTTTTCTTCTTCCGTTAAGGGATATTGGAACCGGTGGGTAATTCTCGTATTTTTGAAACCTAGCGCCCAGAGCCTTTCATTTAAAAACTGCTGGCCATTGAACTCGTAGAGTCGGTTATAGGCATCATTATCACTCACAATAAAAATCTTCTTGAGATAATGCGCTACAGAAGGCTTTTTGCTATCGGAAGACAGATCTTGCGATATCTTTAACTGGCGACTGAAACCACTGTCTGTAAGCATACTGGAATACATATTCAAACCCTTTACATTTAACTGGTGGAGTTTTTCCAATGCAAGCAGTGCTGTTGGCAGCTTTACCGTAGAAGCTGGATAAAAATAGTGATCAACAGGAGTTAGCTTATAAGAAGTAAAATGCGGTTTATTCCTTTTGTCACGATCAATCTGAGTGTAGACCACTTGAACCCGGTATTCGTCGGGTTTACTAAGTATCTCTTTTAATTGCGGACTGGCCTTCTCCCTCAGCATAGACAAAAGCCAGTCATTTTCTTGCTGAGAATAACCTTTGCTTAAGCTTGAACCGATCATAAACAAAAGAAGCCACAGAAATCTGTACATATTAGATTTTCTCAACGCCTATACCGGGTTTTGAACTCAACGTTACCTTACCGTCAACCACAGTTGTTCCTTTATACACATCATTACTGATTAAAAGTGCACCATCGAGATCGGCCCAGTCAGTCATTGGCGATAATTGTGCAGCAGCGGAAATTGCGCACGAGGTCTCGGTCATGCAGCCGATCATGATCTTCATATCCAGGGCCCGGCCTAAAGTCAGCATCTTATGTGCTTCGCGCATTCCTGTACACTTCATCAGTTTGATATTAATGCCGTTATAGACTTTATACGCTTTCAGCACATCGTCCAATCGCTGAACCGCCTCATCTCCGATAGTGGGAAGTGGGCTGTTTTCGGTAAGCCATGCATTATCATCAATCCGCTCCTTGGGCATCGGTTGCTCCAGGAAAACGATCCCTTTTTCCTTAAGCCAGTGAGCCATATCCAGTGCCATTTGTCTGTCTGTCCAACCTTGATTAATATCCACACAGAGAGGCTTGTCGGTCATTTCACGAATAGTCTCTATCATCTGCTTATCGGTATCCCGTCCGAGCTTCACTTTCAGAATTTTATACGGATCGGCCTCTTTCACCTTCTTTCGTACTACTTCAGGTGTATCTATTCCGATAGTAAAGGATGTGTTCGGAGTATTGGTCGCATCATATCCCCAGATTTTGTACCATGGCTGCTTGATAATTTTACCTATAAGATCATGCAGGGCAATATCTACGGACGCTTTTGCGGCTTTATTTCCTTCTTCAATTCCATCAACATAATCCAGGATCTTTTCCATCTGGAAAGGATCTTCAAATGCCGAAAGGTCAACTTTAGAAAGAAACCTAAGTACCGTTTCATGCGATTCGCCAAGATACGGAGGCATCGATGCTTCCCCATATCCGGTAACGCCATTATAACTCAACTGCGTAAGCACGACCGGAGTGGTCGTCCTCGAGCTTGTAGCAAGGTTAAAAGCATGACGAAGGTTAAGCGTATATGCCTTATAACTTAGCTGCATTTTACCTTTGCCAGCCCATTCTGATGACGCCTTAGCAATTAAGTCGGACGATCCTGTTATCATAGTTGCGCCTGTTAGCAAACCTGTTGTTTTGATAAAATCTCTTCTGCTATGCATAAATATTATTGTGATGCTGTTTTGTAAAGTTCACTTTGTCCTATACGGCTGATACCGGGTGTACCAACTGAATTAAGGATCCGTCGGGCTCCTACAATCGTCCGGCTCTGGAAATCGGCATAATTGGGAGCATCCTCCTTCAAACTGTTTATTCTTATAAGCCCTGCTGCCTGAATGAACTCCCCTTCGCCGATATAGATCGCAGTGTGTGTAACCCGCGCGTTCATATTTTTTGCACGTCCGGCGGCGAAGAAAAGAAGGTCACCGGCTCTTAAGTTCGCCAGGCACTTTTCTACACTCAAGCTATCGTTATCATAAATATCGATCTTTTCACCGTAAAGCGCTTGCTGCGACGCGTCACGAGATAGTTGGATCCCGTTAAGAAAATAGCAGGTCTTAGTAAATCCACTGCAATCCATTCCTTTAGAAGACGTGCCGCCCCATAGATACGGAACGCCGACAAATTTAAATGCCGTTTTTAGCACATCCTCACCAGCAGGCAATGGTCTCGACAGCCAGTCATCCAGACTCATCACTTCTTTATTTAAAACCCATGCGATCCGACCATCGGGATATTTCACTTTGCTAAACTTTTTGCGCTTACCAACAACTTCCAGTATGTTTCCACTTACAAGATCAGACACCGGGAGAGACTTATTGGATGCTGTGATGAAAGAATGCCCATATTCTGGCATGTAGACAACCCTGTTGGCCTTTTTCCACTGCTGCATTTCACGACTTGTGAGCGGGATAACCTCCTCTGCACTTAGCCATGAAATATATCGGTCGGGGGTTCTCACCAAATAATATCCCTTGTGCTTTTTCAGCAGTTGCACCGGTGTTCCCAGCAGAGTCTGCGTCACCATTTCTGAAGAATGTGCAGGTTCCTGCCGATGGTTGGAAACCGACAACCTCACTATTCCAAACACTTTTTCACCTAAGTCTTTGGCGGGAAGCAGTTTTTCCACCAACTTCAGCTTCCCTTCCTTGTTTTCCCTGATCAACAACCTGAACTTTGCCAGGGCGTCCTCTCTTGTGGTTTCCACTTCTAGCACACCATTAACGACAGTGAGGTCAAAAAGGTCAGTACGCCTGTCAGGAGCAAACTCGGTTCTTATTTGGTGCAGTATATTTCCGTAATGACTTGCCAAAAGCGAGTCCGTTCCTTCTGCTTTTGACAACAAAGAAGCGCCAAAGAGGCACATAAAGATTGCAATTACCGTTTTCATGAATTAAGCCAATAGACAATACCTAAATATACTGAATTTATCACCCAAAATAGAGCAATTCTTGCAACTTTTGTTAAATACATTGCATAAAAACGCAAAACAAACCGATTTTTATTCCGTTTTAGACAAAACTTCGTAAATCGAATCCATAAGCCGGGAACTGATACTCAAATCATTCAGCTTGTTTGACGTAACAGGGTGAACTCTGTTTGTTAAGAGTATATAAATTAAGTTTACATCCCTGTCAACCCATAATCTTATACCGGTATATCCTGTATGTCCAAACGTATTACCTGAAGCAAGTTTCGAAGGGTATTCAGTCTTCACATCACTCCTGTCGAAACCTAATCCCCGACGACTCGTGCGCGATTGTTTTGAGCTGAATGTTTTAATGGTCTCGGGCTTGAAATACCGGATCCCCCCATAAGTGCCCCCATTAAGAAGCATCTGGTAAAAGATAGCCAGGTCTGTAGCAGATCCAAACAGACCGGCATGACCTGAAATACCACCAACCATAGATGCTCCGGGATCGTGCACATAGCCCTGCAACAGTGTATTCCTGAATAGTGTATCTACTTCTGTAGGAACGATTTGCTCTTTAGGAAATCTATAAAGCGGATTATACCCGGCTCGTTGCATTCCCAGGGGTTTATAGAAGTTCTCCTGAACATAGCTCTCCAGAGGTTGAGATGTTATGCTCTCCACAATCTCCTTCATGAAATACATACTCAAGTCAGAGTAAACGTATTTACCTGTGTCGCGTAACGCGGAGTTCAGCATTAGCGGCCACATCATATCTTTAAAAAAACCCTTACGGAAGTAATAGTTCTGCGATGCGGCAACCGGATAAGCAGCAGAAGAATCTCTACGAAAATCATTGGCCTTGATGTCCTTAAAAAACGGAATAAAAGGAACAAAGCCGGCCTCATGGAGCATAACCTGACGAACAGGGATATTTCGTTTATCGGTGTCCCAAGCCTTCGGTATATAGGCACTTACCGGGGTATCCAGGTTTAACTTGCGCTCCTCAAACAGCCTCATCACAGCGGGAGTAGTAGCAGTTATCTTAGTTACAGATGCCAAATCATATATATCGGTCGTCTTCGTTTTCTGCCCGCCCTCATAAGTGTGAGAGCCGAACGCCTGGTTCAGGATTACTTTGCCATCTTTTATCAACATCAGGACGGCGCTTGGTGTCGCTCGTTGAGCAATAGCTTCAGCAATAATTGCGTCTACAGGTTTTTGCAGGTCTTTAGAATTAATACCCAGCTCTTCAGGCACTGTATAAGTAAGACGGATTACCTCAGTGTCGAATCCCGCACCTTTCCTGTACTTTTTTGAGATATCGAACATGAGCCTCGCCGTAACAGGCAGACCGCCAAAAATTGCCTGGGCTACATAATCTACTGCTTCTACAGAATAATGTTGCGTCCAGATAATCGGCACAGATAGATCATTCAATCTGGACAAAACCTCCTTACCACCGAAGGCCGCGATGATGATTTGCTTATTTTTCTGATTGTCCGTAATAAAGTTTAAAACTTGATTATCCTGTAACTGATCGGCTGAAATCTGCACGATTATCGTGTTAAAGAACTTTAAATCGTAACTCAAATCTCCCATTCGGCCGGACTTACCCAGATATCCCCGGGCATCTACACTTTCTACCTTGGCATGAAGATTTAAAACCCGGTCAAACGCCGGTGCGTACTTGGAATCAAAGCTAACACTGACCATACGATTGTCGGTCAGATCCTTCAGAGGAATAAGTCCCCGCTCGTTATTAAGCAATACTGTAGTCTTCTCAACGTCTCTCCTCTCCTTAATCCATCTCGTATTGAGTTTATGCTGCTGCGAAAACACGCCTGAAGTAATCAGGTTGCAAAGCATAAAAACCTTAAAGGAAATCAAATTGCCAAACTTCATATGATGTTATCTGATTGTTGAATATTATTTCGGTAAGTTTTTCTTATTAGAAATTTTTCATTTAATCCTCCGCACTACGTTCAACATATCCTCCTCCAGACCTATAATTGAACTCACCACCAGAAGGATGGCAGGAAGTTGCGTAATGGTTCTTTTTAATTCCGACATGATCATCCTATCATTCCATATCTATAATCCCATTTTGGATGAGTTAAATCTGCTTTCAGAATAAGAGCTGTCCGCATTTTCTATTTGGGAGATTTATGTTTACTCTTATTAAACTCGTAGATGTGTTTCGATACATTCGAAAGGAGCTGTGATGCTGCCTTGTGATCCTCGATTCCCCGTGTCAACAGTACTACTACATATTTCCTGCCGTCCGGCAAAAAGACAATTCCCGAATCATGACAAACCGACGTGATAGATCCGCTTTTACTCGCCACCTTCACATCAGGAGGCAACTTGCCTCCAATGATATTTTTATGATGTTGACTCATCAATATCTCAATCATCTCCTCAGACGCTTCTGCACTTACCATTTGGTTCATGGCAATCTTTTCGAAAATAACCGCCAGGTCATTAGCGGTAGCCGTGTTGTTTAATCCTTGTTCAAAGGCTTTGATGTCTTCCACCCCGCGTAAAACGCGAATATCCTTTGCGCCAAGATGGTGCATTGTCTGACTCACATTCTCCGCGCCGAGCTTCTCCATGATCATATTTGTAGCCAGATTACTACTGCGGGTGATCATCCGAAACAGAATATCACGCACTGAAACTCTGAACCCGATCAAATTGTAAAGGTCTTTTTCGCTGTCATCTGCCGAATCAACAGCGAACATACTACCATCTACGATGCTCTTAAACGAGTTTTGAACAAGTATTGAGTCGTCGAGCGAAATTTTGTCGTCAGCAGCCTGCTTAAAAGCTTCAACTAGTACAGGGGTTTTCATCGTACTTGCTGCATGAAAACTCTCGTGCTCATTAATAGTAAACTTGTCGCCCGTTTCTATGTCCCGATAAGCGACAGCAAATGCAGCTTCCGGATACGCTGCGAATTCAGAATGAATTCTGTTTTTCAATTGTTTGGATGAGATGGTCTTTCGCTTAAAAACATTTCGCATCAGTTCATTGACGTTCACGGATGACTCTCCGGTTGCTTCCTGGCACAGGCCTATCTTTGCACTAATAAGGAATAAAATAAATGTAAATGTGTACCTCTTCATCGTTAAGCGCTCTATCAAAAATTCTGCGTAGCCGAATTTACCTTTAAAGTATTAGAATACTTTATTGAATATTGGTTTCATCGGAAATATCGTATCCCCGTTATGAAAAGCTTTTCAACAGACGACAGTGATAATCAATAGTTATAATGAAGATAGACGGAAGGACTGGCATTTGCAAATAAATGCGTACTATTTTTCAAAAACGCATCATAACGCATATATTTACGTTAACCTTAATACACAACAAATGGCTCATTCTAATAACCGACTTCTGTCGTTGGATGCTTTTCGCGGCCTTACAGTGGCAGCGATGATTCTTGTTAATAATCCCGGAAGCTGGGCTAAGATCTATCCTCCCCTAAAACATGCCGAATGGCATGGCTGCACTCCTACCGACCTCGTATTTCCGTTTTTCCTTTTCATAGTTGGCGTAGCAATTGTCTTTGCTCTTCAGAGCAAGAAAGCAGACTTGGGAAGCCATAGCCAGCTTCTCGGCAAGGCGGCGAAGAGAGGCTGCATTTTATTTTTGCTTGGTTTATTCCTGGCATTATTTCCCAAGTTTGATTTTGAGAATGTAAGGATCATGGGTGTGTTACAACGTATAGGAATAGTTTACTTTATATGTGCTGCCATTTTCATAAAAACCAAGCCCAAAACCCAGCTTATTATCATGACCAGTATTCTGATACTTTATTGGATCCTTATGACCTTTGTGCCGGTGCCTGGGTTCGGCGCTCCAAATCTGGACAAAGAAACAAATCTGGCAGCATGGACGGATAGACTAATCCTTACGGAGAATCATACCTGGAAATCCTCCAAAACCTGGGATCCTGAAGGCGTCTTAAGTACGCTACCGGCTGTAGCCACAGGACTTTTCGGGATATTGATGGGCGGCATTTTAAAAAGTAAGGAAAAGTTGGCTGCCGAAAAAACTGCCTGGCTCTTTAGCCTGGGGCTTGTCGCCTGGATTCTTGGAATGGCCTGGGGACTGTTCTTCCCTATCAACAAAGCTTTGTGGACAAGCTCCTATGTTCTTTATTGTGGTGGCCTTGCTTCAATGATACTAGCTCTATTCTACTGGATAATTGACGTGCAGGGCCACAAGAAGTGGTGTAAGATCTTTGTAGCTTACGGAGTAAATGCCATTACGGTTTTTTTCCTGTCAGCAATGATTGCAAAAACAATGGGAATGATAAAAGTCAACACAAACGGGGAAGAAGTGAATTTGCATACATGGCTATACAACTCATTTTTCACATCCTGGTTATCCGCGGATATTGCATCCCTGGCCTGGGCAATCACATTTGTGCTGTTCTTTTTATTACTATTATGGCCTATGTATAAAAAGAATATTATCATCAAAGTTTAGCGATCCAATTCCTGCTCCTCCTTCTTGGTGAGGAGCTTTTCTTTTTTAAGATCAATACGCAAATATCCGTACAAACTCATATACTGATTGGCCACCCAAACCAATGCGAAACCTGCAATAATATATCCTCTCCAGTCATCCATTAACAACTTGAAGTCCGTCAATATCAAAAAGAAGATAGTGATATAGTGACTGAAGCAATACTCGCAGGTAAACAGATAGAAGAACTTTCTCTGAAATAAAGTTCTTCCTTTCTGACTGCATTGCACGCAGTATTCACGAGGCTCGCGGAATACTTCCTCATGGGTAAAAGTCCAGGCAACACACGCTATAGGTATTGCGAGGATGAAAAGCCAGACGATTTGAGTTGATAAAGACATCCAACATAGTACAACCGCCTTCAAGAAATTGTTTGTACTAACTTGCTAGCCAATATTACTCGAATCGATCGACGGCATCATGCTCGTATTACATCGGCAGGTCGACTCTTGTTCCATTTTTCCAATAACACGGCCTGTACTTTGCAGGGACACCCCCCACCGCTCCGGATACGTAAATATCTTCTCCATCTATAAAAATCCCAAAAGCCTGGGCATTGTCTTCCAGCTCATGAAGAACTCCGTTTTTCCAATAACATGCCGTATGCCCCGTACTGTTGGAATTATATTTATTAATCAATCCAGCCGCATAAATATCTGAACCTGACTTTGTAATTTGCCAAACTTCGCCAAAACGTGCATCCAGCACAACGGGTTCGGTATTTTGCCAGTACATAGGGACACCGCAAAGCCCTCCAACATAAACCTCATTAAATCCGTTTGAAAAAACCGTGCTAACTCCCCAAAAAAGCGTACTTTGCTCCGGAAGCGTCAATTCAATCAAAGGAGAATGACCATCCCATATAAAAGCTGTTTGAGGAACATAGGACAAACCACCCGACACACCAGGTGACATTTTCCCCAAAGAACCGGCAAACGTAGGTTTATCATCATGGAAACTAACTGATGTTAAAGTTCCAATACTATCATTCCCCATACGCACCATCGAATTATTCTTATAATAGAATATTCGGCCACCTTCTGCACCGCTACCCTGGTCGAAACTATAGTTCTGAATAACCCCATCACGGCCTTTATACGTATAAGCGTTTCTAAACTGCTCGTCCACAGCTTGCCTGTAAATGGTTTGATTTTTCACAAGCGCATTATATCCGGATTGCTCGGCACTTTGACCATTTATCCAATATTTAGTACTGAACGCGCCATTGTTAGATTTAAAACCACTGACGAGAACATTCCCGTTATTGACGAGAATAGAGTACCCACTAGCGAGCGGGTCGTTACTTCGTTGAGAACCATCTTTTTCACAGCCGGCTAAAAGCGCGATAAGCGTCAACAAGGCAAAAGCTTTTCCAAGAGTGGATTTAAAGGTCGTGTAGGTTTTAGGATAATTCATAAGGCGTAATTGATACTAAATAGTGTGCAATAATCAAGGTTAGTCGGTTCTGACTCTTGTCTTCTAATCTTTTGATTGATTAGTAGTTCACGCTGTCCACCATAAACACATACGATGGTCGAGGCAAAAACGATACAATCATGCTGCTCGATCCCAGCGCAACAAAAAAAGGCTCCCTAATGAGGGAGCCTTCGATTCTTTCAGTAATACGCTAGTTGAATAAATATCTAATACCTAGCTGCATTTGCCATGTAGAAGATATTGCATCTACTTGGTAAGCTTTACCAGTAGTAGGTGCTTTAAACGAATAGTTTCCGTTTGCTGCACTGTATGAAATCAACGAATATGCTTGGTTCGATACGTAGTATTGACGTCCCCATGACTTCTTCAACAAATTCCCAACATTGGAAATATCCGCAGAGATCTGCAATCTGTTCTTGGTTGAACCGAAAGCTGCGCCAACATCCTGTAGAATTCTCAAATCGAAATTATGACTCCAGGGAGTTCTTGCGCCATTACGCTCAGCATATTGACCTTTTCTAGTTCTTAGGTAGCTATCGCCATCAATGAAGGCCTGAAGAGCTTCCCATTGCGCAGCTTGAGCTGTAGCGTCTCCGCTAAACTTGATCTGGCTTGCATTAGCTGGAACAAAGATCAAGTCATTACCTGCTGATCCGTTTGCATCACCGTTAAGGTCATTGTTATAAAGATATGTAAACGGTGTGCCGGAGAAACCTGAGTAAAATAATGAGAATGTAGTTCCAAAGGCATCATCTTTGCCGTAATTCAAACGGTAGTTTAGTCCCCCTACCAAACGGTGACGGATCTCATAACTTGAAATCGCTAGTCCAGGACGGTTCGGATCGCCTGAAATTTGGTTAAATCTCCATGTAGAGAATGCGACATCACCGGTACCGCTTGTAACGTCTCTCGCCTGTCCGTATGTATACCCAAAGTTCGCATTCAGACCCATCGCAAAGGATTTCTGAGCCTGAGCCGTTAACGAGTAAGTATACCCTTTGTCGGTATTTGTCAGATACATCACATTAGTGAACTTGCTGTTTACTTGAGATTTGTAGATCGGACGCTTATCCGCACCACCTGTCAGGTCTGGATTAAGGGTTCCGTTTTGCTCAATATTCAGATCCTGAAACAAAATATTATTCAATGTTTTTGAATAGATACCTTCTAAAGTTGCAGTGATATCGCCCGGCAACTTAAAGTCAGAAGCAAGATTCACACGAAGCACCTGTGAAAACTTGAAGTTTTTGTCAATAAGGTTAATTGCTGCGCGTGAAGCTACTTTACCTGCCTGGGGCTGGCCATTGATGGTCACCGCAGACTGATTGTTTGGATCAGCTATAAAAGCATCTGGTTGAGATGCAGAAATACTTCCCTGAGTTGTTCCGGCATTTGTAAACTGGTTTCCTACCCAAACAAAAGGAACCCTTCCTGTGAATATTCCTAAGCCTCCTCGAAATTGCAATGAACGCTCTGCATTCGCAGCATAATTAAATCCAACTCTGGGAGAGAACATCAGAGAAGACTTTGGTTTTCTGTCGGTACGCTGACCTGGGAAAGCCGCCTCAACATCCGCATTCGCACTTGGTGTATCAAAAATCAACGGAATATCAACACGAAGCCCGCCGGTTACTTTTAACCTGTCTGAGAAAGTATATTCGTCCTGTGCATAAAAAGCAAGCTGTCCCGCACCAAATTTTGCCTGAGGCAGTTCACCGCCTGGAAGCAATGAATAATTGGAAGACATAGTCAACGCCTTTCCGGCCTCAAAGTCCTCTATATTATTAAAAGTCCAGTTTCCATACAGGTTGCTCATAAATAAGTTTCTGAACTTATAGAACTCGTTATGCGTACCAAAAGTAAAGTTGTGATTACCTGAAAGGAACTTCACGTTGTTCGTAATCTCGAATATGGTCTGATCCAGTTCGTTAGCGACGTTATTATTCTGAGAACCAATAACCGCTTTGTTACCCGAAATACCGTCGATATTATTAATAGTGACCATTGGAAACAATACGCCTTTGGTTTGCGCCTTATCCTTTATAGATGTATGTCCCAGGATCAGGTTATTCGACCAACCTGACGAAAAAGCACTTCTCAGTTCGATCGCAGTAATGTTCTGAGTACTTTTCTGCGATTGACCGTTGTTTGAAAAGTTAAATTCAGAAGCACTTCTGGTTAGTTTGTCTGTATATCCGCTGATGTAATTATGACGAACCATCAACTGATGCTTATCATTGATGTTCCAATCTACTCTTGCAAACAACTTGTCGCTATTTGTACTTTGAGGATTAGCACCATCATATGAACCTACTTCATATCCGTAGCCTCTTGCAATTCTTGCGATCTCGTCTGCTGAAGTTTTGCTGATCGCGGCTCCTGCATCACCAACATTATATGTTGAAGGATTATCCTGCCGTGTTTGCTCACCATTGATGAAATAAAACAATTTATTCTCGATAAGTGGTCCTCCTACGCGAACACCATATTGGTACTGGTGGAAATTATCGTATCTTTTGTTCGTAACGGGATTTTTTCCTTCAAGATCCTGGTTTCTTACGAAGAAATATGCAGACCCTTCAACTTGATTGGTACCAGAACGGGTAACTGCATTTACGCCTGCTCCTGTGAAGTTACCATAAACAACATCATAAGGTGCTAACACCACCTGAACTTCTTGTATTGCATCCAGAGAAATAGGCTGCGCACCAGCTTTGGCACCTGGAGCCGGGCCACTAAGTCCAAATAAGTTCGTATTTGTAGCTCCATCAACAGTAATATTCGTGTACTTATAACTAGCACCACCAAAACCATAACCACTACCACTTGACTGTGGAGTTAGACGAGTGAAATCACTTAACGATCTTCCAACCGAAGGAAGAGATTCGAGTTGATCTTTGCTGATCGTAGTTGATGCTCCGGTGCGTCTGCTATTTAATAGCGGATCAACCTTGCCGGTTACCACAACTTCCTGAAGCTCACTTCCTGTACCTTTTAATACAACGTCGAAACTAAAAGGCTCACCTAATTTAAGGTAAGCATTAGATAACGATTCCGAGTTAAGACCAAGGAAACTAATCCTTATGGTGTAAGGGCCTCCAATTCTCATATTGGAAATGCTAACCCGCCCTTCGGAGTTAGTGGAAGCTCCGTATTGCGTTCCAGTCGGTCCATGAATCGCTTTAACAGTAGCACCGATAAGAGCCTCTCCATTTGCATCTCTTACCGTTCCCGTTAAGCTACTCGTCGTCACCTGAGCCTTCACTGAGGCAAATCCAAGTAGTCCAACAAGTGTAAAAAGTAAAAACTTCTTCATAAATTTTAATTAATTCTTAATTCTGTGAATTATTGGCGCAAAGATAATTACGTTTTTCAGATTATTACCGCTTTGTACATGAATTTAATGTTAAGAGTTTCATTATTTTGAACCATTTGATGAATTTTTTTTATAAAATAGATTTGTTTATTATCAAATCTATTAATCTTGTAGGTTTTTAGCTTAATTTCACACAGTGCACCGCGAAGTTCTCAAACAGCGCTCAACACTGTGGCTAAAGGCTTAAAAAGGGCCTTTTTATTCGTTTCTAAAAACCACATACAATTTGTAGATTTGACCGTTTTACATTTTTATATAAGAAATTCATGAATTACGACTTGATAGTTATCGGAAGCGGACCCGGCGGTTATGTAGCTGCAATCAGAGCTTCACAACTTGGCCTTAAAACAGCCATTATTGAGCGCGAATCTTTAGGCGGCATATGCCTTAACTGGGGATGTATTCCAACAAAGGCCCTTCTGAAAAGTGCGCAGGTATTTGAATACATTAATCACGCTTCTGATTACGGAATCAAGGTTCAGGGTGGTGAAGCTGACTTTGGTGCTGTAGTTAAGCGCAGCAGAGGTGTTGCAGACGGCATGAGCAAAGGAATCCAGTTCCTGATGAAGAAAAATAAGATCGATGTGATCATGGGAACTGCCAAAATTAAAAAAGGTGGCAAAGTTGAAGTGAAGGCCGCTGATGGTTCAGCAAAAGAATATACCGCTAAACATACGATCCTGGCAACAGGCGCACGCTCTCGTGAACTTCCGAACCTGAAACAGGACGGAAAGAAGATCATCGGATACCGCCAGGCAATGAACCTGCCTGAGCAGCCTAAAAGCCTTATCGTTGTAGGCTCCGGTGCAATCGGCATTGAGTTCGCTTACTTCTATAATGCAATGGGAACCAAGGTGACTGTTGTGGAATTCATGGACAGAATCGTCCCTGTAGAAGACGAAGAAATTTCAAAGCAACTGGAGCGCAGCTTGAAGAAAGCGGGTATCAACATCCTGACAAGCGCCAACGTAGAATCTGTTGATACTTCCGGAGCTGGTTGTAAAGCACAGGTTAAAACGGCAAAAGGAACTGAAACACTTGAAGCGGATATCGTCCTTTCCGCTGTAGGTATCACTCCTAATATCGAAAACATAGGTCTTGAAGAAACTGGTGTAAAAACAGAGAAAGGCCGCGTGCTGGTTGACGACTTCTACAAAACAAACATAGAAGGTGTTTACGCTATCGGCGATATCGTTAAAGGCCAGGCCCTCGCTCACGTAGCATCTGCTGAAGGTATTATTTGCGTTGAGAAGATCGCAGGGCACCATCCCGAGCCTCTGAATTACAACAACATCCCCGGATGTACCTACTGTTCTCCTGAAGTGGCTTCCGTAGGATACACGGAGAAGGCAGCAAAGGAAGCAGGATATGAAGTTAAAGTGGGTAAATTCCCATTCTCTGCTTCGGGTAAAGCAAGCGCAGCCGGAACTAAAGACGGTTTCGTTAAAGTGATCTTTGACGCGAAATATGGAGAATTCCTGGGTGCTCACCTGATCGGTGCCAACGTAACCGAAATGATCGCCGAAGTGGTGGTTGCCCGCAAGCTGGAAACCACTGGTATGGACATCGTAAAAACGGTACATCCACACCCTACCATGAGCGAAGCGATCATGGAAGCTGCGGCTGACGCTTACGGAGAAGTGATCCACTTGTAATCGCACTCTGTTTAACCTATTACAAAGACCTGCCTGCAAGCGGGTCTTTTTTTTCGACCAAAATTTAACCTAATCTAAATCATGAACTTATATTCAATTATTAACGGATATTTCAGACTGGACGGCGGTGCCATGTTCGGCGTCGTTCCGAAAACCATATGGAGCAAGATCGCGCCCGCGGATGAGAATAACCTCATCAGATTGGCAATGCGGTCTCTTCTTATTGAGGATGAAGGGCGATTGATCCTTATAGATACGGGAATCGGAGACAAACAGGATCAAAAGCTGATGCGCCACTATTACCTGCACGGCGATGATTCTACTGATAAATCATTAGCCGCTCAAGGATTCTCAAGAAATGATGTCACCGATGTCTACCTTACCCATCTTCACCTTGATCATGCTGGCGGTGCCGTAAAAATTATTGAGGGTAAGTATGTTCCAGCATTTCCAAATGCTAAATACTGGACCAACCAAGCGCAATGGGACTGGGCAATGAACCCCAATGCCCGTGAAAAGTCATCCTTTCTGAAGGAGAACCTTCTCCCTTTAGAGGAGCATAGCGTCTTGCATTTCCTGGATATGGATAACCCGAGCCAGCTCCCAAAGAGCATTTCGACCCGTATAAGCTCTGGCCATACTCAATCGATGATGATCCCGACCTTGCCATACAAGCACAAAACCGTCGTCTTTGTCGCCGATCTAATTCCGACAGCAGCGCACATTCCAGTTCCCTATGTGCCCGCATATGATGTCAATCCATTACAAACAATGACCGAGAAAGCGACGTTTTTATCTGAAGCCTTTGAGAATGAATACGTTCTGTTCTTCGGACATGACGCCGACATCGAATGCTGTACTTTACGAATGACCGAAAAAGGTATCGGAGTTAAAGAAACCTTTCCTATATCGGCGCTTTGACCTTAAATCGGGCATTTTGATGTTGTTATTTGATTTTGAATTAATATTTTTATTATGAATATTTAACAACTTTTTTATCTTAAATGTTGTTATTGCACTAATTGGAATTAACGATCAGAAAGGGGTAGCGTACTATAAATGAGGCAACTTAAAATTTCTCAATCCATAACCAACCGTGAGTCACAGTCACTCGATAAGTACCTTCACGAGATTGGCAAAGTAGATCTTATCACAGCAGAGGAAGAAGTTATTCTTGCTCAAAAAATCCGGGAAGGCGATAGAGCCGCGTTGGAGCGATTAACCAAAACAAATCTACGCTTTGTGGTATCAGTAGCAAAGCAGTATCAAAACCAGGGGCTTACTCTTGGAGACCTGATCAACGAAGGCAACCTGGGCCTTATAAAGGCAGCAAAACGATTCGACGAAACCAAAGGCTTCAAATTTATTTCCTACGCAGTATGGTGGATCCGCCAATCAATACTGCAAGCCATTGCTGAGCAATCGCGTATTGTCAGACTTCCGCTTAATCAGGTCGGCTCATTAAGCAAAATCAGTAAGGCATTTTCCAAACTAGAGCAAGAGTATGAACGGGAACCATCTCCTGAAGAACTTGCAGACACCCTTGAGACAACAGTAGATAAGATCTCAGATACGCTTAGCAACTCAGGCAGACACGTATCGATGGATGCTCCTTTCGTTCAAGGAGAGGAAAATACGCTTCTTGATGTGCTGGAAAATTCAGATCCGAACACTGATAGTATTTTGATCAACGAGTCACTGGCAGAAGAAATAAAACGTTCTCTTCAAACGCTCACAGACCGGGAAAGGGAGATAGTCTCCTTATTTTTCGGAATAACAAATAATCAACCCCTATCGCTTGAAGAAATTGGAGAACAGTTTAATCTCACCCGCGAGCGCGTTCGTCAGATTAAGGACAAGGCATTGCAGCGGCTAAGGCATACATCAAGAAGTAAAATTCTGAAGTCCTATTTAGGATAAGATCGTCATATTATTGGAAAGACTGCCCTTCATGGGCGACCTCGAAAGCTTAATAAACTTTCAAGGTCGCCCATGAAGGGCAGTCTTTTTAATATCAAAACTTTTTTATAACTTAATACTAGAAACCAATTACAACCTGAGGAACCTAAAAAAGCAGTATGGCTAAACAAACTGTTTTACCAATCGTCATTTTGACGCAATTTAGAATCCAACCAACAACAACTACCATCATCTTATAAATAAACAGCCATAAAACTACCATTTCCAACAAAAAACAAGACAAAAAAGCTAAGAATCGCATAAAATAGCAGTCTTTTTTAATAATAAGAGCAATAAACCTGCACATTCATGCAATTATTTTATCAAAATACGTACAAACACTAACAAAATCCAATTACGAATCACTAAATTGCGTCAATTAACGCTTCTATAAGAACAAAATACAACGATATGAGAAAACTGTTACTTCTATTAACACTTGGGATGAGCATCTGCTTGTCACAAGTTATGGCTCAACAGATAACTGTGACTGGTAGGGTCGTCTCATCAGAGGACGGCATTGCTTTGCCAGGCGTTTCTGTCAAAATCAAGGGAACAACGCAAGCAACAGGCACTGGAAATGATGGAAGATACTCCATCAGAGTAAACCCGGGCCAGGTTCTGGTGTTCAGCTTCGTCGGAATGGTAACCCAAGAGGTAAGAGTTGGATCACAAAGCACAATAGATGTACGTCTTCAATCTGACGCTACAACATTGAAAGAGGTGGCTGTAACAGCTTTTGGACGTGAGCAGCAGACTAAGAGCCTCGGGTTTTCTACTCAAAACGTGGGAGCCAGAGAAATTGGAGAATCACAGCAGCCGAATTTAGTAAATGCACTCCAGGGGAAAGCCGCAGGCGTTCAAATTACCAATTCAGGAGGCTCACCCGGCGCATCTTCGAACATAATCATAAGGGGAGGCACGTCCCTTAGTGGGAATAATCAGCCTCTTTTCGTTGTAGACGGCATCCCAATTGACAACACTACTCCTGTTTCACAAGGTGGACTGGCGGCGGGGGTCGCCCCTGCGTCCAACAGGGCAGTCGATATAAATCCTGAAGACATCGCCAGTGTAACCGTCTTGAAAGGACCTGCGGCGGCGGCCCTATACGGAATACGGGCCGCCTCGGGTGCCATAGTAATCACCACGAAGAAAGGGTCCGGCGGATCTCCGACGATTTCCTATAACACGGCTTTTTCATTAGATAATGTGAACAAGCTTCCCGAGCTCCAGTCCCGGTATAAGCAGGGAGAGAGGGGCGCATTCAGCACTACTGCAGCCAATTCATGGGGCCCTGAATATGCGGCGACAGATCCCATATACGACAATCTCGGTGATTTCTTCAAAACAGGATTTACTCAAAGTCATGATATCTCCGTAAGCGGAAACACGGATCGGAGCACTTTTTACGCCTCCGCCTCCTTATTTGATCAGGGTGGTATAGTAGACAAGACAGATTTTGTAAGGAAGTCGGCACGGTTTAACGCTGACACAAAAGTCGGCAAGAAATTAACAGTAGGTGCAAGTGCAAATTATATTCAGTCTTCCAGAGATTACTTTTCTCAAGGCAGCGCAAACGGCATCATGGGTGCACTTTTCTGGCCCCGGAGCGATAATATGAAAGAATATCTCGATGAAAACGGCAACCAACGCGTTTTAAGTGCCACTGGAAACGATAACCCTTACTGGACAATACGAAACAAACCCATCACCAGTGACGTGAATCGAATTCTGGCCATCGGAAATATGGTTTATGATCCGTTCGATTTCCTGAACATCACTTACCGGCTCGGAACCGACTACTATACAGACGACTTCCAGAGCGTACGCGGAGCCGGAACGATTGTCGCAGGTGAAGAGAATGGTGCTATCGCAAAAGCAATCAGCACCAATCAGGTAACCACATCCACCTTACTTGCCACCGTGAAAAAGTCTTTTGCAGACCAATTCAACGCCAGCTTCACAATCGGTCACAATATTGAAGATTTTAGAAGAAATACGACTACCTCCACGGGAATAGACTTCTACGACCCTACTTTCCCTAGTCTGAATAACACGCCCACTGCTACGAGGACGGTTAGCAACCGGATCGAAAGAAGACGGATCATCGGCCTCTTTGGAGATTTGAATCTGGATTGGAAAGAAATAATATATCTGAACTTCAGGGGGAGAAATGACTGGTCGTCCACTCTACCTGTTAGCGACAGATCATTCTTCTATCCTTCTGTAAGTACGTCCATTATTCTTACAGACCTCCTGAAAGAACTGGGTTCCACCGCTGAGAATAACTTTGTTTCATTCGCAAAGCTTCGTGCTTCCTGGGCAAGGGTCGGTAAAGACGCACCTGCGCATGTTCTGGCGACAACGCTTGGTACCACGACGAATGCTTCCACCATTAACCCACGGGGTTTCATCACTAACGTGAATGAAAACTATGGAAATCCTGATCTTCGTCCTGAGTTTACCAACTCCATAGAACTGGGAGCAGATATCAAATTCTTAAACAACAGGTTGGGGCTTGATGTCACCTACTATAAAACCAATTCCGATGACCAGATATTAAGCATTCGAACCCCTCCTTCCTCCGCTTCTTTCCTCGCCTATTTAAATGGCGGTCGTATCGAGAACAAAGGAGCCGAGGTGATACTGAACTTTCAGGCTATAACACGCACAGATTTCAAATGGGCAATCGACGTAAATTACAGCATGAACAGATCCAAGGTAAGCAATCTTCCAGGTAACATCGACCGTGTTGAACTTTCTGACGCCTGGGTCGACAATAACGCAGCCCAGGGTGCCGCATTCCTGAACGGCACTATGTATGGAATTAACGGGAGAGTATGGAAACGGAATAACGAGGGTGTATTGCTCATAGGCGATACTGGCTATCCACAGGTCCAGTCTACGTATCAACTGATCGGTGACAGAAATCCGGACTGGCTGGGGGGCATAACCAATACCTTCCGATATAAGAACGCATCTTTATCCTTCCTATGGGATTTCAGAGTTGGTGGAGACATCTATAATGGAACTCAAAATGCGCTGGTTCGTTCTGGTTTAAGCAATAAAACGCTAGACAGAGGAAGCATGGTGTTTGAAGGCATTGTCGAGTCAACAGGACAACCGAATGCAAGGTCCGTAGCGCTTACTCAGGACTACTATCAAACTATCTATGCTAACCAGGGATATGACTTTGTCGAAAACGGAAGCTGGGCTCGCCTGCGGTATGCAACTTTCGCTTACAATCTTCCGGCCGCGCTGCTTTCAAGGACGCCTTTTAAAACGCTGCAACTTTCTCTAACAGGTCGAAATCTCGTACTGATTACCGACTACTCAGGTGTCGATCCTGAAGTATCCGGCAGTGGAGCCGGAGTGGGGGGCACAGGTTCCTTTGGGTTCGACAATCTTGGGGTTCCCGCCACCCGCGGATTTGATTTTGGGCTTAAATTGACTTTCTAATACCTGCAACAATGAGACAACATATAAAAAGAAACATACTCTTAATAACGGCTGCGCTTTTAGTCAGCTCATGTGATAAATATCTTGATGTTAACGTTGACCCTAATAACCCCACGAAAGTTCCGGCAGCAAGCCGTATTGCGGGTGCTATCACCACTTCAAACGGAGCGGCTATGTGGAGGGGCGCACGTGAAATCGCAGGCGTAACGCAATATGGCGCCACAAAATTAAAAACCGGCACCAACCTCAACGCCGAAACATGGCGTTTCACCGCAAGCTATTTCCTCTGGCAAAATGCATACGTTTTCACAATGCCTAATTGCGTAGACCTTATCAATCTGGGTGTAGAAGAAGGAAATCCCCATTTTGTCGGAGCAGGAAAGACACTTCTGGCCATGAATTTCGGTTTACTTACTGATCAGTACGGATCAATTGTTCTGGATGAGTACTATTCAGGCAAAGCTCAGATCAATCTCACCCCCAATATGCAGGATCAGCAGACCGTCTACCAGCGAATTGATCAGATACTCGATGAAGCCATAGCAGCGTTTAATGATCCATCAAATAAAACCAATCTCAACGCTAACGGAGGTGATATCATGTACCAGGGAGACGTTGAAAAATGGAAGCGCTTTGCCTGGGCTCTCAAAGCGAGATACCTGAACCATCTCTCTAAAAAATCGAGCTTATATAACTCCGCACGTATAATTGAAGCTTGTCAAAATGCATTCAACAGCGATGGTATGGACGCAGAGTTTGCTTACATCAGAGGAGGCATGACTACTGATCAAAACCCCTGGGCAAGCTGGGGCGGATTCACAAGTGCCAGCGATCCGAGATACTTCGCCTGGACACAGTTTTTCGTTGACATGCTCAATACCCTCCCGGTCACAAACACCAGGTTTCAAGATCCCAGAATCAGCAAGATCATGACACCGGCCGCTTCTGACGGGCAGTATAGAGGACTAAAGCCTGGTGCAGGCCTGGTGGGAGGCCAAAACGGCACCGGCGAGAAAACTTCCGAAAATGACTACGGAAGATTCAGTCAGAGCGGATACTACACCAATATTGACTCGCCATTCCCTTTTATTACTTACTCTGAAGTGAAGCTTATTGAAGCGGAGGCACGCCTGAGATCTGGAGATCAGACAGGGGCACTTGTCGCCTATGAAGAGGGAGTCAAAGCGAATATGAGAAAACTGGGCGTTAGCGCCACCGATATTAATCTGTACTGGCAAGCACAGCTGACTAACGGCGTAAACGCCCATTTCGGCGATTTAACCCAGGGGTTAAGCCATATCATGCGGCAGAAGTACATTACGCAATGCTTAAATCCTGAAACATGGGTTGATATGAGAAGGATGGACTACAGCCAGCAAATTTACGGACCTGGCTTACAGCGCCCTGCAAACATTAATGCTGTAGTATTTGATGTCAATAACCCTAACCAGTGGATACAGGCCATGGTATACGAAACCAACGAACAAAATCGTAACCCCGAGGCTGTCGGCGACAATTCTGAAAGGTATCGGTTACTCACCCCGCTTTGGTGGAATCAACCAGAATAAAATTAAGTAGTTAAATCCATTGAGGCTCCGCATGTTAAAAAAAACAACTGATAACTGTATTAAGTCATTAATCCTGTCAGCACTATTATTCTCTTCCTGCTCTTCTTCAACCTTTCGTATTTTCCACAAACCGATAGTATTTGACGATGAGCGGGAAAAGTTGTCCATCGAATACCTGGAAAGCCGTCACGGCATAAAAAAAGACAGGGCAACCATTCAGCCCAGAATGGTTGTTTTACATTGGACAGCGATCCCTGATATTGAACGCACATTCCATGCATTCTATTCCCCTACGCTACCAGAAGCCAGAAAAAGCATTTCCTCAGCCAGTACCTTGAACGTATCGTCGCAGTTCCTGATTGACCGGGACGGCACGATCTTTCAACTACTTCCTGATACTGTATTCGCGAGACATGTGATTGGGCTAAACCACTGTGCCATCGGTGTGGAAAATGTGGGAAGCGCTAAAGATCCGCTGACCCGGGCGCAGCTGAAAGCGAATGAAAATCTCGTCAGATATCTGAAAACGAAATACAATATCGACTACCTGATCGGACATTACGAATACCAGAAGTTTATCGGGCATGAGCTTTGGAAGGAATCCGACTCTTCCTATCTCACAGTAAAAACAGATCCGGGAAAGGGGTTCATGAGAAAAATTCGCACAAGACTAAAAGATCTGAATTTGAAAGGCGCACCTTAATAAACCGTTGTATAACAGGTATTAATTTCCTAATTTGCTTAGGTGAAAATTTATCTTCAATTCTACCGGTTATACTATGTATGGTTTGCTATTGGTTGGATTGCAGCCCTGTATGTCTATGTGGAATCCACATCAATGCCAGGTGCTTTTGCCGTGAAGGTATCCCTTTATCTCATACTATATTTCACCAGTATTTTCGACGTCCGAAAATACTGGTCTTACTTTCAAAACAACGGCTACAGCACTACCAAACTCTACATAAGCTCTTGTCTCGCTGACTTTATTGCATTTTCGCTATTGATAACGTTCATAAATTCCCTGTTATATGCTGGAAGTTGATAGTGTTGCGTTGGCATTCGGCAGCAAAGATATCTTATCAGGCTGCTACATCTGCTGCAACCGCGGCGAGGTGGTTGGTTTGCTGGGTCGCAACGGCTGTGGCAAGTCAAGTCTTCTGAAGGTAATATTCGGTACACTCAGGCCCCAATTTAAACATTTAACGCTAGAGGGTAAGATCATTTCCCGTTCGTACCTGGGAGGCACAATAGCATACCTTCCTCAGGACAACTTTATACCACGCTTTCTTCGTGTGAAAGATGTATTGTCTGAATGCAGTCATACCCTGGTTACCCCTGAAATCAGCCAGAAATACGCAGAGCTGCAAAAGATGAAGCTAGCCAATATTTCAGGAGGAGAACGCAGGTTTCTCGAATGCTTATGGATTTTATCACGGCCAGCAGAGTATTTTCTTTTAGATGAACCATTCTCTGAAATCGCGCCTTACCAGGTGGAAGTCCTGCAGGATATCATTCGCTGCTTAGGAAAAACAAAGGGTATAATCCTGACGGACCACATGTATCAGCCTCTGCTCGAAATAAGCAATCGCATAGTTCTGTTGCACAATCATGCTGCTTATAACATCCGGGAAGAGGAAGACCTCGTATTGTATCAATACATTCCTCAATATTGAGGCCTGTCTAATATCGCTTTCTTAATCACAGCGTCCCGCATATTGAAATCATAAGCATCCCCGGCTCCGTCATGCTGATTGATTCGATCTGATATCGTAACACTCGTCGGAATAACACTCTTTTTCTTTCTGGCAGGTTTCGGTTTCACGTACTCCGCATAGGCAGGCTGCTGATAAACCGACTCATATTTAGGTTCGTGATAATCCGGATGAGGGACCTCTTTCACCAAAATCGGCTCAGGTTCTGTGTACGATGGCCGTACAGGTTGTGGTGCCACTTCCTTTTCCCAGGGCCATTCCTCGTTTTCAGGAGTCTGACCCGCATCCCAGGGTTTCGCCGGATTTCTCTTTTTGGCTTCTTCCTGCGCCTTCTTCAGGTTATTGTAGAACCCGTATATAACATAGGCTATGGCGAACAAAAACGGTAAGTACTCTCCCATTCTTTAAAGTTAAGGCTTAAATACCGATTCTCATAATTCGTAGTAATTTCATTACTTTGCTACTCAAAAAAATGCCCTGTAAGGGGATTGAGGGATAACATAAGGGGAAATGCAACTAACGCGGCTGGAAGTCAAAGGCTTCAAAAGTTTTGGGGATAAGATAACGATCAATTTTAATGAGGGAATTACAGCGATAGCCGGACCAAATGGCTGCGGTAAATCCAATGTTGTAGACGCCATTCGGTGGGTACTCGGCGAACAAAGCACAAAAATGCTTCGTTCGGAAAAGATGGAAAATATCATCTTTAACGGAACAAAGACCCGTAAGCCGTCTCAGCTGGCGGAAGTTTCTTTGACCTTCGACAATACCAAAAACATCCTGCCTACAGAATTCGCCCATGTTACCATCACACGTAAACTATACCGAAATGGTGACAGCGAATACCGTCTGAACGATGTCCAGTGCCGCCTGAAAGACATCAACGATCTTTTTCTTGATACCGGCATCGGATCCGATTCCTACTCGATCATCGAACTTCGCATGATCGACGAGATCATCGCCAACAAAGAAGGCTCCCGGAGGGGACTTTTCGAAGAAGCTTCAGGCATATCCAAATACAAGCTGCGTAAAAAGCAGACCTTCAACAAACTTCGCGATACGGAAGCTGACCTCAGCCGTGTCAACGACCTTCTCTATGAAATCGAGAAGAATATGAAGACCCTGGAAAACCAGGCAAAAAAAGCAGACCGCTATTATAAGCTTAAGGAGCAATACAAAAACCTCAGTATCTCACTCGCGTCTTTCCACATAACCGGATTCCGTGATTCCCTCGGCCGCATCGCCAGCCAGGAAGAAGAGCAATTGGCGGAAAGAACAGCACTGATAGCGAAGCTTGAGAGCCTCGAAAGTTCTTTACACGAGCTAAAAACTGAAAATCTTACCCGCGAGAAAAACCTCTCCGCTCAGCAAAAAGCAAGCAATGAATTCATTTCAAAGATCCGCACTTTCGAAAATGAAAAGAAGATAAAAAATGAACAGCTGCGACACCTCCGGGATAAAGAAGATCGTTTGAATAGCGAGCTCCTCAAAGATAAGAATCAACTCGATAGCGTCGTATATAACATCAAGCGCCTTTCGGAAGAACATCTTCAGGAACAGGAAAATCTGCAGACTTTAGAATCCGCACTCTCTTCCAGAAAAATGGAGGTCGATGAACTTCGCCTTCAACAGCAAACCGCAAAGCATAAGCTCGACCAGTTTGCCAAACAAAACAGCGAAGTGCAGAATCAGGTCTACACTACCGAAAAAGACCTTACTATCCTGAAGATCCAGCGCGACGCGCTTTATGAAGAAAGCAAGCGCCACCTCGAGGACACGCAATCGAAGGAGGCCGAGCTCAATGAATTCAACGTCGCAATCGCTGCCCTCGATCAACAACTGGAAATAAAAAACAAAGAATTTTCTGAATTAGAAGAGTTCGAAAGAACCCTGGCTGATCAGATAAAATTTTCAGAGGAAGCGATACTTCATACCCGCGAACAGCAATCGTTACACAGCCGTAAGCTTGATGCACTTCGCAACGAATATAACCTGACAAAGTCCCTTGTTGATAGCCTCGAGGGATTCCCTGAATCCATTCGCTTCCTTAAAAAGAACACCACATGGGCAAAAAAGGCGCCCTTGTTATCCGATATACTTTTCTGTAAAGAAGAATATCGGGTTGCTATCGAAAACTACCTGGAACCGGTCATGAATCACTATGTAGTCGAATCACAGGCAGAAGCGGTTCATGCCATCCAACTCCTGAGCAGTGCATCAAAGGGAAGAGCGAACTTCTTCATTATGGAGGCTCTCCAGAATCTTCCTGAACCCGGCAAGGTTTCCATGGTACCCGACAACGTTATCCCGGCACTGAGCATTATAGAAACCGACTCAAAATATTACAGACTTTGTCACCAGCTGCTGCGTAACGTCTACCTGGTGACATCTAACGACGAGTCTGAAATGGCGGAAACCCTGCCCGACCAAAATGTTGTTTACTTGAGCAGCACCGGAAAATACAGCAAGAGCCGCCTGACCATGTCCGGAGGTTCCGTCGGGCTCTTCGACGGAAAGCGTATAGGCCGGGCGCGTAACCTCGACAAGCTTAGCAAAGATATACAGTTGCTGGATGTGCAGATTGAAGCGCTTAAAGACACCCTTCAAAAGGAAACCCAACGCCTGGAATCCTTAAGAGCCTCCTCCAAAAGAACGGAAGTAAGACTGCTTGAACAAGATATCAACCGCCTGAACAATGAACGCATCACCTTGCAAACCCGCAAGGAACAATATCTGACATTCATTCAAAACAGTCAGAACCGCAAACAGGATATCGAGCAGAAGATGCAATCCATCAACAACGAACTGGCCATTTCGGAGCCGGCTTTAACCAAGCTTAAAGAACTACGTCATGAAATGGGCATGGAGCTGATGGAAAAACAACAGGAATACCAGGAGTTATCGGAGCTGGTAAACGAAAAAGCAAACGATTATAACCAGGATAACATCCGGTTCCATCAGCAGCAGAACAAAGTATCGGGACTGCAAAAAGATCTTGAACACCGGGAGAACCAGCAGGAATCTCTGGAAAAAAACATGGCTGCCAACAGTCTCGACCTGAGTAAATGCAAAGCTGCAATAACCGAAATCCTCGGGCATGCTGACATGTCAGACGATGATCTGGCAAAAATGTATGCGCAAAAGGAGGAGTTCGAAAAAGGCGTAAGCGAATCCGAAAAAGAGTACTTTTCTTCCCGTTCCCTGATTACTGAGACTGAAAATAACATCAGTACACTGAGAAAAAATAAAGAACATGCAGAACTGATAGCTGCGGAGCTGTCTGCTAAAAAGAATGATCTGCGAATGAACCTCACTTCCTTGAAGGAACGTCTTTCCGTTGAATTCTCTGTAGATATTGAGGACCTGCTTGATTCGGAAGTTCCCCAAGGCGAGTCTGAAGAAAGCCTCAAAGAAAAAACACATAAGCTCAAAAAACAACTCGACGACTTTGGGGCCATCAACTCCATGGCTATGGAGGCCTTTAAGGAGATGACAGATCGGTACACCTTTATCCAAAAAGAAAAGAAAGATCTTGCTGAAGCGAAAGCTTCACTGATGGCTACCATCAAGGAGATTGACGACACTGCGCGCGACAAGTTCATGGACGCATTCACCCAGGTAAGGGAAAACTTCGTTCGCGTATTCCGATCTCTGTTCAACGAAGAAGACAGCTGTGACTTGATATTGTCAAACCCTCAGTCGCCTCTCGACTCCGATATTGACATTGTTGCCCGGCCTAAAGGAAAACGTCCACTATCTATCAATCAGCTCTCCGGAGGCGAAAAGACACTTACAGCCACCGCCCTATTGTTCTCACTGTACCTGTTGAAACCTGCTCCATTCTGTATCTTCGATGAGGTGGACGCTCCGCTGGATGACACCAACATTGACAAGTTCAATAAGATTATCCGCAAATTTTCGGCAGAATCACAGTTTATTGTGGTATCACACAATAAGAGAACGATTGCCAGCACCGATGTCGTCTACGGAGTGACGATGGTAGAACAAGGTGTATCGAAAGTAGTTGCGGTCGATCTTAGGGAAGTCGCTTAACCGGCACGTCGAACTTGAACATATCCTTATTGCCTTTACGGTCAAGAACTGTATTTAATAGAACACTGGCTCTTGCAGAAGCAGACCGCTCTATTGATGAGACGCCCGCCATCGTTCGACTGCTGAATGCCCCGTGTTCGGCATGATATAGCGCCTGTGCAAGGCAATCTTCAGTGGTCGACCCAAACGGCTCAAGCAGGTCATCACGCTCCATTCTATTGGCTGCGATGCCTGAGTAATAGCGACCTTCTTCCCTGCTGTTCAACGTCTCAAACGAAACAGCATATAGCTCCGTGTCAAAGATTGGGATTGGGAAGAACCCAACAGGCTTTCCATACGTATATTGCTCTCCGACTATCCATACAGGCAGATAGGGTTTAAGATTATTGATCAGCAACTCACTTGCGGAAGCAGTACCTCCTGTCGTGATAAAATAGATATTATTCAGGTTCAGCGTTCCTTTCTTACTGATGTTAACAGGTGCGAAGGCTGCTTTAAAGTTCTTGTCGGCGGCCAGGTTTTTGTTCATATGGTATGTGTACATCACCTTACCGTTAGCCGTGACCGGCGCCAGCAAGTCAGTGAGGTATTCCGCCGTCTGCACTGACCCTCCTCCATTATAACGAAGGTCCATAATCATCTCCGTCACACCAGCAGTTTGAAAACGAGCCATTATTGCGTCAATCTTCGTTTTTGTAGCAGTAGGTATTTGATTATTCTCAATTGAAATGAAGCTATTAAAAACAAAATAACCTACCTTTTTGCCATTACCCGTGGTGTAAACTTCTGAAAACGGAATAGGGTTAAGCGCATATTGCTTACGTGGAAGTGTCACGGTAACCTCTGAATTATCCGGCTTTCGCAACTTTAAGACGATGGAACTGCCCGCCAATGCATCAAACAATATTTTGAAATTAGCCGGTTGCAAAGCTGACTGGCTGATATTCGTATTGCCGTTGATACTGAGGATGCGCCAGCTCCGTTGCAATCCTGCCTCACTTGCCGGAGAATTAGGTTGCACCAGCTTAACACGCAGATCATTATCGGCAGTATAGCGAATATCAAACCCAAAGTCGCCTGCCAGACCTTCCTGAATTTCCTCAGAGACCGCCCCGGTACGATCAAGAAAACTATAGCGATCCACAGGTCTTCCGCCCGCGTCTTTCTTATATTGTGCAAGCGCTTCCAAAACATCCTCCGGAGTGTCATATCTCCTGGTATCGAAAGAATTCGGCAAAACATCCTCCCACAAATAAACGAACTTGGTATAGAGATAAACAGAATCCTTAAGAAGGCCCTCCCTTTCCTCCTGGCCTACTTCCCGTTCAGGACCGTCACTTTTCTTACAGGCACTAAAAGAAAACGCCAGGGCTCCAAGAATCAGAAAGGCGCGCAGAAGGCTAGAAAAAGAGGTTCGTTTCATCTCTAATATTTCCCCTAAGTAAAGGAAATATTACACGCTAACAAACGCTATAGCAGCATTTTTTGCAAATAGTTCATCATCCCCGGCAGTTCCTATCAGCACCACCTCACTGGCATCTAAATCATTATCTTTCAGAATATTAAGCAACACCCCCGGCGCCGGCTTCGGCTCTAGCTCGTCCGTAAAAAAAACCTTCAGGTAATTCTCCAAACCATTCCATTCCATGTGCCTGATTTTATTGAGTTGTTGAATCGGATTGCCTGCCGTCACCAGGAAGATCTGCTTTCGATCCACAGTAATCTGCTGTAGCAAATCAAGCATCTCCTTGTAGAGAAGCAACTTCAGCGGTAATTTTGCCTCCCGGTGAAGACGCAAAAAATTCTCACGATACTTTTCGTCTATACCAAAAACTGCCTGAGCTTTATCAAAGATCTGCTCTTTCCCCTGATGCTCATACGTCTTCTGCATGAATGCGATAAGATCGCCGGCTGGAGGAACCGTCTCAATATATTCCAGGAAATTGGCAAAAAGATAATATACCTGTAGCAGATAATCCTTCTCCGGATACAATACATTATCCAGCTCGAAAATGAACGCCTTCTTTGAGGGATCGAAATCTGAATAATTAATCATGGCTCTTCTCTAATGAATAATCCGCAGGTGTCATGACTTTTATTCCGTACTCTTCAAACAGCAGTCGTGCCGAAACCAGCCCGGCTATTTCCTGCGGTCTCAAAGGATAAACTTCTCTCACGTCATGATCGAGACACAAGGCAAGAAGTTCATGAACAAATGAAGAAGCATTTTCATCGGGGATCTTCAGAAACCGTTTACTCTTCAATAAAAAGGCAGGGAGCTCTGCGGAGTCGGCCAGGATGATCTCATCCGGACGGTTCAGTAACCGTTCCAGCTGATAGGCCTTTGATGTTGTTGCTCCTGTAATCAGAATATTCAATCTTTATTCACTTAATATTAATCCATCTTTCATGAAGACCTTGCGGTCTGACATTTCGCCCAGTTCTTCATTATGCGTTACAATAATGAAGGTTTGATTAAACTGGTCCCTGAGGTCCTTAAACAGGCTATGCAAACTCAGGGCATTTTCTGAATCCAGGTTTCCCGATGGTTCATCCGCGAGAATTAAAGCAGGGCTATTAATGAGCGCGCGTGCGACAGCCACCCGCTGCTGCTCACCACCCGAAAGTTCCGAAGGCTTGTGTTCCGCACGACTACCCAACCCAAGCAGATCCAGGAGCTCAAGCGCGCGAACCTGTGATTCCTTCTTGCCTTTTTTGGCGATAAAAGCCGGAATACAGACATTTTCGAGTGCCGTAAACTCAGGCAGCAGATGATGAAACTGAAAGATAAAGCCCAGACGGTGATTACGAAACGCACTCAGCTTAGCCGCCGAAAGTGCAGAAACGTTTATCCCGTCGATCACCACCTGTCCGGCATCTGATTTATCCAGTGTCCCCACAATATGGAGCAGGGTACTCTTACCCGCGCCCGAGGCACCGAGAATGGTCACAATCTCACCTTTGGCAACCTTCAGATCAACGCCTTTCAGTATCTCCAGCTTGCCGTATTTCTTGTAAATCCCTGTCGCTTGCAGCATCCCACGAAATTACTTAAAAGAATGAATCTTCCCGTCTTCGGTATTCTATAAAGAAAAAAAATATTAGCTTTACGCCACGCAAACTTCAAAATAATGAATATTCACGAATATCAAGGCAAAGCAATACTGAAGAGCTTCGGTGTCAGAGTTCAGGAAGGTATCGTTGCTGATACCCCCGAGCAGGCAGTTGAAGCGGCTAAGAAGCTGAAAGAAGATTTTAACTCTGACTGGGTAGTAATTAAAGCCCAGATTCATGCGGGTGGCCGTGGTAAAGGCGGTGGTGTAAAGCTGGCGAAGAACCTCGGCGAGGTGAAAGAAAGAGCAGAGCAGATCATCGGTATGCAGCTTGTAACTCCTCAGACTGGCCCTGAAGGTAAAAAGGTAAATAAGGTGCTTGTTGCTCAGGATGTATACTATCCGGGAGAGACTGAACCAAAAGAATTCTACATCAGCGTGTTACTTGACCGTGCAAAAGGACGTAACATCATTATGTATTCTACTGAAGGCGGAATGGATATCGAGCACGTAGCTGAAACCACTCCTCACCTCATTTTCAAAGAAGAAATCGATCCTCTGTTAGGTCTTCGTCCATTTCAGGCAAGCCGTATCGCATACAACCTGGGTTTAAGCGGTGCAGCTATGAAAGAAATGACCAAGTTCGTCACTGCTCTCTATAAGGCATATGAAGAAACTGACTCGGCAATGTTCGAAATCAACCCGGTTCTTAAAACATCTGACAACAAGATCCTTGCTGTTGATGCTAAAGTAAACCTGGACGATAACGGTTTGTTCCGTCACAAAGAATACGCTGAATTGCGCGACGAGTCTGAAGAAGATCCAATGGAAGTCGAAGCGAGCAAATCAAACCTAAACTTCGTAAAGCTTGACGGAAACGTGGGTTGTATGGTAAACGGTGCTGGTCTTGCTATGGCAACCATGGATATCATTAAACTTGCAGGTGGTGAGCCGGCTAACTTCCTTGACGTAGGCGGAACGGCTAACGCTCAGACTGTAAAAGCGGCATTCAACATTATCCTTCAAGATCCTAATGTGAAAGCTATCCTGATTAATATTTTCGGTGGTATCGTTCGTTGTGACCGTGTTGCTCAGGGTGTAATTGATGCTTATCAGGAACTTGGAAATATCCGCGTACCCATCATCGTTCGTCTGCAGGGAACAAACGCTGAAGAAGCGAAAAAATTAATCGACGAGTCAGGTCTTCAGGTATTCTCAGCAATCCTTCTAAAGGAAGCTGCCGACCTAGTGACCAAAGTATTGGCTGAAGAAGCCTAATTCTTCCAGCCTCATAATTTGAAAGGACGGTATCCGACAGGAGCCGTCCTTTTTCTATGTCATATCATCTGGCCACAGATTACCATCATTATCATGGCCTCCCCCCGCTTTCGCCCCTCCCTGGCACACCCCTTCAACCTTTGGGCCCGTAAAAAAGTGCTGATGTTTCAGAAACGCCCCGGAATTTATTAAATTAGGTCGCGATCACACACAATTTTACTGAATGGGACACTTACCGAAACTTATAGAGGACTTAGCACTAATCTTAATTGTCGCGGCCTTCGTGACTATACTTTTTAAAAGCATAAAGCAACCTCTGGTTCTAGGTTATATCATTGCGGGATTGCTGGTCGGCCCCTATCTGTCACTAACTCCCAGCGTGGCCGACACAGAGAATGTAAAGACCTTTGCAGACATCGGCGTAATATTCCTATTGTTCAGTTTAGGTCTTGAGTTCAGCTTCAAGAAGCTCGTCCGGGTGGGAGGCTCGGCCTCCATTACGGCCTTTGTAGAGATCATTTTTATCACCTTTGCCGGATACTTCATGGGTCAATGGATGGGTTGGTCGACCATGGACAGCCTGTTTCTCGGAGGTATGCTGGCTAGCTCCTCTACGACGATCATCATCAAGGCATTTGATGAGCTCGGCGTTAAAACCAAGCAGTACGCACGTATCGTCTTCGGGGTTCTTGTCGTGGAGGACATCGTGGTCATCCTCCTGATGGTGTTACTATCCACAGTAGCCGTCACCAAGCAGTTTGAAGGTACAGAAATGCTCTTTACCGTCGGGAAGCTGCTTTTCTTTCTGATCCTGTGGTTCCTGGCCGGTATATTCCTGATCCCAACCTTACTGCGAAAGGCTAAAAGTGTCCTCGACGACGAGACGCTGTTGATACTATCCATCGGCCTCTGCCTGGGCATGGTAGTTGTTGCTACCCAGGTTGGTTTCTCAGCGGAGCTGGGTGCTTTTATCATGGGCTCCATTCTCGCAGAAACCACTTCAGCGGAGAAGGTCGAGCATATCACATTACCAATAAAGAACTTTTTCGGCGCCATCTTTTTTGTATCAGTAGGTATGCTGATTGATCCCGTCACCATTATGGAGCACGGCTGGACGGTTCTCGGTGTCACCTTGTTAACCCTCTTCGGAAAGCTGTTCAGCACAACGCTGGGCGCGCTGTTATCCGGACAGCCATTAAAACAATCTGTGCAGGTTGGCATGAGTATGGCGCAGATCGGCGAGTTCGCTTTTATCGTGGCTACCCTGGGTCTTTCACTCGGTGTAATCAGCGATTTCCTTTTCCCTGTGGCCGTTGGTGCATCTGCGATCACCACCTTCACCACACCTTACATGATCAAGTATTCGGAACCCTTCTATAACTTCCTGCAGCGCACCTTGCCGGAGAAATGGGTAACGACCCTCAACACTTATTCTACCAGCACACAGAATATTCAGGCAGAGAATGAATGGAAAGTGGTGTTGAAAGCGTATTCAAGCATTGCCTTTACAAACGGTATTATCCTTCTTGCATTAATGCTGTTGTCGATCAATTTCCTGGTTCCTTTCCTAGATCAGGCCATCTCAAACGATATCACACGAAGCATTATTGCCCTGGTGGTTTCATTCGGTATAGCCACGCCATTCCTATGGGCGCTAATGGCAAAAAGGCCACATAATATGGCCTACAAAGAATTGTGGCTGAATAAGAGATACAATCGCGGTCCGCTTTTGGTATTAGAATTCCTGCGAATTGTACTCGGGATACTCCTCATCGGATTCTGGGTCAATAAACTATTCCCTACGGCCATCGCACTTATGGTTGCTATTCCCGTTATTTCCATCATCCTGATCCTCTTTTCGCAGCGGATCCAGAAATTCCATCAGCGCCTGGAAGGCAGGTTCCTTTCCAATCTGAATGCAAGGGAAACCGCAGAAGCAGATGTCATTTCGCAGAACGAAAACATTCTTCACCGCGAGTTCAACCCTGATGCCGCCTCCCTCTCGCCCTGGGATGCCCACATGGTAGATCTGGAAGTAAGTCAGCATGCTGAATACATTGGAAAAACGCTGGATGAATTATCCTGGCGCGAAAAATATGGTATCAACATCGCCTATATCAAGCGCGGCGACAGGCTCATCTACGCTCCCGGCCGCTTCAACAAGCTACTACCGTTTGACCAGGTTGGAATCATTGCCACCGACGAACAAATGCAAGCGTTTAAGCCGGTATTCGATGCCAAAGAGCAGGTGGAGTTCTCTGATCAGGCTGTAGAAAATATTGTTGTTCAGAAGATTGTCGTCGATGAACATAACAAACTCAAAGGGCTTACTGTCCGCAACTCCGGCATCAGAGAGCGTACGAACGGCCTGGTCGTAGGCATAGAGCGAAACAACGAACGTATGCTCAACCCGAATTCAACTACCGTATTCGAATGGGGTGATATTGTCTGGATCGTAGGTGAAAAGAAGAAAATTCAGTTGCTCAATACGAGCGGGTAATAAACCCTAAGCTGCGCTGGACTCCTATTTTAAATCAAGGCTCATCTGGATGTCGGCACGCTCATAAGGGGTAGGCCGGCCCGTCACTTCCTTAAAACCCAGCTTTCGGTACAAATTAATCGCCGGCATGAGAGAAGTGTTACTCTCCAGATAAAGCCGTTTGGCACCCATTTTCCCTGCCGCTTCAACAACAGCATTCGCAAGCAGCCAACCGACCTTTTTTCCCCTGCACTTTCGGAGAGACGGCCATTTTCGCCAGCTCATAATCGTAATCCGGATCATCCATCCTAATCAACGCGCAGACACCTACAGGCTCACCGTTGTATACCGCTACAAAGATCTTCCCACCTCGTTCAATAATATACGCTTTAGGATTGTCCAGCGCTTTGTAGTCAGCTTCCTCCATCGCAAAGTAAGTGGATATCCACTCCTCATTGAGTGCCCGAAATGCCGTTTGATACGTGTCTTGATATTCTACAATCTGCACTTCTACGTTATCACTCATCTTCTCGCGTTTACCACATCATTAATCATATAGCAAAGGTCGTAACTGATCACGTGATCGCATAATGAAATTGCTTTCCCAGTTCGGGCAACTGAGGCTACGTTAGCAAAATCAGTTCCATACGAGCTTTCCAGCCTCCCGTAACTTCACGCCCAGATATCGTCCGATGACAATCGCAATGACTGATGCTGACGCAAAATAAGCAGTGTTGTAAGTATTCCCCCGATCTAAATCAGCGACAATCCCCACAGCTATCTCGAGAGATAGCCCGAATACCGTCGCTATCAAAAGATATCTATTTACATCACTCCTTCTATTATAGAATGCGATGAGAAACGATAGCGTCATATATCTACAATGGTAGAGCTATCTAGCCCCGTCCCAAAAACAACGGAGCAATATGCCTTTCATACAAATTCCCTGTTACGTGCACACTAACAATGTCGCTGTATTTCGCTAAGGCCGCATAATAACGATCTCCATGCTCACCGGCGACCTTATAAGCCACATGCAGCAGCTGCCTGAAGTCTGGATTAAAATCCGGATGCTGCTGATCATGGCGAATGGTATTAGCCATTTTGTCCGGACTCCATGAACTTACTTCTTCAGCACTCGGTAACCTATCGCGTTGCACATCAATGACAGCAGCATACGGTCCGCACAGTTCGTCAAATCGCCCCAAAGCACTGCTATAGATGTCTTTCACCAGCTCGAGAGCCTCATTGCCTGCTTCTGAAAGACCAATAACTTCTTCAAGCCAGGTAGTACCGGCCGTTTTCAGATGTATGCCTGCATCATGCTTGGTGATTAACTGATTAATCGGCTGATAGATAGAAAACTTGTCGCTACCAGAGTGTACACTTAGCTTTAAGTTCTCCGGCAGACCGAACTCCTTTATCGCATGCCTGATAACGAGGATATCTTCCTCAAACTCTTTCTCGAACTGCTGTAAATCGCCAACATAGTCAACTCCCTTATTAAACCGCCCGCTGAACTTAGGAGCAATGGTTTGCGCTTTTACATGATAGTCGGCCAGTGCACTCAGAATAAAAAATAGCTCTACCGGAGTCTGAGGGTCGTCTACTTCGTCCATGGACACTTCCGCTATGAAATTATCTTCACCTTTCGCTTTCGCTATGTGAGCATAAAGTTTACCGGCTTCAATGGCTGCCAGTAAGAACTTCCCGGCTGTATAGCGCAAGTTATCTTCTGTTACGCTGAATTGCTCGCTTATACCAGGAATGAATAGATCTCCTATGTATTTTCTGCGCCGTTCGACAAAGTCCTCGATCACGTTTTCAGGAGCTGACTTGCCGATGTAATTCGCAACATCCATCGTAAAGAAATCAGACGATTCGATAAAAGCGCCTACCGTATCCATCGTGATATGATCGGCATCTACACGATAAGGGTCAGTCCAGGCCAAGGCTTTTACCGCCGCATCGGCCTCGGCTCGCAACTCCGGAGGGGAGGTATTCACCGTTTTATGCTCCCGATACGATTTATTCCAGACAGGAGTAATCGTCACTCCCCTCTCCTTAGCTTTCAAAACTGCTTTCAACTGCGCTTCGCCCTGATGAGCAAAACGATCACCCATCCCGAATGAGTACTTTTCCAACTTCATAACAACACAACAACCTATAATCGAAAAGGTTATAGTATTATTACGTACTATAAAGAAAATATCTTCTCCATCAGCATCCATTTCTCCCCCGGCTTCGCACCCGGCAAAGCTTGCTGATATTTCCACATCAACGCCTCCCATTCCTGCACCTTAATATTTGCAGCATCCATTTCCGCTTTACGTTCGAAGCTGAAAGAATCATCCGTCTCCATAATCATGCACAAACGGTTGCCAAGGAGGTAGATCTCCAGTGCGGATACACCCGACTGGAGAAGACTGTCTTTCACCTCATGCCAAACTTCTTTATGCCATTGCACATATTCGCCCACGAGCTTAGGATCATCTTTAAGATCCAGTGTCATACAGTATCTCTTCATCTCTCTGTTAATAAATTTATAATTAGTGCTCCCCTTTCAGGCGGAACAAGAGTTGCGCTTCAAACAGCGATTCAGGCTTGACCATCTTTCCCTGCATCTCGTTTGTTCCCGTGTTTTCAAAGGTCACTTTGCGGTCTGACTGAAAGCCCACCAAAACAGGTTCCGCGATGGTAAAATTCCGCCGTCTGTCCGGATCCCAGAAATTATAATGTTGATCCTTTCCAGAGCTGTGCTGAAAATTCCACAAAACGAGCTGTCTACCGTGATGCGGATATCCTGGCTCTGGTCCTCCGAGATTAAAAAATACGCCACCTTTTATCTGGTCATACAAGGTAGCCAGGGGCTGTCCCGAATGTATATCGATGTTCTGATCCGTGCCTAACGTACATTGGGTGATCACCGTACCCGAAGCACTGTATCCGGTACCGGCACCATGATGCTGCGCACTATTGAAATTGCAATTCTTGATCAGCACACCATATCCGGTTCTGGCATGTACAGACGCATGGCCTTTTTTTCCAGTGAAGTCGACATTCAGAACACTTATCTGGTAGCCGCCGCTGATATACAGGCCTTCGTTCCAGTCATTGAATACACAGTTCCTCACCCAGCTGTTCTTTACATTTTGCATACCTACAGCCTCCCAGGCGTAATCGTGTATAGCATTTTTATGATGAACAAACTCTTCCGGATAATTCTTCCAGTTACTGCTAAAGAGGATGTCTTCGACTCCACATTCTTCCATGGAGGAATATGCGCGGAGCTCAAAAGGTTTGCTGCTTACGATTTTCAGATCGAAATGAATTGGATTCTTAAATTTCACCCGCTTACCCTCAATTTTTTCTATGGTATGAATTTCATGGATCAGCATCCCTCCATTCGGACCGAATAATCGTGTCCATTGCTGTTTGAGTTGAAGGGGTGCGAAATATGCTTTCGTAAACTCTTCGCTCCTGTGATAAATCACCACATCTTGTCCTGCTTTCAGGGATGAAGCATCGGCAACTTCCACCCAAAAACTCTCACGACTAGCATTCCGGGTAATGGTTGTCAGCCGCCTGGAGTTTGTAGAAGATGGCCTAAACTGGATTTGTCTGCCATGGATCCGCATCTTATCCTGAAATATTTCCGTACCGCCGGCGCCACTTCCGCTTCCTTTTAGAACGATGTTGCTCTTCGAGATACGGATATGCTTTGTACTATCATGGTCGGCCGCCAGCATGTATTTTCCGGGAGGAAAAAACACGACGCCTCCAGAAGGGCTCTTCTCAGCGGCATCCACAGCCCGTTGGATCGCCTCATCATCGTACTGTCCATCATCAGGCTTCGCTCCATAATCGACTACATTAAACCGCATTTTCTTTGATTGGTCCGGGATGGACCGTTCTGAAAAGTGGTAGCCGGCATAAGAGAAATCGGGCAGGATGGGTATCGCACCGGTCTTTTTAGCATTGATAAAATCTTCCCACAAAGGGGCAACCTGCTGCGCAAAGACCGGAAAGGTCATCACCAGAAACAAACAAGATATTGAACTGATTTTCTTCATCATATCATTTAATAAAGATAACGCAAAATTAGTCCAGCTCGCCGGTCTTCATTTGGCTTGCCGGTACTGTCGCGATATTGTCTATATGACCTTCAACCTCCAGCCTGATAACAGGTGCGATAGCTAATGCCGATTTACCGGGGATACTCACATATACGTTTCCGCCTGCCGCCTTCGTATTCACCTTCAGCGGACTCCCCAACACAGCTGCTGATACAACCTTGCTTTTCAGCTGCGGCAATATAAGAGCTTCTCCCTTGGGCCAGTCAAATACGGTAAGATATAAAACGGTGTTCGTTTGGTTATCTTTCCGGGTAATACAACCCCAGTCGACCGCCGCTAGAGGGTTTTTTTTTGTAGCATAAATCGCTTCACTGTTGACTTTCATCCATGAACCTATTGCTTGCAGCCTCTCTACACTTTCCTGTGGAAAAGAGCCGTCCGGCTTAGGTCCGACATTTAAGAGATAATTCCCACCCTTAGAGGCAGACTCCACTAAATTACGGACAAGTGCTTCCGCGGATTTCCAATTGTCATCTGTCTTCCTGTACCCCCAGGTCCTGTTCATCGTCATGCATGTTTCCCAATCCTTGCCGTCAAGCTCAGCCTGATCGGGTATTTTTTGCTCCGGCGTTCTGGTATCACCAGGGAAGTTTGGTCGTTTCAACCGGTCGTTAGTTATAATTTGAGGTTGTAACTTCAGAATCTCTGTAAATTTCAAGGCAGCATCATCAGTCATACGTGTAGGAGTATCCCACCAGAGAACAGCGATCTCGCCATAGTTGGTCATCAGCTCCCGCAGCTGAGGTACGGCAACCTGATCGATGTACTGGTCAAAAGACTTTGTTTCCTGCAGAGGGTCCCAATGCCCCAAATTCGCTTTGGTATAAGCGTCAATTTTCGTACTATCCGGATTTGGCCAACCCTCTCGCATCTCCTTCCTGGCGGCAGACCCACCAGGGTTTACCCAATCCTGTGCCTGAGAGTAATAAAAACCCAGTTTCATCCCATGCCTTTTACAGGCTTCGGCTAGGGGTTTCAGCAAGTCCTTGCCATACGGCGTCGCATCGGTGATATCCCAGTCCGAGGCCTTCGAATCAAACAGTGCAAAGCCATCATGATGCTTAGCCGTGATGACAATGTACTTCATACCCGCATCTTTAGCCGCTTTAACCCACTCATCCGCATCGAACTTGACAGGATTGAACTGCCGCGCTATTGACCTATACTCCTCCACCGGAACTTTCATCCTGTTCATGATCCATTCTGCGCCGCCTTTGGCCTGCTGGTACCCGCGGTACTCCCCTGCCATCTGCGCATAAACGCCAAAATGAATGAACATACCAAAACGGGCTTCTCTCCACCATTTCATACGTTCTTCCTTGGACAAATTGGATTGAGCGTAGAGTGAGGAGCTTGCAAGTGCAACAATTAAGAGGAGGAGTACGGCTTTCTTAAACATTCCTTAAAGGATTAGATGGATCTATTATTCGCATTTCAGGCAGGTTCGGTAAAAGGATGGATTTTGATTTCATCATTTTCTAGTAAAGGGTTTATAATTTTTTGTCTCGGTAAGCTTGTGCAAATAAGAAATAATTCAGAGGCAAAACCGCTTACCCTATTGGCTAATTTATCTGCTAAATTGGCTTCAGCTTTGCATCATAGTATCTTAAAAAACTGGTTTTTACCGATCATCGGTTGCAACAACCATATCCTGCAGATGGGCATCGTGCAGGCAAAATTTCATAGCATTTCTAAAAAGACGTATGATTCCTGACTACTGACATCCAGACAACTTGCATCAATCATCGTCTATATCAGTCGCTATAGCAGCAATGTTCAACCCCACATGAGTCCGACTTTTGACCCTGTAAGTCGGACTCATGTGGGGTGCAAGGCGCTGGATATACGCCAGCATACAGACTATGATTGGGAGATGGTATTACGGAATGACTTACTCAATCGCTAATACAGATGAGGTCTGTCCAAGACCATATATAAGCGGCATAAAGGTCAATAACGCCGGCTACACAGTGATTCTGAAGGTCGATGAAATAGTCAAGATCGGAAAATAACTGGTCTATTATTTCCGGCCTGAACTTTAGCGCTGTTTCACAAAGAAATAACGTATTGATTTTGTTTCTTTTTATAGATTTGCATCTATATGAAGCGCACAAAAATCAAAGACCTCTTAAATACGACTGACTTTGGGCAGGAGATTAATGTTCAAGGCTGGGTAAGAACGTTCAGAAACAATCAGTTCATTGCTATCAATGACGGATCGTCGATCAATAATTTACAGGCTGTTGTAGACTTCACGAATACGGATGAGGCCATATTGAAACGAATTACTACTGGTGCCGCTATTTCGGTAACGGGAGATCTTGTAGAATCTTTAGGTAAGGGTCAGCGCGTAGAATTAAAAGTTAAAAATCTGGAGATCCTGGGCGACAGTGATCCTGAAAAATATCCATTACAACCCAAGAAACATAGCCTGGAATTTTTACGGGAAATCGCACACCTGCGCTTTCGTACCACCACGTTCAACGCTATTTTCAAGGTAAGACATGCCCTTGCATTTGCTGTTCACCAATTCTTCAACGAAAAGGGCTTCGTTTACATGCATACCCCTATTATCACGGGATCCGATGCTGAAGGTGCCGGCGAGATGTTCAGGGTTTCTACTATTGATTTTGATAACGTACCCCGAAATGAAGACGGTACGGTAAATTATAAAGAAGACTTCTTCGGAAAGTCTACTAACCTGACTGTATCCGGACAGCTTGAAGGTGAGCTTGCAGCGATGGCTTTCGGCGAGATCTACACTTTCGGCCCTACATTTCGTGCAGAAAATTCCAATACAACACGCCATTTGGCTGAGTTCTGGATGATCGAACCGGAAATGGCGTTCTTCGATATCCATGACAACATGGACCTGGCCGAAGAGCTGTTAAAATACGTTATCCGGTATGCGCTTGACCATTGCGGTGAGGAACTGGAGTTCCTGAAAGGCCGTCTGCTGGAAGAAGAAAAGCAGAAACCGCAGGCAGAGCGTTCTGATATGGATTTGCTCTCCAAATTGCAGTTCTGTTTGGAAAACGATTTTGAGCGCATCACTTATACCGAAGCGATTCAAATCCTGAAAAGCTCCAAGCCGAATCAGAAGAAACAATTTAAGTATCTGATAGACGAGTGGGGAGCTGACCTGCAATCAGAACATGAGCGCTACCTCGTAGAGAAGCACTTTAAAAAACCGGTAATCCTAACAGACTACCCGGCTGATATCAAGTCGTTCTATATGCGCCAGAACGAACCTGATGAGCTGGGCAGAAACACAGTGGCCGCCATGGACATTCTCTTCCCTGGAATAGGCGAGATCGTGGGTGGCTCTCAACGGGAGGAGCGTCTGGAGAAACTGGAAAAACGCATGCATGATATGCACATTCCGGTTGAAGAGATGTCGTGGTTCCTGGATACCAGAAGATTTGGCTCAGCGCCACATGCCGGCTTCGGGTTAGGCTTTGAGCGTTTGGTATTGTTCGTAACAGGGATGACCAATATCAGGGATGTTATTGCCTTCCCGCGTACGCCGAATAATGCTGAATTTTAATATCTGACAACATTTTCAAAAGGCCTGGGTTATATCATTCAGGCTTTTTTAATAGAATTGAAGTTATGCTGATACGTATTTATCCTGAAAACCCTAATCCCAGGGCGATTCAACAAGTGGTTGATGTATTGAGAGGCGGCGGAATAGTGATCTACCCAACCGACACCATTTACGGACTGGGCTGTGATATCACCAATCATAAGGCCATCGAGAAGATCTGCCAGATACGAGGGATAAAGCCGGAAAAGGCTAATTTTTCATTCATTTGTCACGATCTGCACAACATTTCAGAGTATGTTAAACCGATAGATACATCGGTATTCCGATTGATCAAGAAGGCGCTTCCGGGCCCTTTCACCTTTATTTTCAATGCATCCAACAATGTTCCGAAGTTACTCAGCTCCAAGAAAAAGACGGTGGGTATCCGTGTTCCGGATAATTCCATAGCAATGGAAATTGTGAAACAGCTTGGCAATCCTATATTATCCACCTCCATACGGGACGATGATGATATTCTCGAGTATTCTACAGACCCGGAACTTATCCACGAAAAATTTGAAAACCAGGTGGATATCGTGATCGATGGAGGATACGGAGGCAATATAGCATCAACGGTTGTAGACTGTACTACCGGTGAGTTTACTGTGCTAAGAGAGGGCAAGGGTAAGCTGGAAGATTACATATAGCGACCAAGTCCTTGGGATGCACTTTAATATAGTGCGGTATTTTGTATTTTCGCAGCATGACTCGCAAAATCAACCTCAAAGCTTTTAAAGACTTCCTCAGATCAGGACAAATCGGTGGTATACTTCTTCTAGTCTCTGTTGTGATATCATTAAGTATCGCAAACAGTCCGCTGCATGAATCTTTTGCGAGCTTGCTCCATCACCAGTTTGGCTTTGTTTTAGGAAGCTTCAACCTGAGGTATTCAACCGAAATATGGGTAAATGACGGCCTGATGGCAATCTTTTTCCTCCTGGTGGGATTGGAAATTAAAAGAGAAATTGTAGAGGGCGAGTTATCTTCTATTAAGCAGGCTGCCATGCCCGTCTTCGCGGCTATAGGTGGAATGCTTGTTCCTGCGGTGATTTATGCCATGTTTAATCAAGGCACCGCAACGGCCGGCGGTTGGGGAATACCCATGGCTACAGACATCGCCTTCGCGTTGGCGATCATATCGATGTTAGGCGACAAAGTCCCCTCCTCTCTTAAGATTTTTCTGGCGGCATTGGCAATTGTCGATGACCTTGGTGCCATTATCGTTATTGCGATATTTTACACCAACGAGCTCCATACTGATCAGTTGCTTTACTCCGCCGGCATTATGGCGCTCCTGGTCGCTTTCAATAAATTTGGTGTTAAGAACCTGATTTTTTATCTGATTCCGGGCATTTTTCTGTGGTACTTTGTTCACCATTCGGGGATTCATGCGACTATTGCAGGCGTCCTGCTCGCCTTTACCATCCCTACAAATGTGAGCGACCAGGAGTCGCCGTTGGAAAAGCTGGAACATAGCCTTACCAAACCAGTGAACTTCCTTATCATGCCCATCTTTGCTTTGGCCAACACGCTTATTCGCTTTGAAAGCGGAATGATTCAAGGTCTGGCGAGCTCGTTGGGAATGGGTATCATTTTTGGATTGATTGTTGGCAAGACATTGGGCATCTTTGCTTTTTCATGGCTATCGGTAAAATTGAAATGGTCGGGACTTCCTTCGGGCGCACAATGGAAGCACATTGTGGGCGTTGGACTTCTCGGAGGGATAGGGTTCACTATGTCTATTTTTATTTCGCTTTTGTCTTTTGACGATGTTTTCTTACAATCTGAAGCTAAATTCTCTATCCTGATCGCATCTGTACTCGCTGGAAGCCTGGGTTTTATCTACCTTAAGAGCCTTAACAAATCAAAAGTTACACCGACTGACAATAAAGATGAGGCATTTTAGTTTAGAGTAATATAACATGTAGTTTACTTAAATGAAACATCGTTCACATAACATCGTTGAAGTCGTACTATTTCAGATCCTCCACCTCGACCGCCTTGTAAGGTGGTTCAATAAATAAAGTTTTTGGCGAAAGTGTTTATCAAAAGATTAAAAAGCGGCTTAAGGCTCTTCCTAATCAAATGAAAACAGTCGGAATTTTAAGGAGAATATTAGTTTTTTTGTCAATATCTGGCCGGAAATAAACAATCGCGTTAATCAAGTTCCTCAGATAGAATCAATTTTGTAATTTTGCAAAGTGATTGCAATAAACAACCTTACCTTCGAGATCGGCTCGAGGGCGTTATATGATGAAGCGAACTGGCACATCAAACCAGGTGACAAAACCGGTTTGATCGGTGCTAATGGTACAGGGAAAACAACCTTACTCAAGTTAATAGTTGGCGATGCTAAGCCGACAAGTGGTACCATTTCAATGTCCAAGGACATCAAGATCGGGTACTTAAATCAGGACTTACTTTCCTATCAATCAGATAAAAGCATTCTGCACGTCGCTATGGAAGCCTTTTCACGGCAGAATCAGTTACATACAGAAATCGAGGAGCTTTTGAAAAAGCTGGAGACAGATTATTCAGAAGAAATCTTACATAAGTTGAGCGACAAGCAGCATGAGTTTGATGCGCTTGACGGATATAATATCGAGTTCAAGGCGCATGAGATTCTGGCCGGACTTGGTTTCAGCGAGGAAGACCAGAAGCGCCAGCTTGGCGAATTTTCCGGAGGATGGCGTATGCGTGTTATGCTTGCGAAGATCCTCTTACAAGCACCTGACATCTTATTACTCGATGAGCCTACCAACCACCTTGACCTTCCTTCCATCAAATGGCTTGAAACTTATTTACTGGCATTTGAAGGTGCGATCGTTATTGTATCGCATGACAGGTGGTTCCTTGATAAGGTGGTCAATCGTATCGTAGAGTCCCGCAAAGGAAAGCTGACTCCTTATGCCGGAAACTATAGTTTCTATCTGGAGGAAAAAGCGTTACGCGGTGAAATTCAGAAGAACGAGTACAAGAATCAACAGCAGAAGATTAAGCAGGAAGAACAGTTGATCAATCGCTTCCGTGCGAAGGCCAGCAAGGCAAAGCTTGCTCAATCAAGGATCAAGATGCTCGATAAGATGGAGCGCATCGAAGATGTGGACGATGAAAACCCAAGCGTTAACTTCTCTTTTAAATTCAGCAAGCAGTCTGGACGCCATGTGGTCCGCATCGAGGATGTCAGCAAAGCCTACCCTTCCAATGTTATTCTGGAGCATGCAAATGCTGTAATTGAGAAGGGCGATAAGATTGCGCTGATCGGAGCGAACGGCAGAGGTAAATCTACGTTACTGCGGATCATCGCCGGTGTGGAGGATTTTGAAGGCGAGAGCATCACGGGTCATAATGTTACTCAAACATTTTTTGCTCAGCATCAATTGGAGTCCTTGCACCTGGAAAATGCGATTTTGGAAGAGTTGCAGGCCTTTGCGCCTAAGCATACTGATACGGAGCTGCGGTCGATCCTGGGAAGCTTCCTGTTCACAGGAGACGATGTATTCAAAAAGATAAAGGTACTTTCCGGAGGCGAAAAATCCCGTGTGGCCCTTGCGAAGGCACTTACTGCTGATGCGAACTTCCTGATCCTTGATGAGCCGACCAACCACCTTGACATGGCCTCGGTGAATATTCTGATCCAGGCCCTGAATCAGTTTGAAGGTACATTTATCGTGGTATCCCACGACAGATATTTGCTGGATAACGTAGCAAACAAGATCTGGTTTATCGAAGACCATCAGATTAAGGAGTACCCAGGCACTTATGCTGAGTACGAAGAATGGCAGTCTAAGCGTCCGGTTGTGGTAGCCAAGCCTCAGCCGGCTGCCCCTAAAAAGGAAGAGAAGCCCGTTAAAAAAGCATCTCCGACCGAAGATAAAGGCAAACAGATCAAGAAGCTTAACCAGACGCTTCAACAAGTCGAAGACAAAGTAGCTGAGTTGGAAAAACAGCTGGCGCAAGCTGAATTGGTTCTTGGGCAGGAAGATACTTATCAGGACCAGAAAAAGCTGGAGGCGGCAAATCAGCACTATCAATCGGTTAAGACAGAACTTCAGGCTTATCAGGCGGATTGGGAAAGTCTGGCCGAGCAAATCATGGAGCTTGAATAAGTTTCCAAAAATATACGACAAGCAGCCAGGAGCCACGCGTTTTGCGATGGTCCTGGCTGTTTTATTTTACCTGGGTTTTCCAGCACGGGCGCAAGAGATTGTATTTATGGACCGCGTTTACCATTCGGCCATCCGTTCGGTTGAGTTCTACAACACTGCTAAAGAACAGTCGCTGCCATTGATCACATTAAACTCTTCGGAAGAGCTGTTATTGCGGTTCGACGATCTGAGACAGGGAGGCCGTTCTTACACATACACGATAGAGCACTGTGACATGAACTGGAAAAGCAGTGGGCTCTCTCCTATCGACTATCTGGAGGGATTCGCTGAAGACCGGATAAACGACTATACGATATCGATGAACACCATGCAAGGATACACGCATTACAGCTTATCCCTGCCTAACCAGATTATCAGGCCTAAGATTGACGGAAATTATGTGCTGAAAGTATACGAAGATGGCTATCCGGAGAGGATTATCCTGACGCGTAGATTCTATGTTTTGAATCCGTTGGTCATCATCCGGCCTGAAATAGTTGCCCCCACACAGATATCTAAGAGGAAAAGTAGCCAGAAGATTAATATTACCATTGAGCATCCGCAACTTACTGTTCAGAACCCTTACACGGATGTGAAGTTAGTGGTTAGACAAAACGGCCGCCCGGATGCCGAGCAGACGGTCGATCGTCCGAATCAGATCAGACCAGGACAACTTGTTTTTAACGACCTTCGTACACTGGAGTTCAATGGCTTCAATGAGTTTAGAAAATTTGACTTCCGGACGCTTCGTTTGCAAAGTGAACGGGTGGAGCAGATATATAAAGATTCGGTTAATACCGTTCAGCTATTGCCTGACCAGCCTTATTCTTCATCCAATTATTCTTACTCATTTGATGAAAACGGAGACTTCTTTATCAGGAATCAGGATGGACAAGATCCGGCCACAGATGCGGATTATGCTTATATAACGTTCACGTTCAAAGCGGCCCGGCCACCGGGAGCAGGCGAAGTTTACGTTGTTGGCAAGTTCAACGACTACCGGCTTAGTGACGAGAACAAGTTGATCTATGATCCCGGGCAGTCGCGCTTTTACGGTTCCATTTATTTGAAACAGGGATTATACGACTATCAATATGTTTGGGCAGACGCAAATACGCCTCATGGTGTGAACCATACCCTATTCGAAGGCTCATTCTTTGAAACAAAAAACAAGTATCAGGCATTCTTCTATTACCGCCGTCCGGGATCCAGATGGGATCAACTGATGGGATTTCATGAATTCAACAATTAATTACATACTATATGACAGTTACCTCCAAGCCCGCAAGCTATTCTTTTACCATCATGAATGAGCTTGTTTTTCCGAATGACACTAACCCTTTGCATAACCTGATGGGAGGGCGTTTACTTCATCTAATGGATATCGCTGCGGCGATCTCGGCTCAAAAGCATTCCAATCATATCGTAGTGACCGCTTCTGTAGATAACGTGTCTTTCAAACATCCGGTTAAGCTTGGGGATGTGATCACAATTCATGCGAAGGTTACCCGTGCTTTCAGTACGTCCATGGAGATCAGACTGGAGGTATTTTCAGAAAACATTCAGCCGAACAGCAGGATCAAGAGTAACGAGGCCTACTACACGTTCGTCGCGCTAGACGAGCATGGCAATCCTGTTCCTGTTCCTGAGCTTATTCCCGAAACAGATGAAGAAAAGCTATTGTATGAGACTGCGTTATCCCGGAGGGAGCTTCGTTTGATACTTGCAAATAAGATGAAACCGGAGAATGCCACACAGTTGAAGGCCCTGTTCTTCCCTGAAATGTAAAGGCTCGGCCTTTGCAACGTTTCAGTCAGGCTCAGGATATTGCACCGCTCTTCGGTAAAGGTTTCGCCTAGCCCTCGTTCGCCAATTCGAGGATACGGTCGAACTCTTCCTGCTTCATACCCATTACAGATAGTCGTCCCTGCTTAACAAGGCCGATGTTCTCCAGGCGCGGATCTTTTTTAATCTGCTCCAGGGTAACGGTGTTTTTTAATGTCTCTACCGGTGAAAGGTCTACTACCACCCAGTTGGGATCTTCGGTTGTTGGGTCCTGATAGAATTCCCTGACTACTTCAGCTATCCCAACCACTTCCTTCCCTTCGTTGCTATGGTAAAAAAGCACCAGATCGCCTTCTTTCATGGCTTTCAGGTTGTTACGTGCCTGATAGTTGCGTACGCCGTCCCAGAAGGTGCGGCCATCCTGATTGAATTTATCCCAGCTATATTTGAAAGGTTCGCTTTTTACTAACCAATAGTTCATGAATGTTGTGTGTTAAATGGCAAAACTAACAAATCTTGGAAGAACGGTAAACAAGTAAGGGGAAATGAAGGTAATAGAAAAGTAAAAGAAGTCAGCGACTCCTGAGGATTTTGACATATTTGCTATAGCTCTGAACATAGGTGCTCTATCTTCTCGTAAGTTCGGTTGACTTTTGTTTAATTCTAACCAAAATATAAAACGAATGGAAAGTTTACTCCAGCTTAACTCCAGAAGAAAATTCATTCATGATCTGGGTATTGCTTCTTTAAGTCTCTCGGGCCTCTCTCTTTTCTCGGGTTTTGCGAGTGATGATGAGGACTCCAGCATACAACGTATAAAGAAGGAGAAAGCATCAGGTAAGCTTGGCATCGCCCTGGTAGGCCTGGGCAGCTACGCCGGAGGCCAGCTTGCACCGGCTCTGTCAGAGACATCCCATTGTTTTCTGGCAGGAATTGTGACTGGAACGCCTGAAAAGGGAGAAAAATGGAAAAGACAATATGGAATTCCTGAATCAAACATTTACGATTATAAAAGCTTTGATCAGATTAAAAACAATCCGGATATCGACATCGTATATGTTGTTCTTCCGAATGCGATGCACGCCGAATATGTGATCAGAGCAGCGGAAGCCGGAAAGCATGTTATTTGCGAAAAGCCTATGGCCATCACCGTTGACGAATGTGATAAAATGATTGCGGCTTGTAAAAAAGCAGACCGTAAGCTGGGTGTAGGTTACCGTTTGCATTATGACCCTTATCATCTGGAAATGATGAGGCTTGGCCAGCAAAAGGCCCATGGCAATATAAGGAGCATGTCGGCAGGTTTCGCATTTAATGCACATAAGGGCATGTGGCGGCTTGATAAGGCTATGGCCGGTGGCGGCCCGCTAATGGACCTTGGAATCTATTGTGTGCAGGCCTTCTGTTATGTTACCGGTGAAACGCCAATCGCTGTGACGGCGAAGGAAGGACAAAAAACAGATCTGGAGAGGTTTGCTACTGTGGAGCAATCGCTAACCTGGCAATTTGAGATGCCGGGAGGAATTAAAGCGCAGGGATTTACCAGTTATGCAGATAGTCGCAACATGCTTCGGGTTGAGGCTGAACGGGGAGTTTATGAACTATCGCCTGCCTTCAATTATAATGGTATTCGCGGAAAAGGCCCCGACGGGAACTTCAGCTTTCCGGCCGTCAATCAACAGGCTCGTCAAATGGACGACTTTGCACTTTCACTGATTGAGAAACGTCCTGTTCGTCTTCCGGGAGAAATGGGAAGACGGGATGTCGCCTATCTGCAAGCTATCTACCAGGCAATGCGCAGCGGACAAAAAGTAAAATTAAGATGATAAAGAAACTTATGGTGCTTCTCTTTGCTGGAATTTCATTGGGAATGATGCAGCCTTCCCCTAAGCGGATTGGGCACATTGAGCGTCTGGACCCTGAACTGGATAAGGTTGTCATGCAAGACGCAAAAGCTGAAATAATTGCTGAAGGAATGGATTGGAGTGAAGGACCACTTTGGGTCGAACAGCACAACATGCTTCTGTGGTCGGACGTCCCCCGGGATACCGTTTGGAAATGGACCGAAGATCGAGGTAAAGAAGTATACCTGAATCCTTCCGGATATACCGGCAGTGTACCGAGAAAGGGCGAAATGGGTTCTAATGGACTGCTGTTGGATCCTGATGGCAACCTGGTACTTTGCATGTGCGGCGACAGGCGGATGGCGAGGATGGATGCCCCTTTAGACGCTCCAAAGTCAAAATTCATTACACTCGCTGGCAGTTACGACGGACGTAAATTTGATAGTCCGAACGACGCTGCGTATTCCCCTACAGGCGAGCTTTACTTTACAGATCCTCCATATGGCCTGGAGCGTCAGCAAAATGACCCTCTGAAAGAAATGACGGTTCAGGGAGTTTACAAAGTGAAGAAGAATGGCGAGGTCGTGCTGCTCATTGACTCACTTAGCCGGCCAAACGGTATTGCTTTCTTCCCCGGCGGAAAACAGTTGCTGGTGACTAATTCAGATGGGGCAAATCCGAACTGGTATATTTACGATGTGACTGAGGACGGCCTGACCAACGGCAAAATCTTTTATAGCGCGAAAGGACAGGGTAAAGGCCTGAAGGGCGCACCTGACGGGCTCAAGATCAATAAAGATGGGTATGTGTTTTCGAGCGCTCCGGGAGGAATCTGGATCTTTAACAGAACTGGTAAGCTAATAGGCAAACTGAGCGGGCTCTCAGCTCCGGCCTCCAACTGCACTTTCTCAGGTGACGAGAAGACCCTGTACATTACCAACGATATGAACATCCTCAGGCTGAAGCTTATGAATTGAATGGTTTAAAAATGTGAAAACATTTACAACATAGCATCAAAACGCGAACATAGTGACTCTGCTGATATTATTATCCTATCTTTCTGCAAGTTAAAGCAATATTTCCGGCATCATCTATGTATAACCCTATTTTAAATTTTTTGAGGAATTCCGGGGAATTTCCAGCACGGATCAGAAGAAGACATCGAATCTTCTGGACAGACCCGGAGGCAGAGAACGTCAGAAACTCCAAAATGGACGCGGGCTTACCGTTGGAACAGTGGATGGAGGGGCCTCATTGGCAAAGGAAACTAAGTAACAAGTACAATGCAAGGGAATTTGCCAAGCTCAACGGCTGTCGGGTGCCCGATCTGTATTGGAAAGGAAGGCACATTGACGACATCGACTTCGCATCTCTTCCTGATCAATACGTGATCAGACCTACGATCGGAAAATGTTCCAAAGGAGTATATGTGCTGGATAACGGCTTGAATTTATTCGATCAGAAAAGATATACACCGGAGATGATAAAACACAACCTCAAGCAGGATCTAACGAATCGACCTGATCTGGAATTTCTGTTTGAGGAGTTTGTCCGAACTGAAGACGGCGGATATGCCGTCCCAAATGATTTTAAATTTTTGTGTTTTAATGGAGAGGTAGCAGCGATAGTGGTAATAGATCGCGTTAGTCCGCAAGTTGGATATAGCCATTTCTATGATGAACATTGGAACAAATTGAAAAAGCTTCATTATCTGTACCCCGGTAAAAAGGAGCCTGATCAACCTGCATGTTTTCAGGAGATGCTGAAACAAGCGAAAACTCTCAGTAAGGTGTACGGAATATTTGTACGTATCGATTTCTTCGCGACAGACAAAGGGCCGGTTTTTGGAGAATTTACGCCCACCCCTGCCAAAGGGAAGAACTTTACTGCTGAAGGAAAAAAGCTTTTGCTTGAATACTGGGATAAATATTGTAACGGATTGATTTAAAGCTGGAAAGGTTTATTACCTTTAATGCATAAACCTGACTTTTTATATGGAAAATCTAACTCCAAAGGAATCTCCGAACCTCATTATTTTTGATGATTTGTGTTTTAGACAATTAGACGTGGCTCGTAAATGGGCGAAGTTTTTGTCAATAGTCGGATTTGTGTTTTTAACGGCTATGGCACTCTTTTCTGTGTTTATGCTTTCACAGTTCTTTTATGGTGGGATTCGCTTCCAGATTATGGCAATCTTTCCGATGATCTTACTTGGAGCTGTCTACTTTTTTCCGATCTATTTCCTCAGCAGGTTTTCATATTATTCGAAGCGTGCTTTAGATACTTTCAGCGGAGAGTCATTGGCTATCGCCTTGAGATATCTGAAACTCCACTACGCCTATATGGGAATCCTGTTGATAATCATATTGATTAGTTACCTGTTTGCCTTTATAATGATGTTTACTATGTCCGATGTAGTTTTCTTTGATTTTTTCAAAACCACTCCTGTATATTAAGATTATGCCCCCTAGCAACGTTGTCAAAGCCGTATTTTACTTTGGATACTCGATCCAATTTGCCCTTGCGGCACTAAAAATTATGTATCCCTCCATGAACTTTAGTATGGAGTTGATCGTACTCGTATTGATTACCGTCCTATCTTTCATGGTGATGGCACTAATGGAAATCTATAAATCCAAACATGTCACGCAGGTTGAAAAGATCATGTGGACCACGGCTTTTCTCTTCTTCCATTGGCTTGCAGGCATCATATACTTTTTCATGGGAAGAAAAAGGGTAACAAGGAGCCAAAGAACCAGCGAATCACTTTGAATAAGTCGGGGAAAGACGGGCTAATTATTTGTAATTAGTCTAAATAATTTATATTTGCCTTGAAACAACAAGTCAGGCAATATAATCATGTCGAAAAATCTTTCTTGCTCTCATTGGTATTCTTCTCATTTTGAAAGCTTCTATATAAACTTCTTTGTTTTCATTCTTACCGCTTTTTTATTCAACCCGCATCATGCTCTGGCACAAATTGCAGGTAGAAACGCAACAGTTTCAGGAACGGTGACAGATACAGAAGGTCAGCGTATGACCTATGTGACGGTTACGATTGACGGTAAGGCAAGTCAGCAAACAGACGCTCAGGGAAAATTCCTATTCAAGAATCTGACAAGGGGCTTGCATCAGATAACAGCGAGCTTCATCGGGTATAAGACTTATAGAGAAAATTTTGAGGTATCCGGCGATAGCGTTTTAAATGTGGAGATCCGTCTGGAGGCAAGCAATAAACTAAATGAGGTTATCATCACAGCGGGACGAAAGCCTGAAAGCATAAATGAAGTACCTTCCTCTGTCAGCATTCTGACAGTAAAAGATGTAAGAGAACAAATAAATGTGAACCCTTCAGTGGCTGCAGTTCTTGGTAATACCATTCCCGGATTGGCTACATCGACTAACAAAGCAACCAATTCAGGGCAAACATTGCGCGGAAGACAGGTACTTGTATTGATCGATGGAATTCCGCAGTCTACGCCCCTTATGAATGGAGCCAGAGATATTCGTACACTGGATCCTGCAGTGATAGAAAGGGTGGAAGTTATTAAAGGAGCTACTTCCATATACGGAAATGGATCGGGAGGTGGAATCATCAACTTTATTACGAAGAGTGCGCAGTCTGATAAGCGATTCGGCGGAACGACCAATATAGGGGCTAACGGAAACCTCGCACATACCGCCAATACCGTTGGTTATCGTTTATCTCAGATGTTCGCCGGTACTTTGGACAAGTTCTCTTACGTAGTGAGCGGAACATACAACTATACCGGTGTTTTAAAAGACGCCCGCGGAGAGGTCAATGCGCAGGCTGACGGTCTTGGAGAAAATTCCTTGTATAACACCTACGTCAAGTTAGGTTATAAGCCAAACAGCAAAAGTCAATTAACCGCCTCATACAATTTATTCAGAAGCGTTCAGCACAGTGATTACATCAATGTGCCCGGAAAATACAGGGAGCGTCCTTCGGTCGGTATTAAAGGCGACGATCCGGGAGAAGATGCCGGAACACCATATAATCACAATGCTTATCTGAACTACCGCCTTGATTCGCTACCCTTAAAAACCTCACTGGATGCTACAGCCTATTATAATGAGTTCATCTCGATGAACCGTTATGTGGAGAATAGCACCAGCTGGTATGGGCCGGGCCAGACTAAGATTCAGTCCTTTAAAAAGGGGTTCAGGCTCACGCTGAACACGCCGGTGAGCATTTCGAATAGCATAAACGGAGAAGTCACTTATGGTATCGACCTGTTAAACGACCGCACCAATCAGGTGTTAACAGATGGTAGAGTATATATTCCGGATATGAACATGGTCAATCTCGCGCCCTATGCGCAGGTAAAGATGGACCTTTCGGACTATGTTGTGGTTAAGGCCGGAATTCGATATGAAAATGCGAATGTCAAAGTTAAAGACTTCAACACTATCGCATCTGGCCCCAATGGTGAAGGCAGCATCGCCGTTACAGGTGGTGAGATTCCGTACAGCTCAACTACTTTTAACGCAGGCGTCCGCTATAATCGCTACGATCTTTTTAATCCTTTCATTAGTTTCTCCCAGGGCTTTGCGATCAACGAACTGGGAAGAATTCTCAGACGCGCCACACAGAGCACTTTGGAAGCGATCGAAACCGATCCGATCATTACAAATAATTATGAGGCCGGTTTCAGCAGCAGCCTGGGCTTCCTGAACATCACCGCGGCGTATTATATCAGCACGTCAAAACTTGGCGCTAACCTGGTCGATATTGGGGGCTATTTAACGCCTCAAAGAGAACCGGAACGTATCCATGGATATGAAATTACGGCCGACGCTTTTGTACATCCCGAATGGACCGTTGGGGGCAGCTATTCCTTTGTGGAAGGTAAAGCTGAGCAAGAAGACGGAACAAAGGTTTATATGAATGGTATCCGTATAGCTCCACCAAAAGCAACCGGTTATGTTTCTTATCGCCCCTCTAACCTGCTTGATGTGAAACTATTTTGGGTTCATACAGGCAAAAGAGACAGATTCGAACCGAGGAGTAACGGAACTTATGCGAACAGCGAGGGTGTTGTTGAGCCGGTTAATTTGATAAACCTTTCAGCGAATTATCGTTTTACCCCTAAGATATCGGTAGGGCTTGGTATTGAAAATCTGTTAAACACCTCTTACTATCCTGTTGTAAGCCAATACAGGGCAATCGATGCAGAATATGTGCGTGGAAATGGAGCGAAGGCGAATATCAACCTTGCTTATAGCTTCTAAGCCCCATGATCAGGAAGGCCTTCTTTGAAATACACAAATGGCTGGGGCTATTGTCGGGCATGGTGGTTCTAATTGTCAGCCTATCAGGCTGCGTATACGTTTTCACCGACGAGCTAAAGGACATCTTCCATAGAGACAGACTTTACATAGAGGTTCCTGAAAATCGGCACCGGCAGCCCTTTAGCCTTTTATTGGACAATGCACGTAATGCCCTTGGCTCTGACTATGAAATTACAAGATCTGAGATTTTCCCAGGTGTGGACCGGTCCTGGATATTCCGTGCGTCCCAGACGAATAATAAGGCTGTTGGTCACTGGAACTACTACTCCTATTACTTTCGTGTATACGTAAACCCGTACACCGGTAAGGTTATTCACATCGAGGATTCTAAAAATGACTTCTTTCAGCTTGTGCTAAGCACCCACATGAACCTCCTTCTCGGGCCGCATATCGGAAAACCTCTGGTGGGGTATTCGACCTTAATCTTTTTTGTACTCCTTGTCAGCGGCCTGGTTCTCTGGTGGCCAAGAAAGTGGAAAGTGCGAACAGTTAGAAAGGGGTTAACCTTTAAAAAGAACGCAAAGGTTAAGCGTTTTAACTATGACCTGCATAATGTATTGGGATTCTATAGTTTATTACCTGCTCTTATTATAGCCGTAACAGGACTTGTTTATTCGTTTGACTGGGTTGATGAATCTATCCAATATATGGCTGATGGCGGCAAAAAAGCAGATAAGCAGGTAATACCGGAATCCACTCCCGCTGAAGTCTACAATGCGGGAATATTGGACCGGACCATGACAAAATTACTAGCAGACCATAGAGACGCAGACCAATTTTCTCTCAGGTTCAGGGACGATAAACTGGCGCCGCTTGATGTTCAGATAAGGCTGAAGAAAAGCCGCACGCACCTGTTCGCCTGGTATTATTTTGACCGGAATAACGGAGACTTATTATTGAAGTATGGGCATAATGAATTGAGTGGTGGCGCAAAACTTCGCAGCATGAATTATGATCTCCATGTAGGATCCATCGGTGGAATGAGCACGAAGATCCTTGCTTTTGTGGTTTCACTGATTTGTGCATCTCTACCCGTCACGGGTTTTTTCGTTTGGTATTTCAAAAGAAGAAAGTCAGTTAAGAGATTGGCTTAAAACGGTAGTTTGAGTTTAGAAACTCGCTATATCAGCGGATGCACCGACTGTTATAAAGAGAATATCCAATAAGCGGTTATGTTTTTTTTTAGTAGGTTTGGTTATAGTTAGAGCCATGTTCAGTAAAAGGGCATGAGCAACAAACATTGGGTATAAACGCAAACATGTTAACAGTAGAAAAAATAGGTGGCACTTCCATGAGTGCCCTTCAGGATGTCATCAATAATATCATTTTATTTGAGCGTACGGGAGATCAGCTTTACAACAGGATCTTTGTCGTTTCCGCATTTTCGGGGGTAACGAACTTGTTATTGGAAAACAAGAAAACCGGGGAACCGGGAGTTTACCATAAAATTGTTAATCTTCAGGATTTTCATAAGCCCATTAAGAACCTGATTGTTAAGTTAAAAGCGATAAATAAGCAATATGAGCCGCTGGGCTTAGACCTCGCAACAGCAGATCAGTTCATCGAAAAGCATGTTTTGGAAGCGCAGACGATGCTGGACAATCTGGCAAATATTCTTGCTTCCGGCTATGTGAGCAAAACAGGGATACTCCAGGCGGCGCGAGAAATTCTGGCGTCTATTGGTGAGAGCCACTCGGCATTCAACTTTACCAATATCCTGCAAAACATGGGCATTAACACTACACTCGTTGACTTGAGCGGGTTTAATGATCCAAAAGCTTACACCATCGACCAACGTATAAAACGGGCGTTTAAGAATATTGATTTCGAAAAGACGATCTGTATAGTAACCGGGTATACCAAAGGTAAAGAGGGTATCATGCGCGAGTTTGACCGTGGATACTCGGAAGTTACGTTTAGCAAAATTGCGGTTCTGCTGAAGCCCCAAGAGGCTATTATCCACAAGGAGTATCACCTTTCAACTGCAGATCCGGCACTTGTAGGGCTGGACAATTGCATGCCGGTTGGATATACCAATTATGATATCGCTGATCAGCTGGCGGACGTGGGCATGGAAGCCATACACCCGAAGGCCACTAAACCTCTGGAGATCAATGGAATCAACCTTCGTTTGAAAAACACGTTCGACCCTTCGCATCCGGGAACACTCATCACCAGAGAGTATATCAGTGAGCAGAAGCGCGTGGAGGTGATTACGGGTACAGATAAGCTGCTGATCATTGATGTTTATGATCCGCTCATGGTCGGCAATGTAGGTAGCGACCTGCAGATCATGCAAATATTCTATGATAACAATGTCAGCTATACCTTCAAAGCGACCAGTGCCAACTGTATTTCACTGGTTATCTGGGAACGCGATTTTGATAAAAAGCTCATCAGCGATCTGGAAGCAAAGTTTGAAAAGATCACCGTGGAGAAGGCTGCTATGGTTTGTTTGCTCGGTTCGAATATGGACGAGCCGGGATTGTTAGCAAAGAGTGCTTATGCACTTACCAAAAAGGGAATCAATATCATGAGTGCTGGCTTTTCTCTGAGGAAAGTAAACATTCAGTTCCTTGTCGAAAGGGAGCATTTTGAGCCGGCTATCATTTCGCTGAACGAAGTGCTTTACAGTTAGTTAGGCCAAACAGATATTTTCTGGTTTTACTGCAACAAATAGATATTTTCCGTACTTTATACGTTAGAAGCGGGACCGTGCGTCCCGCTCTGACCAATTATGAAGTACCTCTGGATAGTATCTTTGCTGGCTTCTTTGTGGCCCTCTGGACGCCTTGTTGCAGAGCCCGGAGATGAACAATATGTCTTTCAGTATCTGGATAACAGTAGCGGACTTTCAAACAGTGCGATAAACTCCATATTTCAGGATAGCGAAAACCTTCTGTGGGTGGGCACCTGGGACGGACTGAATATGTTCGACGGAACGGAGTTTAAAGTGTTCAATTACACCAACCAGGACTCGGGAAGTATCGGAAATAACGTCATTCAGGAGGTAACCGAGGGATACGCAGGCGATATATGGGTCAACACTATTGGAGGTATATCCCGCATTGAAAAGAACAGTGGCGCGATTCACCAGTATTTTTACGGCACGAAACTGAAACGCCGAATAACGGAAAGAGAGTATGAACTTGCTGCTGACAAGCGGGGACAGGTTTACGTTTACAGTCGCGATGGTGGCCTGAAGAAGTTTGACAGCGAGAGCAATTCTTTTACCCATGTCTGGGGGTTCCCGAAAAGCAGACTTATCAAAAAACTGAAGCTGGATGAAGATGGATCGCTATGGGTACTTGAGGGGAACGGCAATTTACTGCTTACTGAGCCACACGCCGGAGGTTTAAAGATCAGGCGCGTCATCAGACACTCCCTGGGCATCAGCAACTTTTTCTTTGCAAATGGAGCCGTTATACTCGAATCAGGAGGAGATCTGTTTGGGAGCTTCGGAAAGTCGGCATTTAAAAGAATTCCCGGCAACTTTACCGGGGTTAGGGCTGTATCACCATTTCGGGGAGGCTATATCATTCTGAGAGAAGGTGCGGGAGCAGAAGTCTATGATCTGAAATTCAGAAAGAACAGCAGAATGGCCGGGGTGATAAAAAAGTTCTCCGGCCTGCGAATTACATCGCTTGCTTCTTCAGCGGATGGCATTCTCTGGCTAGGGACAGATGGCAACGGCCTGATAAAGCTTCACCCGAAGATCAACACCTTCGGCCTGGTAAAGGGGAGCTTATACGATATCAGCAAACCCATCAGGGCGTTCACGGAAGTGGGCGGTAAGCTCTGGGTTGGAACGAAGGGAAAGGGCATTCTCGAATTAGGTGATGTACGAACCAATGATCTGAATCTAAACGACCGCAGATTCATATCTATCTCACAGGATCCTGCTGACAACTCCGTGTTTGTGCTGAAGAAAGGAATTCAAGCTCTGGTATATATCGGCACTGATGGAGAAGGTGTTCAAGTGTATGATTCGAAAAAGGGGCAGATTATACGCTGGAAAGACATCCGGGGCGCCTCGCCCCTGCCCCGTTTCCGTTCTGTTTACGCTGTTCTTCAGGACCGTGACAGTTCGTTATGGCTGGGTACGAGCGGAAGTGGTTTGATCCATCTTCGGATTGCCAAGGACGCAGAAGGCGGGCTCTACGTAGAAAAGTTCCGCCAATACCTGTCCGATAAAACGGAGGGGCTTGCCAATGATATCATTTATTCGCTGGCAACTACAGACGACCGGTATTTATGGATCGGTTGCCGATATGGCGGTTTAAGTGTACTGGATAAGAAGACAGGACAGTTTAAAACATTCAATGCATTCACTTACCCGAACAGCCTGTCCAATAACGATGTACTTTCCTTGTATCGCGATCGCTCGAAAGGACTATGGATAGGAACGAGTTTTGGACTGAATTACCTCCCTTATCCGGAATCGCTGAAGAAACAACCAGCGTTTACCAGGTTTACAATGGAGAACGGTCTTCCTAACAATACCATACATGCCATTGAGCAGTCTGCCGCCGGAGAGATCTGGCTGAGCACGAATAAAGGTTTAGCCAGACATCGACCCGGATCAGGCATTATAATCACTTATAATGAAAAAGATGGATTGCAAAGCAACGAATTCAGTGATGGGGCGGTATGGAAGGCTGATGACGGCAGGCTCTTTTTCGGCGGCATTTATGGATTTAACTACTTCCTTCCTTCGGCACTCAAAGGCAATTCAGATGTTCCCAATCTACTGGTATCGCATGTACAGATTGGCGGTAAAAATGCGAATGAAAACAGAATTCAGGTGTTAAAAGCGAAGTCTGCTGACTTCTACACATACGAGACCGAACGGGAGATGAACTTTTTCAGGTTAACGCTGAAACCACTCCGCTTCAACGACCCGGTTAAGCATGGATTTACCTACAAGCTGGAAGGGAATGATAAAAGCTGGAGTTACTCGGACGCGAACGGAAGCATCGTTTACAATAATGTCCCTCCCGGAAAATACAGTCTGCTGGTACGCTGGGCGAGTGACGACGGAGTTTGGACCGCACCCATCAAAGTAATGGAAGTCAGGGTTAAACCTTATTTCTGGCTGAGCTATCCTGCACTTATGCTCTATGTTCTGGTACTTGCTTCTGCAGGCTATGCATTTCATCGCTACAGGAAAAATAAGATCGAGATGCGGTATAAGCTGGAGATGGAAAACCGTCTTCGCTTGAAAGATGAGAGCATTCATCAGCAAAGGCTTAACTTTTTCACCAATATCGCTCATGAGATACAAACGCCGTTAACGCTGATTATGGGATCCATAGAGCATTATATCAGGACGAGTGAATCTGCTATAAGGAAAAACAAGGAAGGCTATTTTCTATCTCTTGTTCACCAGCACTCCATAAGGCTTACTTACCTTATTCAGCAACTGCTCGAGTTCAGAAAGGCAGAGGCTGGCTATCTGAAGGTAAACGAAGTTTACATCGACATCAGTAAAATGCTGAATAGCCTCTCGGCGTTGTTTATACCGGAGAGCGAAAAAAGCGCAAAACCCTATGTCCGCAATATAGAGGATGGGATGGCCGGCTTTGTGGATAAAGACAAGCTGGAAAAGATTCTTTTTAATCTCCTGTCTAATGCTTTCAAACATTCGGGGTCGGGAGATCAGGTTTACTTTGATGCGAGTTATGATGCGCAAGTGCAAAAGCTGCGGATCACGGTAAGCAACACAGGTTGTACATTGAACCCCGGCGAGATTAAAACCTTGTTTCAAAGGTTCTACGCCAAACCGACTACGAGCGACAAGCCAAGTACCGGAATCGGCCTTTCTTTTGCTGCGGAGCTGGCCAGTCTGTTGGGTTCGGAAATCGGGGTCGATCTGCAGGATGGGCGAATTGGCTTTTCTCTTTCTTTACCTGTAGGCTCCACTTCAAACATCAAAATGGAGAACGAAGTGGCTACATCTGAACCTTCCTTTTTACATCAGTCACTGATACAGTATCAGGAGCAACCACCCTTGACCAACAGCGAAGAAGAGAACAAAAATAGTGTAATCGATGCTCTACATCAGAAGTCGTCTCATAGTATTCTTATTGTGGAAGACGATATAGAGCTTCGCTATCTCATCCGTCAGGTTTTGCAGGAACAGTATATCGTCTATGAAGCAAGTAATGGAAATGAGGCCCTTCAGCTTTTGCAAAGAAGTTACCCCAGCTTGATTATATCTGATGTTATGATGCCTGGGATGGATGGCATGGACTTATGCAGGGAGATTAAAAACACGCCTGCTACTGCGCAGATTCCATTTATCATGCTCTCGGCCAAGGGAACTGAGGAAAACAAAAATGAAGGCTATGAAGTGGGTGCGGACGCGTATATACCGAAACCCTTTCATATTACCTACCTGCTTTTAAGGGTTCGCAAGCTGCTGGAGTACTATACCCGGATGCAGCATCTGGTGAAAGATCAAAACATCAGCAGTCAGTTCATGTATGCGGATATTGAGGATGCAGACAAGATTTTCCTGGAGTCGATTCTGGAAGTAATTGAGAAACATCTGGATGACCCCGAGCTGAACGCGACGACTATTGAAAAGGCCATGTTCATCAGCAAAATGCAGCTGTACAGAAAGCTGAAAGCTTTAGCAGGAATGACGCCGGCGGAGTTTATCAAGCGGATCAGGTTAAAGCATGCCGCCGATATGCTATTAACTTCCCAATTCACCGTTTCGGAGATCATCTATAGAACAGGTTTTAACAGCAAGTCCTATTTCTTCAGGGAGTTTAAAAAGATATATCAGTTAGCTCCTAACGAATACCGCGCCAAGCAGTATGAAACTACATAAAGTATGGTTTATATATCGGTTGTGCACTAAAATGATATCATAGTGAACTGTTTTAAGAGGGAACACTGATACATTTGATACAACCAATTATTACCTATATGAAACGATACAAATACCTGTTTTATGGTTTTATAACATGTTTCCTGCTATATTCTTTCACGCTATCAGCACAGATCCGGATTACCGGTAAAGTTACTGATGACAGCGGCCTCCCCCTCCCCGGCGTAGTGGTGCAGCAGGCGAATACACAAAATCGCGTACCGACGGATATCGACGGAAACTATTCGATAGTACTAAATGGGAGTGCGGCATCAACGCTTGTATTTTCATCGGTAGGTTTCAACCCAATAACCGTTTCGTATGCGGGGAATGCGACGATAAATGTGCAGCTCAAAACGAGCACATCCAATTTGGATGAGGTGGTTGTTGTTGGCTATACCAGTCAGCGAAAGGGTTCCATTACAGGCGCTGTGAGTACCGTCAATATGGGTGACGTGGAGACGCGAAGAGTACCCAACGTTTCTCAGGTGCTCCAGGGGCAGGTTGCGGGTGTGCAGGTTACGCAGGGAACCGGTGCTCCGGGTGACCCTATAGATGTGCGCATTCGTGGGGTAGGCACGATTGGTGATAACAGTCCGCTTTATGTTGTAGACGGCAACCCGACGAAGGACATCGCCTTCTTGAATCCTGCTGACATCAGAACGATGACAGTCTTGAAAGATGCTGCATCAGCCGCGATCTACGGATCGCGGGCAGCAAATGGAGTGGTGGTGATTACTACCGCTCAGGGTGCTATTGGCAAATCATCTGTAGAACTCAACTATTTTAATGGTGTACAGCAGGTCAGGAATTTGCCTACCATGATGAATACGTCTCAGTATCTGAACACGCTGGAGCAGGCATGGAACAATGCCGGTTATGCCAATAACCCTTATACCGCTGCTAAACAACGGACTGATCTGGCCGATACGGACTGGCTGGGGGAGCTGTTTGAGACGGGCATGTCTCAGAATGCACAGCTCACTGCAAGCGGCGGCAGTGAAAAGGTACAATATTTACTTTCGGGTGGGTATTACGCTCAAAATGGGATAGTGGTCTTTGACAATGATAAATATCAGCGCCTCAGCTTCCGTGCGAATGTGAATGCTAACCTGACGGATCGCCTTAAAGTCGGGACAAATCTGCAGCTCTCCCACTCTACGCAGGACTGGCTTTCCTCCAGCGGAGATGCCCCGGGAATTATCCGGCATGCGCTTCTGAGGCCGCCGGTGATACCGGTGTACAAGGATCCCTCCGATCCTACATATAAGGCAACCGATCCTTTTACAGATCTGCCATTTTACTTTCTTAACGATGAGAACCGCGGGGCATGGGACGAAAATTTTGAGAAGACATCTAACCCGATAGCCTTGGCGTATTATGCCAACGATAAGCGGATTAATTACAAAACCTTTGGCAATTTCTATGGTGAATACGCTTTCCTGAAAGACAACTCACTAAAGTTGCGTACCAATGTAGGCATCGATTTAAACTTCCTGCATAATAAAGCCTTCCGGCAGAACTTCGGCGATGATGACAACGGAGGTTCGGCGATTGACCAGGGCAAGGGTCTTGGCAGACAAAACCGCCCGAACTCACTGAACGAAGAACGTGCTCAGGAGCTGAACGTTACCTGGACGAACACGCTGAATTATATCAAATCTCTCGACAAGCATGCAATCAACGCACTTGTTGGAACGGAGTTTATCAAGAATGATGCTGCCGGACTCTCTGCCTCGCGTGCGCGCTTCGATTATACATCAGGAACTTTTCAATATATCGACTTTGGCAATACGAGTACTGACCTGTGGAATGGCGGTAACGGGAGTGAATATGCGCTGTTCTCGCTGTTTGGTTCAGCTACCTATGTATACAACTCCAAATATATGCTGACAGCCAATCTTCGTGCGGATGCGTCGTCCCGCTTCGGTGAAAACAATCAATGGGGTTACTTCCCCTCTGTTTCGGCGGGTTGGACCGTTTCGGAAGAGGCTTTCATGAAAGATATCAGCTGGCTATCTGAACTGAAGCTGCGTGCCAGTACAGGCAAGCTTGGAAACCAGCAAATCCCCAACTATGCTTATCTGACCTTGCTTAGAAAAGATGGAGACCGTTATGTATTGGACCGCTATGGGAATCCGGATCTGAAATGGGAAACCACCACGCAGAATAACATCGGTCTGGATATTGGCTTTGCCAAGAACAGCCTGTATTTTACACTGGACTATTTTACCAAAAACACGAGTGGTATCTTATTGCCTATTCAGCTTCCGGGCTTTGTCGGCAATGTGAATCCAACCTATGTCAATGCTGCTGAAGTGAGCAATAAGGGCCTGGAAGTTGGGATTAACTATAGAAATTCGATAGGCGACTTCAAATACAGCATTAACGGGAACTTTGCGACGCTGGAAAACGAAGTAAAGGCACTGCACCCTAATTATCCCAACATCAGCGACACGTATACACGCACCGCAGTAGGTCGACCTTTGGGAGCGTTTTACGGATATGAAATGGAAGGCATTTATCAGAATACAGCCGAGATCACAGCACATCTGTTCGGAACAAACAGTCCCTCAGAAAAACCAGGCGACGTTAAGTTCCGCGATTTGGACGGAAACGGAATTCTGGATGACGGTGACAGAAACTTCATTGGCAATGCTATTCCGAAGATCAACTATGGTATCAACTTTTCGGGAAGCTTCAAAGGCTTCGACATCTCGTTCCTTTTGCAGGGAGTAGAGGATGTGGATAAGTATAATGACGGTAAGAAGATCCTGGATTATGACACCCGTCCCTTCAATTATACCACCGCTGCATTGAACAGCTGGAACGGCGAAGGTACGAGCAATACGGTTCCAAGGGTCAGTTTTACAGACAATGGAAGCAGCAGAATCTCCAGCATATTTGTAGAAGACGCCTCCTACTTCCGGATTAAAAATGTGGAGATAGGCTATTCCTTAGGTAACTTCCTGAAAGGTAAAAAGATTGAAATTCAGAACGTCCGCCTGTACGTTTCGGGACAAAATCTATATACCAGTACCAAATATACGGGGCTGGATCCGGAAACAATCAGCAGCGTCGATATGGGAACCTATCCGCAATCACGCGCCTTCCTGTTTGGCTTGAATGTTAACTTTTAAATTAACCGAGATGAAACTACTATATAAATCCCTTTTTCTCAGTGCATTGTTTTTCATGCTGAGTTGCGAGAAAGAACTATACAAGGATCCGATAGGTCTGATTACTCCTGACCAAATCAGTTCAGCACCAACGGTAGGTACCATTACCTCTTCCGTTGATGGCTCTTACCAAATGCTTTCTAATACGCTTAACCTGATAGGAGAATGGGCCTGGAACCAGGGAACAGTTATTCGTCCGGATTTTGTACTGAAAGACATGGCTTCTGATGACGCTCAGAAGAAGTGGAATCCGGACGGCGACCAACCCTGGATGGACGAAATCGCCGGCTTTCGCTTCACATCAAACAACGGTGCTTTTAATGGGATCTGGAGCTTTGACTATGAAGGTATCGCAAGAGCCAATCAGGCGATTAGCTATCTGACCAATACAGAGGTAATGGCTACTTTGAATATGGAGGAGACACTGAAGAACCGTAGTCTGGCTGAAGCTTATTTTCTAAGAGCTTTCTATTATTTCGATCTGGTGAATAATTTCGGAGACATCCCTGTTATCCTGAAGCCACTTGAAAGCTTCAATGAGGCTTACGAGGTGGCAAAGAAGGTTCCGGCCGCTCAGGTATGGGAGCAGATCAATGCTGATCTGGCAGCAGCTAAACCGCTCCTGACCAATAGCAAGTATGCCAGCGAGACAGAGAAATGGAGGGTATCAAAGGGAGCTGTAATTGCTTTACAGGCTAAGTCGGCGTTGTATAACCAGAAATGGGCGGATGTGATCAGCCTGGTGGCGGAGCTTCAGGGGATGGGCTTTTACAATTTGAACCCGAACTACTTCGATAATTTCAGCGTAGCAAAGGAATTTGCTGAAAGTGAAGTAATCTTCGCTTATGACCATCAGACGGGCCGGCTTCCCCGAAATGGCAATGGCTTATGTGCTTTGTTGGACTGGGGTTTTGTTGCCCCCACTCCAAGCTTCCTTGCAGCCTTTGAACCCAATGATCCGCGTCTTTTGTATACTGTGGATGTTCCGGCGAAAAACGTCAATAAGCTTTTGGGCTCAACGGATGGAACCAATAAGGGCAATGATGATGCTCCAACCAATAAAATCTATATCCGTTTGGCTGATGTACTGCTTTGGAAAGCGGAAGCATATCTGGAAACCAATGCGTTTGCAGAGTCCATAGCTATAATCAATTCTATACGCCAGAGAGCAAGAACCAGTCCCACCATAGACGGAACTCCTGTACCTGCCGGGACACTTGCTGACCGGAACCCTGCATCTGCCAATAAAGAAGAAATAAAGAACTGGCTCATCCAGGAACGACGCGTTGAGCTTGGGTTTGAAAACCAGCGATTTAACGATTTGAAGAGGTGGAACCTGGCAAAAATGGTCCTGACAGCGGCTGGTAAAAATTTCCAGGATAGAAACGTTCTCTATCCTATACCTCAGGGCGAAGTGGATAAATCAGGGGGAACCATTACACAAAATCAGGGATATTAAGTTCCAAACAGTACAAACGCATATTTTTATGACTGATATAGCCAAGCGATTTAGAGAGAACCCACTTCTCTCTCCGGGGGACTTGCGGCCCAGCAGAAGCGGGCTGGAGATTACCTGCCTGCTGAATCCAGGAGTGTTCAGCTTCGAAGGTAAAACCTGGATTCTTGTACGAGTGGCGGAAAGACCAGCACAAGAGGAAGGCATGATCACTTTCCCTGTATTGAATGGAGACGGCATCGACGTGATTGGCATCGCTTCTGACGATCCGGATCTGAATAAGGACGATCCCCGAGTTATCCGCTATAAAGGCACCGATTATCTGACAACCCTGTCTCATCTGAGACTCCTTTGCAGCGATGATGGAGTGGAGTTCTATGAACCGGAAGGTTTCAAATTACTGACCGGCGTGGGAAGACATCAGGCATTCGGCATAGAAGACTGCCGGGTTACCTACATGGATGACCGGTATTTCCTGACCTTTACGGCTGTTTCGGAAAACGGAGTGGCGGTAGGACTGCGAATAACGAGCGACTGGAAGGTGTTCAGGGACGAAGGTCTCATTCTCCCTCCTCATAATAAAGACTGTGCGATTTTTGAAGAGAAAATCAACGGAAAGTATTATGCTTTACACCGGCCCAGCAGCGTTGACCTTGGAGGTAATTATATCTGGCTGGCCGAATCACCTGATGGCATTCATTGGGGAAAACATCAATGCCTGGTGCGGACGAGGCCTGGCAAGTGGGATGGCGCCCGAGTAGGTGCAGGAGCCTCTCCCATCCGCACCGAAATGGGCTGGCTGGAAATTTATCATGGCGCAGATGCAGAACATCGATACTGTCTGGGAGCCTTCCTGATGGATTTAGAAGATCCCTCAGTGGTTCTCGCGCGCACAGACGAGCCCATTATGGTGCCCACAGAACCGTATGAGGTCAGCGGGTTCTTCGGACATGTAGTATTTACGAACGGACATCTTGTCCGGGGAGATGAACTGATCATCTATTACGGGGCAGCAGATGAGCATGTTTGTGGCGCTACCTTTTCAATTGGGGGAATTTTGGCCTTTTTAACCTACGACCATGCTGAATAAACTGAAACAGGAAATAGGGCACTTTAGGAGCCAGTCGCACAACTTCAAAATATTAACACTCACCAACCTGATATACAGCATCGTCCTTCCTGTTATTGACATTTTTGTGGCGGCCTACGTGATGCGAAACTCGAACGATCCTACTAAGGTGGTGGTTTATCAGCTCACCATTTATACGGGGATTCCGATCACGTTTCTGATCAACGGGTGGCTGTTGAACCGGTTCCCCATCAAATTCCTGTTCTCACTGGGCATGGTACTCAGCGGGGTATCTATGGCAATTATGATGTCTCTAAACACGTTGGATATTACAGGTGTTGCAGTTGCGGGGATAGTGATGGGTATGTCGTTTGGATTCTATTGGGCTAACAGGGATTTTCTGGCGTTGTCGACAACGGACAATAACAATCGAAACTACTATTATGGCCTGGAAACTTTCTTTTATACCATTATAGCCGTCTTAATCCCGGTTGGCATAGGTTGGTTCATTGAGCTATCGGCAAGGGATGGAAACGCTAAGCTGGCATACCGGATTGTAACGGGAATTGTATTTATAATCACCATTTTGGCGTCTGTAATGTGCTTCAGGGGAAAGTTCATAAACCCGGTAAACAAAAAGTTTTTTTATTTAAAATTCGATCCTCTCTGGAACAGGCTGCTTGTTTTGGCGAGTTTAAAGGGTTTGGTGCAGGGGTTTCTGGTGACTGCCCCGGCCATGCTGATTATGTTGCTTCTGGGACAAGAAGGAGCTTTAGGCACAGCTCAGTCGATCGGCGCAATTTTCGCCGCCATTCTGATGTATATCATCGGGAGGAAGACATCGCCTTCCCAACGGATCTACGTCTTTGGAACCGGACTTTTATTATTCACTATTGCGGCGCTGATTAATGGTATCCTCTACAATGCTACCGGAGTCGTCTTGTTTATGCTCTTTTTGTTACTTGCCAAACCGCTTCTCGATCTTGCCTACTTCCCTATTCAGTTCCGGGTAATAGACTTGCTCTCGAAAAAAGAAAAAAGAAGCGAGTTTGCGTACATTCTGAATCATGAAGCGGGTCTCTACCTCGGTCGGCTTACCGGCGCAGGCACCTTTCTGCTGCTGGCTTATTATTTTTCAAACGAAGTTGCACTTCGCTATGCGATCATCATAGTGGCTGTATTACAGCTAAGCTCCTTTTGGGTGGCTAAACGGATCATCAGACAAGGAGATGAAATGGAGAAAAGCCTGCACTATCAAGTTATACATCATGAATAAAAAAAAACTACTTTCTAGCTGTTTTTATCTGCTCATCGTTTTATGTAGTTATGGGCAGGTACAGCAAAAACCCATCTCCAGGGTGGACGAGATGCCTAACCTACCGAAACCGTTGATGATTATCGATTGGAAAGATATGGCATTACGGTTTGACAAGCTGGTATATGACTTCGATGCTCAGGAAAAATATTGGCCGATGGTTTGGATTGACAGTACCGGACGGAATTTTGATCAGCCTACACTGGGTATGTACACGGCAATTGGTGATGTAAGACAGGGCTTGAGCAACCATGAGGGCATGTTTCACGAAGCTATGGCGAATATGGGCTCCGTGCTCGGTGCGAGCTTGATGGGAATCGACAAAAGTAATCAGGCCAACAGGAACTATGTAGGCATGCTGAAAAACTATTTCAATAAAGAAACAGGGTGGAATATTATGATGAACAATACTGCTCCGGAAGTTGCATTACTGGGTGGGGGTTATGGCCGCGACTGGTGGTACGATGTTTACCCGAATCTTCTTTTCTACGCCATATATGACCAGTATCCTTCAGAACCCGACTTCGAGGAAATAGCACGAAGCATTGCCGAGAAATTTTACTCTGCCGATTCGATTCTCAACGGAAATTATGATTACTCGTATTTCGATTATGGGCGCATGAAACCTATGAGGAACAATATATGCGCACAGCCGGATGCTGCTGCAGGACACGCATGGGTTTTATACTCGGCATATAAAAAGTTTGGCGATAAGCGGTACTTGAAGGGCGCCATAAGTGCAACCCGGGCGCTCCAAAGTAATCAGATCAATCCTACCTATGAGCTGCTGATGCCATTTGGTGCCTATATGGCTGCAGTATTGAATGCCGAGCAGGACACAAGTTTTGATTTAGAAAAGATGCTTGACTGGACATTTGACGGAACTGCCATATGCAGAGAAGGATGGGGAGTACTTGTAGGAAACTGGAATGGTTATGACATTTCGGGAACAGTAGGCAGTACCGTCGATCATGGAGGCTATGGTTTCCTGATGAATACCTTCGACGCGGCCTGGCCCCTCCTTCCCCTGGTGAGATATGAGCCCGCCTATGCAAATGCTATCGGCAAATGGATGTTGAACGCTGTGAATGCTTCACGGTTGTTCTATCCTCAGCATATTCCGAGAGAGCATCAGACCTTACCTGACTCGTCTGATGTGACGAAAGGTGTGATCGCTTACGAAGGGATCGCTATGGCTTCGACATTCGACACGCTTTACAAAGACCTCAAGGCTCCTGTAGCACAGGGGGACGGCCCAAAATGGGTACCGGGAAAAAACCCAGCGGTATCACAGTTCAGTGTATATGGAAGCGCCCATGTCGGTTTATTCGGAGCTACAGTTGAGCGAACAAATGTGGAAGGTATCCTGAAGCTTGATCTTCTGGCGACAGATTTTTTCCGGCAGAATGCGTATCCCACCTATTTGTGCTATAACCCCTATCCTACGAAGAAAACCATTCGCTTCGAGCTAAAAGAGACTGGCTTGATCTATGATCTGGTATCACAGAAGACCCTTTCGTCGCAGTCAAAGAAGACACACGCAGTAGATATTCCTGCAAATCAATCAGTGGTTTTAGTTTGTCTTCCATCCGTTGCCAAACCTGTCTACAGAAACAATAAGATGCTTATAAACAATGTGATAGTAGATTTCAAAAAACGGAAAAATTAATCGGGTTGTAACTGTCTTTTTCGATTGAAACAAGTAACTTTATAGGAAACCTATAAAAAACTATTGACTATGGATTTGCACGAAACCAATGGAAAACCCAGCGAGAACGGCACTGAACCAATCTTAACAACCAGAAACGGACATCCCGTTTACGATAACCAGAGCCTTCGAACTGTTGGAAGCCGGGGACCAGCAACACTGGAGAATTACCAGTTCTTAGAGAAGATGTCGCACTTCGACAGGGAACGTGTTCCCGAGCGCGTGGTTCATGCCCGCGGAGCTGGGGCTCACGGTGTATTTGAATCATATGGAATGGTTGGAAACGAGCCGATCTCAAAATATACCAGAGCAAAATTCTTGCAGGAAAAAGGAAAGCAGACAGCATGTTTTGTTCGCTTTTCAACTGTAATTCACGGAGGACATTCACCTGAGACATTGCGTGACCCACGCGGCTTTGCTGTGAAGATGTACACGGAAGATGGCAACTGGGACCTCGTGGGAAACAACCTGAAGATCTTTTTTATCAGGGATGCGCTGAAGTTTCCTGATTTCATTCACTCTTTCAAGCCGGATCCGGTAACCAACCGTCAGGATGGTGAGAGGCAGTTTGACTTTATCAGCCATACACCTGAGGCACTTCATATGATCACCTTCCTATTTTCGCCCTGGGGCATCCCAGCTAATTACCGCCAGATGCAGGGTTCGGGCGTTAATACTTACAAATGGGTAAATAAGGAGGGTGTCGGTGTACTTGTCAAATATCACTGGGAACCGCTTCAGGGAATAAAGAACCTTACCACGGCACAGGCACAGGAGATTCAAGGCAAGAACTTTAATCACGCGACTCAGGATCTCTACGAGGCGATCGAAAGCGGAAACTTTCCGGAATGGGAGCTTTGCGTGCAGATTATGGAAGATGGCGAACATCCCGAGCTTGATTTCGACCCTCTGGACGATACGAAACTGTGGCCTAAGGAACAATTTCCATGGTATCCGGTTGGTAAAATGACCTTAAACCGGAATCCGGAAAATTACTTTGCAGAGGTCGAGCAAAGTGCTTTCGGAACGGGTGTGCTTGTTGACGGTCTTGACTTTTCAGATGATAAGATGTTGCAGGGAAGAACGTTTTCCTACTCCGACACCCAGCGTTATCGCGTGGGCACCAACTATTTACAACTTCCAATAAACGCCCCTAAGTGCAAAGTTTCAACCAATCAGAGAGATGGTCAGATGGCTTATAACCAAGGTGGCGACATCGTTAACAATCCACACGTAAACTATGAGCCGTCTTCTCTGGGAGGGCCAAAAGAAGCACCAAAGCCAGGTAAAGACCACACACCAATGTACCATGGTGCGTTGGTACGTCAGAAGATAGAAAAACAGAATAATTTCGGACAAGCTGGTGATACATACCGGAATTTCGAAGACTGGGAAAAAGATGAATTGATTCTCAATCTGGTAAACACACTTGCAACCGCAAATAAGAGTATACAAGATAAAATGGTAGAACTTTTCACACAGTGCGATGAAGACTACGGCAGGCGTGTTGCTGAAGGGCTGGCAAGCACTGACGTTGACAAGAGCAATAAGGGACCGATTGGCACTACAACTTCTCACGAGGCAGTACAACAGGCTGAGGAGGAAGGCAGAGAAGCTAAGCCCTATTAATTACCACATTATAAGCGGTTGGCCAGACCGAAATATTCTGGCTAACCGCTTATAGTGTCAATATTACTACCATGAAAGCTCTAAACGACGATTTAATTAATACCGCTCGCACCGGTGACGTTGGTCTAATTAAATCTCTAATTGAACGGGGTGCAGATGTTAATGCACAGGATTCCCGGGGATATACGCCGCTTATTATTGCCAGCTATAATGACCAGTTGGCCGTGTCAAAATTGTTGATAGAAGCGGGTGCTGATGTTAATAAGCCTGATTTCGGTGGAAATACCGCACTGATGGGCGTTTGCTTTAAAGGTTACCCTGATATCGCGGAACTGCTTATTGCTAATGGTGCAGATCTCAATGCACAGCATGGAAACGGCGGTACGGCTCTTATGTTTGCCGTGTTATTTGGAAGGAACCACCTGGCAGAGATTATGTTGCGACACGGGGCCGACACGACTGTTAGAGAAAAAAGAGGCCTCACAGCCCTTGACCTTGCCGTCCAACAAGGAAATCTGGAAGCCATCCGGTTTCTGGAAGAGGCTGGTTAAAGACCAGCTAATCCAGATGTTACAATATGAGAGTCGCTTTTTCTCTATGCGCTGCATTATTTTCTTTGTTCACGTTCGCACAACAGAATCCTATTCGATTGAATCAGATAGGATTTTATAAATCAGGACCCAAAATAGCGGTAGTAGTTAAGACGGAGGAAAGTACATTTCTACTCATCAATTCAGCTAGCAGGGATACGGTTTTCAGGGGTAAGCTGGGCGTAGAGAGACAATCGGATTATTCCAGAACTTCTACAAGGACAGCAGACTTCAGCTCGTTTCAAACGGCTGGCAACTATGTGCTTTACGTTGAAGGACTTCCAGAATCTTTTCCGTTTAAAATAGGCGACAATGTACACCGGCCGGTTGCTGTATCGTCTTTGAAAGGATTCTATTATCAGCGAGTATCCGGTGCACTCGAAAAACAGTTTGCACACAAGTGGGCTCGTGGGCCCGGTCATCCTGACACTGCTATTTTAATACATGCATCCGCTGCCTCTGATGCAAGGCCTGCTGACACAAAGATAGCGAGCCCAGGAGGCTGGTATGATGCGGGGGACTACAATAAGTATATTGTCAACTCAGGCATCACGATGGGAACGTTGCTTTCTGCTTACGAAGATTTCTCCGCTTACTTCGATACGTTAGAAACGAATATCCCCGAGAGCTACAATCAAGTGCCAGATATACTGGACGAAGCGATCGTAAACTTACGGTGGATGATGACCATGCAGGATCCCTTTGATGGCGGAGTTTATCACAAATGCACCAATGCTTCGTTCGACGGAATGGTCATGCCTGGCGTCACTACATTGCCCCGGTATGTGGTGCAAAAGAGCACTGCTGCTAGTCTTAACTTTGCAGCAGTTACCTCTCAAGCTTCGAGAGTCCTACGTAATTTTAATAAGCAGCTTCCAGGCCTTAGTGATAGCTGCCTCTTGGCCGCGCGGAATGCATGGAACTGGGCACTGAAGAATCCGGATGTGCAATATGATCAATCGATTATCAATGAACGATTTGAACCTCAGATAAATACCGGTACTTATGGTGATCATAATTTTGAAGATGAGTGGTTTTGGGCTGCAACAGAATTGCTGATTACAACCGGCGAAAAAAGGTTTAGTGACAGACTCAGCAGAAAGCCGGGCGGTGATTTACAGCTTCCCTCCTGGTCAAACGTTGAGTCTTTAGGTATCTATTCTCTTTTAAGGCATAAAAAGGATCTGTCAAAATCGTTCAAACCATACATCGATGGGCTAAAAAACTCCCTCATCAAAAAGGCGAACTTATACATTACTAAAAGTAAGACCAATGCCTTCAGTACCATTATGGGACTTTCCAAACAGGATTTCAACTGGGGCAGCAACGGAAATGCAGCCAATCAGGGGATACTGCTTTTATACGCATATCATTTGACGGGCAATGCCGCCTATATAAACGCAGCGCTGAGCAACCTCGATTACATCCTGGGACGTAACGCTACAGGATATTGCTTCGTCACAGGCTTGGGTAGCAGGCGGGTAATGCATCCGCATCACCGTCCCTCAGTAGCTGATGGAGTCGCGGAGCCGGTCCCCGGTCTCCTATCAGGAGGCCCGAACTATGGAATGCAGGATGCAAACGATGGATGCAGCTATCTTGAAACCGATCCAGAAGTCGCTTTTGTTGATCATGATTGCTCTTATGCATCAAACGAAATCGCCATCAACTGGAACGCTCCACTGGTCTATTTATCTAATGCGATGGAAGCTCTGCAAAGCTCAATTAAATGACCACAACATCCTTCATTCGGCTCACGGGACTCACCTTCAAAGAGGTAATTTTACCGTTGGTAACTGTTGCCTCGATGGTTGTTTGATATGGTGCATGTAGTTTGAAACTAGCATTCCAATCGGATGGCCAGCCAGGTAACAGGTAAATCTTCCTTCCATCTGTCTGCATGAGCATCTCCTGTAATCCAATCATGCCTGATCCCCCCCAATTATGATCAGGAGTCCAGTCAAAACCAGGCCCCCAGAAGGCAGGAAACCTTCTACCAGAATCCTTCAGTTTAAGAGATGTCAACCTTTGAGCTTCCTTCCTTAGACCAAGACGCGCGGCGAAGATATTGTCTTGCTTCCAACCTACATGGCTTCTAAATTTCAGAGCGTCAGCATCATACTTATAAGTATTTATGGCAGTGTCCAAACCAGATCGGCCCACTCCATAGATTCCCCAGGGGAATACAGGATAAAGCTGTGGCGTTTCTGTATTATTAATACGTTCCCAAAGTTTGGCCGGAGAGATTGTTGGATGTCCCCCTTGTTCTCTGAAACTGATCGGGGGAATACGTTTTAGCATCGTTGTCCACACATCCCGCTTCTCAGATGTTAAATAGTGATCGGGCAGTTCAAGTAAGCTTTGCAACACCACCTTGAGCGCCGCTATGGTAGAAGTTGCGTTATAGGCCATTTTATACGTTTCAGCAGAGGAGCCCGGATAAAGTACCAAATGTCCATTTGCATCAAACGTTTTACTTCCGCGCTTTTTAGCAAGATACTGATAGTGTTCGTTAAAGAATGTGAGGGAACTCTCGATCAAGGGCATATACTCCTTAATATCTTTACCCTGGTAGCGATGCGTTTCTATAATCATCTGACAGAACTCCAGAACAGTATCCCATTGATATTCGAGCCAGGCATTGTGCTCCATTCCCTTGTCGTAATCCGCAGGTCTCTTCCAATTATACTCTGCTGGATTGGGTAGTCCGAAATTCTCAATCTGTTCAGTAAAGCTCGCACCTTTATGATTCCAATATAACTCAGAACGTAACTCTGCATTCCTCAACATATTGCTATAAAAGTCAAATTGAGGCTTCATCATATCAATGTCGCCACTCCTGAGCATCGGCCAATATACCAATCGTTGGTTTTGAGCGGTGTGGGTACCTCCGCCCCAATTGCGAAAATCAGGGCTGAATTTCAATGTAGAATCCGTAAACGACGGATCGACCGTAAACAAGCCGCCATTAAACTTAGTAGGATACTCACCGTAGGCGTTACAACCCAGCATATACCTGAACAACTGATAGTTCCGGCCCACCTGCCAAGCCTCTGATGACTTGTTTGAACTTGCGGAATCAAGAAAAATATAACTCCGTTCCCAATAGTTTTTCCACCAGTTCTGGGACTGTCTTTTTGCGGTTTTTGCAGACTTTTGGCTATCCCTTATCAGAGACTCTAACTTCGAGCTCCAAACCTCATCTGCCCTGGCCATCGGAAGAAAGACTCGCACCTGATGACTTTTAGCAGGCTTATGGCTTCTAAGTTTCCAGCCCTTAAACTCCGTATCATGGTATTTACCCATGTATGTGCCTGCTGATGTCATATTTGATCCCTGCATCAATCCACCAAAACAAAGTCCTGCTATTGGGTTCATCATCTGATCTTTCACGCTTTCCATACCCTGTTGCTTCACCACCACGTCGAATGCTGTATTCTTTCTGTTTTGGTGATAAAACATGACTCCTTTCCCATTAAACATAACCGAATCTTTAAAGGTAATCACAGGTACTGGAGGAGCCCATTTATATGAGTTGGCATTATTTTCTTTGCCTTTCGGAAAGCGATCTATATGTCGCCAGCTCTCGTAAGAAGCTTCAGCGATCAAGGGAATCGTGCTGTTCACATCGACATGTACCACAGGTCGAAAAACATCAACCCAGACCCTGATATGCGTATTTGCAGAACCTTTCTTCGTCCGAATATCTACATGTCCGTCTTTTAATATCAGAGCTTGTTCGAAGTCGTCCTGACTAAACGGGTTGGGACTAAGTTTTAACCTGACCCTTCCGAGTTTAAGAAGTGTATTGTTCTCATCGAAAGTTCCGCTTCGCGATACGTAGAAGAGCAGTTCATCGCCTTCTACCCAGACATTGAGTCCTATATCCCCTCCTCCACAAGGCATCGACTCACCCGAGTTAACGCTTTGCTTATCCCAAACCAGATTATACTGCTCAATGCCTGTTTGTGCACTTGCATATAAAGCAGTGAAACTTGCTAAGAAAACTAAGACTACTCCTTTAAACATTTTTACCAATTATCTGAACGAAATGAAGATACCGGCAATCCTTCCGTACTGTAAAGGTCGCCAATCACGAAGTCTTTAAATGCATAGCGCACGTGTACTGGTTGACTCACGTACGGCGAGGAAACTGATATGCTCGACCCTCCGATTATTGCCTCTGCAGGATGGAAGACCTTATCCGCACCTGCTATCTCGAACAGGCTAAGTTTCTTTCCGTAAGATGTAAAGCCATTAGATGCATGGTTGAACTTTAGCACCATTACACTACCTTTTACTTCCGAAGAAACATACTCGGGACTGGAAAAGCCAAAGCCTTTCATTCCGTATGTTTTAGCGAGTGCTAATAGTGCAAGCCTTTTGGCGCCCACTTCTTTATTCATGGGGTGGATACAATTCTCCTCACCTATATCCATTAACACCGCCATAGCCGAATTCGGAATAACGGATGCTGATTTCCTCTGGGCATCTCTGAGGTAAGCAGAGTTATACTTTCCTCCCATATGGTACGGCGGAAGCTGCGTATAGGCGAATGGTGCAATTTGAGCATAGTAGAATGGAAATTCGCCTATGTTCCATTGTTTACGCCACTGCGCTACCAAAGCTGGGAACAATTGCTCATACTGATCAGGCCGTTCATAATTTGATTCTCCCTGGTACCAGATGCAACCTTTTATGCCATAGCCGATAATCGGATCGATCATTCCGTTGTACAAGGTAGTCGGCGTACGGCTTTTTTGAACTATCGGATCGTTCTTTGCCGGAACCTTAATATCCTTGAAGGGCTTTAATGTTTCCGGATTCATCCAGGCTTCTATCGATGATCCGCCATAGCTGGAATTAATTACCCCAACTGGCACGTCAAGCATCTCATTCAACAGCCGTGCGAAATAGTAAGCAGTGGCACTGAAGTTAGATACGGCCTCGGGTTCTGCCTGCTTCCACGCAGACGGTTTGCTGTCTTCCTGCGGCTCAGTGAATGAAGACCTCGGCACAGTGTAGATACGGATATTCTTGTTTCTTGATTTCAGTATCGCATCGTTGGAACCTAAAACAGGCTGCGCCTTGAAACCTTTCATGGGCATTTCCATATTGGATTGTCCTGAACATAACCATACTTCTCCGATAAGCACGTTACTTAATTTCAATGGGGCCCCATCGCTTATCGTAATCTCATAGGGCCCGCCGGCAGCCGGCGTAGCAATCTCGATCTTCCACTTTCCCGAGGAAGCCACTTTAACAGAGTACGACTTATTATCCCAGGATGGAACGACTGTAACCGTCTGTCCTGCTTTTGCCCAACCCCATATGGGTGTATTGGATTGCTGCTGGAGAACCATATTATCTGTGAATATAGAGGCCATTCTGATCTCAGCGCGGATACTCGAATAAGCTACTAGAAGAAAAAGTACTGAAAATAAACGTTTCATTTATGTATTATCGACTTAATGGCAACCAAACTGACATTTCATTATGTCCGCGGTTTCCCCATGCGTAGTAAGGAACCAAACGTACTTGTACAGGCTTCTGAGCAGTTGATATCTCACGGTACAGCGTATTCTTCCAGCTACCTTTCCCAGTGCTGATCGCTTTACCTTCCAATACCGTTATCGGACTATTTTCGATAGTTGTTTTCACAGGTGTGAAAGCGATGTTTGATGGGATAGTGATATCAAAAAGGTTTTCTCCCTTAGGAAGATCAGTAGACTCCAGACAGTAAACAACAGGTCCCCTTTTAACCGCAATTTGATTTCTTGTTTCCTCCACCAACGGATTAGATTCCATTAGGGTAGCAGGCATAGGAAGAGTCAGTTCAATCTTATCGTTCTTAGACCATTTACGGTTCAACTCGACATAGTTACCGGCAGTAAGCTCCACATCAGCAGGCTTACCATTGATGGTCAGCTTTGCATCTTTACACCATCCGGGTATTCTGAAGAACATGGAAAAGGCTTTGCGAGGTGCTTCTTTCAAGCTCACGCTCACCGTTTCATCCCAAGGATAGCTGGTAACCTGACTTAGCTTTATTTTCGACCCGTCCGCAAGCGTAGTTGCAAGGTCGCTGCCTCCATAAAGATTAAACCAAAGACCTTTTTCTGAGACATTATACAAATAGTTACCAACCTCTGCCACAGTTCTCACCACGTTAGGAGGACAACAGTTTGACAATGCGATATAACCAACCCGGTCTTTAGACCAACGTTGCTGGAAAGGCAGATCATCAGAGACGCTTAGCGGGTTAGTGTAGAGGAACTTCTTTCCATCCAAACTGATACCGGACAGCACACTGTTATAAAGAGCCAACTCCATCACGTCAGTGTATCGGGCGTCACCGGTCAGCTGTAGCATCCGCCAGTTCCATAATACATTACCGATATTTGCACAGGTCTCACCATGAGCAGTATGGTTAGGAAGCTGGTAATCACGCCCGTAAGACTGATGCGTTTTCTGTACGTCAGAAGGCTCATAGGATGTTCCATCTGGTGATACTCCGTCGTACAATGCGCCACAGGCACCGGTTATATACATCTTACGTTCAGTAACATCATCCCACATCAGGTTCAAACGGGATATAAGTGAAGTATCACCGGTTTCAGCATATACATCAGCCACCCCAGCATAAAGGTAGTTTGCTCTAACGGCATGACCCATCGCCTTCGTTTGCTGTCTGAATGGAATACGGTCCTGGTTATCATCCGTACCGTTTTCTACCAAACCGCGGATGTCTATAAGGTTCTTGGATAATTCGAGATATCTCGGATCCTTCGTTGTACGGTACATTTCCACCACTCCCATATAGTGCGAAGGGCAAATTGCATTCCGTGCTAATTCAGGTGATGCTTTTTCATGGAAATTATAAAGATAATCTGTTGCCTTTTTTGCAATCTCTAAAAGGGTGGTTTTGCCCGTAGCACGATAATGAACGCAGGCGGCAGTCATCAAATGGCCCAGGTTGTAAGTTTCAAAATGAAGACGGTCCTTAAATTCTTTTGCACCTGCTGCACGATTCCTTTCCTCAATCATTGTTGGGGTGTGTATGTATCCGTCTTCACGCTGACATTTAGCAATGACGGGGATCACTTCATCCATCAGCTTGTCAATCTTGGGATCCTTATTGGAGGCGTAAACGGAAGCTAGCGCTTCTATCAGTTTGTAGAAGTCACCATCATGGAACGGAGGTCCAGTGTGCTTTCCTTCCCTCAACCCTGCTGCAATCTCAAAATTAGTAAATGCATGAGCCCTGTTGGGATCTTTATAGAGTTCCCACATATAGGGAACCATCGCCTCTTCGCATACCTTGAAGCGGTCTGCCCAAAAGCCGTTGGTTAATTTGACTGCATTCATATCAACACCCTTTAACTTCGCATATGGGCTGTTGGAGGTATTTACCAAGCTTCTTTGCTGGGCGAAGCCGGTGGCGTTTGCCATGAGCAGCATTCCCGCTGCAGCAAGACCTGTACAAATCTTTTTCATATGGGTTCCTTTCAATTATTTTTCGATTTAATAAGTTTTACCGGGCCAAGGAGGCCTCCTTTTAATGGCTGCTTTCCTTGTAGACGGAAAGGTGCGGTTGTGTAAGTGATACGCTGATCTTGAGGCAGACGCTGATCAGCCATCAAACGATTCGCCCATGTATTGGTGACACGTATTTCCACTGAGTTAGCTCCTTTCCTGATCGCTGTGGTAATATCTGCCCTGTAAGGCGCAGTCCATATTACTCCGCAATTCTTTCCATTAACAATTACTTCAGCGATATTAGCGATCTCGCCAAGATCGAGATATATTTTTTCACTCTCCTTAAGTGATTTCACATTGAAGCTGCTCGCATAGCTCGCGGTCCCTGAATAATTACGAATAAGTGTATCAGGATGAATGTTCCAACTGCTGAGGTTGTTAAAGCGAACAGGCTTTCCAGGTCCGCCTAAATCCGGATCAAAGCTAACGAACCAGGGTTCCGACAGGGTCTGCATATCTTCTGTTTCTATCCAGTTTTTTCCTTCCGCCCTTACAGCTTCGGCTACAGGCTTGGTAAAGGTGATAAACACCGAGGCGTTCGGTTCAAAGAGGTAGCTTAATTTAGTTACTCCGTTTTCCGACATATAGCTCCTGGCTGCAAAACCTTCCCCGCTTACAGCATCATAAAGCTCAGGAATACGTCCGGTTGCTCTTAGTGAAACAGTTACTTCTTTCTTAACGGAATCCTGATTAGCAACAAAGTATATGTCTGAATCATTATCCTTTCTATGCGTCCAAACGAACCCTGATGCCGCCTTGGATGATGAATCGAATATCTCCACATCTCTTGCTATCCCTAATTTCGCAAACGAAGAGGCATGGAATGGCCCTAAAATCACTCTTCCTTTTCCTAAATGCTTCATCTGGAAACTCTCGGTTCCGTCCTGAACATTTTCAAAGGTTCCTCCCCACAACTCTTCGGCAATTTCTTTCAATTTCTGATCCTGTTCACTTGCCCGGGCGAGTCCGGGAGTACTTATAGGCCGTTCGGAAAGGAGAACTGTTGCACCCTCCTTTGTTAATTGAAGAATTTTTTCCGCAACATCAACAGACATAATCCGGCTATTAGGCTGCATCTGATGTTTGCCAGGGAAGACCATGACTCCATAGCTTGCCCCTCCAGGAAAAGTCACCCGCCCATTCTCGACACGGGCCAGTCTCAATAGAGCATCCGGATTGAAAGAGTCATAGGCATAACCTCTTAGCGGATCGTTCCAATTTTCCGGCTCATACAAATTAGCAGAAACATTAACACCTTCGGGCATTTGTTTCATGGGCAATCCTTTATTCTCTACCCTCGCTTTTTCGTTTTCAACGCGTTCCCTGCCAAAAATCCCAGGAAGTGTATGAACCAGGCGGTCAGGCAGAATTGCCCTCCTCGGAATCTCTTCCCCGGTAAATACTGCGATATCTGCTACGAAAGTACCTTTCTGCAGCTGCTGTTGAGCTCTTTCTGCGTAATCAACCCAAGCTTTTCCCGGTTTCCACCAGGTTTGGTCTCTTTGAAACAGTAAACCAACTCCATCCAGCGTCATCCCCGGCTTCCGGTCTACCCAGGGATTGTGTGTAAACACATGGTAGACGAGCCTGTTAACTCCCATGGCATAATTTCTATCCTGTAACGATTTTAGCATCCCCGGATGTTCATCCCAAGCCATTCTTAACTGCGTGAATGCCTCTGCCTGAATAATGGGTTTTCCGTATATATGCGCTCCACTGATCGCGTCGACCATGTCATTCGGCTTATCATGAGACGGGCTTCTTAACCAGAATTCGCCCATAGGAATGTCAACCTCTTTGTAATGCAGGAGTCCATCGGAGAGTATCACAGGTGCCGTTGTCTCCGATCCAAACTGAGCATTGCTCCTGTGGGCCAGGTCTCTCGTCACTTTGTAGAAATTGTCATTCAACAATTCCGCAAGGGTTAAACGCACATCGTAAAGAAACCGCTCCGATACATCGGCACTCTCAACCGGGACACCGGCCATAACCAGTAGATATGGTTTCATGTCATATCCCCTGCGGGTTTTGAATTCCTTCTGAAATGCAGGAGTCCAGTTCTGACTGCCGCATTCCCAGCTATCAATGTAAAAAACTTTCAAAGCACGGTTAGCAAGCTCCGGTCCCGCTGTGCGCACCGCTTTGCCAAACCAGCTGTTAAATTGCAGCGTTACAGCCTCCGGATTAAGCTTATCAGACTCTAGGCCTTTGCCCGCTCCTGCCGTTTCATTCATATGTCCCGTTGAAGTATGTCCAATCCGCAAAACGGTCCAGTTTCCTGCCGTTGGTTTCCATTTCAGCTTCCCATTAGAATCAACATATCTGGTGATGTCCTGAATTTTGCGGAGAGGTACGCAAAGTTCGTCAGCAAGCTGTTCCCTGGTGGTACGCGGACTTACTCGCCATACCTCCCCGGTCTTGCCTTCGAACTGATGAATCTTCGCCTCTGAAGAAAGCTCAATACCGGCAATCTTCAGGCTTTGTTTCCATTTGGCACCATCCAGATCTTCTCCACCCGGTTCAGAACCTTCGCGGTTGTACACAAACCGAAAATAACGGGCGGTAACTGGCGGAATCGCGTGCGTTACATCAGAATCCCAGTCGAGCCATCCTGAACGTGGCGCTTGCATTTGTGTTATTCGCCGAAAATCTCTGCCGTTATCACTTACTTCGATAGCTAAACGTTGAGACTGTGTGTTAAAATTATTGACATGAATAGTAACATTTCTGGCGGTAAAAGGCTTACTGAATTCATATTGAATCCAGCAGGGATCATTACTGGAAAAGTTTACCTTATTTCCCTTTTTTATAAGGAAAGACGCATCCTTTTCCGGAATACTTGTCGTTATTTTCGGAATCGTGTTATACGTATTCTGCACAAAACCGCCAGGCGTTGGGTACGCCACGACAGCAAGTTCTTTATAATAGCCCTTGTAAGAAGGAGGACGGCTCAGAGTATCATTAAAAAGCTTCCCTCCTCTTATCTCTGTCTTGCTCCAAACCACCTTTTGCATGGACAGTTCAGGCGTTATCCATGGCCCGGCTGCCGTCGCAAAACCATCACCAGGCAACAAGCCAATTTTAAGTCCCATACGGTCTGCCTCCTCTATGGCAAACCTGATCATTTCCCACCATTCCGGAGTCAGCTGTTCGGTTACAGGCCGGAACAGAGGGGGATTTGTCGTCCCTTTGATGGTCGCAATATATGCACCGGCGATGCCAGCTTCTTTCATCGCCTCCAGGTCTTTTGTTATTCCTTCCTTCGAAGAACTGGAGTGCATCCAATACCACAACACCCAGGGCTTTGCAGGCTCTGCCAGGTGTTTGTCCGGCTGCGCTACGGCATTTGTAAAAGTACATAGTAGTGCTGTCAGCAGCATGAAATATCGCTTGATCATCATTTATCCTTCCCGATTAAAATCTTATTTTTTTGGCAATAGCCCCTGGGTCTGTCTGTCTGGACTTTACCGGCAACATGTAGAACGTATACTGGTATGGCTTTGATGGAATCTGATACTTCTCGATCGGTGCAGACACGTCTGTCCAGGTATCATTCCCTCCAATACCCATTTGAATCAGGTCAATATTCAGCGTTAGATATCCTGCATCCTTCAACAGGTGCCAGTGCTTCGCTCTTACTATTTCCTCTTCGGTATACGGCCATGCACTCATGCTTAACAGGCTATCAGCTGCTACCAGCAAACCTTTGCCATTTTTTGCATCGGCCAGCTGCATCCATCTCACATCCGTACGGTTACCGTTTTCCTGTGGATAAACGTAGGGCTCCATAAAGCTCTGGATAGGTTGTGAGTAAATCGCCGCATCGAAACCATAGCGCTTGTCGAGGTAGTTTTCAACCGGACCTCTGCCATACCACGATATCTGCTCATAATTTCTGCGGATCCCCATTTGCATACCAACCTTAGGTATATTGGGCAGGTCAGTAGAAGGGCTCAAGGAATAGTCCACTTTCAACACACCATCCCCGTTTAGCGTATACACAACTTTCGCTGTCGCCTTCCCTTCTATCAGCGAGTAGTTACTACTTATGCGGACCACTCCCGTGCCAACCTTTTCTGCCTTCACATCTGTTAGTGTCAGCTTCGCTTCATACCACTCTTTCAATTTCCTGTTCGGCTTCCATCCTCTTCTGTCATTATCGGTCTGAGGCCTGGTGAAATGAGGTAAAAGCGGACTGAATACCTGTTCTTCTCCTGCGTTCACATACGATACCAGGGCTCCGTTTTCCTTGCTGATTCTAACCTTAAAAGACGGTCCGCTTAGATTGAAAGCGTTTGGCGTTTCGTCTAACTGAATATTTGCATATTTCCCTGTGACGTTGTTTTTTTCAGCCACTCCCGTAACAGCAAATTGATTGGATGCAATTTCATGACCTTTAGGTGCCCAAGGTTCAGCCTGAGGAAGTGTAAAGTGAATATCCGCCAGATATTCAGATCCACTCTTCAGTTTTGGGAGATAGCGACTGATATTGATCAAAGTGTCCTTCCCTGCCGCCAGGTGAATACGCGGAAGTACCTTAGTTATAACTGGTTTTCCGTCTTCGCGGATAATAAGTGTAACCTCATAGCCGCTCAATGATTTCGCAGCATGCCTGTTTTCAACATGAAGAATATTGCCAGGTCTCATCGTTGTCTCAACAGGTTGATAAACCCGTTTGCATTCATACATCGCTGCTTTAGGACGGCCATCCGAAGATACAATACCATCTATACAAAAGTTCGAATCATGTCTCTTTTCACCGAAATCACCCCCGTAAGCAAAGAATTCTTTCCCTGTCGAATCTCTTTTAATGAGTCCGTGATCTCTGAACTCCCAGATACAGCCGCCGATCATGCGCGGATTGGAACGGAATATATCCCAGAACTCCTTCATATTACCATTGGAGTTCCCCATCGCATGAGAGTATTCCACAAAGATGATCGGCCTGTTATCGTTGTTTTTTTGATCAAGCAACAGCTTCGGAGTAAAAACGCCTGGGTAAAACCGGCTGATCATATCTACATACGGCTGATCGGTCATGTTGCCAATACGGTGCGAGTGATCGTTTGACTTCAGATAGCGTGGATCAGAAGGGTCCATGTAGCCTTCCGCACGGTGATTGCCCTGGGCCGGCTCATAGTGAATGGGACGGGTAATATCAAAGTCGCGTAACCATTCCGCCATTGCTGCATGGTTCGGACCGCGCCCTGCCTCATTTCCAAGACTCCAGATGATCACACTCGGATGGTTCTTGTCGCGCATGGCCATCCTCGTGACCCGTTCCATAAAAGCGTGCGTCCATGTCGGATCGTTGCTTAACTTACCACCCAACCCATGTGTTTCATGATTAGCCTCATTCATTACCAGGATGCCATACTCATCACACAAATCATAAAAATACGGATCGTTCGGATAGTGACTTGTGCGGATACAGTTGAAATTAAACTGCTTGATCATCTCCACATCTTTGCGGATGTCTTCCCGTGACAAAGCTTTTCCCTTTGAAGGATGCTGATCGTGACGATTTACGCCATATAAGTACGTTACTTTTCCATTGATGAGCAGCTTCCCGTTTTCCTTTGAAAACTCAATTGAACGGAAGCCAACTTTACAGCTCTTGGATTCCTGTACATTACCCAATGAGTCGGTCAATGTCAGCACCAAAGTATACAGGTTCGGAGTTTCGTCACTCCATTTATCCGGATTCTTTATCGTCGTTTCCAGAAGTCCGAATTTGACGTTGTCCAGCCTTGGGTAGATCTCATTCACTATCGACTCCGCAGAACGTTCCAGTGGCTTACTCAAAACGGGCTTGCCTTGTTTGTCATATAACTGGGCCTTCAGGCTATAGCCCGGGATGGCTTTGCCACTAAAATTATCAATACGCGGACGAATACTGAATACCGCATCTTTGTAGTCCTTATCTAACTTGGCCTGCCAGTGAAAATCTGCTATACGCACCTTAGGTTCTGCCATCAGCAACACCTCCCGGTGAATACCGCTCATCCGCCAGTGGTCCTGATCTTCCAGATAGGCGCCGTCACTCCAGCGAATAACCTGAACAGACACAATGTTCTCCCCTGCCTGAAGATAAGGCGTGATATTAAACTCTGAAGGCAGACAGCTATCTTCACCATAACCAAGGAACTTGCCGTTCAACCATACTTTGAAGCCCGAGCTTACACCTCCAAAATGGAGTGTCACGTTCATATTCTTCCAGTCGGCAGGCAGATTAAACACCTTTTGAAAGGATCCCACCGCATTATAGTCTTTCGGTACACGTGGAGGATCCACAGGCTGAAACGGATATACCGCACTCTTATAGATCGGAATATCGTATCCTTTCATTTCCCAGCTTGATGGCACTTCGAGCTTCTTCCAGCCGGAAACCCTGGATTTATAGAAATCTTTAGGGGCATCATCCGGCTTGAATGCGAATGAAAAATCCCAATCACCGTTCAGCATAAGTATTCTGCCGCTTTTATCCCGGTCACCAACTAAGGCTTCTTTTTCCGACTTGAACGAATATCCTGTAGCTCTTGCCGGCTCCCTGTTAATACTGGTTACCGTCTGATCCTCCCAGGGTTCCAGGCTAAATATTCCCGGTACAGGGGGAACAACTGCGGGCAAACCATCCACTGTTTGTGCAGAAGCGGCGCCTGCAAACATACATGCCAATGTCAGAAAATAGGAACGAAGACTCTTAATATCCATGTTAAAGTTTATACGCAATTTTATAATCCTGGCCTTTTTTGAGAGTTATCTCATAAAGTCCATTTCCTTTTGATACCACAGCTGCATTTTTACACACAGGTTTGGTACGGCTTTTTATCTTTAGAACCCCTGTTCCTACAGGAGAATTTACTTTTATCTCATTAGTACTGCAATAGATCTTGATATCGCCTCCAGGAGTCGGCACTGATCCCTCCATCCACTTCAACCCACCTAAGACGGGTTGGATAGAGTAAGTTTCATAACCTGCTGTCAAGGGTTGTACGCCTAAGTAATACTTACCCATCAGGTAAATCGGACTTGCGCCCCAGGCATGGCATAAACTCTTTCCGAACTCGCGTCCGTACATAGCATAATGCTCTGCACCCTTCTTGTCAGGGTTATATTCCTCCCAAAACGAGGTAGCTCCCAGATCAAGCATTCCTCCCCAATAATCTTTTATCTCCTTCAATACGTAATCCTGCTCGCCCATCGCACATAATGCTTCCAACTCATAGAAACGCATATAAGGCGTCACAATTTTCTGAACTTTATCATTCAAGAGAACACTTTGCTTCACCTGCTGCTTCTGCTCTTCATTGAAGTAATCGAAGAAGATCCCGAACATATTCGCATAACGCGTCACATTATCTGATTGGACACCATTCACCCGGCTGTGCACGAGCGCTTTCTTTTCGTCGCTCCAGTACGCATCAAAAATTTTGGTCTTCAGGTCTGCTGCCATCTTCCGATAGTTAGCCGCTCCTGAGGCATCATCCGCAAGATCTGCACATAGCGCCATTGTTTCCAGACTCCTGCAGAATAACAGCTGCTCGAAACTTACCTCACCCTGCTTGCTCAATTTCTCCGCCCAGTCAATGAATACCCAGTCGCCTGCTAAACCCTCCATCATGCCATTAGCATTTCTGCGTGAAAGACAATAGTCGATAAGGCTTTTCATTCGCGGATAAAGCTGAGTCACAAACTCCTTATCCCCTGTATACTTATAATAGTCATGCACACCCAGGAACCAATAGAACGTATAGTCCATGATGGTATTAATATGGCTACTGACGGGTTCCTTGCCTCTCAGAGCCAGGGTCGTACGCGTCACAGACCGTGAATCAAATGCCAGGTAATAATTCATCAGGTAGCTTTGATAAGCGTCCCCTGACCATATCCATCTGTCGCGCTTAATACCATCAATAAAAAACTCACGCGTGGTCAGCTCCATGGTGTATTTGGATATATCCCAGATCTTGTTCAACTGCGCGTCCGAAGATCTAAACTTACCCCGGTCAGCTACCGGAAGATACTCATAGAGCATAGACGCAGAGTCGATACTCACACCCTGATCGAGTTGTATATTCACGAAACGGAATGCTTTCGACAGGTTGATAAGTGAATCCCCAGCTACAGACTTATTAATATCAAGGTTATCCATTGTTTCACAAGTCTCGGTAGCCAGAGCCTCTTCTTTGGACTCACCGTAATAAAGATTCGCTTTACCCTTGCCCTTTAGACCATGAAGCTTAACGAAGCCGAACGTCTCTTTTCCGAAATCGATCAACAGGTTGTTTCCTGTCCTTTTTGATGACACAGCATACTGTGGCCGGGTGTTCAACTTAAAAGTAGAAGGAGGAAGTGCCGAATCATCAAAATTCCATGACCCCGCCTGTAACCAGGTAGTGCCCGACTGGTCGGATGCTTTTCCGGTTTCATCTATCCATTCCTTGTCTTCAAACGTTACCAACCAGCTGGAGTCAGATACAACTGTCTTCCCCTTTACATAGATAGAAGGTACCTTCTGCTGGTTATGAACTTTTAAGTTTAATTTATGCTTACCGGCAGGAATAGTAATTTTCTTCGGATAACCGCTGATCATCTTCCCGTCAAGTTTTACATTATATTGTCCTTCAGCCCTGATCTCTACCTCTTCAGCTTCTTTTAGGTCAAAAACCTTATGAAAGTCTATAAGCACGTAATGACTATCCTGTCTCCAGAAAGGAGGAAAGAATGTTCCCCTCTCCGTACGGCGGTTCTGCATATCATTGCTCAGCCATATCTCAAAGTCTCCCGGATACCAAATCCAGGTCGCCTTGTTTTGAGCAAAGCTCCCTGTGGATAATAACGAGAATAAACAGAAGACTAAAAATGCCTTGCTGATGTTTCTGTATTTGTTCATAACCTATTCAAATAAATTAAGCGTTATATAATGGTTTGTTCGTTTCAATGAAGCTACTCAAGGGCTACCTGCAAGTACTTATCGTTTATTGTTTGGGAGACTGGACGAAATTTAACTTGCTAAGTCCCTTGTCTACGGATGTTGCTACCGCTATACCCCGCTGGTCCTTCTTATTCACGGCGCAATAGAAGTGATATACCACGCCTTTGTGTTTTACGACAAACGATTTATGAGCAAACAGTTCGTCATATGGCGTAGATGGCTCAATCAGGTTTTCGCCTTTCCAATCTGTCCAGTTCACCAGATCATACGAGCAGGCAAAGCGATTGAACGCTCCTTTTGTGCCTTCCCAAAATGCTCCGAAGTAAAACATCACCCACAAGTCGCCCATCTTCTGAACAACCGCGTCACCAGTGATGCCTTTATTGAACTTCCCTAATACGGGGTCTTTTTGAAAACGTCTCCAGTTGATCATATCATCAGACAAAGCCATTCCGATACGCTCACTGCCCCGGTGAGGCTTCAAGCTGTCCCCCCTTGCATTGTAATACATAACAAATGGAGCACCTGTACTTTTTGATTTATCATACAAAACCGAAGTCTTATACATGGTGCTGTTCTCCCACCATCTCACGTCCTTATCATGTGGCGTCAAAACTGGTTTATCCAACCGTTCCCACTCATGAACAGTTGTTGGGTCTTTCTTAGTATGTGCTATTCCAATGGAAAGCACACCTGCTTCATATCCCTTGGAATTTCCACCAAAGTAAGACATCCAGTGCTTGCCTTTAAATGATTTCCATTTATAATTTCCTCCCCACTTCGGATCTTGCAAGGCTACATAGCCTGCCTTCTGGTTCACATCCCAGTCTGTACTATCAGAAAAAGACATTATTCTACCTTTGACTTTCCAATCCAGCAAATTCTTGCTTTCTGCGAGCCAGGTTTCATATCCCCGTCCACCGTAGATCAGATAAGTCATATACCACTTATTTCCTTTCTTAAATACACTCGGGCAATCCATCTTTTCCGAATCATCCGGCGGAACCATTACCAGGCCGTATTTATGGGGCGTCTTAATTTCATTATAAACTGCACGCATCTGCTCATCCGACACGACTTTCTTGTCCCCTTGAGCATTTGCTACACCTGTAAATCCTAATGCACAGAGAGAAACAAGCAATACGTTTCTAATATTCATGAATATCATCTAAATTATTGAACACTAAACAAATAAGACCCTGAGCCTACTGAAATCGCTGCTCTGTTCTTTTCAAACCTTATATTACGAAATTCCTTCCCGCCCTGGATAATCTTCCCGTTTTCCTTTATGGTGCTGCCTGAAGAAGCAGGTAGGTAAATAGTGGCGGATGTATTTGATGGAATCTGAACGCTCAGTTCAAAACCGTTGGCTTTTTTTATCCAGCTGCTTTTAATCTTACCGTACGGAGAAGCAAATTCCCCTCTTGCACTCGTAAGGTCACCTACCGGCTCAGGATGAATCACGATGTCTTTATAAGCAACGCTTCCTTCTGCGGAGCGGATACCCGCCAACCCGCTATATAACCATTCCATTAAATGGCCAAGCATAAAGTGATTATTCGACACATTTTCCAGTGCCTGCCAGGATTCTGTTAAGGCCGTTGCTCCCTTTGCCAACTGATACCCGTAACCTGGTACATCTGAACGGCTGTTCATATCATATATCACATCTGAACGACCTGCTTCTTCCAATACCCGAAGAACATATCTGTAACCGATATCGCCCGCTGTAAGACCGTTATTCCGATCCCTGATATCCTTAATGATATTCGCGAGAACGGCGTCCTTATCTTTTGGATCTACCAGATTCATATAGATAGCCATCGCGTTTGCAGTCTGACTGGCAGTCGCATACTGCTTTGTTTCTTTATTGAAAAATTTCTCATTGAAGGCTTCTTTAACTAATGCCGCTAAGGCATCGTATTCGGCAGCATCCTGATGCTTTCCAATCTTCCGGGCTATTTTGCTGATAATGCCCAGATCGTAGTAGAAGATCGCCGTACCAGTCACTCCCATTGGCGTTAGCTGCGATACGCCGGGCCTGTTCGGACCGAGGTCAAACCAGTCGCCCAGTCCCTGGGACAAAATATACCCCTTAGCCTGACCTTTAAGGTAACCTATATAACGCTTCATGACATCATAATTATCTTCCAGGATCCGCTCATCGCCATACCAATGATAAGCGTACCAGGGAGCTATTATACTGGTACTTCCCCATTCAGGTGAATCTCTGAACATCGTTCCTCCCCATGAAAAGGTCACAAATTCTGGTGCGATTTCAGGAACCAAACCGTCGCTCGTCTGCGAATAACGGATATCCTCAGCCGTCTTTCTGTAAAGGTTCAGCACATCATAATTGTACATAACCGAACTACCCATTAAATGAACCTGTTCCAGCCAGCCGAGCTTTTCACGGTGCGGACAATCTGTCAACACGCTCATCATATTACTCTTCATGGCCCAGTCTATCAGTCGATGGGTCTTGTTAAACAGGTCAGACGATGAGGAAAATTGCCCCACTGTAGCTGCAGAGTTCCGGATGTGAAGACTTTGCAAGGATTCTATACTCGGCAGACCCGAATCATTGGGTTTTCCGGATGGTATCGCTCCGCTGACTTCCAGATAACGGAAACCGTAATAAGTAAAACGCGGATGCCAGGTTTCCAAACCGTCACCTTTTAAAATATATTCATAATAATGCGGACTGCCTGTTGCCTTTTGATTGACAGTTCCGTCTGGCTTTAGCAATTCGCCCGGCGAAATACGCACCGTATCTCCTTTTTTTCCTCTTACCTGAATGTAAGGAACAGCAGAAGCATTTTGCCCCATGTCATAGACCCATTTGCCCGACCCGGGATGAGTTATTTTAACAGGCGAGAACCTTTCCATAATTTTCACGGGCTCAGCCATCTGCGGATCAAGTACGGGAGGACCGTCTACAACGACCACCGGTTTCCATGATTTAGCCTTAAATCCAGGTGAGTCCCAGCCTTTTTGCTCAAGAGTAGCATCATAGTCTTCCCCTCCATAAATACTGGTAAAAATGACCGGACTTTTGGCTGTCTTCCATGATGCATCACTTATCACGTTTTCAGACGTACCGTCTGCATATTCGATGGCAACCCGGCAGATCATTTTCGGATAACCAAAAGCCGACTTCAACTTCCTGAATCGCTTCCTCACCGGAGGAACATAGTAAAATCCGTTACCTAACATCACTCCTAGCGCGTTGTCGCCTTTTTTTAAGTTTTCGGTGACATCAAAGGTAACATACAGCGCCTGCTTGTCGTATTTGGTCCAGCCTGGATCAAGAAAATTCTCTCCCACTTTCTTTCCGTTCAGGCTCAGCTCAAAATGCCCCAGTCCGGAGATAAATGCAGTCGCTTTTTTAACCTGCTTCCTGACCCGGAAGTCTTTCCTTAATAAGGGTAATATGTTGTTATCATTGGTTTTATCTTTCTTGGCATCAGAAACCAGCGGATTTGCCAGAGAATCAGGGATTTTATCGTAAGCTATCCACTTCGCGTTCATCCAGTCAGCAGGGAGGAGCAATCCCATTTGCCACATGGCCGGCTCACTCCAGGGTGAATGATTTCCTTTGTTATCTGATACTTTGACTTTCCAATAGTAGCGTTGCGCAGAAACTAGCGGCTTCCCTTTATAGGCAACCTGTATGGAGGTGCCAGAACGGACAAGCTGGCTATCCCAGATATTGCCGATATTTTCTTCAAGAGCCGACTCACTATCGGATACCAAAATATGATAAGCAGTTTGAGAAACGTTCCGTGCTGAAGATAGAAGCTCCCAGCTAAAGCGTGGCGCCTTCATGTCCAAACCCAGGGGATTTGTTTTGTATTCAGTACGAAGATTACCCGCTTCCAGATCCTTTCCAATAACCTGCGCTGTAAAAAAGAACAGGCAAATAACAACTGCTAGTTTGTGCATAATTTATCTAAGTATTCTGGTCAGAACACAAAAATACTCTAAGCATGCAGCTTATTGTTATAAGAAGTTGGCTATATATTGTATGATGTTATCTTCAACAATTATATTACAGAATTAATTTTGGAACACAGACTTGACGTAAGCCGTATTCGCGGAGAAGTTCCGTTTGACGTTCCTCGGGTCGTTAGCATCCCTTGAACGCTCAACTACAAGCCAACCACTCCAACCCATATTGTCAAGCGTAGCCTTGACTTGCTTCATATCTATCCTGGGATTGTTCTCCAGCCATACACCGTCATCATCAGTACAGTGAATCTGGCAGATATTTTTCTTTCCGAGGATTTTGAGTTCACTGTTCAAATCACGGTTATTTTTCAGAGCATTCGAAAAATTAAAATAGGACTTCACATTCTTTGATCCGATATCTTTTAACAACTTAAGTTCCAGACTGGCATCAAGCGCAGTTTCAATACCGATTACGACTCCCGCCTTCTTTGCCATTTTACCGGCAACCTTTAGCCGCTCCACCAGGGCAGGACGCAATTCCGGATTCTTCACAAGATCGCCCTGTACCCCAAGAGGTAGAAATCCAACTTTGACTTTCATCGCGACCATCGTGTCGATACAATCCTGAATCATTCGTTTATAGGTCGGCCGGGTAGCGAGCGATTGCGCGTAAAAACCCGTCATCGCCAGGGAGCATATCTCAATATTCAAAGCCTTAGCCTGCGCCAGGAACTCATTTCGCATAGCCGGATCAGCCAGTTTGTTGTCAAACGTTTCGCGCTTTCCAAGTCCGCCCATATCTATCTCCAATCCATCAGCACCAATCTCCTTCGCCAACGCTATAGCGCTGAGCTTCTGCCTTTTCAGGATCATAAGATCAACAACAGCAACCTTATAGCGGGAGGAACCGGCCGCAAAAAGCTCAGCCATATCTGTTTCCGCCCGCAATATTCTCGGCAGCAAAAGAGTTCCTGCAAGCGCTAAGCCTGTCTGTGCCAAAAACTTTCTTCGTTGTATCTTCTCTCCGTTGTTTTCCATTTCTATTTGCTCGAATTACTACTAACTATCTTTTTGTCTGGGCATTAAACACCTTCTCCAAGTTTTCAAAACCTTTTACGGCATGTGCCGGTAGCTTTTCACCATGATCACCAAAAACATAAAGGGCCTTTTCCGGCTCGATGGTCACACCACTTTCCTGACCATCAACGAACTGAACAGCTTGCAGGTTCATATGAAAATGTTTGGCAAGAAAGGCATATAGTGCTTTTCTTTTAGAGATACCAAAATCATGACCTTCATCAGGCAGGTGCACGTTCTCAACATTTTCAGCCCTTCCGTAATATCTATAGATCTTCTTCAGGTATGGAAAGTCGTGCTCCGGCATCCGGTCTGTCCAATCTTTGCCGTCCGACACAACAAGCTGCGGCCGCGGTGCAGCCATGGCGGCTAATTCTACATTATTGGTTCCCCCTCCAGATTGATGAATCGGCATTCCACTTTCACATGGACATCCACCAAAGTGGTACGAAGAAAGCGATACAACAGGAGCTGCAAGCGTAATCCGATCATCCAATGCAGTCATCAGGGTGGTATGACTACCTCCGCCTGACCCGCCGCTAATGCCGACTCGCTTTTTATCAACGCCGTCAAGGCTCAGCAGGTAGTCCAGAATCCGTATTCCGCCCAATGCCTGTATCGTCACCGCAAGACTCCGTCGGTGATCCTCGCTCGCGAATTGCAAGCGTGATTCTCCCCAGGCGAAGAGGTCATAGCTAAATGCCATGGCTCCCATCTTAGCAATAGCTGCGCAGCGAAGCTGAGCATCCTTCCTGAAGCGATGACCGCCCCAATGACCGTCAGGACTCAATATCACCGGAATCTTACCTTTAAATTTTGCCGGACTATATAGCGAACCGTTCACAAACACTCCCGGTAAAATTTCGATAGCTATATTTTGAACAGTATAGCCACTCATCACCCGCTTAGGGGTAACGATAGGTTTTGACAATGGCCTCGGAGGTAAGTTCGCCAGACCCAATGCCGCATACAGCTCTTGTTTTAAGAAAACCTTACGCTGAGCCCAGGTAGCAACATCATGATAAGACGAAGCGATCTTGTCCAGACGCTTCCATCCATCCTCAACCTCCCACCTGTGGTATTCGAAATTTTTCAACTTGTACTTACCCGGACCTTCTTTGTTAACTTTTAAGTCAAGAGGCGACAATACATGGTTAAGGGTAACATCTACATCAGTGCGAATACGCCAATCGGCATAAGTTACCCACTTGTCTTTTACAAGCGCCTGATCTGCCTTGATGGTTACATTAAAGCGCTTCTGAATATCGTCCAGCACCGTCTGCAGAGGCTTGCGATACTGGTCATCTGAATTCTGCGCTCTGCCCACAAGGCTAGAGCAGAACAAAGCGAACAATAAACTATATGTTTTGATACCCGACATATGCTATTTACAAATCTTCACGAGCCTCAGCTCCTACAGGTGCAACATATCCCTTAAGTGCGGGCCATTTGCCCTTTTTAATCTTCTTAGTCTTAAGCCTGGAAGGATCTACCACCACGTGCTTCATCTTCTCCCTTCTCCATGTATAGGCGAAATGAAGCATTCCGTCAGAAGTTTGGATTACAGCAGGATATGAGTATTGGCTAATAGGCGAATCTTCCAGAATTAACGCAGCCTTCCAATTCTTGCCGTCTTTAGAAACCGCAACATTCAAAGGAGTTCTAGCTCCTTTAGCAAGCTTACCCGGAGGCAGCACATGGTTATACACCAATACATGCATTCCATCTTTAGTTGTTACAGCGTCTGTACCAGAGTTGTTGTTAGGCAAGCTGGTCTTAGCCAGAGGCGTCCACGTTTCACCATTGTCGTTTGACCATGCTTCAACCAGCGCCCTGTTTCTGCTCCGTGCCAGAATCTGCAATTTACCGTTCCCGTGATCCAGAATACTTGGCTGAATAGCATCAAGTGTGTCTTTTCCAGGATCCAGCGGGCCTATTTTTCGCCAGGTCTTACCAAAGTCGGGAGTTACCTCAAAATGTATCCTCCATCCGTTACCCTCTGTACTGGTTGGACAAAAAAGGTTTCCGTTGCTTAAAAGGATAGGTTTGTTCTTAACGGGACCTAAGTATCCTTCAGGTAATTTCTGGGCATCAGACCAGGTCGCACCACCGTCTTTTGACGTTTTTAACATCCCCCACCACTCAGATGGCTTTGGACCAACTTTGTAAAATAAGAGAAGGTCACCACCTTCTACCTGATATAATACAGGGTTCCATGTAGGTAGGCGCTTACCGTCAGGCTGAATACCATGTGCGGCAGATGCCGGAGCGGTCCATTTACCATCTACGTGTCTGGATACGTAAATTTCCACATCCGGATCACGCTCTCTTGTGCCTCCGAAGAAAGCATACACCAAACCTTTCGGCGTTTCTACAATAGTAGCCGAATGACATGATGGAAAGGGTGCTTTCTCATATATGAATTCGTCTTTAACAATTCCGTTTCTCCACTTCCCGCTTTGCGCATTGGCTGATATTGCAAACGCAGAACACAGAAAAAATAACAGTGTGCTTATTCCTTTAATCTTCATTTTATAAGTTGCTTGTAAACTTGTATTGTCCTGATCCAATTTCAAAAACGGCACGGCCGCCTTCCATTTTAATGAATTTTACTCCTTTAGAACCGGAAACTGCCTTTCCGGCTTCTTTCACGTCTTTACCCGATTTTGCCGGAATAGAAATAAGTGCAGTCGTATTAACCGGCACTTCAACTTCCCAGTTAAAAGACCTCGCATTTCTGGTCCAGTTACTAACAACCCGGCCATAAGCGGAATAATAGGATCCCTTAACAGCGTTTAATCCTTCAGGTAAGGTTGGATTCATCACCATTTGCTTAAAGGCCGATCCGTCGGCTGACTTGATTCCTGCTAAGTTCTCATAATACCAAACGATGAGGTCTCCCAATAACATAACATGATTTTGAGAGTTCATTTTCGGACTGGCAGTATTGCCATTCCATAACTCCCAGATCGTCGTCGCGCCATTTTCCACCATATATCCCCAGCTCGGGTAGTCACGGTTAGTCGCTATCTTAAAAGCAATATCAGATCTTCCGTTCTCGGTCAGTCCTCTCATCAGCATTTGCGTTCCTATAACTCCGGTGCTGATGTGTCCCTTGTTTTCTACCAGGATCTTCTCCTCGATATTGTTGAAAACCTTCGCTTTCACATCTGCAGGAACCATATCGTAATACAGCGGCAGAAGGTTAGCGGTAACCGTATTGTTTCCATACTGGAAAGTGGTCTTGTCAAGGAATTTATCATTGAAAGCCGCCTTAAGTCTCTCTGCAAGCACTTTGTAACGGCTCGCGTCTTCAGCTTGGTCCACGATAGAAGCAAACTTCTCCATCTTTCTCAACAGATCATAGAAAGTCGCCGTTGCAATCAAAACACCATCCGTCTGCCTCTTTGGGTCTCTCGAGTGAATCATTTCCTTCGATTCAGGAGGAACACACCAATCGCCGTATTTATCCTTAGTCATCAGATCGTTCTCCATGTACCTTTCGCTCATGTAAACGATCCACTTTTTCATGGACTCATAGTGGCGTTCCACAGACCGGACGTCGCCATATTGATGAAGCAGCATATCTGCGACTGCAATGTACGTTCCAGGCCAGGTCGTATTATCGCCATAGTACCTCCAGAAGGCCGGAGCTACATCCGGGATACTACCATCCGCCTTTTGCGCCTGCTGAATATCGTCCAACCACTTCGCATACAGACGGCCGTTATTAAATATAAAACTTTCGCCATAGGCGCCCGTTTTTCTGTCACCCAACCAGGGCTGTCTCTCGTTTCTCTGTGGGCAATCTACAGGCATGCCCTTGTAGTTCCCTAAAATACCCCAATAAGCGTTGTTATATACCTGATTGATGGTACGATCCGAAGTCTCAAAGCTTCCTACCGTCTTCATCTCATCATAGATCACTTCGCCTTCAAAATCTTCCACTTTCGGAATACCCGGGTATCCCTTGATTTCGACGTAGCGGAAGCCATGATAAACGAAAGAAGGCTGCCAGGTCTCCACACCTTCGCCTTTAAGGATGTAAAGGTCATTCACCTTCGCATCTCTCATGTTGTCCAGGAAAAGCTCCCCGTCTTTCTGTAGAGTTTCCGCAAAACGAAGCGAAACTGCAGTTCCTCTATTACCTTTCACACGCATTTTCACCCAGCCAGCCATGTTCTGACCCATGTCCATAATGTAAACACCCGGCTTCAAAAACTTGATGCTCACAGGTTTCACTGTCGACATGATCCGCATATTCGGAGTCATCTGCGCCTCGTACATGCCTCCCGGTTCCTGAACATATTCCGCCTGAAGCCATTTCGTGTCGTTAAATCCAGGCCGGTTCCAACCAGGCATCTCCTTCCTGGCGTCATACTCTTCGCCGTCATATTCATTGTTAGAGCGAATCGGACCATCAGCCGTCACCTTCCAGGTATCGTCAGTGGTGATCGTTTCAGAGCTTCCGTCCGTATAAGTCACCTCAAGATTCAGAAGCATCTTCGGGTATCCAAAGGTCTTAATCTTATAAGGCTTGTAACTTTGCCTCATGGTG
>NZ_JAZQRL010000043.1:0-62979 GCF_045629565.1 Arcticibacter sp.
GTTGTAGTGGTGGGTTATGGTACGCAGAAGAGGTCGGATATTACGGGATCGGTTGCGTCAGTATCCAAGGAACGTCTCTCCAAACTACCTGTTAATAATGTTATGCAGGCTATTCAGGGAGCAGTTGCGAACGTAACGGTAAACCAGGCGTCCTCTATCCCTGGTGATGCACCATCTGTTCAGATACGTGGCAGAAGCTCCATCAATGCTTCTTCAGAGCCGTTTGTTGTAGTGGACGGAATTCCGTTAACAAAAACTGATGGAAGTATTAATGACATCAATCCAAATGATATCGAATCTGTGGAGATCCTGAAGGATCCTTCGGCAGTGGCTATTTACGGGGTGAACGGGTCAAACGGCGTTATTCTGATCACGACTAAACGAGGTACGACGGGTAAACCGACAATCCGCTATAGTGGTTACGGAGGTGTGGAGAATGCTACCGACGTGCTGGAAGGTGCCACTCCTGATGAGATGTTAGCCAGATACGCTGAGTATGCGCGAATCAATCAGGCTCCCCTGTTTAACGGCGGGCCTGTTAGAAATGAATATGAGTTTGAAAACTACCAGAACGGAGTTTCCATCGATTGGCTTGACGCCGTTATGCAAACGGGTGTTAATCAGAATCATAACCTAAGCATGAGCGGGGGTAATGAATACGCCAAGTATTATGTGTCGGGCGATTACATGACGCAGAAGGGTGTAGTGCTGGGATATGATTACAAACGTTATTCGTTCCGTGCTAATACAGATGTTAAACCTACTAAGTATCTTACTGTTGGAACTTCTTCTTTTATTGTTTCTCATAACCGGGATGGCGGTCGTGCTCACTTATTGAATGCTACGGCAATGAGCCCCTTTGCGAGAATGTACGAAGCGGACGGCAGGCTTACGCAGTTTCCAATGCGAGGAGAGCAATTGTGGACCAATCCCCTGCTGCCAACTACCATTAATCCAGAGAGGCGCCAATTTAATATGACGCTAAATGGCTATGGCGAGCTTAACTTTGGGGAGCTGGCGAAGTCTCTAGAAGGATTAAAGTTTAGGTTGAATGCGGGATATACTTTCGTGCCTAGACGTGAAAACTATTATGAAGGCGAAACAGTGTATAATGTGAATGGTCGGGGTAGAATAACCAACACCGAGTCGCAAAGTTATACTATTGAAAATATCCTTACCTATAACAAGGATTTCGGTAAACATCACCTGGATTTTACCGGCTTGTACTCTGCCAAGCAAAAATATTGGCAAGAGGCATTTGCAGAAGGCCAGATTTTTCCGAATGATGACTTGGGTTGGGGTAACCTCGGGGGAGCCACCACCCAGATTGCATCATCTGTAGCTGATAAATACAACACTCTTTCGCAGATGGGTCGTCTGAATTACGGCTATGACAGTAGATATCTGGCAACGTTTACCGTACGCCGTGACGGATCTTCAGTGTTCGGTGCCAATAAAAAGTATGGGGTATTCCCCGCTGGAGCACTCGCCTGGAACATGCATAATGAATCTTTTATGAAACCAATAAAAGATGTTTTGAATAGTCTTAAACTTCGTGTGTCTTATGGCCTTGCCGGAAACGAAGCCATTGGAATCTACCAATCCTTATCGCTGTTGAACACGAATGGTCTCGCGATGGGTGGACAATCTAGAACAGCCCTCGATGTCAGGGCATTGATGGGAAATCCAACGCTGGAATGGGAAAAGAACCGCTCCTTTAACACCGGGCTTGACTTTGGATTATGGAATAACCGCATAAGCGGAACTGTAGATTTTTATAAGTCGAACACTTTCGACTTGCTGTTGCAGCAAAGCCTGCCAAGATTGACAGGTTATGAACGCGTTTTTTCGAATCTTGGCGAAGTGTCGAACACCGGTGTTGACGTAACGTTAAATACCAGGAATATCGTTAAAGAGAATTTCACCTGGTCAAGTGCAATAGTTTTTGCAACCAATAAAAACAAGATTACTAATCTCTATGGAAATGGTCAGAGTGATGAAGGAAACCGCTGGTTTATCGGCCAGCCTATAGGTGTGATCTATGACTATACGAAAGTAGGCATTTGGCAGGAAGACAAGATTGCTGCGGGTGTACATACCACCTGGGATGCGAATGCCCGGGCAGGTGACGTGAAACTGGCTGATCTTAGTGGAGACGGTAAAATTGATAATAACGACCGGTCCATTCTTGGACAAACTGCCCCAAAATGGACAGGAGGTTTAACGAATACATTTACTTACAAAAATCTTTCTTTAAATATCTTCATCAACACCGTTCAGGGCCATTTGAGAGAAAACAGTCAGCTGAGAGTGGCAGGTGATGAGACGGGCCGTCGAAATTCTCCGCGTATAATCGGTTACTGGACACCGGAAAATAAAAGCAATGAGTTCCGTTCACTTGGTAATAACTCAAACCGCTATGGATACGGATTTCCGTCAGATGCAAGTTTTACCCGGCTGAAAGATGTTACGCTAAGCTATACGCTACCTGGGGCCGTAATGAGTAAGATCGGTATTGGAAGCGTGCAGGTCTATGCCAGTGGTCGTAATCTGTATACCTGGACAAACTGGGTAGGATGGGATCCCGAATCACGCGATATAACGCGCGGATCTGAAAATGCAGACATCAATTACCCAATGGTAAGAAGCTTTGTTTTTGGCGCCAACATCACCTTTTAACTTAAATCACAGAAGATGAAATATCCTAAATATATATACGCTATCCTTGGTGTCACAGCGTTGACAGTGGCATCTTGCAAGGATGATTTTCTTGAGGAAAAACCTTATTCACAATATAGCCTGTCGGGATTAAGCGCCTCCACCATCGAGGCTCAGCTTGTAGGTTTACATCGTACATATGCGGAACTTTGGGGCTATAGCAGTGAACAGGGTTTTGTAGCTGCGTGGCACATCGGTACAGACATTGCCAGTGCGGGTTCCACGCAGGGGGTGGAAAATCCTTTCTATCAGTATGCTACTCTTAATCCGGAAAACGGAGCCGTGAGAGTGATGTGGCAGCGCTGCTATGACTTTATCAATAATGCGAACATCATCATTGCCGCAACCGGTGAGAATAATACAGCAGCGAATGCGGAAGCAAGGTTTTTTAGGGCCTACGCTTATAATACGCTAGTAACCTTATGGGGAGATGTGCCCCTACTGACAGAGCCCATCTCTGTTCCGACGTTTGACTTCACCCGGCAATCAGTCGCCGAAGTCGATCGGGTGATTGATGAAGATCTGGTATATGCCATTGCTAATCTTCCTGATGTTGACCAGCCCAGTGTTTATCAGAGCCGCACGAATAAGGATATGGCCCGGCAATTGGCCGCTGAGGCTTATCTGCGAATTGGAATGAGAGACAATGCATTTTTCGCTAAAGCCGAGCAAGCCGCTACCGATATCATTAACGGAGGAAAGTATAAGCTGATTGAAGCGAGGTATGGCCGGTTTACCGGAGAGGGTGGCGACTATTATCGTGACATGTTCCGGTATGGAAATCAACGGCGTAATCAGGGGAATACGGAGGCCATCTGGACTTTCGAAATGGAATATAACCGGAATGTGCCTAACGGAACAATTGACAACCCTCAGCATCGTCGTATCTGGCAACCGTCGTATCATAACTGGGCCGAGATGGTAAACGCTGATTCTTTAGGTGGTCGGGGAAACGGACGTCTTCGATTAAGCAACTTTATGAAATATACGGTATGGCAGGGGCTGCAGGGAGATATCCGTAATAGTAATTATAATATCCGTAGGACCACCAACTATAATAAGCCAGGCGTTAGTACGGTTATTGGCATTGACGCAAAGGGATTTCGCGTTGCAGCGAACTCTCCTCTTGCGGTGAGCACAAGGACGATTAGAACTGGTGATAAGGTAATACCGTTTGAAGCAGACAGCCTGCAAAACTGGTATCCCTTTCCGACCAAATGGGGGGGGTATGATCCTGCAGATGACTTTGGTTTTGCGTTGGTTAAAGATTATCCTGTGATGCGGTTTGGTGAAACGTATTTATTGCGTGCTGAAGCCCGCTTCCGTCAGAATAATCTAAGTGGGGCAGCTGAAGATATTAATGTTTTGCGCGACAGAGCCTTTAAGCTCGCCAGGACGGCTCAGGCTAATCCCAATCTTGGAAGAGTGACTGCCGGCGATATTAATATCGATTTTATCCTTGATGAACGTGCACGTGAACTTATTTCAGAAGAGAACCGTCGTATGACCCTTGTCCGCACAAATAAACTAAAAGACAGGATTGCTAAGAACGGCGACGCTGGCCCTGCAGAAAAGATCATTACCGGTTTCCAGGACTTTAATGTTTTGTTGCCTATTCCGTTACAGGATATTCAGCTTAACAATAAGTCAGGTGAGTCATTGGTGCAGAATCCGGGATACAGTAAGTAAGGACGGATGCCCGTTTAGATGAGCGAAGGCCTGAGAGAAATCTCAGGTCTTCGCTCTTTTCACGCGCAAACAACAACTCATTGAATGGCTATCTTGGTATGAGGGTTTTAATTATGCAGGAAGCCGAATGGTCTTTACTTCTTCTAACTGAAAAGCGTTTACCTAAATATTGTTTAGCAAATTTTTTATTATTATGTTCGTAAACGATTACGACGATGAAAAAACCGGTAACCATCAATGATATTGCAAAAGAGCTGAACATTACTGCGGCGACGGTTTCACGCGCTTTAAGTGATCATCGCGAAATTAGCGCTGCTACAAAAGAAATAGTGCGACAGGCTGCCATAAGGCTCGATTATAATCCGAACAAGGTTGCGTCTTCGCTGCGGTCGGGAAAGACAAATATTATCGGGGTGCTTATTCCTACAGCTGAACATATTTTTTTCGGTTCTGTGATTCATGGCATTTCCAATGCCGCCAGTATGAACGGATATGAAGTGTTGATTTACCAATCGAATGAATCAGAACAATTTGAGAAGAAGGGCATTAACGCGTTTCTAAGTGCGCGCGTTGATGGAATACTTGCTTCAATTGCTAAAGACACCAAAGATTTTTCACACTTCAGCTATGTTAAAGAAAAGAATGTTCCTATTGCTTTTTTTGACCGCTTCAATGACAGTTTGGGAATATCTTCAGTTTGCATTGACGATTACCGGGGCGCCTTTCTGGCTGTTGAAAGCTTAGTCAAAGAAGGATATAAAAGCATTGCTTATATTTCGGGTCCCTTGCACATCAAAACTTTTTCGGAACGTGTGCGGGGATATAAAGATGCGCTAGAACACTACGGTATTGATTTTGATCCTGCGTTTATTTACCCCGGGGATATCAGTATCGAGGCGGGAAAAAATGCCATCAAGGAGTTTTTTAAACTCAATAGGAAGCCTGATGCTGTCTGTGCGGTGGAAGACTTCACCGCTCTTGGGGCACTTAAGGAGTTGAAGGAGATGGGAGTAAATGTACCAGAGGATTTTGGGGTGATAGGCTTCTGTAATGATCTGTTCAGTGAACATATATCCCCATCGTTATCTACTGTAGATCAGCAAACTGTAGCGATGGGAGAGGAAGCATTTGAGCTTATTCATAAGTTGATCAACAATGGCCAGGTAAATCAACGGGTACATAGAAAAGTGCTCGAACCTGTGTTAGTGATCAGGGAGTCATCTAAAAGAAGATAAATACTATTTTTTTCCGGTTCTACGTAATCGATTACGGGATCTTACTGGAAATAAACTGAGATTGCCAATTAAACCGATTATGATGAAACATTTGTCCGTTGCGGATTATCTTGTGTTTTTGATTTTACTTCCTGATCATCGCCATCTACGGCCGGTGGATTTACCGCCGGAAAAAAACTGTCGGTCAGGATTCAAAAGAATACTTTCTTGCAGAAGGTTCATTGACCTGGTGGGCAATAGGGGCGTCCCTTATTGCATCGAATATTTCTGCGGAACAGTTTATAGGAATGAGCGGGTCGGGATTTAAAATGGGCCTCGCCATAGCAAGCTATGAATGGATAGCGTCTGCTACGCTGATTTTAGTGGCTATTTTCTTCATACCGGTATATCTCAAAAATAAAATTTATACAAAGCCGCAGTTCCTTAACCAGCGTTACAACGGTACAGTAAGTATGATTATGGCTGTATTTTGGTTACTGCTATAGGTTCTGGTGAATCTTACCTCCATCCTTTATCTAGGAGCATAACCGGAATACTAACCGCACTTTATACATTATACTGGTAAATATATTATATGACTTATATAGCTGCAGCAAATCGCTACGAGCGAATGGAGTACCGCAGGTGCGGAAATTCAGGATTAAAACTATCAGCGTTTTCGCTTGGTCTATGGCATAATTTCGGTTATGTCAACAATTTTGAAAATGCGCGGAACCTTTTAAAGACTGCGTTCGATCATGGGATTACTCATTTTGATTTAGCGAATAATTACGGCCCCCCGTATGGATCGGCTGAGAGTAACTTTGGCAGGTTACTGGATCTGGACTTCCGGCCTTACAGAGATGAACTGATCATTTCTACTAAGGCAGGTTATGATATGTGGGAGGGGCCTTATGGAAACTGGGGATCAAAAAAGTACCTTACCGCTAGTCTTGATCAGAGTTTAAAGCGTATGAAGCTGGACTATGTCGATATTTTTTATCATCATCGTCCCGATCCTGAAACTCCTCTGGAAGAAACCATGTCGGCTCTGGATTTGATTGTCCGTCAGGGAAAAGCATTGTACATAGGGATATCGAACTACCGGCCGGAGGAAGCGGCGAAAGCATTGAAAATATTGAAGGGACTTGGTACACCATGTCTCATTCATCAGCCAAAGTATTCTATGTTTGAACGCTGGGTTGAAGATGGTTTACTTCATTTGCTTGAGCAGGAAGGCGTAGGTTGCATCCCTTTTTCGCCGCTTGCCCAGGGCTTGCTTACAGACAAATATTTGCAGGGGATACCGGTCGATTCCAGGGTGGCAACCAGCGGGAAGTTTCTTAACGAAAGTCATATCACGCCTGATAAAATCGAAAAGATCGCCAAGCTCAACGTATTGGCAAGTCAAAGGGGACAAAAGTTGGCGCACATGGCTTTGTCCTGGTTGCTCAAAGATAGCAGGGTTACATCAGTTCTTATCGGCTCGAGTAAGCCTGAACAAATTGTGGATTCGATTATGGCCCTGCAAAATACTGATTTTAGTGAAGAAGAGATTGGCATCATCGACAATATTTTAACATAAACAACTGCCCCACGTCATCAACGCCAACGACATCGCAGCCGGGACGGATGAGCGTGTGAGAGATTCCGTTGGTAAAGAAAGGGGTACACATTTCGAGTATAAATGCGCTAAAGAAAACTAATCAATAATGAATAATACAACTAATCGAAAACTGAACAGCATGTTAAATTGGAAAAAACTCAGTCTGGTATTGCTCCTGGCACTATCACAAACAGTCATTTATGCTCAATCAAGAAAAATAACATCCTTCGATGAGAGCTGGAGGTTCTTCAAAGGGGATATGCCCGGCGCTGAGAAAGCGACTTTCAATGACTCGGAATGGAGACTCCTTGATGTGCCGCATGATTGGAGTATTGAGGGGCCATACGACAAATCCAATCCAACGGCACGCGGTGGTGGGTATTTGCCTGCCGGCATCGGCTGGTACAGAAAAACCTTCACACTGGATGAAACGGGCGTCCGGAAAAAGCATTGGATAGAGTTCGATGGTGTGATGATGAACAGTGAAGTTTGGATAAACGGAGTTTATTTGGGTAAGCGGCCGTACGGCTATATCAGCTTCGCCTATGATCTGACGAAACATCTGAAATATGGAAAAGACCGGAAAAATGTTTTGGTGGTTAAGGCCGATAATACTATCCAGCCTGCTTCCAGGTATTATCAGGGTGCGGGTATCTTTCGCCATGTTCGTTTGGTCTCCGTAAATCCGGTCCACTTTACAAAGTGGGGGACTTTTATCACTACGCCCAAAGCGACAGCTGCCAGCGGTACTGTAGTTGTTAAGGCTGAGGTGGTCAATACAAGTGGTAAAGCAGCTGAGTATACGGTTGAAACAATTATTCAAGATGACCGTGGTAAGGCTGTTAAGAGTTCTGTATCCAAGGAGTCCATAGCTGCGGGAGATACTCTTGAGTTTTCTCAAAATCTCGAAGTCGCGAAGCCTAAGCTTTGGGATATTGAGCAGCCTAACTTATACAAAGCGGTTGTTAGACTAAAATCGGGAGCAACAGTTATTGATGATCAGGCCATTACTTTTGGTATAAAAACGTCGAAGTTTGATGCCGCTACCGGCTTCTGGCTAAATGATAAGAATTATAAGATCAAAGGGGTTTGCCTGCATCATGACGCAGGTGCGGTAGGAGCGGCGGTGCCGTTAGCTGTTTGGGAGGAGCGCTTCAAACTACTGAAAGAAGTGGGTGTAAATGGAATCAGAACCTCTCATAATCCGGTAGCCCCGGAGTTCCTTGATCTTTGCGACCGTATGGGGTTCGTGGTTATGGATGAGACGTTTGACACCTGGACTGCATCTAAACATAATGGGGAGAAAGGTTATAATCTCTATTTCAGAGAATGGTGGGAGCGAGATACCCGCGATATGGTTTTACGCGACAGGAATCATCCTTCTATTGTGATTTACAGCATCGGAAATGAAATCCATGATCCGCTTACTTATCCTGAAGGTTACAAGCGTTACAAGGATCAGGAAGACGTAGTGAAGAAGTTTGATCCTACCAGGCCGGTGACGATGGCGTTATTTCGTCCAAATGTTTCGAAGGTGTATTCTAACGGCTTCGCAGAGCAGATGGAAGTTGTGGGGCAAAATTATCGGGAGAATGAACTTGTTGCGGCTCACGAAGCGAATCCTCATTGGAAAGTTATTGGAACCGAGAATACGCATGTATTAAATCAATGGCTCGCCTTGCGGGATAAGCCTTATATGGCAGGTCAGTTTCTGTGGACAGGATTTGATTATCTCGGTGAAGCAGACTGGCCGGAAACAACTAATAACCAGGGATTATTCGATCGTGCAAATAATTGGAAACAACAGGCGCTGCAACGCCAGAGCTGGTGGTCGGCTAAGCCAGTGGTTCGCATCGTTCGCAGGTCTGATAACGCGGGAGCAGGAAACTGGGTAGCGAACTGGACGCCGACGGACTTCGATACCTATGATAACGCAAAAATACAGGTATATAGTAATTGTGATGAGGTGGAGCTTTTCCTGAACGGTAAATCGCAGGGTACAAAGTCAAAGCCGGCTGACGATTCAGCCCGCGAGTGGGATATTACCTTTGAGCAAGGAACACTTAGAGCCGTAGGCAGGAACAAAGGGGTCGACGTCGCGTCGGAAGAATTTAAGACTGCGGGAGCTCCAGCGAAGCTGATACTGTCTGCTAGTAAAAATAACCTGGAAGCTAACTGGGACGACGCATCGGTCATCCAGGCAACCATTGTGGACGCTAAAGGGATTCCATGTACCAATGCTGACAACCTGATTAAGTTTAGCGTTACTGGTCCCGGAAAGATACAGGGGGTCGATAACGGGAACATTATCAGTCACGAACCCTATGCATCATCACAGTATCCAGCTTTTATGGGCAAAGCAATAGCAATTATTAAAGCTCAGAAAGGTCCGAATAAAAAAATAACAGTGAAAGCACAAGCGGATGGTTTAGAAGCAGCATCTGTGATTATTGATATCACTCAATAGTTGATGTATGTTTCATAGAGCTTCGTACAGCCTCGTGCGCATTTAAAGATATAACGGGGAGGCCTTCGGCTTCACGGGCGAAAGGCCTCCCCGTTATGCGGAAAAGTGGCATTCCTATTTATTATTAACATTGCCGTTTGTATGCGCAAACAGTACTGCTAAGGACGCTTTCTCGACTGCTGTGCTTACTGCTATTAAAAAAGCAGACAGACGCATCCGTCTCATACCGTAATTAATGTAAGCTTCAACCGGCCAACGAAGTACCTTGAGTCACCAAGTCTTTATGAATAATGAAAATCAAAGGACAGTTACAACGGGTTTTATAAGCAATAAGTAAATCCTCCGGAGCTCAGGACGTTATTGAACTAAGCCGCACAATCAAGTTTTCAGAAGTACTTTCCTGCCTTAAATGAACATTCTTGTTGCTCATTTAGACAAATGTCCCATTCTGTTCGCTTTCTTCTGTTGATTTTTGTTTTAAATGGTTGCCTGGCAGCCGTTGGCTAACCGTAGGCCTCGACTAGTGTCAAGTGTAAGCGCCTACTACTATAAATCAATTACTGATGGGTATTAAGAAAATCGGACTACAGCTGGCTGTGGTTTTTGCGGCCTTTACTGCACATGCACAAAATCCAATTATCCAAACTATCTATACGGCCGACCCGGCACCGATGGTATACAACGATACCGTTTACCTTTACACAAGTCACGACGAGGATAATTCAACCTGGTTCACCATGAACGACTGGAGGTGTTACTCGTCAACGGACATGGTGAACTGGACCGATCGGGGATCACCGCTCTCGCTCAAAACTTTCAGTTGGGCAAAGAAAGATGCCTGGGCTGCGCAGTGCATTCCGCGAAATGGTAAGTTTTATTTTTATGTGCCGGTTAATCATCATACACTGGGTATGTCGATAGGGGTCGCGGTATCCGATAGTCCTACTGGTCCGTTTACCGATCTTCTTGATAAACCACTCGTTCATAGTGGCAATGGAGATATTGATCCATCTGTTTTTATTGATACGGACGGGCAGGCTTATCTGTATTGGGGAAATCCCTATCTGAAGTATGTAAAGCTGAATGAGGATATGATATCTTATTCGGGAGATGTGGTTGAAGTTCCTCTTGAAAAAGAAGGTTTTCATGTGCGATACAAGGATACAGACAAGAGGCCTTCCGCTTACGAGGAAGCTCCCTGGTTTTATAAACGCAAGGATCTTTACTACATGCTCTATGCTGCGGGCGGGGTGCCTGAGCACCTGGCCTATTCAACCAGCAGTAGTCCTACCGGTCCCTGGAAGTACCGGGATACCATAATGCCGGTTATCACTAAAGGAGGGGCCTTTACCAATCACCCCGGTGTAATCGATTATAAAGGGAAATCTTATCTCTTCTATCATAACGGTGCACTTCCCGGAGGAGGCGGTTTTAACCGTTCGGTGTGTGTTGAAGAATTTAGCTACAACGAAGACGGAACTATTCCGCGAATACCAAATACGGTAGAGGGTGTGCGGCCAGTTGGTACTCTGGATCCTTATCAGCGTCAGGAGGCGGAAACCATTGCCTGGGAGGTGGGAGTTGAAACGGAGAGCAGTGTTGACGCGGGGGGATTATACGTGACGGATATAAGTAACGGAGACTATATCAAAGTAAGAAGCGTCGACTTTAAGAAAGGGGCCAAGGGCTTTGAGGCGGATGTGGCTTCTGTGAGCGGTGGTACAATAGAAGTGCGTCTTGGAGGTTTTGACGGGATCTTGCTGGGTAGATGTGAGGTATCAAATACCGGAGGAATGCAGTCGTGGAAAACGTCGTCAGCGACGATGAAGAAGGTTAAAGGGGTTCATGATGTCTATTTTGTATTCAAAGGTGGAGATGGTCCTCTGTTCAATTTTGACTGGTGGAAATTCAAAAATTAAATTTTTTATGCTAAATCGCCTTTTTGTTTTTGTCGTTTGCCTGTTTTATTCTTACGCAGGGTACACTCAGAATCCTATAATTCAGACAAAGTATACTGCAGATCCCGCTCCTCTTGTATATAAGGACACCGTGTTTCTTTATACCAGCCATGATGAAGATAATTCGCCTGTAGGGCAGGGTAAGTTTTTGATGCGCGACTGGCTTTGTTACACTTCTACTGATATGGTGAACTGGACAGATCGCGGTACAGTTGCTTCTCTGAGAAATTTTGAATGGGCCGATAAGGCCATAACCGGTTGGGGTGGTTTTGAAAATGGAGCCTGGGCTCCTCATACGATCGAACGTGATGGTAAGTTTTATATGTATTGTCCGGTTCAGGGAAGAGGAATTGGAGTGCTTGTAGCGGATAATCCCTTAGGACCATTTATAGATCCGCTGGGCAAGCCGCTGATAGGTGATAAGTATGACAGCATCGACCCCAGCGTATTTATCGACGACGACGGGCAAGCGTACTTATATTGGGGAAACCCAAACCTTTGGTATGCAAAGCTGAATAAGGATATGATTTCCTTGTCGGGTGAAATAATAAAGGATGCTTCATTTGCGAAAGTGAAAGATCAGCCAGATCCGTTTCACTATCAGGAAGGGCCCTGGGCATATAAACGAAATGGTAAATATTATATGGCGTATGCTTCGACTTGCTGTCCGGAGGGGATAGGATACGCAATGAGCGACAGCCCTGTAGGTCCCTGGGAATATAAAGGATATATCATGCCGCCTAACAAGAAATCCACGGGCAATCATCCGGGGATCATTGATTATAAAGGGAAGTCATATGTATTTGGATTTAACTTCCGCTTAAATTTCATGATCACGGATAAGCACCACGAAAGGCGCTCAGTATGTGTCGCGGAGTTACGCTATAATCCGGATGGTACTATACAGGAATTGCCCTGGTGGACAGAAGAAGGACTTGAGGAAACCGGTTCGATTGATCCGTATGTAGTTAACCAAGCGGAAACTATTGCCTGGGCTTCAGGCTTAAAGACCGCACAAGATTCTTCAGCAGAAGGCATATATGTAACTCAGATCAATGACGGTGATTACATGAAGGTACGCGGTGTTAATTTCCAGAGAGGATCAAAGGCTTTTTATGCAAATGTGGCGTCTTTATCTGGTGGATCTATCGAAATTCGTTTAGACAGCCTCGGTGGAAAGCTGATGGGAGTTTGCGATGTGAAGACCAGGGGTGGATTGGAGAGGTGGAAAACCGTGACTGCAAAAATCAGTAAAGCAAACGGCACACATGATGTCTATTTTGTATTCAAAGGTGTAAAAGGTGCTGATCTGTTCAACTTCAATTGGTGGAGATTTAGTTAGGGAAAATCGAATGGAAATCGGAAAAAGATCTATGCTTGTTCTGGCATTAATAATAGTGGGGCTGCTCTTTACTAATGGCCTCGTATATGCCCAGAAAAGTCAGACAGTGTGGCTCGACCAGCTTGATCTAAGTGCGGCTACACAGGGCTATGGCGTACCCAAAAGGAATAAAACGGTCGACGGGAACATTATGACCATAGCCGGAAAAACGTTTGAACGGGGATTTGGAACACATGCTGAAAGCTCTCTTACTATTCAACTGAATGGACAAGCGAGGAGCTTTACCGCACAGGTAGGTGTGGATGATGAGATGAAGGATCATGAACCGGCTGTTGAATTCATTGTAAACGGAGACGGGAAAACACTTTGGTCAAGCGGTGTGATGCGTTTGGGTGATAGGGCAAGAGCCTGCTCCGTCTCTCTCGCTGGTATTCAAAAAGTTGAACTTGTGGTTGCCGATGGAGGTAACGGAAATTATTATGATCACGCGAACTGGGCTGACGCCAAGTTCGAAGCTGCAGGAGTTCAGACTTTTGCGACGACTAACCCTGTTCCCAGCGAACCTTATATCTTAACACCGGCGCCTCCCGCTAAGCCCAGGATTAATGGTGCAAGAGTATTTGGTGTACGGCCCGGGTCGCCTTTTCAATTTAGAATACCAGCTACAGGACTTAGGCCTATGACCTTTTCTGTAAGCGAATTGCCTGAGGGACTTCAGATAGACACAGAAACCGGTGTCATCACGGGCAAGCTTTCAAAAGCCGGAACTTACATTGTTGGCTTGAAGGCAAAGAATGCAAAAGGGGTTGCGGAAAAAAAGCTCCGCATTGAGTGTGGAGAGCAGATTGCCCTGACGCCTCCTATGGGATGGAATAGCTGGAATTGCTTTGCAGGTGAGGTTTCAGCAGAGAAGGTGAAGCGGGCGGCTGAAGCGATGGTCAGTAGCGGTCTTGTAAATCATGGCTGGACTTACATCAATATCGATGACTTCTGGCAAAATAACCGGGATTCTAAAGACCCTGCGTTGCAGGGAAAGTTGCGCGATGGGGCAGGTAATATTCTGCCAAATGCCCGGTTTACCGATATGAAAGGTCTCGCCGACCATGTGCACGACCTTGGTCTGAAAATTGGGATTTATTCGAGTCCAGGTCCCTGGACATGCGGTGGATGTGCAGGCAGCTATGGCTTTGAAAAGCAAGACGCGGAGAGCTATGCGAAATGGGGTTTCGATTACTTGAAGTATGACTGGTGCAGTTACGGTGGAGTAATTGACGGATTGCCGGATAACGACCCTTACAAGGTGGGTTCGCTATCTTATCAGGGGGGCAGTGAACTTACAACCGCGATGAAGCCATTTAAAGTTATGGGCGACCTTCTGCGTGCGCAACCAAGGGATATTGTATACAGCTTATGTCAGTATGGAATGTCTGATGTTTGGAAATGGGGTAACACGGTTGGTGGCCAAAGCTGGCGCACTACGAATGATATTACCGATACGTGGACAAGTGTAAAGAATATCGCTCTGGCCCAGGATCAGTCGGCAGCATGGGCTAAACCCGGAAGTTGGAATGACCCCGACATGTTGGTTGTAGGTACGGTAGGTTGGGGTGACCCACATCCCAGTAAGCTTAAGCCAGATGAGCAATACCTCCATTTTAGTCTTTGGAGCTTGTTTTCGGCGCCCTTGCTGATTGGCTGCGACATGGAAAAGCTGGATGCATTCACCTTGAATTTATTGACCAATGATGAAGTGATTGCGATTAATCAGGATCCGCTCGGTAAGCAGGCGACTTGTGCCCAGACGATCGGTGACCTGCGCATTTACGTTAAGGAGCTTGAGGACGGCAGTCGCGCAGTGGGGTTCTGCAATTTTGGTCTCGAAAAGGTTAATCTTTCTTATAGTGATTTTCAAAAGCTGGGAATTACGGGTAAACAAAAGGTCCGTGATCTTTGGAGGCAGCAGGATGTTGCGACTATACAGGCCGGAGACGGGGTGCTTTCAGTTAAAGTTCCGGTTCACGGGGTAATGCTATATAAATTAACATCGCTGTAGATATGAAATATCAACTTTTTATATATAGATATCGTCGTTCCTTGCGGTTGGCTGCTCCTGGTTTTATGGTGGTTTTATTATCCTTCTGCTTTCAGCGATCCTTTGCTCAAAAACTTACTGTTCAGTCACCAGACAGGAAGATTGCAGTTAGTTTACACGAAGAAGGTACAGACAAGCAAGTGCTTTGGGTTTTGAAGACCTCCTATAGCAACGAAGGGAAAAGTACGGACGTGATTCCGGAAATAGCGCTGGGGCTGAAAAGAAGCGATCAGGATTTTTCAAAAGGCCTGAGGTTTGTTATAAGAAGTAATGAACGGCTGATACATGAAAAGTATAGCGCGCTCCACGGTAAGCGTTCCGAGCGTAGCAATTCGGCAAATGAAGTAGTTGTTGCTTTTGAAAATCCTGCAAAGGCGAAGATTAATGTAATTATCCGCGCTTACAATGACGGGATAACCTTTCGTTATGAGTTTCCCGGAAAGGGAGGAAATTATGTAATAGAGGATGAGCTTACATCATATACAGTGCCGAAGGAAACGAAACGCTGGATGCAAAAGTGGAACCCTGCCAATGAGGGGATTTATACTGTGATGAGTGATAGTGCTATACAGGTTAGGGAATGGTGCTATCCGGCGCTTTTTCAGACCGGCGATGCGTCTTGCTGGTACTTGTTGCACGAGGCAGATCTGGACCGAACCTATTGTGGGACGAAATTAAGTAACACGGCGGATGTGCATAAGTATAAGCTTACCTTTCCTGACCAGGGTGATGGGCGTGGACAGGGAGCATCGAAGCCGGTGATTTCGTTGCCATGGAAGTCGCCCTGGAGAGTTGTTATCATAGGCAGTTTGCAAAATATTGTAGCTTCAACTCTTGTTGATGATGTTTCTACACCATCACTTTTGAAGAAAACCGACTGGATCAAGCCGGGCAACGTATCCTGGAACTACTGGTCGAGCAATCATGGAACGAAAGATTATAAAATAGTAACAGATTTCGCTGACCTGGCCGCAGAAATGACCTGGCCCTATACTCTGCTGGATTGGGAATGGGATGGTATGACAAATGGTGGCAATGTTGAAGATGCTGCTAAATACATCCTATCAAAGGGAGTAAAGCCCTTGATCTGGTATAATTCAGGTGGAGATCATACCTGGGTGCCTTCAACGCCTAAGGACAGAATGCTGACGCATGAGAATCGGGTGGCCGAGTTCACTAAATTGAGGAGGATGGGCTTTTCCGGGGTGAAGATTGACTTCTTTGAGAGTGAAAAGCAGGATATGATCAAATACTATCTGGATATTCTGGATGATGCCGCTAAATTCGAGATGCTGGTCTATTTTCATGGCTGCCTTGTTCCTCGTGGCTGGGCAAGAACCTATCCGCATTTAATGACCTATGAGGGCGTGAGGGGAGCGGAATGGTACAACAACGGTCCGGAGTTTACCTACTCGGCACCGGAGCATAACACCATTCTTCCGTTTACACGTAATGTTGTTGGAGCAATGGATTATACCCCCGTTACTTTCACTAACTCCCAATTTCCGCATATCACTTCTTATGGTCATGAACTGGCACTGAGCGTCCTGTTTGAGTCGGCTTTGCAACACATGGCCGACCGTCCTGATGGATATCGGCTGCTGCCGGACTTCGCTAAGTCTTTTCTAAAGACAGTTCCAGCAGCCTGGGATGAAACAAAGCTGTTGGGCGGGTTTCCAGGCAAAGACGTTATAATAGCCAGACGGAAAGGTGACATCTGGTATATCGGCGGGATCAACGGTGAAATAAAAGAGAAAAAACAGACTGTTGCCCTGGGTTTTCTTAAACCTGATGCTACATACTCACTTAACCTGATAGCAGATGGTAAGCATGACAAAGAATTTGCTGTCAGATCCGGAGAAGTTGACTCTTCTGATTCTGTAGAGGTCAGACTACTTAGACGTGGTGGTTTCGTAGCCACTTTGACGCCAGTTAATTGAATATGAACTGAATTTTGATTATGAGAGCTTTAATATATTTACTGTTTTTTCTTCCCGTTGTTGCGTTGGGTCAGGCGTACCAAAAGCATTCGCTTCGTGCGGACAGGCTTTCTATAGAACTGTCGGATGGCATACTCCACCTCATTCCGCTTTCTGAAAAGGCAGTTAGAGTGCAGTGGGAAAAGGATGAAATACGAGAGGAACAGCAATTCGTTCTTATTAGTAAAACTGCTGTTCCGAAATTTAAATATTCGGAATCTCCGTCTCAACTGAGGTTGAATATGGATAAACTAACTGTTGTGTTCAATAAGCAGAGTGGAAGCCTGGAATTTATGGACAACCTGGGTGCCGTTTTTCTGAGCGAAAAAGCCGGTAGCAGGAAACTGGTTGCTGATACGGTTCTCGGAGAACGCTGCTTCGTTGCAGAACAGCGTTTTAATTCGCCCGAAGGAGAAAGCTTATTTGGTCTCGGTCAGTTCCAGGACGGGAATTTTAATCTCAGGAATGTAAGCAGAAAGTTAACGCAAGTAAACTCCCAGATAGCGATACCTTTCTTGTATTCGAGCAAAAACTATGGGCTCCTCTGGCACCAGTATGGTCTTACCTACTTTAATCCCACAGATAACCAGGTTCCACTTGAGAAAGGTGCGGTCTCTTCCGGAGAGAAAGGCGAGGTGGAAGTAACAACAACTTCGGGAACGCAGCGGGTGTCCCAGCAGCAGTCAGTTTATAATGGTAAATTCAGGGTTGACAAAGATGGCGAGTATTCCATTATGCTCGATTTGGGGGATATGGATAATCGGCATTTGGTGGTCATTGATGGAATTGCGCACATCGATCAGTCTAACTTATGGCTCCCTCCGTCTGCCGGGAAGCTGATCAGGCTGAAGGCGGGAGAGCATACCGTTCAGATTGTTTGTAAGGCAACGAACACCCCCAAGTTTTCATGGAAGCCTACTGAGGATGTTACTACGTTTCGCTCTCCTCACGCCAAATCGTTAGACTATGTGGTCTTTTGTGGGAAGGATGCAGATGAAATCATAGCAAACTACCGCAATTTAACGGGCAACGTACCTATGCTCCCCTTGTGGGCCTTCGGTTTCTGGCAGTGCCGCGAGCGTTATACTTCGGGTACACACCTGGTGGAAACGGTGAAAGAGTTTCGAAAGAGGAACCTTCCGATGGACGTTATTGTGCAGGACTGGCAGTATTGGGGAAAATATGGCTGGGGAGTGCCAAAGTTTGATGAGACTCATTATCCTGAACCAGCTAAGTTTATCAACGAACTGCATGACCTGAATGCAAGGTTATCTGTCTCGGTATGGGAAAATATTGACAAGAAGTCGGAAATCGCAAAGCCATATCTGGAAAAAGGGCTTTATATACCCAATAGTCCCTGGATTGATATTTATAATCCGGAAACGCAAAAAATGCATTGGAATGCATTGAACGATAATCTGTTTAGTCTGGGAGTGGATTCCTGGTGGATGGATGCTACGGAACCGGAGAATGATGCGCTTGCAGGAAGGAAGACCTATTTTGGCCTGGGTAATTTTTATCGTTTGACTTATCCTTTGTTTGTCAGCAAAGCTGTTTACGAGGGCCAGCGCAAGACCGATCCGAGCAAAAGGGTTGCAATCCTGACTCGTTCAGCTTTTGCTGGTCAACAGCGTTATGGGACAATTAACTGGTCAGGTGATATCGGCTGGAACTGGGATACGTTTAAGAGGCAAATAGTAGCAGGGCTGAATTTCAGCCTGACAGGAATGCCATACTGGACAACGGATATTGGCGGATTCTTCAGACCAGGACAATCTCAGTATACGGATGAGAAGTATCATGACATCTTAGTTCGTTGGTTTCAATGGGGTGCTTTTAATCCGGTTTTCAGGATACATGGTTACCAGTCGGAGACCGAGCCCTGGAAATATGGCGAAAAGGTAGAGAATGCCATGAGAAAGATGTTGAACCTTCGCTATCGCCTGATGCCTTATATCTATTCCACTGCATGGCAGGTGTCAAAGAATGGTTCAACGATAATGAGACCACTGGTTATGGACTTCAGTACAGACCAGAAAGCTGTTCAGCAAGGGTACGAGTATATGTTTGGGAAGTCAATGCTAGTTGCTCCTGTGACTGAGGCTGGTGTATTAGCCTGGGAGGTCTACTTGCCAAAGGACTTTGTATGGTATGATCTGTGGACTGGCAAAAAGTCCAGCGGAGGTCAGACACTGAGGGCAGACGCTTCTGAAAACAAGATTCCTGTTTTTGTGAAAGGTGGTTCGATCATTCCGCTTGGTAAACAAATGCAGTATACGGGTCAGAAATCTGCTGATACGCTTGAAATCCGGATTTATAAAGGAGCTGACGGACGGTTTGACATGTATGAAGACGAGGGTGACAATTATAATTATGAGAAAGGAAAGTATACGGTTATACCGTTTAAATGGAGTGAATCAACCAAGTCGCTGAGCATTGGATCACTTCAGGGTACCTTTGCTGGTAGTCTGAAGAGTCGGGTGTTCAATGTGGTTGTGGTAAAAGAAGGAGTCGGGATAGACGAAACCAATCATACTGTAGGCAAACTTATCACTTACAAGGGTAAAAATGTATCCATAAGACTGGAATAGCGGATATGAAGAAAAATATGCAATAGTTCCGGACACATAAAAACGAAATACTAATTATAACCAAATTGATATGAAAGCAACGTTTCTCACGGCCGCTTTGACCCTTGGTGTTATCTTCGCCGTCAAAGCTCAAAATCCGATCATTAAGCACATTTTTACGGCTGACCCGTCGCCGATCGTTCACAATGATACGGTGTTCCTATACACTAGCCATGATACAGCATCAGTGAAGGACACCAACTATAAGATGCCCGATTGGCATGTATTCTCTTCCACCGATATGGTCACATGGAAAGATCATGGAGCTTTACTGTCTCCTAAAACATTTTCCTGGGCAACAGGTGACGCTTATGCGGCACAGTGTATTGAACGCGACGGTAAGTTCTACTGGTTTGTTTCCACTTTTCATAAGAATGACGGACGAAGCAAAGGGGGGGCGGCTATTGGTGTAGCGGTATCCGACAGACCTACAGGTCCGTTTAAGGATGCTATCGGACAGGCTCTTATTATTAATGAGATGACTAAAGATTTGCCACATGCCTGGGATGATATCGACCCGACTGTATTGATTGATGATGACGGTCAGGCGTATATGTATTGGGGTAACGGAAGTTTAAAATGGGTAAAACTGAAGAAGAACATGATCGAAATGGATGGTCCGATTACTACATTGAAGCCGAAAAACTTTATTGAAGGTCCCTGGGTGTATAAACGTAACGGGCTGTATTACTTGGTGTATGCCAGCGCCGGCACTAAGCCTGAAATGATAGAGTATTGTACCGCTACAAGTCCGACAGGCCCCTGGACCTACCGAGGTATTATTCAGGAAAATGTTCCCAATAGCTTTACAACCCACCCCGGCATTCTGGATTACAAAGGGAAGTCTTATTTTTTCTATCATAATGGAGTGCTACCGACTGGAGGCAGCTACAGACGTTCCATTTGTGTAGATTATATGTATTATAACGCAGATGGAACTATACAAAAGATAGTTCAGACCACTAAGGGCGTAGATCCAGTTAAATAGCTATATTGTATCGACCATAGATAAACCGAATGATAAACCGCTTTATAAGTGCATTGGTATGTATCCTCACCAGTACATGCTACTTCTCAAATGCCCAGAACTTCCAAAGGACTAGCACTGGAGTAAAAACGAAGTTTGGCTCCAGTGAGATTGAAATACGTTTCTACTCTCCGTCAATTGTGAGGATTTTGAAATCGCCGGAGTCGGGAATGATCGTGAAAGAAAGTTTATCCGTGATCAAAACACCAGAGAAAACATCCTTCAGCGTGAAGCTGGTGGGTGAAGAGTTGCAATTGTCTACTACGGATATCCAGGTTGCGTACAATCAAAAGAATGGTCAGTTATCCTATGGAACCCCGAGGCAAAAAAAGCTATTAAGGGAAAAAGCGTCGGGCTCTTCCTTCAAACCCTTCAATGATGCCGGTAGTCAGACATATAGCGTGACACAGGTGTTTGATCTGGAAAAGGATGAGAGTATATATGGTTTAGGTTCGCAGCAACAAGGTAGGATGGTACAACGGAATCTGAAGTTAAATATGGTTCAGGGCAATACCGATGACTACGTTCCCTTCTTTCAATCGGTAAAAGGATATGGGCTGTTCTGGGATAATTATTCTCCAACTGTCTTTGAAGATGGTCCCGGTGGTACTTCTTTCCAGTCGGAGGTAGGGGAGGGCATAGATTACTATTTCATGTATGGTGGTAATGCTGACGGAGTCATCGCAAAAATGAGAGATCTTACTGGTCAGGCTCCGATGTTTCCATTGTGGACTTACGGTTTTTGGCAAAGCAAGGAACGATATAAAAGCCAGAACGAGCTGGTCGATGTAGTAAAGAAGTACCGTGAGCTGGGTGTGCCGTTAGACGGCATCATACAGGACTGGCAATATTGGGGAAACAACTATTTGTGGAATGGTATGGAATTTCTAAATGGTGAATTTTACAACCCCAAGAAGATGGTGGATGATGTACATGCGCTGAATGCAAAAATGATTATTTCCATATGGTCGTCTTTCGGACCCCATACCAAACCTTTCAGGGAAATGGAGAAGCAAAATATGCTTTTGAATTTCGAAACATGGCCTCAGGCCGGGACAGATACCTGGCCCCCAAACATGGATTATCCATCCGGAGTACGTGTATATGATGCTTATAATCCTGCAGCCCGTGACATTTATTGGAAGTACTTAAAGAAGGGGATCTTTTCTTTGGGGATGGACGGATGGTGGATGGATTCCACGGAACCTGACCATTTAAGTTTCAAGCCCGAAGACTTCGACAACAAAACGTTTCTGGGATCATTCAGAAAGGTTAGAAATGCGTATCCATTGATGACTGTTGGCGGTGTGGCCGAACGTCAAAAATTAGATAGCGAGGCGAAAAGAGTGTTTATTCTTACCCGCTCAGCTTTCGCCGGCCAGCAACGGTTTGGTGCTAACATGTGGTCGGGAGATGTAACAGCTTCCTGGCAGGCTTTGGAAAACCAGATATCCGCAGGACTAAATTTTTCGTTAACCGGAATTCCCTATTGGAATAGCGATATAGGAGGATTTTTTCTTTCTAAATTTCCTTTGAAGCTAAATGATCCGGAATACCGGGAACTGTATGTAAGATGGCTGCAGTTTGGGGCATTTACCCCGATGATGCGCTCTCATGGAGCTGATGCGCCCCGCGAAATCTATCAATTTGGTACCAGGGGAGGCAAGGCCTTTGATGCGATCGAAAAATTTATTCACTTAAGATACCGCTTGTTGCCCTATATCTATTCTACATCCTGGGAAGTTACGGCCAGACAGTCGAGTATGATGCGGGCATTGATGATGGATTTTGCTGAAGATCAAAAAGTGCTGGATATTAATAATCAATTTATGTTTGGTAAGGCTATTCTGGTAGCGCCGGTTACCCAACCGATGTACATTAAAGTCGCTCAGGGAGCAGGTAGTCCGGAGGAAGATTTCAGTACCATCAAGAGTAAAGAAGTTTATTTGCCACAAGGGGCTAGCTGGTACGACTTCTGGACAGGTGAGAAGAGTATTGGTGGTAGAAACATAAATAAAAAAGCGCCTATTGATATTATTCCGCTTTTTGTGAAATCCGGTTCAATAATACCTCTCGGCCCCAAAGTGCAGTACGCGAAAGAAAAGGACTGGAGTAATCTGGAGATACGCGTATACCCCGGAGCTAACGGATCATTTACCCTCTATGAGGATGAGAATGACAATTATAATTATGAAAAAGGGGTTTATTCAACCATCACTTTCGATTGGGATAATGCAAGGAGGACTCTGGTTATAGGTAGCAGAAAAGGCTCTTTTCCAGGAATGCTTAAGGCTAGAAAGTTTAATGTTGTCTTGGTTGGGGAAGGGCAAGTGATGCGAAATCTTGAAGGGGATGATTCATTTGACAAAATTATAAGCTATTCTGGTAAAAAGGTGGCCGTGGAATTTTGATGTCTTTGAATATCAAGTATGTTCTGTAAATTAGCATGAAATCGAAGGTTATGAAAAATTACGCGTCAGCCATTGTGGGTATTGTTTCAGTTCTTGTTTACGGTTGTGGTTCGGGCAACGATAGCAAGCAATCGAATTCGGGTAACCAATCTGCTCAGGATTCGGTTCAAAGCAGCCAGTGCTACATTGCAATCGATGGTCCGGATACAGCCTATCTTAATTTGGACAGCCGCGCTAACGGCAAAATCACGGGCAAACTGTTAATTGATTTTTCGGAAAAACCGAATAATGACGGGACTTTTGAGGGAGAGTTTAAAGGTGATACCTTATATGCGAATTACGTTTTTACGACGGGTGAGAATAAAACGCTATATAAAAATCCACTTGCCTTTTTGAAAGATGGCAGTAAGTTACTTCTAGGTGTAGGGGAAATTGAGTCTTACCTCGGAAAGGCGTATTTTAAGAAGGGAACTGTAATTGACTTTGACAGGGGCCGTTTCAAATTTGACACGCTGGATTGTAAAGACCAGAAGTTGAAGTAATATTTCTTACGATTTAGCATCCGTATTCTTCTTTTAAATTACTGTCAGGTATCGGCTTCGTCCCTAACTGACGGCATGGGGTTCGTACGCTTGTAAGCATTTGGTTGATTATCTTCGGTTTAAGTGTGGTGTTTATGTCTGTTAATGCCCGATTTAACATTTTTACCCGAAATATAACGAATGCTTTCCGTCACTATATGTGATTCGCCTATATCTTTACCTTCAGGAAAACAGCCATAAAACCTGTATTTATTATCTACTTATTATCTACTTAACTATCTAGCCGGATTTACACTGAAACAGCTTGCCAGGGTCTTTTAAAATATTAGCCCATTCCGTGTAATTGTTTATTGCGATATCCGTCCAGGCATTTGAGACAATAGTATCAACAACCAATCAATTTTATAATACGTTATGCAAACCAATTTTGAACTAATCAACAATCATTTATGACACGATTTTTATTAAATCCCTATCGGAAGGAATGGATACTTACCATGTTTTCCTTGCTTCTTTGCTTATCCACTTTTGCTCAGACAAAGTCCATCAGTGGAACCGTATTAGACGATCAAAATCAACCTTTACCAGGGGCATCTGTGAAAGCTAAGTCGGGAACCGGTTCTGCTTCGACTGATGTAGAAGGAAGGTTCAGGCTGAATGTTCAGGCCAACGAGCAAACTTTAGTAGTATCGTTTGTAGGTTTCAATACACAAGAAGTACGTATTGCCGGACAAACAACCGTTACGGTGAGAATGGCAGCCGACAGCAAGGTTCTGGAGGACGTTGTTGTAGTAGGTTACGGTACACAGCGTGCTGAAGCTGTTACAGGCTCTGTCGCGTCTATTCGCGGTGACGCAATTCGCGATGTTCCTTCAGCAAATATTTCACAGGCGTTACAAGGTCGCTTGCCTGGGGTGGAGTTTTCTCAAACCTCATCACAACCGGGAGCTGCCATGCAGATACGTATTCGCGGTACAAGATCCCTGACCGCGAGTAATGATCCGCTGGTGGTTCTGGACGGAATTCCTTTCGCCGGATCTATTGCTGATATCAATCCCAACGACATTAAAAGTGTCGATATCTTGAAGGATGCTTCTGCTACTGCAATCTATGGTTCCCGCGGTGCGAATGGAGTTATTTTGGTCACCACTAATAAAGGAATCACTGGCCAAAAAGCGAAATTAAGCTATAACGGCTTTGCCGGACCTAAAAGTATCTTTGCCAGGTATCCTATGATGAATGGTCCGGAGTTCGTTGAGCTCCGTAAAGCCGCTGGCGGCGTATTTACGAACTCATTGGATGAGGCTGACGATGTGGATACTGATTGGCAAGACCTTCTCTACAAAACAGGTATGATGATGAGTCATGATGTCGGTGTTTCTGGTGGTACAGAGCAGGGAAGCTATAATTTTAATGTTGGATATCTCGAAGACGAAGGAGTTGTGCCTACTCAACAGTACAGACGATTTTCGCTTAGAGGTAGTCTTGATCAGAACATAGGTCAGTATTTCCGCGTCGGGTTTAATACAAATAACAACTTTAATATTACTGATGGTGCTAACGTAGGGCTATACGGAGTGCTAAGTGCTTCTCCTATCGCTAATCCGTACAACGAAGATGGCAGCTGGAAGAGGATCATCAGAATGCCACGGGATGATCAGTGGATTTATTCCAGAGAAATTGTTGAAGATTTGAAGGATACCTGGTTAACTCAAAATAGAGCCTATGGTTCGTACAACACACTCTACGGAGAATTTAAGGTTCCTGGAGTTGATGGTTTGAAATACCGTGCCAACGTTGGCCTTAATTATCGCCAAAGCAACAACGGTAGTTTTGTAGGAAGGGGTATTACATCGGCTAATCCAGAAACAGAATCCAGCGCATCGATTAGTAATGCTCTGACAACTGATTGGACGATCGAAAACTTGCTAACCTATGATCGTACTATTGCTGAAAAACATCAGATAAACGTAGTCGGCTTGTACTCTGCTTCTCAAAACAGGTATAACAGGTCAGCCACATCTGCAAGGGACATACCTAATGAAGCGTTTCAGTTCTACAATCTTGGAAGTGCAGCCGGGGAGATCACGGTAAGTCCTGAGGATAACGGCTATACTGTTAGTGGCCTGATGTCCTGGATGGGACGTGTGATGTACTCATACGATAATCGCTACATGATTTCGGCTACACTACGTTCCGACGGATCTTCCAGGTTGGCGCCAGGACATAAATGGCATACTTATCCGGCGGTCTCTGTAGGATGGAATATCTCAAAAGAGTCATTTATGGAAAGCGTCCCGGCTATCAATATGCTGAAGTTGCGCGCAGGCTATGGACAAACTTCAAATCAGTCGATTGCGCCTTACGCGACATTGGGACGCCTGGGCACCAGACCGTACAATTTTGGAAATGAGTACTCTACCGGTTACTATGTAACGGAGTTGCCAAATCCGGATTTGGGTTGGGAGTATTCTACTACATGGAATTATGGGCTAGATTTCTCGTTGTTTGATAGCCGTCTGTCTGGTACAGTCGAATATTACCAGACCAAGACACATGATTTGCTGTTAGGCGTTGGCTTACCTCCAACGTCGGGAGTGGGAAGCTATACCGCAAATGTTGGAAAGACTGAAAATAAGGGTATTGAGCTTTCCTTAAACGGAGTAATATTGGACAATGTCAATGGCTGGACGTGGGAAGCTGGCGTCAACTTATACGCTAACCGTAATAAACTAGTGTCTTTGGCATCTGGTTCCACAGAGGATAGGACTAATTGGTGGTTCGTAGGTCATCCGATTGATGTAATTTTTGACTACGAGAAAACAGGTCTGTGGCAAGAGGGAGATCCTCATCGCGAAGTTCTTGAACCTGGTGGTAACGTCGGTATGATCAAGGTAAAATATACAGGTGGATATAAAGAAGACGGAACACCTCTGCGTGCAATTAACTCCGATGATATGCAGATCATGAGTATCGAGCCGAAGTTTCAAGGTGGGTTCAATACCAGGGTAGCCTATAAAGGTTTTGACTTGACAGCTATCGCTGCGTTCAAAAAGGGAGGTATATTAAACAGTACGCTGTATTCATCTTCAGGATACCTGAACATGATGAGCGGTCGCCGGGGAAATGTGAAAGTAGATTACTGGACTCCGGAAAATACAGATGCAAATTATCCAAAGCCGGGAGGTATTGCCAGTGGTGACAATCCTAAATATGGAAGCACGCTGGGTTACTTTGACGCATCTTATCTCAAGATCCGTACTATTTCTCTTGGATATAATTTCAGCCAGAACATGCTGAAGAGTGTTGGTGTAGACAGGCTAAGAGTTTATTTTACTGCACAGAATCCGTTTGTTCTTTTCTCTCCTTATCATAAGGAATCAGGTATGGATCCTGAAACAAATTCATTGGCCACTGAGAACGTCGCAGTTGCTTACTCGCAAAATCTGAGACGCTTGTTGACAATAGGAACTAACTCTCCATCAACTCGTAGCTATCTGCTTGGTGTTAATTTAACATTTTAAAGTTTATCAATCATGAGAAATACACATATAAAGGCTTTTGTGGGAGCAGCGTTGCTCACGTTGTTTTCTTCCGGTTGTAAGGATATTCTGGACGAACAACCCCGCAGTATTTACGAACCTAGTTATTTTACGACGGCAAACGGTGTAAATGGAGGGTTAACTTCATTATATGCACATCTTCGGTATATCTACGGGCAGGCATATTATTACAATACTACAATTACCGGCACAGATGAAGCAACTTACGGAAGGGATGCCGACCAAAACTTTAAGGATATGGATCTGTCTGGAGTTGGGCAGATTACTCCAGAGAGCAGCCGTTCGGACGCTATTTGGGCTCCTGCATTTTATAATATTAACACGGCCAGTGGCATAATAGAAAACGCTACTGCAGTGGGGATTTCGGATGCCCTGATAGCTGAAGCACGATTTTTTAGGGCGTTTGACTATTTTCTGCTTGTGCAGACATTTGGCGGAGTTCCTCTGGATTTAGGAGCCGGTGAGTTAAAATTTAATACCTCGCCATCGCGCTACTCCGTCCGTAATACAGTGCCGGAGGTGTATACCAAAGCTATATTTCCGGATCTGCTGCAAGCTATAAATGACTTACCTCAGACTGGACGGGTAACCGGCGGCGCTACAAAGACACTCGCTCGTTTATATCTGGCGAAAGCGTATCTGACTTATGGCTGGTGGCTTGAAAACCCCAATAATATACCAACCTATCCCGAAACGCCCAGGACTGACCCAGACGGTCATAACGCTCAGTGGTATTACCAGCAGGCATACGATGTGGCAGTAGCAGGAATTGACAATCCCGGGCCATTTGGATTGCAGCCTACATACTATGACGTGAATCTGGCCCAGAATGATCGTAATAATGAAATCATGCTGTTTGCTGATCATACAGAGGATAGTGAGTTCTATAACGGAGGTAGTCTTACTTTCGGCAGTGGTGGGGCGCCGGATAATTTTGCAGGTTGGATGATGACGTGGAACTATACCGACATCAGGAGTGCTACCGCTACTGACTGGAGTACGGTTATCAGTTCAGTTCAGCGCGAAGCAGCGCAGGCGTTAGGACGTCCATGGACACGTATGAGTCCTACTATCGGTGCGATCGTTAACACCTTTACAGATAAAACTATCGATTCGCGGTACGACGGTACCTTTACAACTGTTTACAGAGCCAATTGGCCAAAGGCAGGGGGTAACAATATTCCTGGTTTTGTATATAATGCTAATAATCTTCAGGTTCTGCCGGGACAGCCAATACTTACTTTCTTAAACGAGGAACCCGGTACACCTATCGACTACTCAAATACAGTGTATAAAAGTGGTGTTGGTGCAGGCGTGTTGCCGGGAAGAGCAGATTTTGTCATTTCCCCAAGAGGCATAAGCAGGGTGGTCTACCCGGGTCTCTGGAAACTTGGCCCTTACCGTACAGATAATGCCGGTGGGTTAGGTCAGCCGAACGCCGGCAGTACCCGGCCATTTAATATCGCTAAGTTCTCAGAACTCTACTTTGTTGCTGCAGAAGCTGCTGTAAAAGGAGCCAATGCTCAAGCTGGGAAAAGTGCCAGAGATTTAATCAATGTTATCCGTGCCCGCGCTGCTAAATGGCGTTGGGACAATAATGGCAATGCAGCCAGAACAGAAGATAACAGTGCTGCAATGACCGCTGCAACTCCTTCTACCATTACCATCAACTATATTCTTGCGGAACGTTCCAGAGAGTATTTTGGAGAGGGATATCGTTGGTATGACTTGATACGCACGCAGAAATGGAATGAACTTGCGTCTTCTTATCAAATCTGCGGACCAAATAAAGGAGACCATGAGCCAATAACCGTACAGCGCACCATCGAGCCAAGACATTATCTGCGTCCTATTCCTATTGGGCAGATCAACGCTATGGAGATGTCAGAAGCAGAGAGGAAAGCTTATCAGAACCCTGGATACAACTAACAACATCGAAAATGGCTGTCATATTATGACAGCCATTCTTTTACATGCATTTCTAACCGTCTATGGATCGGAGTAAACTACTTTTATTTGTTTTTTTTAACCTTTTCTTTTTTCAACACACCTTCTCTCAAGTGACTCTTCCGCGACTAATCCGGGATAGTATGGTTCTACAGCGGGATGCCAAGCTCAATATATGGGGGTGGGCGTCACCGGGTGAAAAAGTGAGTGTTCGGTTTAACCGTAAATCGGTCTCGACAATAGCAGCGTCTGACGGCAGGTGGAAAGCCACCCTTCCTGCGATGAAAGCCGGGGGGCCTTACGTCATGCATATAAAGGGCAAAAATACCATCCAGCTTGAGGATGTTCTAATAGGAGATGTATGGCTTTGTGCAGGCCAGTCGAATATGGTGCATCAACTGTCATTACATAACATTAGATACGCCTCTGATATTGCAGAAGCAAATTATCCGGAGATTCGGCAATTTTGGGTAGCTACCAAAACCAGTCTGACCGGACCAGAAAAAGACTTTTCCAGCGGCAGCTGGAAGTCGGCAAATCCCACGGATGTTGAAGATTTCTCTGCAGTTGCTTACTTCTTCGCAAAGCAAATTCATCGAAAGTATCGTGTGCCAATAGGAATAATCAATACGAGTGTGGGCGGCACACCGATAGAAGCCTGGACCAGTGAGGATGGATTGAAAGATTTCGCGGAAATCGCTGCTACCATATCGAAAAATAAAGACACATCATATGTTAACCATATAAACCGAAAAGCAGCTGCGAGTCAGAAAATTGCCCCGGCCATTATAGACAAGGGGTTAACCGGTGAGATCAAATGGTACGACAGAAATTTTGTGCCTAAAAGCTGGCAAAGAATAAGTGTTCCCGGCTATTGGGAAGACCAGGGTTTAGGGAACCTGAATGGTGTAGTGTGGTATAGGCGAGAGGTAAATATCCCTAAGGAAATGACGGGTGTTCCCGCCAGGCTATTCTTAGGTCGGATAGTTGACGCAGATATGGTCTATGTGAACGGGAGACAAATAGGGCAGACGGGCTATCAATACCCTCAAAGGAGGTATGCTGTAGAGCCAGGAATTCTTACGCCAGGCAAAAATATACTGGTCGTACGCGTGCAGAATACTGGTGGAAAAGGAGGCTTTGTGCCAGACAAACCTTATCATGTAGAGGCAAATGGAAAGATTATTGAACTTACCGGATATTGGCACTACAAGGTAGGGGAAGTCTATTCACCCACGAAGCGAAATGGTGTTGAGTCTATCTCGGCTCAGAATCAGCCAACATCTTTGTTTAATGCCATGGTAGCACCTGCGGCTAACTTCCCGATTAAAGGTGTGCTCTGGTATCAGGGGGAAAGCAATTCAGGCAACGCTCTGCAATATCGCGAATTATTACCCGCTTTGATCAAAGATTATCGCAGGGTGTTCTCTCAACCTTTGCTTCCATTTTTATATGTGCAGCTGCCCAATTTTGGCGATGCTAATTATCTGCCGGCCGAAGGCAGCTGGCCTATTTTGCGTGAGGCAGCTTTGCATACATTGGAAGTGCCCAATACCGGCATGGCAGTGACCATAGACTTAGGAGAATGGAACGACATTCATCCAGATAATAAAAAGGACGTTGGTGAGAGGCTGGCGCTTGCAGCAAGAACGCTTGTTTATAATGAACGTAACGTTGTTTCTTCAGGGCCACTTTTCAAGTCATCACACATAGATGAAAATAAGATCATTATTGAGTTCGACCATATTGGCAGTGGTCTGGTTGCGAACGACGGAGAGGAACTTTCGCACTTTGCAATTGCTGATGACAGCAAGAGATTCGTCTGGGCAAAAACCAGGATTGAAGGAAATAAGGTTATCGTTTGGGCTGAGGGCATGAATAATCCTAAGTATGTGCGGTATGCATGGTCAGATAATCCGGCAGGCGCAAACCTTTTCAATCTGGAGGGCTTACCTGCATCTCCTTTCCGAACGGATAAGTAATCTTACGCTTTATCACCACCGGGAAATGGAAAGGGACACCTTCACGTTATAGATAGCTGTTGGTATGAACATCTGAAAAAGGACATTTCCTTTAACATGCCTCAGATTTAATGTGTATTTTCGTTTGACCAATTTTGTAAGATTTGTAACTCTAACCAATAATCTAAACATATGTAAGAGCATCAGATAGTCACAAAATGGTATCCAGAGAGTCTTTTGCCTATGTTAAATTTCTTGATATCAAAATCATTTTCCTGTTTTTGCATACTACTTTTATTGATCATGCAAGGGGCATATGCCCAGGAGCGAAAAATAAATTTCACGTCTCTGACGTCGAAAGACGGGCTTTCGTCTAACGTAGTTACCGCCATGGTGAAAGATCGTTTTGGCATCATGTGGTTTGCTACTGAGGATGGCTTAAATAAGTATGACGGGACCAGTTTTACCGTGTACAGACACATTGCTGGTGATAGTAGCAGTTTGCCAACTAATGAGGTGGTGTCATTACATGAAGATGGCTCAGGCACTTTATGGATAGGCACCAATGGCGGATCAATCTGTTCCTATGACAGGCAGCAAGATAAGTTCAGAGCGCTGCCTCCTCATGAGGGTTTTAATAATAAAAATAACGTTATCAGGGCCATTGCCAGTGACTACCTCGGGAATTTGTGGATTTCCAATGTCAATGGTCTCAGCGTACGGAACGCCAAAACAGGGAAGTTGACTACTTTTCCTGTAGGCCCTGCAAGAAGCGGACGTCTGGCTAGTAAAACTGTGCTTTGTATTTTCGAAGATAGCAAGCGCAGACTATGGGTCGGATCAGCAGATGGTCTGTTTCTGTACAATAGGGCAAAAAATACATTTTCCCATTACACTAACATTCCAAACGATGCAAGTAGCTTGCCAGGTAATGCGGTAAGAAGCGTAGAAGAGGATGCGAACGGCTCCATCTGGGTAGGTACGGATCATGGACTTGGTATGCTGCTTCCAGAGGGGGGGAAGTTTAAAAAGTTTCGCTACGGCGAAGGTGAAGGCCAAATAAGCAGCAGCGATATTTACGCGGTGGTGGCAGAACCAAATGGTAAACTTTGGTTAGGCACTGAGGACGGAATTAGCGTCCTGGATATTCATTCGGGCGATATCGACGTTTACAAGCCCGATAGTCGAAATATCTACAGCCTGTCTGGTAAGTCAGTTCGCTGCGTTTATATTGACGACCTCGGTACACATTGGATAAGTACCTATAAAGGGGGTATCAATAAGTCGGATGTAAATTTAAACCTATTTAATCTCAAGCAAAGCAATCCCTTCGATGATCGGGGGCTAAGTTCTTCAAATGTAACCTCTTTCGAAGAAACTCATGACGGCAGAATTTTTATAGGAACAGATGGAGGCGGATTGAATTTATTTGACCGCCGTACCGGATTATTTCGTCATTTTGATTTAAAGCCGGCGAACGCTGTTTCATCTAAATTGGCTATCCTTTCTCTTGAGATGAGCAAGGATAATAAATTGTGGATTGGTACCTATGTCAACGGACTCTTTGCACTTGATGTGCGTACTGGTAAGTATGAGCAATTTACCAAGAGTTCGGGTGAGAGTCTGATCAACAATAATGTGTTTTGCTTAAAAGAAGATTCGAAAGGACACATCTGGATTGGTACCAATGGGGATGGAATAAGCATTTATAATCCGAAGACAAAAGCATTTACATCAATACATAAAAATACATCCGCCGCAGGAACTCTTCGCCTGCCTACTAACGGTTATATCCGGGCTATAGAGGAAGACAGCCGAGGAGATATTTGGATCGGCTCCCATGGCTCTGGCCTGGCTGTATTCACTCCGGGAACTAAATCCTTCAGGCTTTACGATAAAGCCAACAGCCGGCTTCCTAATAACGTGGTTTTATCCGTAGTGATGGACAAAAGCAAAAAAGTATGGGTAGGAACCCGCGGAGGCTTAAGTTTGTTCAACGAAAAAAGCGGCCAGTTTATATCCTTTTCAGAAAAGGACGGATTATCGAATGCTGTGGTTTATGAAATTGTGGAGGATGGAAAAGGGCTCTTGTGGCTAAGCACGAACTCCGGGATCAGTAGTTTCGATCCGAAAACCAGGAAGTTTCACAACTATAATACCTACAATGGCGTCCAAAATAGTAATTTCAACAGTGGTGCAGGACTGAGGACTTCAGATGGCGAGCTGTTTTTTGGCGGTCAGGACGGTTTTAATCACTTCAATCCGGCAAATTTAAAAACGGATGCTAATGTTCCTTCTGTGTTGATTACTGAATTGAAAGTAGACAATAAAGTAGTCGGTCCGGGAGAAGAGTCGCCTATTAGTGAACATATCACCGTTTCGAAGGATATCCATCTTGATTATGCGCAAAACTTTTCTCTGGATTTCGTTGCTCTGAGTTATGTCACTCCGCAGCAATACCAGTATGCGTACAAGCTCGATGGCTTCGATAGGTCGTGGAACCATGTAGGCCCTTCCCGAACGGCTTCATACACAAATCTGGATCCTGGAGAATATGTGTTCAAGGTGAGAGCCATGGATGCGGATGGGACTAAATATGGTGAAATAACAACGATCAGGATACACGTGAAGCCGCCGTTCTGGCTGACGATTTATGCCTACATATTGTATGCTGCTACAGGTCTGGGGATCTTGTTATACGTTCGATATCGTGGAATTCAAAAGTTGAAAAGGAAATTCGAAGCAGAACAAGAAAAGAGCAAGGCAAAGCAGTTGCTCGAACAGGAGCGAAAGGAAGCAGAACGTTTGCATGAGCTCGATATGTTGAAAATCAAGTTTCTAACGAATTTAAGTCATGAGTTTCGCACGCCTATTTCTCTCATTATGGGGCCAGTCGATACTCTTCTATCCGAAGAAAAATTTGAATCCGGGAGCAGCCACCTGTTCATGATTAAGCGCAATGCCCGGAGACTTTTGAACCTCGTGAACCAACTCTTAGACTTCCGGAAAATGGAAGAGCGGGAGTTGCGGTTGAGCCTATCAGAAGGCGAGGTTATTTCTTTTGTGAAAGATGTATCTGAACTGTTCAGGGATCTGAGTGCACGAAAGAATATTGCCCTGATCTTTGAGAGCCAGCTTCACTATTTTAACACTTCTTTTGATCATGACAAATTGGAGCGTATCCTCTTTAATATATTATCAAACGCATTCAAGTTTACACCGGCAGGCGGAACCATTAAGGTCGAAGTGGAGAAGAATCATAACGAAAACGCACCGTCAGGTTCCGGCATAGTTGTTAAAATATCTGATACGGGTATTGGAATACCTCCTGATAAGAAGGAGAAGATCTTTAATCGGTTTTTCCAGGGGGATTCCAACGCGTCAGTCCTTAATCAGGGTAGTGGCATCGGCTTATCGATTACCAAAGAATTTGTGAAAATGCATGGGGGAAGCATTAGCGTGATAAGCGAGCAGAGTAAAGGGAGTTGTTTTGTAATTAATTTTCCGTTTGTCTCGGAAAAGTTTGCTGAAAAAACGGTTGATAGCCTTGTTGCATCGGTTGCAGCGGAACAGCAATTGAATGATGATATTTTGGAACCACAAAATGAAATTGCTGTGATAGAGGATGTAGCCGAATCCGGAGTTTCAGCTTCGGTCGACATGCCGACAGTCTTACTCGTTGAAGATAATGATGATTTTCGATTCTATCTCAAAGACAACCTAAAGAGCTTTTATCGTGTTTATGAAGCTTCCAACGGAAAAGAAGGCTGGCAGAAAGCCCTAGCGCATCATCCACAGATTATTGTTAGCGATATAAGTATGCCCTTTATGGACGGAATAGAACTTTGCAACAAAGTCAAAGCTGATAAACGGACCAGTCATATTCCGATCATTTTGTTAACAGCTCTTACCGGAGAAGAGGAACAGATCAGGGGTTTGCAAACAGGAGCAAATGATTACATGACTAAGCCCTTCAACTTTGAAATCCTGAACGCTAAAATTAAGAACCTGCTGGTTTTAAACCGGACACTGAAAGATACCTATACCAAGCAGATAAAAGTCCAGGCTCCTGAATTGGTAATCGAATCGCAAGGCGATATTTTACTCAATAAAATTATGCTCTATCTGGAAGAAAATCTCAATAATCCGAAATTGTCGGTTGAGGATCTGAGCAGACATGTGGGTATGAGCAGAGTATCGTTGTATCACAAGATATTGGAACTTACCGGCCAGTCTCCCGTAGAGTATATCCGGTCAATCAAATTAGAAAGGGCGGCGGTTTTGCTGGAGAAAAGCGATCTGAACGTTGCGCAAATCTCTTATATGGTGGGGTTTGCTACCCCTAACTACTTTGCAAAGTCGTTCAAATCCCGCTTTAATATGCAGCCATCTGAGTATATGGCAGCTAAACGGAAGAGTGCAGAGAGTAAGATCAAGCTGGAAAAGTCATAAATCAGTCTGATACCACCTTATATCAACGCTACTTTTATACTTTCGATTGATTATATTTACAGCAGGTTGTATCGTGAAAGCCCAAATGAACAATATTACGGATCACACAATATCCGTAAATACCTTAACTCTGTGATATGTACAAGAAGCCCTGTTTATTTTTCCTGACTCTTCTTCTAATCTCTGTTGTCGCCACTTCTCAGGTCCGCGTCGTCACTGAACTGAGCAATGGCTGGAAGTTTAAAAAAGGTCAGAACAATCAGGCTTATCAAACGGAGTTCAACGACAAGAGCTGGGAATCAGTAAGTGTTCCGCATGATTGGGCAATTTACGGACCCTTTGATAAGGAAATTGATAAGCAAATGGTAGCCATCGTACAGAATGGTGAAGAAGTTCCGACGGAGAAAACCGGTAGAACTGGCTCCCTGCCTTATATCGGCGAAGGCTGGTACAGAAATCAGTTTACTCTCCCCGATTATACTCCCGGACAAAAAGTATTGATCGTCTTTGAGGGTGCTATGAGTGAGCCGAGGGTCTATATAAATGGGAAAAAGGTGGGAGAGTGGAATTTCGGTTATAACTACTTTTATTTTGATATTACCCGGCATATCAAAGCCGGGAAAAAGAATTTGCTAGCCGTTCAGCTCTCTAACAAAGGACTGTCATCACGGTGGTACCCGGGTGCGGGCTTATACAGAAAGGTCCAGATCATAGTTAAACATGAAGAAAGTATCGACCAATGGGGGACGTACGTAACCACTCCATTTATATCAGCCGAGCTCGCTAAAGTCAATATTAAGACAAAGGTGTCGGGACAAAATGCGCGTCTGGTCACCTCAATTATAGATGCCAATGGAGATACAGTTGCAACTGACAACAGTAATACCCCTTATGGTAAAGAGTTTGACCAAAATATTGCTGTGAAAAATCCCAGGCTCTGGAGTCCGGAGACGCCTTATCTCTACAAAGCGGTTACAAAATTGTATGTAGGGAATGATCTAAAAGATGAAACGACCACCAGATTCGGGATCCGGGAGATCAGTTACACTGCGGCAAAAGGTTTCAGTCTTAATGGTGAAGTGCGAAAGTTTAAAGGCGTTTGCCTCCACCATGATCTCGGGCCTCTCGGAGCGGCAATCAATATAGCTGCTCTGCGCAGACAGCTGCGGATTCTGAAAGACATGGGCTGTGATGCGATAAGAAGTTCCCATAACATGCCTTCTATTGAGCAACTTGACCTATGCGACGAAATGGGCTTTATGTTTCTCGCCGAGTCCTTTGATGAGTGGGCGAAGCCAAAAGTCAAGAACGGATACAACCGCTTTTTTCATACAGATGCGGAAAAAGACATTGTAAATCTAGTGCATGCCACCCGAAACCACCCCTCAATTGTGATGTGGAGTTCGGGAAATGAAGTGCCCGATCAACACGGTGCTGAAGGCGTGAAGCGTGCGAAATGGTTGCAGGAGATTTTCCATCGCGAGGATCCAACTCGTCCCGTTACTGTAGGTATGGACCAGGTTAAGGCTACCATGGCATCAGGCTTCGGCGCTTTGCTGGATGTGCCTGGTTTAAACTATCGAACTCATCTTTATGAGGACGCTTTCAAATCTTTCCCCCAAGGTTTCATTCTTGGCTCCGAAACTGCTTCGACAGTCAGCTCTAGAGGCGTATATAAATTCCCTGTAGTGAAAGGTGTTGAGAAGACATATGACGATCATCAGTCATCATCTTACGATCTTGAATATTGCAGCTGGTCTAATCTTCCTGAAGATGACTTTATTCTGGAAGACGACAAGCCCTGGGTCATAGGTCAATTTGTATGGACAGGTTTTGACTATTTGGGAGAACCTACGCCGTATGACAATTTCTGGCCGTCAAGAAGTTCCTATTTTGGGATAAATGATTTGGCAGGCCTACCTAAAGATCGCTTCTATCTATATCGCAGCAAGTGGAATAAAAAGGATGAAACCCTGCATATCTTGCCTCACTGGAATTGGGAGGGAAGAGAGGGGCAGACCACCCCGGTGTTTGTTTATACCAGTTATGACAGTGCAGAGCTGTTTATCAATGGTAAGAGCATGGGGGTGCAGAAGAAAAACGACTCTACTCCCCAGAGTCGGTACCGTCTGATGTGGATGGACGTCAAGTATGAACCGGGAACGGTAAAGGTGGTTGCCTATGACAAAGAGGGCAAGCCTGCTGCCGAAAAATCGGTGGTAACCGCTGGCAAACCCACTAAGCTGGTTCTTGAAGCGGATCGTACGGAGCTCGATGCTGACGGCAGAGACATAGCCTTTGTCACGGTGTCTGTCGTAGATGAGCATGGTAATCCTTGTAGCACCGCAAACGATCAGCTGACCTTCCATGTCACCGGCAACGGAACTTATCGTGCGGCGTGTAATGGGGATGCGACTTCTTTAGAGCAGTTTCACCTCCCTGCCATGAAACTGTTTAATGGAAAGCTCGTAGTTCTTGTGCAATCGGGGAATAAAGCTGGTCCTATCAGATTATCCGTAAAGGGAAATAAGTTGAAGACGGCCGAGCTGGTTCTTAGGTCGAAATAATACAAAACGCGAGACTTCAAAAACCGCTCTTCCCAAAGAACGCATTAGCAAAAGTAGAAACCTCTAAAGAGGTGTTTTTTAGATAGACCTTCAGGGGGTAATCCTTCCAACGGACCCGTCCCGGCTAATTACATCCCTATGTCATTTCTTGAGACAAGAGCGGTATATCGGGAAATTCCGATATATCTTTGCATCATGGATCAGGTAGAGATTTTTAAAGCGCTTTCAAACAAAACCAGGTTACAGATCCTCAATTGGCTTAAGGATCCTGAGGGGAACTTCCCCGATCAGGAACAGTACGGCTTTAGTAATGGAGTATGCGTTGGCCAGATACAAAAGAAGGCCGGGCTTACTCAGTCAACTGTTTCCGAATACTTGTCAGTGCTTCAAAGGGCAGGCCTTGTGAAGTCTACACGGGCAGGGCAGTGGACCTACTACCAGCGGAACGAAGAAGCGTTCATCGCGCTGAGCCAACTCATTCAAAAGGATATTTAATTCATCAAGAAATGAAAACAGACAGTTTGTTCAGGCCTTTTAGCTTGAAATCATTACATCTTAAGAACCGTGTTGTTATGGCACCCATGACGCGTTCTTTCTCCCCTAACGGAGTTCCCACATCCGATGTAGCCAAATATTATCAGAAAAGAGCCGAAGGTGAAGTGGGCCTGATATTATCGGAAGGAACGGTCATTGAACGTCAGTCTTCTTCCAATGACCCCAACATTCCTCATTTTTATGGCGAGGCCGCCCTTAGCGGTTGGAAAAATGTCATTGATGGCGTTCATGAGGCGGGTGCTAAAATGGCACCACAGATTTGGCACATGGGCGTTATGGATCCTCATCCTTCAGGTTGGTTGCCGTCTGCGCCTTTCGAAGGACCGTCAGGCATGGGCCGCCCCGGTTTTGTAAACGGAGTCACGATGACTGAAGCAGACATTGCTGATACGATTTCCGCTTTCGGACGCGCGGCTGCCGATGCTAAACGGCTCGGCTTTGATAGCATAGAGCTTCATGGAGCACACGGCTACCTGATAGATCAATTCTTTTGGGAAGAGACTAATAAGCGCAGCGATATCTGGGGAGGGCAGACTCTTGCAGAACGATCGCGCTTTGCGGTGGAAGTAACCAAGGAGGTACGTCGGCAGGTAGGTGATGACTTTGCCCTGATTCTGCGTATTTCTCAGTTCAAACCTTCTGTGTATACCAACAAGCTCGCGAAGTCTCCTCAAGAGATAGAGGCCTGGTTAAATCCTTTGGCCGAGGCAGGTATTGATATTTTCCATTGTTCCCAGCGGCGCTTTTGGGAGCCGGAATTCGAAGGTTCGGATCTGAACTTTGCTGGCTGGGTGAAGAAAGTTACTGGTAGTGCTACGATAACCGTCGGTTCGGTAGGTTTGACCGGTGAATTTCTTGCAGCCTTCGCCGGAGAAAGCTCTCAGCCAAGTTCCCTTGACGAACTTCTTCGCCGCATGGATCGTGGAGACTTTGATCTTGTAGCAGTCGGCAGACCGTTGTTGTCAGACCCTGAATGGGTTAGAAAGATTCACGGACAACGCACAGACGAGCTGAAGGGCTTTACCAAAGAAGCCCTGACAGAATTAGTAATGGAATAGAAGGGAAGAAGCTTTGCAGCTTCTTCCCCGCAGTGTTAAGACAGCGTGTTGCTACATGACGAAAGGTCCCACTATCGCAAGTACTTGTTGTTGGGTCAAGGGTTCGTCAAATGATTCGGAAGCTGCCGCCGTCGATATGGCAAATCCGTTAATACCAGCAATTTGTACTTTTGCCTGTTGGGTGATCTCCTCACCAGCATATACGTTGTCTACCGCTGCTCCTATTGCCGACTGGTTGAGAGTAATCCACGGCTTAATGTTTGCTCCGCGCGCTTTCCTCATCTGCCGGATATGCGAGGCATGCCTTGCTTCTACAGAATGTATATTTAGCGCAGCAGTCAACACAGCTCCGTTTCCTTTCAGATTTCCCGCCTGTCCTTTATAGGCTCTCACTCCGGTATCTTCAAATGCCTGGGCAACTGCCAAAAAAGTGTCATAGTTACTGAACACATCTGCGAACGCGCCTTTAGCGGTAAAGTCAAATGAGGGTTTTGCTACAGGTGTTGCGCTCAGTGCCTTAATGGTATCCTGAAGAAACTTCACATGTGCGGCTTCATGCTGACCTATAGTGGTAATGGCGCTTCTGCCTGGTCCTGCTGGTATAAGGGCAGCGTTTTGCGTGAGCCCTTTGTCGTAAAACTCTGCCTCTAGATATTCCAATGTCAGCGCGAATTGCAGAACACCAACTACGGTACCAGCGTTCTGTCCATAGGCCCTATTAAACATGGAACCAAGCGCCAGTGGTAATGCAGACAAAGCGACTTTTGAGCCAATGTTCATAAAGCTTTTCATAGCTTTTCTACGCGGATTGATGCGATCATAGATTTCGGTATCAACCTTTTCGATTTCTTCAATAATATTTAGAATGTTCATGATGGTAGTTTTAACCTGGTAGATTCTGAATGTTTAATTCGGTAATAATATAAGCCTGCGCGATACTGAGAACTTCTCTTGGAGAACGTGATTTGTCCAGTCCCATCGCATCGACAACTGTGTTATCTGCAAAGCTGCCATTGCTGATCAAGTCGCGTATAAGTGCTGCATGCCGGGCTTCAACAGACACTATTTTACCGGCGAGCGTAAGGTAGTCCGCAGATTCGAGGTATTGTCCCGCACCATTATAAGCAGATACACCTAAATCCTCGAATGCTTTTGCCGTAGCCAGGACGCTATCTCTGCTGGAAAAGTTGACTGAACGAAAATCGACCTCCAGGGCCGGAATAGCGTCGTTCCCGATGGCCGTTTTGAATAACTCTCTGTGCGCGATTTCGTGATCCCGGATATCGGTCAGCAGTGACTTTTCATTGTCTGTCATGTTGGAATAAGGTTCCATAAGAACTTTAATATAAAATGCTGCCTCCAACTGCTCCAGAGCGTAGGCATAATTTAAAATTGCGGTATCCTTGTTTCCAAACGATACGCCTGAGTCGCTGCTGTCCTTCTTACAGCCTGCAGCAACGAGCGCGACGGTGGCCGCGCTGGCACCTGCATATTTCAAGAAGGAACGACGTTCAACCTGTTTGTCAAAGAATTGAGCTTCTTCCGGAAGCTGCCTTCCTTCATCGGGAATGATTTTCATATGTAGTAGCGTTAATTGTTAATTAATCAGACATACGGGAATTTGACAAGTCCGGATCTAAGACGGCAGTTTATTTAAAATTCGTTGCGTTTAAAACCTTCGGGGGCTTTTTGAGTTTTCAATGTTCGGATTCCCACATTGAAAAAAGCTAAAGTAGATTATACAGAGCCTCAATTGATAGATGCCATTCGCCGGAAGGAAAGGATGGCAGCAGAAGCTTTGTATGATAAGTATGCGGATACGCTTTATGGGGTCATATCCAGAATTGTTCCTGCTCAGGAGCAAGCTGAAGATCTGTTACAGGAAAGCTTTGTCAAGATCTGGAATTCCTTCGCATCTTATGATGAAAAAAAAGGCCGGCTTTTTACCTGGATGGTTAATATCGCCCGCCATCTGGCTATCGACACAGTAAGATCGAAAGAGTTCAGGAATTTGAGCAGGACGGACGCGATGGACGAAAATACAAACGCTGTTGATGAAAAAAAATATTGGGAGATACATCAGGATGGGGTTGATATCAAAGATCTGATGACCAGGCTAAGGCCGCAGGATAAGCAGATATTAGACCTCATTTACTTTAAGGGTTATACACATGTTGAAGTTTCAGACGAATTAAATTTACCTTTGGGGACAGTTAAATCCAGGTTAAGAAGTGCAATTATAACATTGAAAACATTTTTCAATTAAGGTGGAGAACATTAGGGATTATATAGAAAGTGGGATCCTGGAATTATATATTCTGGGCGATCTTCCTCAGGCGGAAAGGCTTGAGGTGGAAAGACTGCGCGCTATACATCCCGAAATAGACGCTGAGTTAAGACATATTGAGGAATCTGTTATAAGCTACTCACGCATGAACGCAGTTGCTCCCCAAGCTTCAGGTCGCACCAGGTTTCTTTTAGCTGTGGACACAATTGAAGATCAGCCGAACGTGTTTAAGATGCACTCCGGGCAAAAGAATGCGAATTTCTACAAATACGCGTTAGCTGCCTGTGTCTGTTTGCTGCTGGTGTCCCTGGTGGTAATCTTAAACCTAAACAATAAGCTTAGGGACCGTGATCAAAGGATTTTAGCCCTTCAATCTTCAAATCAAAAATTTGCGAATCAAGTTAATCTTCAGGAAAAGCAAATTAAGGATAGCAGGAAATATCTGGAGGTTTACCGTAATCCACGGCAATATCAACTGTTGACTTTGAAAGGCACAGATAAGGCTCCAAACGCTAGTATGAAAATTGCTTTCAATACTATCAGTAAGGAAGTGTCAATTGATCTGTCATCCTTGAATTTACCAGTCCTTGACGATCAGCACCAATATCAACTATGGGCAATAGTTGACGATAAACCTGTCGACCTTGGAGTCTTTGACTATGCTCAATCCCGGGATAGTCTTCTCTTGATGAAATCTGTAGCCAATGCAAAGGCTTTCGCGGTAACCCAGGAGAAAAAAGGAGGAAGTCAGGTACCCACTCTTAGTGAGATGGTAGTGATAGGAAGCATCTGATAATAATCGCATTCACACTGCAGATGAAAGTTCGCGGATGCAGGTAAGTATGTCAGGCCGGGCATGTGTCAAAGAATGTTAAATTTCCTCTTCATGGTATTCTTCTTAAGTATCTTTATACGAGCTTTAACCAGGAAGAAAATGAAGTCCGCCCTGCTTGTCGTTTTACTGTTACTCCATATAAGTGCGCTGTGGGGACAGCAGCAACTAGCAGGTTCTGTTATCGATTCTGCATTCAGTCTCCCGTTAAAGAACGTAACCGTTCAGAATCATACGCTGAACACCAAAACCTTGTCGGATGCTGAAGGGAAGTTCTCCATAGCAGCGCAGCGGGGGCACTCCATATCATTCTCCCTGTTTGCTCATCAAACTCAGACCGTCGTGCTGAATACTCTTGATCCTCTTAAAATAATCTTATCTCCAAAAGTGAATCTTCTTCAGGAAGTGGAAGTAAGACACCTCAACACTTCTCCATCAACCTGGCAAAGCCCGGCTTTTCGCGGGCAGTCTATGGTTTATACAAAAGAATACGACGACCCTTCAGCCGGTGGCGTTGTGTTTAGGGTCTGGTACTGGAAAAAGGACGAAAAGCGTAGGAACAAGCGGCTCGAAGCGGAGAGGATACGGTCCGTTGAAGGCCGTATTCGCGACATTTTCAGTCCGCTTAATATCTCACTTTACGTTCCACTCAGGGGCGAAGACCTGAATAATTTCATCTGGCATTACACTCCGTCTCCTGAGACCTTTACACACCCGAACTTTGAACTGCTGTTATACCTGAATGATAGTTACAAAAAGTTTCAGCAATTGCCTGCCAGCGATAAAAAGATTCCTGAACTCATGGGCAGATAACATATCTACCAGTTTATCCCCTTCATATTGCTATTTACCCCCCTTGCTTTCTTAAATTTAAGTGCATTTTTGTAAATTCAATTATACACCTAGATTAATGAAGACAAGCAAACCATTGCAACTTCTTGTTGTCCTATCCCTAATGATCAGCCAGGCTCTTAGCCAATCTAAAAACAACGACTGGGAAAACCCCAAGCTCATCGAGTTTAACAAAGAAAAGCCCAGAGCAACCTTTATGCTGTACGATAATGCAGCAGATGTGAAGGCAGACGTATATAGCCAATCTCCGTGGCACAAATCCTTAAATGGCACATGGAAATTTGTATACACCGATAAGTATGCAAACCGGCTAACGGATTTCTACCGTGACGATCTTAATGATAAAACCTGGGCCGATATCCCGGTTCCTTCCAATTGGGAATTGAAAGGATTTGGTATCCCGATATATACTAACATCACCTACCCGCATCCAAGGAATCCACCCTTTATAGGCGAGAACAACCCTGTAGGTACCTACAGGCGAACGTTTACAATTCCGGAAAACTGGACCGGTCGCGAGGTGCTGCTGCACTTCGCATCTATTTCCGGATACGCAGAAGTTTATGTTAACGGAAAGCGTGTTGGTATGTCGAAGGTCTCCAAATCGCCTGCTGAATTCAATATTACAAAGAACCTCCGCAAGGGAGACAATACAATAGCTGTACAGGTATTCCGTTGGCATGACGGCAGCTACCTTGAGGACCAGGATTTCTGGCGTTTGAGTGGAATAGAAAGGGATGTCTTCCTTTATGCTGTTCCAAAAGTAAGCGTCTGGGATTTCTTTGTAAAAGCGGATCTTGACAACCAGTATAAAAATGGCGTACTCACCGCTTCAGTAGATCTTAGAAAATTTGCAGGTGCGCGTACGAAAGCGACTACTGTTTCTGCCACCGTAGTGGATAAAAGTGGTAAGACGGTGTTTTCTCAGGATAAGAAGCTCGATGTAAAGTCAGAATTGAATACTGCCACTTTCAGCGGAACGATTGCTGATGTGGCAAAATGGAGTGCTGAGTCACCTGCTCTTTACGACTTTATCATCACCGCGAAAGATGAAAACGGTGCTTCGCTTGGTGTAACCGGCTCTAAGATCGGTTTTCGCAAAGTAGAGATCAAGAATGCTCAGCTGATGGTAAATGGGATGCCCATATTGGTTAAAGGCGCCAACCGTCATGAACATGACGATGTAAACGGCCGGGTTCCCAGCCGTGAACTCATGGTCAAAGATATTCAGCTCATGAAGCAGTTTAATCTCAATGCGGTACGTACGAGTCACTATCCAAACGACCCCTTATGGTACAAACTGTGCGATCAATACGGCCTTTACGTTGTCGATGAAGCGAATATAGAAACTCACGGCATGGGGGTCTCCTATGACAGGTCATTAGATAAGTCGAAGCACCCCGCTTATCTTCCAGAATGGGCACCCGCGCACATGGACCGTATTAAAAGACTGGTCGAGCGCGATAAGAACCACCCTTCTGTAATCATCTGGTCCCTTGGTAATGAATGTGGAAATGGACAGGTCTTCTTTGATGCCTACAAGTGGATTAAAGAACGTGATAATACCCGTCCGGTGCAGTTTGAACAGTCAGGCGAAGATTCCAACACCGACATCGTTTGCCCCATGTATCCCTCGATTGAATACATGAAAAGCTATGCAGCTGCAGAAAAAGAGCGCCCTTACATCATGTGCGAATACGCTCACGCTATGGGTAACAGCAGTGGAAACTTTCAGGAGTACTGGGATATCATCATGAGCAGCAAACATATGCAGGGGGGATTTATCTGGGACTGGGTGGACCAGGGTATAAAAACGACTTCGCCGGATGGAAGGGTATTCTGGGCTTATGGAGGCGATCTCGGCGGGTACCATTTGCAGAATGATGAAAACTTTTGTGCAAACGGACTTATTTCAGCCAACCGGATACCACATCCGGGCCTCTATGAAGTAAAGAAAGTCTATCAAAACATCCTTTTCAAAGATAGCGGCCTTGGGTCTGGCACCATCACTGTTCATAACCTGTTCGATTTCACAAACCTCGACCAATTTGACTTCAAATGGGAGTTGTACCGTAACGGAGAGAAGATTAAGGAAGCTCCATTCCAAGTTAGCCTGGCACCCCATCAGCAAAAAGAGGTCATGTTACAGGTTCCTTCCATTAAATCCCTTCCCGGAACGGAGTACTATCTGAACGTTTATGCCTATACCAAACAAGCTGATGAGCTTGTTCCGGCAGGTCATGAAATCGCCAGGGAGCAATTCAAGACTGGAGGTGATTATTTCCAGTCGGAATCAAAAAGCGATAATCGATTGGTGGTTTCTAAGGATAATAACACGCTTAAACTGACAGCTGGAAACGTGCTTACCGAGTTCGATACCCGTAACGGACGCATCATCCGGTTTGGCACCCAGAATAACTCCCGGACGGTTCTTCAGTTCCCGGAACCGAACTTCTGGAGAGCACCTACAGACAATGACTTTGGCAGTGGAATGCAGAACCAGCTTGGTGTGTGGAGAACAGCACATGTTAATAAAGTTGTTAAGAATGTCACAGTAGGGCAGCAGACGGCCTCTGGTATCCCTGTCAAGGTGGTGTATGAACTAACCGGTATCCATGTGCCTTATACTGTAGATTATTATTTCAGAAACGACGGTGCTATTCAGGTTACCGCTTCTATGAACATGGAAGGCAGGGAACTGCCGGAACTTCCGAGGTTTGGAATGACAATGGAGCTGCCGGCAGCACTCTCTGAACTGAGCTACTACGGAAGGGGCCCATGGGAGAACTACAGTGACCGCAAAACCTCTTCGTTTGTGGGTCTTTATAGAGACCAGGTAAAAAATCAGGCGACCTGGACTTATATCCGGCCTCAGGAAAACGGTTATAAGACAGATGTTCGTTGGTTGAGTCTGACGGACGCAACAGGAAAGGGCATACGGATCGAAGGTTTGCAGCCTATCAGTTTCAGTGCTTTGAACAATCGCACAGAGGATTTCGACCCCGGACTAACCAAGAAACAGCAACATCCTACAGATATCAAGCCGCGACAGAACGTTTTTCTGAATGTAGATCTGAAGCAACGCGGTGTCGGTGGTGATAACAGTTGGGGCGCCCTCCCTCATGCACCCTATCGCCTGCTCGATAAACAATATACCTATAGTTATATCATCAGACTGCTGGACTAATGACTTTCAAATACGCTCTCCCGCTACTTTGTGCACTATTGTCCTCATTGGGCAGCAGTGCCTTTGCTGTCAGTACTGATAGCCTGCTCAGCCTCAAAGAACAGGTTGCCGGCAAGCAGATCTTTCGCATCAATCAACCCGACTTGAAATTGAGCCCTCATACCGGTATAAGCCGGAAGCACTGGAAGGAAGCTGCACTTTACCTGTTGGGCGGAGCCTTTAATTATGTAAAGACGGCCGATGATCCGATGAAGTTTCCAAAGCAGCCCGGAAAAAGTTACCCTCAGGATGGGAAGCCAAACAGGACGGAGAACCTTGAAGGGCTATGCCGTACCATGTTCATGGCCGCTCCTCTTCTAAAAGACGACCCCTCGCTGCAGATCAATGGCATGTCTGTTGGTCAATATTACCGTCATCAACTAACCTTGCTGCTAGACCCCAACAGCCCGTCCTATATTCCACAAAGAGCTAAAAACGGTGGTCCGAGTCAGACGCTCGTAGAGTTTGGCGGACTTTCTGTTTCGCTCTTCGCTGCTCCTGAAATCTTTTGGGATCCGCTTCCAAAAACAGTCAAAGATTCGCTCGCTTCCACGATGCTCAGCTATGGCAACGGGCCAACCATCGATATGAACTGGCGATTCTTCAACATTTTCATCATGAGCTTCTTCAAAAGTCGGGGCTATGTCGTGAGCGATGCTTACCTGAAGGATCTGCTGGAGAAGACATTGGCCGATTACAAAGGCCAGGGTTGGTATACAGATAGTCCGTATTACGATTACTACAGCATGTGGGCGTTTCAGATGTATGGTACATTGTGGACTCAATACTTCGGGAAAGAGTATTATCCCGAGTACGCAGACAGGTTCATCACTAACTTTAAAGGTTTGTATGCCAGCTACCCTTATATGTTTGCCAGAAACGGCGACATGATCATGTGGGGCAGGAGTATCGCCTACCGCATGGGAGCAGCAGTTCCTTTTCCTTTGATGGGATTTACCAATGATCCTGCAATAAATTATGGTTGGATGCGCCGTATTGCTTCAGGAACGCTCCTTCAATTTGTGAGAAACCCGGAACTGCTGCAAGACGACATTCCAACTTTAGGCTTCTATGGTGCATTTGAGCCCGCCGTGCAACAATACAGTTGTCGCGGAAGTGTCTTCTGGATGGGCAAGTTCTTCCTGGGACTATTTGTTCCGGAAACAAGCGCTTTCTGGACAGCAGAGGAAAATGAGGGAGCCTGGGAGACGGAACTGAGGAAAGGCGAGGTCTGCAACAAGTTTGCAGAAGGTTCCAATATCCTCATTACAGATTATCCGAATATTGGCGCTGCCGAGATCAGAGCATGGTGCTATAGCAAAACTCAGGGATATTATCAGGGAACGGAGAACTATAACCGCTTATCCTACAACAGCGCCTTCCCATGGCAAGCCGATGGGCCGAACGGTGAAGTCGCCATGAATTACGTGGTCAAAAATAAAGAAGGTAAGTGGGAAGCATTCCGGATGTTCAACTTTAAAAAGTATGAAGAGGGAACTTATTACAGGGACGCGGTGCTTGCTTCTGACGAGCACGTTAAGATGAATCTCGCCGATATCACGCTGCCAAACGGCATATTGCGTGTAGACAGGAATATCAGCACTGTTCCTGCGGAGCTTAGGCTTGGTCATTACGCTTTGCCCGTCTTGAACGGTCCAGTTAAAACCCGGACACTGAAGGTGAAGGGCTTTAATGTGCAAATTATGGATAATGGCGTGTACCAGCTGGCTGTAGTACCCCTAAAAGGTTGGCAGAAGCAAGAAATTGTGAAGACCGGAGGACTGCATCCAGAAGCAGAAAATAGCGTAGTGATAAACGTATCGGACAGGTATGTGCCTCAAGAAAGACAAGAAGGTGTTTATGCCGCACTGATGCTGTGGAAAAAGTCAGGTGAGTCCTGGAGTAACGATGAGCTAGTGCCAGTTAAACAGCTGAAATATTCTTCAGCCACCAATCAGGTCAGCATCACATGGCTAAACGGGGAAAGGAAAGTTGTATCTTTTTAGCTCACCGCGTGGCAGTAACTTCCAACAGAAATTCCTATATTGAGGTTAACAAGCCGAAGTAATACCTGAACCCGGAAAAAGAAATGGAAGCCAGCTTCAATGATACAGAGTCTTATATTAACAGCTTTCCTGAGGATGTAAGGCTGATTCTACAACAGCTTAGGTCGGCCATAAAGGAAGCTGCCCCCGAAGCAGAGGAAACGATCAAATATGCCATGCCAACTTATGTTCAATATGGTAATGTTGTTCACTTTGCTGCTTACAAGAACCATATCGGATTTTACGCCACACCGACAGGGCACGCCGCATTCGAGAAAGAACTCTCCGCATACAAGAGTGGGAAAGGTTCCGTGCAGTTCCCAATAGATCAGCCTGTCCCTCTGGATGTAGTTAAGGAGATTGTCCGGTTCCGGGTATTGGAAAACAAAGAGAAATCAAAGAAAAAGAAAACGCTGCGAACCTGCAAAAATGGTCACCAATATCATAAAAGTAGCGACTGCCCGGTTTGCCCGGTCTGTGAAAAAGAGCCTGCGCGACGCGAAAACTTTCTTTCTTTGTTGGGTGCCCCGGCCAGGCGAGCGCTGGAGGGTAAAGGCATAATAAACGAAGAAACCCTGTCACAATACAAAGAAAAGGAGATCTTACAATTGCATGGGTTGGGAAGGTCTTCCCTGCCTGTTCTGAGGGAGGCGCTTTCAAAGAAAGGGCTTAGCTTCAATGAATAGCTAACGATTAACCCGAAGGCTGTTAATCCCTCTCCCCAAAAGCAGACAGAGTCAGCATCAGGGGAGGGGGAAATTACCAGTCACATCTCTACCGCGCCTTGGCAGGTATATGAGCCAGGACCTCCAGCAAAAACTTCCAGAACTTCTGCACGGAGCTTATCGAAACTCTTTCAGCAGGAGAATGCGCTCCGAGGATTGTGGGTCCGAAAGAGATCATATCCATATTCGGATAATTCCTTCCCAGGATGCCGCATTCCAGCCCGGCATGACAAGCAACAACATCCGGCTTCGCGTTATTCTGCTTTTCATATACATGAGTGAGTAGCTTCAGGATCTCAGAGCTTGGGTTAGGTGCCCAACCCGGGTATGAACCCGAAAACTCAACATCGCAACCCATCAGTTCAAAGGCAGCACGCAACGCGTTGGCCAGATCAAACTTCGAGGTTTCTACAGAGGAGCGGGTCAAACATTGAATGCTGATACTTCCTTTTTCAACGGAGACCCGTGCTATGTTGTTCGAAGTCTCGACGAGGTTGTCCAACGCTGCACTCATCTTGTAAACGCCGTTATGCGCTGCATAAAGTGCCTGAATCAACGCTTTTTGTTCAGCAACGGGCATTACGGAAGGCGGAACTGCATCCTGCTTAGCCGCTGTAATAGCCAGTGAAGGTTCGATGCTGCGGTACTCAAACTTGATATCGTCCACCGCCATTTGCAAGCATTGGAGGAACGCTGCTTCTTTATCCGAAGCGACGACTACCTGCGCAACACTCTCCCGCGGAATGGCGTTACGTAAGCTGCCGCCCTGCAGGTTGGATAAACGCAACCCGGCATGCATCTCAGCTTGAAATAAGAGCCTGTTCATAATCTTATTGGCATTGCCAAGCCCTTTGTGAATGTCCATCCCTGAATGACCACCCTGCAATCCCCTGACAGTGATCAAATAGGGTATTCCGGTTTCCGGAGCGGGCTCCTCTGTATATGTTTTAGTGGCTGTTACATCAATTCCACCTGCACAGCCGATGTCAATTTCATGGTCTTGTTCCGTATCCAGGTTAAGTAATATTTCCCCCTGGAGTATACCTCTCTTCAGTCCCATCGCGCCCGTCATCCCTGTTTCTTCATCTACCGTGAAAAGCGCTTCAATCGCAGGGTGAGCAATCTCCTTAGATGCAAGGATAGCCATGGTAGCTGCCACGCCGATGCCATTATCAGCGCCCAGTGTAGTGCCTTCAGCACGTACCCAGTCGCCATCAACCAGCATCTTGATTCCCTGTGTTGAAAAATCAAACTCCGTATCATTATTCTTCTGATGAACCATGTCCAGATGAGACTGCATTACCACCGTCATGGCATTTTCCAAACCATTTGTCGCAGGCTTTCTGATGATGATATTCCCGGTTTCGTCTTTGTAAGCATCCAGGGAAAGCCCGGCGGCGAAGTCCATCATAAAAGCAACAACCTGGTCTTCTTTCTTAGAAGCACGTGGTACGGCATTAAGTGCATCAAAATTGGTCCACAGCTCACGAGGTTCAAGCTGTGCTATATCATTATTCATACGCTTATCAGATAATTGTCATGTAAGTTCCAAGTTTAAAAAGAAAAAGGCTGCCGGGATTCGCGGCAGCCTTTTTCCGTTTACCAGATGCGGATACGCTCTTCTGGTTTTTTATACAGCTTGTCGCCAGGCTGCACATTGAATGCTTCATACCATGCATCCATATTTACAGGAGCACCAATAGTGCGGTATTGTCCCGGAGAATGTGGATCTGTCAGAATAAACTGAGCAGCAGTTTCCGGAAGAATGTTGCCTCTCCAAACCTGCGCCCATGAGAGGAAGAAACGCTGATCGGGAGTGAACCCGTCGATCTTCTCGTTTGACTGTCCCTGTTTGGTCATTTTGAAGGCTTCGTAAGCCGCATTCAAGCCACCCAGGTCACCAATGTTTTCGCCCATTGTAAACTTACCGTTCACATGCAGGGTGTCGAGTACCGTGTATTGGTCGAATTGCTCCCCTAATGCCTTCGTCTTTTCTTTAAACCTCGCAAGATCATCCTCAGTCCACCAGTTGCGAAGGCTTCCGTCTTTGTCATATTGACTGCCTGAGTCGTCAAACCCGTGAGACATCTCGTGTCCAATTACCGCACCGATGCCGCCATAATTCACCGCGTCATCCGCATTCGGGTCAAAGAACGGGAACTGTAAGATTCCGGCAGGAAATACGATTTCGTTCATAACCGGACTATAGTATGCATTTACCGTCGGAGCAGTCATTCCCCAACGGGTGCGATCAACCGGCTTACCCAATTGACCTACCATATCGTTATAGGCCCAGGTATCAGCATTGCGAACGTTCTGGAAGAATGTCGCTGAAGTGATATCCAGTCCGTCGTAGTTCTTCCACTTATCGGGATATCCAATCTTGGGTCTGAAAGCATGGAGTTTGGCCAGTGCTTTTTCCTTAGTTACATCGCTCATCCAATCCAGGTTCTTGATACGGATTTCGAATGCTTTTCTCAGGTTCTCCACGAGGACCTGCATCCTGGCTTTCGCCTCTGGTTTGAAATACGTTTTCACATACAGCTGGCCAAGCAGGTCGCCAATGGAGTTGTCGGTCAGAGACGACATCCTTTGCCATCTTGGGGTCTGCACACGCTGACCAGACAGGACCTGATTGTACTCAAATTGCGCAGCTACAAAAGGAGAGCTCAGGTATGAAGCTGAATTCTTCAGCACATTCCATTTAAGATAGACCTTCAGGTCATTTACCGGAGTTTGTTTTAGTGTACCGTTCAGAGCAGTAAAGAATGACGGAACACCCACCAGAATGGTATCCTGTCCGTTCACCCTCAGCTTGCTTAACATGGAACGCCAGTTAAAAGTGGGGGTGCTTTTGCTGAATTCAGAAATAGCAAACTTATTGTATGTTTTGTGCGGGTCACGGAGCTCGACGCGACTCAGCTGGCTTGCAGCAAGTGTCTTTTCAAAATTAAACACGATATCAGCATTCCGCTTTGCTTCTGCCTCTGTAGAACCGGTCAGCCTGAAAAGCTTCGTCATGTAGGTTTTATAGGCTTCCTGGATCTTCAGACTTCTTGCGTCAGACTTTAGATAATAGTCGCGGTCAGGAAGTGAAGTTCCGCCCTGCGAAAGCTGCGGTACCATGTTGTTGACATTTTTGCGATCCTGACCCACGTAGAAGCTGAAGAAAGGCGATGCAAGTCCGCTCGTGCGAAGCACTGCTGCTTCGTTTAAGATACCGCTGAGGTCTTTGATCGAACTAACACGGGCAAGATCTTTTTCAATGGGCGTATAGCCAAGCTTCTCGATAGTCAGACTATCCATAGCCGCTGTATAAAAGTCGCCTACCCGCTTTTCAGCAGATCCCGCCGGTGCATTCTTATTTGCCGCAGCCTCTTCGATTATGTTCTTGACGGCATTGATATTGAAGTCGCGTAAGACGTTGAAGCTGCCCCAGCGCGTTTCCTTGGCAGGAACCGGATTGTTTTTAATCCAGGTACCGCTGGCATACTCGTAGAAATCGTCACCGGGTTTTACTGAAAGATCCATATTGGCAGGATCAATGAATTTAGCCTGAGTAGCTTGTTGAGCCTGAGCCTGAAGTTGTAATGCAACCAGGCCAGGTAGAATGAAGTGAAGGTATTTACTTTTCATGAATGATTATAACGCAATTCTATATGAGAATATGATGCAAAACTATCGATTTTACTTTTCAAAAGTGAATATCTCCATATAACAAGGTTAACATTGCTGTCAGAAGCCTGCCGGAAACCCGTTGCGCTTTCTACGGGTAGGATAGTGTGCTAAAGTTGCCGCGTTATACATATTGATAATGTTGTAAACATTTTATATTCAGACTTGTAGCTTTGTAAAATGAAGTTATGGATGCCTATAAGGACTTGAACAAGCAATTTATTGAGGGCCGCTGGCTAGAGGGTAGCGAGGTTGACCACATTGAGAACCTCAATCCGTTCAACGATGCTGTACTTAATTCGTTTAAAGGGGCGGGAAAGGCGGAGGTCGACAGGGCATTTAAAAATGCCAAAGAGGTATCAAAGACCTGGAGTCGCACGAATCCGCTGGTTAGACGTGACCTGATGCTTAAGGCTGCAACTATTCTGATGGAGCGGAAGGATGAGTTCGTACACTGGCTGATCAAAGAGGTGGGGAGCACCCGTGTGAAAGCGGAGGTTGAAGTGAAGCAGTCTTACGACATGCTTCTTGAGGCTTCCGGTTATCCTACCAGGATGCACGGGATGGTTGTCCCCTCCATCACAGATGGCAAAGAAACCTATGTATACCGCAAAGCACTCGGCGTCGTAGCGATGATCAGTCCCTGGAATTTCCCCTTGTATTTATCCATGCGCACCATTGCGCCTGCCCTGGCCTGCGGCAATACCATAGTAGTAAAGCCTGCATCTCAGTCTCCGGTGACGGGAGGGACTATAATTGCTAAGTTGTTCGAAGAAGCGGGACTGCCCGCAGGGGCCATGCAAGTCGTTGTAGGAAAGTCGTCCCTGATAGGTGATTATTTCACCGGCCACCCTGAATCGCGTCTTATCTCCTTTACCGGATCTACTCCTGTGGGCAAGGGCATCGGGCGGATAGGAGGTGAGGGGCTTAAAAAACTGGCCCTTGAGTTAGGCGGTAATAATGTATTTATTGTTCTGGAGGATGCAGATATTGAACGGGCCGTAAACTCTGCTGTATTTGGACGATATATGCATCAGGGACAAATCTGTATGTCGGTAAATCGCATCATGGTCCATGAAAGCCGTTACCAGGAGTTCAAGGAGAAATTTATAGCTAAAGTGAAGACTATTCCCTATGGTGATCCGGAAGATCCCCAAACGGTAGTCGGGCCATTGATCGACAAGAAATCGGTTCAACGGGTAGTGGAGCTGATAGAGCGGTCCGTGAAGGCGGGCGCAATATTGGAGGTAGGCGGTAACGCAGAGGGTAACGTAGTGGTGCCTTCCGTGTTGTCGGGCGTCACCCGCGAGATGCCCATCTTTCAGGAAGAAGTGTTTGGTCCGGCAGTAGGACTGATTTCTTTTAAGGACAATGAAGAGGCCATAGAGCTGGCAAACGCAACAGACTTTGGTTTAAGCGGTGCACTGCATACCAAAGATCTGCAACGCGGAATACAAATGGCGTTACGTATTGAAACGGGGATGATCCACATTAACGACCAGTCAGTCAACGACGAAGTTAATACGCCTTTCGGAGGTGAAAAAGATTCGGGAGTGGGCAGGTTCGGTAATGACTTCATTGTCGACGAGATGACGACTGTTCAGTGGATAAGTGTACAAGTTGAGCCGCGTAAGCTGCCGTTCTGATGATATTATGGATTTTAAAATGAGCCAGAGGCCGCAAGTGCAGCCCCTGGTCCCGGCATTCCGCATTATTTATCGATCATCTTGTATACCCGTACATAGTCTATTTCCATTGATTTAGGGAACACAGTGTCATCTACACCTTGTGCCCCGCCCCAGTTTCCGCCAACTGCAACATTCATCAGCAGATGAAAACGTTTGTCAAACGGCCAGGCAGCATAACCTTGTCCGTTGTTGATAAACTCAAAAATGAGCTCATTCTGGATATAGCCGCGGATCGCATAGGGGGTCCAATCCAGACGATAGAGCTGAAATTCATCAAATGCATTGGGAAACTTTTTCGAGACGCCTTTTTGCGTGTTGATCGAATGGTTGAAGGCCTCCGTGTGAACGGTTACATGTATAACGGTGGGATCATACCCCACGTGTTCCATAATATCGATCTCTCCGGATTTTGGCCAGGTACCATATGCGTTGTCTGTAGGGAGCATCCAGAGCGCGGGCCAGGTACCCCGACCTGATGGTATCTTTGCCTTTATCTCTACGCGGCCGTATAAAAAATCACCCTTGCCTTTGCTGACGACACGTGCAGATGTATAGGCATTTGTTCCGGAGTTTTCCTTCCTGGCTGTGATGGTAAGGATCCCGTTATTTACGCTGGCATTACTCAGGTTGTTGGTATAGTTCTGCAGTTCATTATTTCCCCATCCGGTTCCGCCGAGATCATATCCCCACTTCGTGGCGTCGGGAGCTCCGCTGTAGTTAAACTCATCGGCCCATATGGGACTGCTCTCGAATGCCCAGCCTTTGTCGGTCGGCGGTCCCGGCTCTGCAGTAGTCGTATCCTTAGGGATAGGTTTCAGATCTGCTTTTCCCGAACATGCCATTAACATGCCGGCAAGTATTACTTTACCAAAAATTAGTGTTTGCATTTTAAATATCTTGATGTTCTGGATCATATGCTTTTCTTTAGATGGCGGGCAGGTTTATTGAAGCTCAAATAAACCAAGATAAAAAATTCCGGGTGTTTGATGTCCTTCGCCTCCGGGCTGAATGACAATCTGGTCATAAATTATCGTCGATGAGATGGACGAGAAGTCGAATTCCAATTCCACCCATTGATTAAGCTGACTGACTTGTTTAACGATCTCCGTCTGCGTCTGCCATGCATTTCCGCCTGCGAGTGAATTCTGAAGTTTCACAGCTACCTGCTGTTTTACTGCGGGGTATTCATTTCCTCCGGGGAAGAAAACCTTCATTTTAAATTTATTCCGCGTACTTAGGTCGATGCGGTAATCAAGCGTTGTTTGAAGATTGCCGTACTGATTGGCCTCACCCTCAAGGCGCTCATAATAAGCTACCTTTGCATCTTTATGAAGACCCTGCGGGAAGGGATTATCAAAGTTAGGTTTAAACACGATGGCGTCTGCCCTCCATGCAATGGCGCCCGTGCCATCGAACTTATCAAGAAGATTTGCCGTTTTCAGCGGTTTTTCAACAATAGGGCGGGTATATCCTTTAGGTACCAGTTTCAGATACCAGGCATTAGCAGGGTTAGCCTTATCGGCGGCCTTCAAGTACAGTTCTGTGTCACTCAGTGCCAGGATCTCATATTTAGACATGCCGGTATAGTAAGCGATAAATCCACCGCCTGAAATACTAAGGAACTGTTTTCCGCCTTCTTCTGTGATACTCCATTTCATTCCGGCGGGTGGGGCGTAGGCTACAGGGCGGTCATCACCAGGACCACCACCGTTTATTCCGGCAGCGTTTGCGCCGTTAGCGAAGGTGTCTCCATTGTTTACATAGGTATAAGCGAGGTTATTGCTTAAGGTAAAGGTCATTTCGTCATCGTAAAAACCCAGGTCTTTCTTTTCGTTCGGAGCTGCAGTGTACCATTCCGGAACAGATTTCTCTGCTGGCCCCACGCCAAGATGCCCGGAGGCTTCCTTGTCGATCACCCAGGTTTTTCCGGGCACATTGCTTCCTCCGCCTGTCAGAAAATTGTAATCCGGACGGTCGAGCATCTCAGGTCTGGTCTGTGCGATGTTGATGGTCTGCGTACTGCTCGCAGAACCGCCACTGGTGTATATGGTTAGTTTTACCACATAATCGCCTGAAAGTGGGAATGTGCCGGTGATCTGGTCGCCTGCTCCGGTCTGGCCGTTACCGAGATCCCAAACTGCGCGGTTTACTGCTCCTGACTCGTTTCTAAATGTAATGATGTTGGCATTCTCCGATGAAGGACTGGCCGAAAACTTCACCTGCTCCCCGGAAGGAGCGGGGCCTAGCTCCGGATCTTCTACCTGGCAGCCGATTAGTCCTGTCGCTATAAAAAGCAGGAGGATCAGATAATTTATATGTGCTTTCATCTTAATCGGATAATAGTTAATAATTGGGTTTAAGTACTCCGGCGCATTGATCGATCTCACTTTGAGGGATCGGGAAGAGACCGCGCGTTGCCGGATTGAACGTGACGTTGAAGTCTACCTGGTCCCCTACGTATCCGGGGCCGCGCCTGTTCTGGATGCTGATGTTTTGGTTGGCAACTGCTAATCCCTGACGTAAAAGATCCCAATAGCGATGTCCCTCCAGCGCCAGTTCAACCCTGCGCTCCTGATAGATGTTGGCCAGTGAAGCGGGTTTTTCGGGTAAGTCAACCCGGTCTCTTACACGGTTAAAGTAAGATTGGGCCTGACTCCCTCCTGTCGCCAGCTCCAGCTCCGCAGCCATCAGGAGGACATCCGAGAAGCGGATTGACCGGTAGTTGTTGCCCCAGTTCAATTCATATTGCCCATTGATCGGTCTGTACTCATTCGTGGTGGTGTATTTTTTGCTGAAAAAACCGGTATGCTGGTAGCCGGTGGTGACTGTTCCGCTAAGGTCATCTGCCTGCGATAGAATGGTAGCAGCTCTTCGCGGATCGTTAGGTTCGAAGGCATTGTTCAGCTCCTGGGTCACGGGGGCAAAGCTCCAGCCGGAGTTATAATTCGGATCACCGTTTATACGGGGGCCTTGCATCAATGGCTGCATATTACCCTCGCCGCCCTGAATATAATTCCAGTCAAACCAGGGGTTGTCGCTTGAATAAGAAATTTCCCAAACGGATTCCATGCTGAACTCATTGGCTTTGGTGAAATTGTCGGCATAATTGTCCAGCAAGGTATGTCCGCTGTTATCAATAAGATCCTTCAGCTGTTGAAGAGCGTAGGCGGCGTTAACGGCTGTTGTGCCTGCCTGTAAATCGCCATTGTAGACGCCTTTATAGAACAGGTATACCCTTGCAAGTAATGCCTGGGCAGACCAGCGTGTAGCATGGGCTTTGCTGGTTCGAAGGTCAGCCTTCTCTAAGGCAGGGAATGCTTCGACGAGATCCAGGGCAATTTGTCCGAACGTTTGCGCAGGTTCTGCCTGCGGCGCGCAGTATTCACCAGGCGACTGTGGGGCCAGTATAAGAGGGATATTACCGAACCACCTGGCCAGGTCGAAGTAGAAGTGTGCCCGGAGGAATTTGCATTCAGCCGTGATCCTGCTTCGGGTCTCCTCGCTCATAGGAATGTCCGGTAATTTCTGCAGGAGCAAGTTGGCCCGGTAAATACCGGTATAATGGTTAGACCAATATACCCTGGTCAGCGAGTTGGTCGTCAGCATATTATGCTGGTCTATCTGGATCATATCCGGCGAGTCTGAACGGCTTGAACCTCCGGCATAAGCATCATCGGAGGCAATGTCAGACATCATCGGGTCGGGGCTGAATCCGCCTCCTCCTGCGTTGGTATGCCATTGAAGGGCATCGTAGACACTGTTAAGTGCCTCCTGTGCGTCTTTTTCCGTTTTATAAAAGTTTTGCTCTACACGATTATCCAGTGGTGCCAGGTCCAGAAAATCTTTGCAGGAGGATGTGCTGCCCAGGAGCAGTCCTGAAAGTATAAATATCGAGAGTTGTTTTGTAGTTGCTTTCATCGTTTTTCAGGTTAAAAAGTAGCGCTTAAACCGAACCGGAATGTCCGGGCCTGTGGGTAGATACCCCGGTCGATACCGATATCCAGACTGCCGCGTGCTCCTATTTCAGGGTCGAAGCCTGTATAGTTGGTCAGGGTGATCAGGTTGTCGGCCGAGACGTAGAAGCGAACCTTCTGAAGCCTGATCTTTTGGGTCAATTCAGTTCCCAGCGTGTACCCGAGCTGGAGGGTCTTTAGCCGTACATAATCCCCGTCTTCGAGATAGAGGTCAGAGATCCGGGTGTAGTTTCCATTAGCATCGTTCCATGTGAAACGCGGCATTTCGTTGGTGCTGCCTTCGCCGGTCCAGCGGTTCAAATACAGTGTTTGCATATTGGAAGAAGAGAAGTCGTGCCTGCGGGTTCCATTAAATATTTGGTTACCAAAGGCTCCTGTAAAAAAGCCGTTTAGGTCGAATCCTTTAACAGCAAGGCCAAAAGTGAAACCTGCGGTAACTTTAGGAGTGGGATTGCCGATCATGGTACGATCTGCCTGGTCGATGATGCCATCTCCGTTCAGATCCTTAAAGCGCACATCACCAGGCTGCGCATCAGGCTGTATGCGTTTCCCGTCAACGCTGTATGCATTGATTTCCGAGACGTTCTGGAAAATTCCGTCCGTTTCGTAACCGTAGAAGTAGGAGAAGGGTCTTCCTATAGTGCTTCGCTCTACCTGTCCGTAGGTAGAAATTCCGGCCCCCGGTAAAATCTGTTCAGCATTGTTGATCTCGGTAACCTCATTTTTGTTGAAGCTGCCGTTGATGCCGGCATTAACCTTTAACTGTCCGAAATTCTGCTGATAGTTCAAAGCGAGCTCTATCCCGGAGTTTCGTACAGAACCCCCGTTGGCAGTTCCGGCTGCCACACCAACGCTGAGTGGAATGGGAACCTGCAGGAGCCAGCCTTTCGTCGTCTTGATATAATAGTCGGCGGAGAAGGATAGTACGTTTCGCATAAAAGACAGATCAATGCCGATATCGGTCTGCTCGGAAGCCTCCCATTTGATATCGGGATTGGCGATATACGAAGGAGATGCTCCGTTAATGTAACCGTTACCGGTTCCGTTGTAATACGTATAGCCACGGCCTACAGCAATCACCGCAGCCCATGGATAGTCACCGATCCGGTCGTTTCCATTCTGTCCCCATGAAGCCCGCAGTTTACCAAAGCTCAGGAAATTGCTTTCAGCCAGGAAGTTTTCCTCTGTAAAAATCCATCCGGCAGAAACTGCAGGGAAATATCCATAAGGATTATTCTTCCCGAATTTGGAAGACCCGTCACGACGGAGTGATGCGGACAGCAAATATTTGTCGTCATAGCTGTAGTTAACTCTGGAAAACAAGGAGAATAAAGCGTTCTCTGAGGCTCCACCTGTTGCCTTCGCTGATCCGGCGTCTACAGCAAGGTTGAGATAGGCCATGTTGGGATCGCTGACGACAAGGCCGGTATTGGAACCAAAGAGTGTTTCACTGTTTTCCTTCCGGCTGGTGGTTCCCAGAGTGAGGCCCAGCGAGTGTTTGTCCCATGTCCGATTGTAGTTCAGCACGTTCTCTGCCTGCCAGGTGTAGTAACGGTCTACATTCTTGCTGACGCTGGAGTTGGCGTTTTGTTGTGCGGCATTCAGGTAGAAGATGGGACTGTAATTGTTTCCGTTGACGTAGCCAAGGTCTATGCTGAAAGCGGAGCGGAACGTAAGGCCTTCCACGATTTTAAGTTCTGCATAGGTGTTACCAACAAACTTATCCACACGGGTGAGACCATTCAAAACGGCGAGCCTTGCCAGCGGGTTCACTACTTCCTGACTGACGTAGGACGAAATACCGTATAAGTTACCGTTTGGATCTCTTACTGCATTGGGATTATACTTTGCAGCGAGTGCCGGGTCGGTTTCTATGACCGGGGTGATAGGATCAAGATTGATTGCGTTGTTAATTAAGCCCCCGAATTCCTGGTTAGGATCGATGGCAGACCGGCGAATATGCGAGTAGGCAACATTGGCGCCAACCTTAAGAAAGTCTTTTACCTGGTTATCTGAATTGGCGCGGAAAGTATACCGCTTGAACTTCGACTTATCGCCCCCTACAAGTCCTTCCTGATCAAAGATGGAGAAGTTACCGGCGAAACTGTTCTTTGCTGTACCTCCGGTTACTGCTACCTGATGGTTGTTTATTGGTGCGTTCGTCTGGAACAGCGCCTTTTGCCAGTCAGTGCCGGTTCCTGGAGGATATTTGCTGACATCCGGAAATGGAATGGAACTTCCGCCGTTGGCAGCGCCTTCGTTCATCATGACGACATACTGGCGGGCGTCAAGCAGGCGCATTTGTCGCCAGGCGTTCTGAATACCGGTATAGCCATCATACGAAATATGCATCTGGCCGTCTTTGACTCCACTTTTAGTGGTGATGAGCACCACGCCGTTTCCCCCCCGGGCGCCATAGATTGCTGCTGAGGCAGCATCCTTTAATACATCCATAGACTGGATATCTGCAGGATTGAGGTAATCGATGCCCCCAACCTGAAACCCGTCAACAATATAAATCGGCGATGCATCACCATTGGTGCCGATTCCCCTGATCCTGACGGTAGGGGCATCACCCGGCTGACCGGAGGTATTGGTCACCTGCACGCCGGCCACCCGCCCCTGGAGAGCCTGCTCCACCCGTTGAACGGGTGTCTGAGTGATTTCTTCGGGCTTTACCGAAGAGATGGCGGAGGAAATTTCTCTCCTCAATTGCGTTCCATAGCCAATTACGACCACCTCACTGAGGTTCGTCGCAGTTTCTGACATCAAGATGTTAATAAAGCGGGAATCAGTAACGGTGTAGCGTTGGCTTTCCAGTCCGATCTGACTGAAAACAAGTACCGTTCCTGCTTTGGGAACGCGAATGGTAAATCCTCCATCGGGATGGGTAGCGGTGCCCGAAGGTGTTCCCTGGACGGCTACTGTAACTCCCGGTAAAGGCGAGTTGTCGCTTTTGAGCGTGACTTTACCTGATATCTGCAAGTCCTGGGCGCTCAGGTGGGTTGCAAACAATAGCAGGGTCAGTAAAAAAGAGGTAATTCTTTTTTTCATAACACGTAGGTTTTTTGGTTAGTTGACAGGATGGCTCCTGTGTTTAAACAAATATATAGAGCTTTCTTTCTGAACCATTATTTCGACATCCTAAATCAACTATACACACCAGAGTAACCCCTCATATTGGCCCTACATTACCACTACAAGTGCAGAATTTTTTGCATGATTTGTAGTCGACCATTCGTTTAGAGGGAGAAGTAGTACCCTACATCAAGATTTTTCATATTGGCTGTTTATATTACCTCAAGATGATCATGAAGGAGAACGGGTACCGAAAATAATCCCTATGGGGCGGCAGGTTTTACTATAGTTGGGGGGCTCCTGAAATCAGTACATAGCTATTTTGAAGAAAGAATACTGTTATGCAGGATCATCAAAAAAATTTCCGCCGACCTTCATAAAGACAACGTTTATATGCAGGCGATAACAGGCGCAGATTCTGCCGGGATCAGTCCGACCTGGGGTATGAAAAGTCGGACTTTTGACTGGCTTTCCCCTGGTTGTATACGCTTTCATACCGACGATATATACACCTTCATATGAGGGTGTTCTATCCTGGGCCACTTGTCTTTTTAGTGCAAAATCGGCTCAATTCCGGAAGATTTTGGAAAAAATCGCAAAAAAATCGTCACCCGCCTTTCCGCTGCTCTACCTTGTTCTGCAAAAAGAAACAGCGTTATGGCAAAAGTAGACCACAAAGGCAGGGTACGGGGCACGGCAGGTCCCGTCGTTTATCGCGGGTACCGCGGTATGACCATCATGCAGGGGAAACCCCGCACATTCAAGCAGACCAGCGCCAGCATCCGTGCCTCCACGGAGTTCGGTCTTTCCAGCACCACG
>NZ_JAZQRL010000044.1:0-10748 GCF_045629565.1 Arcticibacter sp.
CAGTAGAACTTACCGAGCTTAGCGTCAGTCCGGTTATACAAGCGGAAGGTAACACCGAACGACAAGAAATATACCAGTCTGGAAAGGTCAGTATCAAAGGGTTTACCGGTGATCCAATCGCAGTAAATGACTGGATTTATAAGTTGAAGGAGCGGGCATGGGTACAACAAGTACAAATGCAGCGGTTCTCACCGACTGAAGAAAAAGGAATTCAGGAATTTGAAATGTCGTTGACGTATTAGATGAGAGGCGCGGAGATATCATATAAGATTCGTAATCGCCTGCTTCTGATAGCTTGGGTGTTGATCCTGTTGCTGAGCTGGCCTCTTGCTCTGAAAAAGACGTGGGAGGAGATTGATTTGCATAAGGTGTTGAAAGGCAAAGGCGAGGAAACCTTACTTAGCTATAATCCAAATCATTTGAAAGAAAAAGAGGAGGTCCTTGGGCGCTTGTTGATACGATACACGTTGGATTCTGCTGAGTGGAAGAATGAGTTCTGGATGAAGGTATCGGGAGCGGCATCGAGATCACGAGTTTCGGTTAACTATAATCCGGATGTGCGAAGTTTAACGCCTGCTGCGGATTCAGCCATGATGAACCAGCGGATATCGTTTGAAGGCGACTACAGGAATTTGGTTTTGCTGATGGATACATTGGAGAAGACACAAGGAGTGGGTTTTTTGCGATCAGCTTCTTTTAAAAAGGTAAAAAGCAGAAGTGCGGAGGTAGAGGATAAGTTGTATTTGAATCTGGTTTTTGGGGCTTTAAAAAATGATAACTAATACTAGATATATGAAAATAAGCATACTTTCAGGTCTGTTACTCACCTCAATAAGTAGCATATTATTCGCTCAAAATAACACCTTTCCTTCAACTGGAAGTGTAGGGATAGGAACACTCTCCCCACACGCGAAATTGCATGTTTATCAATCGCAGCGGCTTGGTACCGAATTGAATAACTTTAGCCTTTTAGCTACTTTCAGCGCTAGTGCACATGCTAACAATGTTCAAAATAATGTGTGGCTTGTCCGGGATTCACCGGGAGATAGCTGGCTAACGAGTCGACTACACGATGGTATTTCAGTAGATGTATCGTTTAGAAATCCAAGGGTGGATAGCAAGACTTGGTGGGAGAGAGATCCATACAATGATATTCAGTCATGGGGTCAAGCGGGATTGACTTACCTAACAATCAACAAAGGGAACGTAGGGATTGGGACTACTGACACCCGAGGCTACAAGCTAGCAGTAAATGGAAAAGTCCGCGCTAAAGAAGTGAAAGTGGAGGCCACTAATTGGCCCGACTACGTATTCTCATCATCGCATGAGAAACCGTCTCTAAAAGACCTTGAAGTTTATATCAATGATAATAAGCACCTACCAGAAATTCCATCAGCTAAACAAGTGGAGGATGAGGGATTAAGTTTAGGTGAAATGAATGCTCTGCTCTTAAAAAAGATTGAAGAACTGACCTTATACCTAATAGAGCAGAATAAGAAATCAGAGAAGCAAGAGCGCCGCATCGGAGAACTTGAACGACTAATAAAACCTTGATATGAAACTGATAATTTTGCTATTTGTGCTGTGTGCATCATTCATGACTACGGACGTGTTTAGTCAGACTAGTGGAAGTATTACAGTCCACGGTGATAATGACAAATACTACCCGGTCTCGTGGCTGGATGGAAATTGGAACGCTAACCGCCCGACAAATCTCCAAATTGGTCGTTCATACGTTCACGCTAATAGCTCATGGAGAGGATCCCTCGTGTCTACCTTCAGTTTTCACGTTAACAACTTCGGGCACCAAACAAAGTTTATAAATGCGTTTATAGCAACCTATAATGCGAATTTTATTGCGGGATGGAGAGATGTGACTGATAATAGTGCATCCCTTCGGATCATTATATGGCTTAAGGGAGGAGGAACCACGTACGCATATAATGCAGATGCAGACGTATCTCCTGTTGTATATGATAACGTTCAAAATGCTTTGCCCTATAATGAATCGAGCGGTTTGAATCACACTTTCAAAACTTCCATTGATCCTTATGTCAATTTAACGGGAGATTCCAGAGCCTCGAACGCTTTTTTCAATGGCGACGGGACCAGTTACTTTAAAGGCAACCTAGGAGTCGGTACTACTGACACTAAGGGTTATAAATTAGCCGTAGCCGGATCTGTTGTAGCGGAATCGGTAAAAGTAAAGCTGCAAAGTTCCTGGCCTGACTATGTTTTCGATGAGAATTATCAATTGATGCCTTTATCCGAAACAGGGGAATATATTGAGAAATACAGGCATTTGCCTGGAATTCCATCTGCCGCAGAGGTTAAGAAAGAAGGGATAGATATTGGTGAGATAAATGCCAAGCTACTGAAAAAGATTGAGGAGTTGACGTTGCATCTCATACAGCTAAAGAAAGAGGTGGACGACCTGAAAGTTAAGAAATAGGATATGAGAAGCTTGAGAAGAATGTCAATGATCTTACCAATTGCAGGGATACTGGTTCTGGGTTCATGTAAAGATTTTATAGAACCTTCAATAGAGGATAAGAAGGTGTTTGTAAATGCACCGGCAGATAGTACTCAAACAAGTACTTATTTGCAGACATTCTGGTGGGAAGAAGTTGAGGACGCTCTTTCTTACCGGGTGCAGATTGTAACTCCGGGGTTTGCAAATGCGTCACGCCTGATTATGGACACGCTCGTCACAGGGAATAAGTTTCTCTACACATTAGATCCTGGTTTTTACGAATGGCGCATCCGAGGAGAGAATGGTAGCAGTAGTACGTTTTACGCTACGCAAATGTTGACCGTATTTGAATCGAATATAGGCTCACAAGTTTTGCAAGTTAATAGTCCTGCAAATGGACTCCTGACTAACCTACCTGAAACGGAATTCGCCTGGAACAACCTTTATGGAGCGAAGGTATATCGCTTACAGGTAGATACTAATAACTTCAGAGATGAAAAGGTGGTGTATTTAGATCGAACGACTACGGCCCTTGATTTGAAAGTTCATTTTTCAAAAGATCAAACATATCAATGGAGAGTCAGGGCAGAACAAGATTCTGCCGTTTCGAAATGGTCAACCGTTTCTGTAATTCGATACGATACAACCCCTCCTTCTGTTGTTACTTTAGTTAGTCCGACAAAAGGTGCATCGACGGCAAGTCCGGTTTCGTTGCAATGGAAGGCCATGACAGATGCGAGCAGCTATCAGCTGTACGTGTATAGAAGCGATACAACTACTCTTTACCATCCTTCCTTTCCTATGACGCTTAAAGTAGCCAATTATTCGTTCAAGGAAGGCGTTTTCGGAGAGGTGGTGTACTGGAAAGTTCGTGCAGCAGATCTGGCTGGGAACTGGGGCGCATTCAGTGAGCTAAGAAGCTTTACGATTCAATAACACATGAAGAACAAAACGATGACTGTTGTATTAATTGTTTCCGTGATGGCGGTTTGGGGTATTATTTTCTACCGGATTTTTCAAGCGTCTGGTGAGGAAAGTTCTCTTGCCACTGCAGCTGGCGTGAAGAAAAGTAGCTATGAGTCGTTGGATGAGTACAGGATGAAAGACACGCTCGTCTTGGCATTGAATTACCGTGATCCATTTTCTGGGAGACAGATGAAAGTAACACCCCCTCCAGCTGCTCCGGAGGCAATAGATCAAGCGGTGACGGCGATGTCAAACTATACTACTCCAGAGCCGGAAGTAAATTGGAGTGCAATACGGTACACCGGATATATCGTAAACCCTGAAATCAAAAGAATCGTAGCTCTCATGAATATCCAAGGCAAGGAATTTATGCTTACTGAGGGTCAACAAGCGGGGGGCGTGAAGATTTTAAAGAATAACAGAGATTCGGTTAAAGTATCCTATTCGGGAAAGACGAAGTTTTTAAAAGTTCAATAGTATGAGAAGATGGGTTTGTTTGATAAGCATAATGCAGGGTTTGTTTTTTACTGCCGGTGCTCAGGACCTTTTGAAAAGACAAGTAAGTAGGGTCACGACGGTAGAAGCGGATCGTAGTATAACAGCATATGTTTTCCCTGTAAGGAGAGAACCGGCCATCGACCCGGACGTAACTTACTATTGGTTTAAAGCAGGAACGATACATCATACTCAGGGAGGATATAGTGGTAGGTTGCTAAATGGGCACTTCTCTTCATTTTATCTGACTAAAAATCTGAAAGAGGAAGGTGATTTTACGAACGGAGTTAAGAGTGGACTTTGGCGGAACTGGCGAGAGAACGGCATCTTGGAAAGAACCGCTTATTACCGGAATGGGCTTGAGAATGGGAGGTTCTTCACGTATGATGATTCAGGTGTTGTGAAGCAGACCGGGAGAATGAAGGATGGAAAGTTTCATGGCAATGTGAAGACGTATGTTAGCCAGGATAGTGTAACCACCGTGTACTATAGAAATGGTGCTGTGGCGGCGAAAAAGAAGTGGCTGCCTAAAATTGGCTTCTCGAAATTTCCGAAGATTTGGCTCTGGAGAAAGGCGAAAGATATTAAGGATATTAACAATAATAGATAACATGAAATCAATATTCACAATCATCTTAGTGCTTGCTTTTATGTACACCAAAGGGCAGGCAATTACTAACATGCCTATCAATACTCCTGCAATAGGTTCGAATGCGTCGTTTGATAGATTTACTTACGATAACAAGCCTGTGGGCCATTATGCTTTAGGGTGGAATTTGGATTCTTGGAATGCAGGAGGCCCAACTGCATATCTTTCCGGATATGGAGGGTTGAAATTCTTTGCCAGTGGACAGCTGGCAATGTCAGTGCAATGGAACGGGAATGTTGGAATAGGAACAACCACACCAAGGGCCCTACTTGACGTTTCAACACTTATTAGTGGTGGTTCACTTGGGACTGTTTTTGCAAGACAAGCAGAAGGAAATTCTGAAGGGGATGGTACCTTCTTGGGCGTAAGAGCGTATGGAACACAGTTTGACTTTGGTAGTAAAAGCTTTTCTATAGAGCATAGTTTTTTTGGGGAGACTAATAGCTCGATTAATTTTTTCCGAGGAAGCAATCGAGTGGGAGGAGAAATTAGCTTTAATACATCTTCCAACATCGAGCAAATGAGAATATTGCATAACGGTAATGTCGGAATTGGAACATCCAGTCCAACGTCTAAGCTTACTGTTGCAGGTACCATCGCTGCTAGGGAGGTGAAAGTAACCGTGAATGCTGGTGCCGACTTTGTTTTTTATGATAATTACAGTCTTAAGCCACTGCAGGAGCTTGAATCCTTTATTAAAAAGAATAATCACTTACCAGAAATAGCCTCAGCCAAGCAGATGGAGGGCGAGGGAATAGACCTTTCAGAAATGAATATCAAGCTACTCCAAAAAATCGAAGAGTTGACACTTTACGTCATCAAGCAGCAAAAGGACATTGAAGAATTAAGAACCGAGTTGAGATTTAAAAAATAATGCTTAAAGCGTCTGCATTATATCTGGTGGTCGTGATTGCGTTGGTGATTGCGGTGTTTTGTGCCTCACTAATTACTGTGGCTGCTTTTTACCGGCAGGAACATCAAAAGAGTATGCGGTATGCGGAGTTGTCGGTTAATCTTGAGTCTGGACGGACGCTTATATTATCATCGAACTATCAGCTATATGATCAGGACGACAGATTGGATTTGTTTGAAGAGGAAAGTGATAGCGTTCTCTTGCGAAAAGAGCATTGGGGGATTTTTGATTTAGGGACGGTTAGCGCTTTTTCACAAAAAGATACCCTAAGCCAATCGTTTTTAATAGGGCTGGATGCGTCCGGAGACAAGTCAGTTATTTATCTCGCTGATGAAGACCGACCTCTTTCTGTGAGTGGCAGGACGCAAATCGTAGGTGCTGCAGACCTTCCCAAAGCCGGAATTAAGCAAGCTTACGTTGACGGCCGACCCTATGAAGGCAAGGAGCTTGTGAAAGGTGCAATACGTGAGAGCGGACGCTCCTTACCTGAACTAAACAAAACGTTAATTCTCCAGTTGCGGGAGGCTTTACAAGATAGCAGTGAAAGCGATCCGGTAAGTGCTGATTCTGTCAGCCATTCATTTTTCCTTAACGTTAAGAAAGTCAGAATCCCCCGCCGGAATCCAATAGTAGGGGACTCTTACTCGGGAAAGATCATGTTGCTATGTGATACCGTTCTGACGATTAAAAAAGACGCAAGGCTGAGTAACGTTCTGGTTTTCGCTCCTGGAATTGTAATTGAAAAAGGATTTCGCGGAAGCTGTCAGCTTTTTGCGGTTGATTCTGTTGTAACGAATGGCTCGGTGTCGTTCGATTATCCATCCGCCATAGGGGTACTTTCAAAAGGTAAAGGAGGAAATCAACCCAAAATAGCACTCGGCGAAGGGAGTAGATTCTCGGGTATTCTTTTTACTTATGAGCAGGAGCGCAGTGACCTGCAAACTCAGATCAGTTTAGGGAAGAATTGTAAGGTTTTGGGTGAGATCCATGCAAGTGGGTTCGTCAAGCTTGAAAAGCCGGTAATTATAGAAGGAAAAGTAGCCTGCAATCGCTTTATTATTCAGACGCCAAGCACCCTTTATGAGAACTATCTGATTGATATTATAATTAACCGGTCTAAACGTAGCCCTTATTATCTCACATCATCCTTGCTGAATTCGACGAGCAAGGAGCAACGCGTGTTGAAATGGCTAAAATAACTACAGCGAAAGTATCCGGATCAACATTGATCGAGGTGGTAATAGCTACAGTTATTATACTGGCAGTCTTTACAGTCGCAATAGGGATATTTACTAAGGTGACACAATCTGGGTATTCCGTTAGTCGGACGTCCGCCCGTCAGCAGATGGAAGCTATTATTGACCAAAGCATACGGGATCAAGACTATGAGGATGAAATTTTAGAGGCAGATAGTATTGACTATGAGAAATCAGTAGTTCCTTATTCAGGGTACGATGATTTGCTGTTGTTGAAGGTGGAAGCCAGGCAAGGTGCGACTACAATTGGTAAAATCCAGAAGATCGTCAGGAGGGAGGAACAATGAGAGCAGGTTTTCGGGTTGCTGCCTATACTATCCTTGAAATGACGATTGCAATGCTACTCGCAGCGATAACAATTGGAATAACATACACTGCTTTTTCTATGATCGGGCAGTCTTATAGACATTTTGATAAAGATAATAAAGAGCATACATCATTTGTGCTTGTCGACAAGCTTCTTCAAAAGGATATACAGGGGGCGGTATTAGTATCCAGCACATCGGAAGGAATTGACATCAAAGACAGTAAAGGAAACATCAGGTACATATTTACAGCTGATTATATTCTTAGAGACCAGTATGAGGTAAGTCGGGATACTTTTTATATACCGAATCGTGATTTAAGGGCTCTTTTTGAAAACGAAGAAGTAATGACGGAAGAGAGGCTGGTTGATTATATTGCCTTTTTCGCAACCCTTAACTCCCGAGAGTTTCCTCTGGTTTATCGTAAGTATTATAGTTCAACTGAACTAATTCAATTGCAAAAGTTAATTAAATCTGAATAGAGCCATGCCACCAATCGATCTTTCCGGCTATAAAGTTGCAAAAAAGCCTGTGTCTAAAATGCATCCTGTGCGTCCGGGACTTTCGGAGCTGCTGAATAAGGATATTTCCTTTGGGAAAGCAAAGGTCAGTGATAGAAAGAAAGAGGCTTTCTATATGGAATTAAGTACGCTGCTTCTTTCAGGGATAGATCTGCGGACGGCTTTGGATCTGATTCTGGTCGATCAGGATAAAGCAAAAGACAAGAGCTTGTTTGAAGGTATCCGAGAGGATGTATTGCAGGGAAAGCCCTTGTCTGATGCGCTTAATACAACGGGGAAGTTTAGTGATTACGAATATTATAGTATTCGGATCGGCGAGGAAACGGGTAGGATGGGAGAGGTGCTTACTGATATGGCTGGGTTCTTTAAGAATAAGATCAGTCAGCGGCGCAAGATCATCAGTGCAGTAACTTATCCTCTGATTGTACTGATGACATCGCTGGGAGCGGTTTTCTTTATGCTCAAGTTTGTCGTTCCGATGTTTGCTGATGTCTTTCAACGCTTTGGAGGAGAGCTTCCCTGGATAACGTCTGTTATTATCCGATGCTCAGCTTTTCTAGACAAGTATTTTTTGATGTTTGCTTTTGTAGTTGCTGGGTTCGTAGTCTTTTTGGTATTGAGTAGCGGGAAAATTTGGTTTCGAAGAGAGGTGTCTTCATTAGTGCTCAAGGTTCCATTGGTAGGTGACATTGTTAGCAAGATCTATCTTGCCCGGTTCGCTAATACGATGCGGTTGCTGGTTAGTACGGACACGCCATTGTTGCGATCGATCGCCTTGGTGAGGCAGATGATTGGATTCTATCCGATCGAAACGTCCCTTGAGGAGGTTGAGAAAGCTATTATGGGAGGTGATTCTTTGCACAGCAGTTTGGCGAGGTTTCCTTTTTATCCGGCCAAGTTGGTGCAGTTGATCAAGGTAGGGGAAGAGGTTAACAGGCTCGATTATTTTTTTGGTAAGATATCAGATCAATATACGGAGGAGGTTGAGTATAAGACGGGGACGATTAGCAGTCTGCTTGAACCGTTGATTATTATTTTTTTGGGGCTGGTGGTTGGGCTGGTCTTGATTGCTATGTATCTGCCGATGTTTCAGATGAGTAATAGTTTTTAAGGTATGGTAGGAAGAAGAAATAAGTAGAGGCTCTTATCTGAGACTAGTCTCAAAATCAAAGTGAATAAAAAAGTTTGTCCTAACGTAAATACTTTTTCACTGCAATCTGGCTGCAGGGAAAAGATTTAAAATTGCTGTGTGCTACTAATCATTTGATTACACATGGAAGCCGAAGGCTAAGAGAGATCAAACGAAGTATGGTCACTGCTGTATCGCGCTGAATATTAAACTATAAACACTTAAGTGATGAGAAAAATTTTATTCCTTTTCTTTAGTTTTTTGATGAATAATTTGCAGGCTCAGATATTCCCGGTTCCGATTTCTCCGGCTCCGACTGCGGCTGCTTTAGCTAAATACGCTGATATACCGATAAGTCTTTATACGGGTTTACCCCAAATAAACATTCCGTTATATGAGATATCAGGCAAGACTTTAAAGCTGCCGATTTCCCTATCCTACCATGCCGGCGGTTTTAAAGTCGAAGAAAATGCCTCTTGGGTGGGACTTGGCTGGTCTTTAAATGCTGGCGGGGTAGTTACGCGGACTGTCAGAGGACTTAATGACGATCTGCATGGTGGTTATTCAGCTTTCACGTTTCCTACCGGGCAGTTAACCTTTTATAATTTTTTTGAAGAAGTTATGGAAGAAAGAAGAGACACGGAACCGGACGTCTATTTCTTCAATTTTAACGGCTATTCGGGGAAGTTTGTGTTAAATCCCAATGATATGCCTAACAATAAATCTATCAAAGGATATATGATTCATAAGAGCGACATAGATATTCTATTTAATTATGAAACATCCTCTTTCACGATAAAGACTCCCGATGGCATCAAATATACCTTTTCTGATACTGAAACGACTAATCAAACTACTCTGTTCTGTGATGTGAAAAATAATCCCGGTGTGAAGAAAGATAAAGTTTCTTCAGTTGTCACTTCATGGTATCTAACTTCAATCGAAGCCCCCGTTGGAAATGAAAAGATATTATTAAAGTATGGTAATGAAAGCTATAAATATGAAGGTGCAAAGAGAGGCAAAGCAGGATATCGAACAAGTGGAGTGCTTGACTACATGTCCTACAGCTATTCAATAAGTAATGTATTTGGAAAGGTTCTAAAAGAAATCAGCTTTCCGGCAACAGGTTTGAAAATAGACTTCAAAGCTGAAAAAAATCGCGAAGATTTAGCAGATGGAGGTGCAAGAGCTCTTGAGGAAATGGTGGTGACTAATACGCCGAAAAATACCGTTCTTAAGAAATTTATCTTCAGCACCGACTATTTTGTGAACCCGGCTCTCCAATCCGTTCCCAATTCTATCCCGTCTGGTGAACGATATCTATATAAACGTCTCAAACTGCTAAATGTATTTGAAGAATCAGGGGATGGCCAGATTAAGACTCCTCCTTATCTTTTTGAGTATGAAAATGGAAGTCTGCCGCCAAAAAACGCAGAAAGCCAGGATCATTGGGGTTATAGTAATAGGGTGTATGGAAATTCGGCGGGTTATTATAATAATTACATGATGCCCGGGTACATGGGGGAGATGGATAATTCCTCTGAGTTCTTTTCAGTTAACTGTAACAACTCAATCACTAGCATTCCAGTAACTGGTTTGACCTATCTTAATGTACCAGGAATGAACAGGGAACCAAATCTCGAAGCGATGAAGGCGAATGTCTTACAGAAAGTTACTTATCCTGAAGGTGGGTCAACAGAATTTGAGTATGAAGCAAACAAGTATGCCTACGTTAACAATGTTCTCGATTACGAGCCAGAATTTCATGACTATCTTTATGATGCATTTGTCGATCGACCTGGTAATTATAATGGTAGCGCCGCAACCGAAAATGAGGAAAATGTTGAATCTTTTACGGTGCCGGAGGAAAAGACTTATGAGATCACCTTTGAAGTCGAAAATTCGACTTTAAGTAACGGTTTAGCTTATACCAATAACGAAGTTTTATTGACGGCAGATGGTATTGTCGACCCGATCTTGAGACTATATTATGATTATTCGCCAAATTATGATCCTTATAGAATTATATTTTTTGATGAAG
>NZ_JAZQRL010000045.1:0-8230 GCF_045629565.1 Arcticibacter sp.
TTCCCAATTCTGCCATTCTTGTCGGTAATTTTTTCATCCACAAAAGACCACTTGTCTTGCTGCTTATCGAATAGTTCCAATTTGATTTTCACTCCACTTGCAGGAGAACCCTTCGAAACGTCCAGTATATGACTAGATAGCTGATAATGGTTATTCTGGGCGAATGTCATCAGAGAGAACATGGCCAGAATAGTTGTAAACATTAATTTTTTCATCGGTTTTTTAGATTATTTTATTGAAGTAATACCCAGTTCAGTTAGACTGGCGGCTTTCGCGATAAGATCATCATTTTCCGGACTGCCACCACCAGCCACACCAATACTCCCTATTACATTCCCTTTGTACCAAAGAGGCACTCCGCCGCTTAACAGTAACAACTCGGGTAAACTGTTTAGGTTTTTTGTATCAACGTTTGATTCTGCGTTTCGTAGCAATACAAGTGTGGGCGTTTTAGTCGACAAGGCAGTAAATGCTTTTCTCCTGGCCGCTTCTGTATTATGCGGACCAACACCGTCGCCTTTAATTAACAGGAGCGTTGTTCCTGAAGCATCCAGAACGGCAATAGAAACGTTCCTATCGAATGAGGATGCAGATTGAGTAGCGCGTGCGGCTATTTCGAATGCGGCCTTCAATGTTAAGTTGTCCGACGTCTTAATATAGGTGTCGGTGGTATTCGGATTTAACGGCTTCTCAGAGCGCTGTTGTCCAAAACACACGGCTGATGATAATAATAGCGTGAGCAGAATTTTCATAATAGATTTTATACAAAGCTACTCGCGCTCCGCATCACAATTCTTGTCCTATGTCAACGTTTTACAGTTTCGCTTTTATTCTGCTTAGAGTAGATGGAGAGATACCCAGGTAAGACGCTGCCAGCTTATTAGATACCCTGACCAATATCTGAGGTTGGTTTTTGATCAGCCATCTCACCTTTTGCATGGCGTCAAAGCCCTGAAAACCATAAATTCGCTTCTGTGCCACTATAAATCCGAGCTCTAATATTTCGGTATAAATTTTAGTAAATCCTGGCAAGGTATTAACGAGGAGATAAAAATCTGCTCGTCTAATGCGAAGCAGCTCCGACCTTTCAATCGTCTGCAAGAATTCTTCGGCGGGTTGCTGATCGATAAAACTGGGTAAGGCTGTGACAAAGCTCCCTTCAAACGCAAAGTATCTGGAAATTTCAAGTCCCTCTTCCGTACTGGTAAATAAACGTATGGAGCCTTTATTGATAAAATAGTAGTGCTTAGAAACCTGATTATAATGCAGGAGAATTTCATTTCTCTTTGTTTTGACAGGCAGGAAATACGAACAGACCTCGTCAAGTGTTCGGCTGTCGATCTCCATCTTACTTTCCAGAAACTTCCTAAGTAGCAAATACATACTTTTCAACAGCGAAATTCAAATGCAGATAAATGTAAAGAAAAAAGCGCTGACGCCCCTACATCTCTTAGGAAGCCTAAGGTCTGCCTCTGACCAGCTCCTGACCAGCTTGTCCCCTTAGCCGCACCACAGCCACATTGTAGCCACGGTGTAGCCACCTTTTTAAGCAAAAACGTGGCTACACCGTGGCTACAATGTGGTTTCTCCCCGGCTACACCCACAACCTGCCCTCAACCTGCCCACAACCTGCCTCCAATCTGCCGGCAACGTGCCCTCAACCTGCTCTCCTACGCTCCTTCAGTTAACTTTGAAAAAACACCGCATGGTCATAACTTTTTCCTAAAAAATTGTGTTTTATACCCAAGTAACCAAACCTAATCTTATCATGGCTATTTTAGATAAGGACGGATTTCTCCGCGGCAAAAAAGGCGACAGCATTTTCCGCCGGGTTAACGACAAACCCGTTGTTTCCCAGGCACCTTCAGCGCGAAAACAAACCGATGAATCAAAATCTACCGCCTTTGAATTCGGCCTTGCCAGCAATACTGCCAGGGCCATCCGGTTCCCGCTGGGTATGTATTACCTGGGCTTGGATGGAGGCCTGGTTAACAGATTGAATACGGCTGTCCGCTTCGCTCTCCTTTTCAGCCCTTTTGCTGAAGCGGGACGGCGTGACCTTCACGACGCGGAACTGGCCCCCCTGGCAGGCCTTCAGTTCAATGCGCATGCCCCCTTAAACAGACTGCTGAAGCCTCGCCCCCAGGTAACCCTTAGGCACAACTTCACGCTTAACATCACCCTCCCGGGCTTCAGCCCTAAAAAAGATCTCCTGTATCCTAAAACCGGCTTCTATGTCGGCTGCACCCTCACGATAGCACCATACGCCTTCGACTTCCGCAGGGAATTTTACATACAGCTGGCGTCCAGGGAAACGGCAATCACCCAGCCGTACTTCGAAGGCTTTGACTGGGACTTTGATGAATACCTGCCTGCAGGGGCAGTTGTACTGGTTTGTATGTCGCTCCAATATCACATTCAAAGCACGGCTACAGAAAGAAAAATCCTGAATATCAGACAATTTTCTCCTACCGAATTGGTTGCTGCATATCACATACCACCTGATCCCGGGCAGGCAGCCACAGGATGGCAGGACAACTACCTCCCGTCTGAAGGGTACAGAGGTAATGAAATGCTGAGAAATATGGATCCGCGTTGGACATGGTAAACTAATCTAAACCAAGAAATATAAACAATGGCAATTTTAAAAGGCGGACCCAATGGTCCATTCAGTGGCAAGGTGGGTAGTGTAGTAGGTAGCAACTGCGGAAGTGTTGACTACATAAAGGGGTTGACAATCGTCAAAAAACATAAACCTTCAGAAGCCCAAATCATCCAGAGACAACGGTTTCCCCATATCACGACATTCCTCTATCAGGTTCAGGATGCCCTCAACAAAGGCTGGGACAAACAAAAGAAAACGAGAACAAATGCAATAAACGACGCCGTTAGTTATAATTCCCGCCACGCGCTTCACCCGGGCTGCGGAGGAATTATGTTTCATCGTATCAAGATCAGCGACGGGGCACTACCCAAACCCTCAAACGCCAAGGTGACCCGGATAAATTCCGATACGATACGTATAGACTGGAATCCGGCTGTACGCTCTTTCAGTACCTGTGCCGAAGACGAGGTAACCATCGTGATCTTCTGCCCAAAAAGCTGGACCGCGCTGGTCCTGGTCGGACAGTATCTGCGCAGGGATGGAGAGGCGGCGATCATGTCGCCCATCATGGAGGACGAGGATATCTGTCATGCGTATATCTTCTTTACATCTCCCAAAGGGGTTAGCTCACCGACATTTTATATGAAGGTCCCCTGCAAAGCAGAATCAGAAGAAGAAGTTTGAGAGTTTCGGTAACAAGATTACCGAGGCAACGATAATGGCAAATATTGCGGCTACCAGAACGGCTCCCGCGGCTATATCCTTTATGATTTTGATCCGCGGATCGTAGTCTTTATTGATATAGTCCATGATCCGCTCGACGCAGGTATTGAACATCTCAGTAACAAACACCAGGGTAAGGGAAAGCAAAATGAAAAGCCACTCTAAAGGATCCAACCCACATAACAGGGAGATCGCAATGGCTATAAGCGCCAGGATGAGGTGAAGAGGGCCGTGAACTTCCTTTTTGAAAAATGATCGGATCCCCGCCACTGCATAGCGTAAACTTTGATACCGGGCCAACCAATACCGGCCCATCACTAGTACAGGGCGCTAATGGTTTTCCACAAAGTACGTACGCTGGAAATGATAACCAACACACCTACACTGATCAGCATGGTCTTGGTTTTTAACTTCCCGGCTAATCTCGCTGCGAGAGGCGCTGCTAATAATCCCCCAACTATAAGGCCTGCTATGGTTTCAATATGGCTGGTTCCCAAGATAACAAAGAAGGTAAGCGCACTTCCGAATGTAACGAAAAACTCGGTCAGGCTGACCGTTCCGATAATATAGCGGGGGGTCTTTCCTTTGGATATCAGGGTACTGGTAACCAGTGGCCCCCAGCCTCCTCCACCGAATGAATCCAGAAAACCACCTGCGCCTGCTAACCAGCCGGCATTTTTAACCTTTTGTGATTCCCTGCGCTTCTTAAAAGCGTTTACCAGAATGCGCAAACCAAGTAAAAGGGTGTAAACCGATAAAACCGGGCGTAACCAGTCCCCATACTCCTCGCCCAGATAGGCAAGTAAGGTGGCTCCTATCACGGCGCCTAAAACACCTGGAAAAACCAGGGTCTTGAAAAGTTTCTTATTGATATTACCGAAGCGGTAGTGACTGTAACCTGACGCGCCGCTTGAAAACATTTCTGCGGTATGTATACTTCCGCTGATAGCGGCGGGGTTAAGTCCGGTTGAAAGCAATACGGTGGTGGATATTACACCGTAGCCCATTCCCAACGCTCCGTCGACCATCTGTGCTACAAATCCGGCAAGGACCATCCAGCCAAAGGCCGCATCCAGATCGAGGTTCTGAACAAATATCCTGAAGTCGCCCGCAAAATTGTGCAGCGGATAATAGGAGGAAACGACATGGCCAAGCAGAATGAACGCCAATGCAAAAAGGCATCTGTTGGCGATTTTCCGCCAATAATTTTCTTCTCTGTTACGAGCGGCAACTGCCTCTTTTTGATGTGTATTTACCTCGGCCGGGGTATCTGAAAGAGCGGGTGCATTAAGCGTCGATACCATTACGCCTGCGTCGGCTGCGTCTTTGAGGATGGTTCTGATCAGCGCAGTATCTCCATGCTGCAATACGATGAGGTCGTAATAGGTGACCAGATCATCACTATAGCCGGTGTGGAAGGTGCGGATTTCCGGAGCCAGGTTCTCAGCATCCCACGCAGATCCTTCGCCTTCTACCTTCAACAGGTCGACGATGATGTCTTTGTTTTTATAGGCTAAGGCAGAGATCGCTTTCGAAACTTCAGAGCTCTCCCCAACTGCTAAGATCTCAAAACTCTTGTTTTCTACACCACTGAGCTTTGATATCTCCGAAACTTGCTGCATCTGGTAAATTTTAGTCAAAAAAAAGAGGGACGCATGCCCTCTTTACAAAAGTATATAAATTCTACCATAATGATAGATTGAATTTTTATTTATTTCTTTACCCTACTTTCGAGGTCAGAAACGGTGATCGTCACCATTCTTCCAACAGGCTTTTTACCTCTGTATGTAATGACCCGCATGTTTGATGCGTCTTTTGGAACGACAAGCGGCGCGACATATTTTGGATAAAAATGATCGGGAAAGGAGTTGTCAAAGCTGGTGTAAATATCCAGTCCTTCAATTTCGGGTGTGAGGCTTACTACCAGCTGTCTGTTTTTATCGCGGCTTACGCTAACTATGGGATCATACATGCTGGGTGCGTATTTTACTTCGGCGATGTCCATCCGTTCAAACTGCTTTTCTACGCGCCCGATGAAATCGTTCCAGTTTCTTTTTTTAGTTGGCGACCACAGTGCTTCGGAAATTGCCCAGCCCCGTGGCCAGGTCATGTATTCGGCCTGCCGCATGTTGTAGATCTGCTCGGTCCACAGGTTGCCTTGCCCTCCTTTGATCAGCTTAGGGTCCACTCCGTCGGGAAGAACTTCCATCTGGTAGGACTGACTGAGTCTGACGGATGCGTAGTTTCTGGGCTCTATGGCCGGGTCGCCCTGCATCAGGTCAATATAAGCGTTCTGCATAGGCGTCATCACTACTTCGTGACCGGCCTTAGCCGCATCTATTCCATTCTTCACTCCTCTCCAACTCATTACCGCAGCGCTTGAAGGAACTCCGCCTGCAACAATTTCGTCCCACCCAATGAATTTCTTGCCTTTTGACGCAACGATCTTTTCTACTCTCTTGGTAAAGTATCCCTGCACTTGTTCCATGGTTTTCAGGTTTTCGCGTAGCATCAGGGCCTTGACCTGCGGGTTTTTAGCCCAGAAGTTGTGGGCTGCTTCATCGCCTCCCATATGGATATATTCGAACGGGAAGAGTTCTGCCAGCTCGGTAACGACTTTATCGACGAATTCATAGACCTTTTCGTTTGCCGGGCATAACGCATTGTCGACCAGGGCGATCGGGGGTGCTCCGCGTGACCAGTCCATAATCTGTTCTCCTGAGCGTACTACATAATTCTTGGCTTCCGGGGTACACGATAACTCAGGATACGAGGCAATTGCGGCTAAGCTATGTCCGGGTACATCAATCTCAGGCATAATGTCCACGAAGCGGGCTTTAGCGTATTCTACCAGCTCCCTGATGTCTTCCTGGGTGTAAAAGCCCCCGTAATTACGGGGTTCGTCGGCTGTGGGAGGACTGAACTTCCCGAAGTATCCGACTTTCTTCACGCTCCATGCTCCTACTTCAGTCAGCTTGGGAAGGCTCTTGATCTGGATTCTCCAGCCTTCGTCGTCAGACAGGTGCAGGTGCAGCAGGTTGTATTTATAGCGCACCATATTGTCGATGTAGCGTTTTACTTCTTCTTTGGTAAAGAAATGGCGCGACACGTCGAACATGAGCCCTCTCCATCCGAAGCGAGGGTAGTCGGTCACTTCCATACAAGGGATCTGCCAATCGGCTTTTCGTACTTCCGTCGCACTTTCGATCTCCTTGGGAAGAAGCTGGATGAGCGTTTGCGAGGCATAAAACAGCCCTGCGGCTTTGTTGGCCTTAATCATGATCTGTTTAGGGCCTACGTCAAGGCGATAGCCTTCATCCCCGATCAGTGTATCGGGCTCTTTGTTAATCTGGAAGTAGATAGTCGCTGACGGGTTCTGCGGACTGACGGTTATCTGTGATCCGGTAGGGACGCTCAGCCGTTCTTTGAGGAAGTCGGCTACATGCTGCAAGCCTGGGCTCGTCCCTATCCGGATGCTTACATGGCCGGGAAGGGTGAATGTACCGCTTTGCCTGACGATCTCTACCGGTTCGGGGATGATGGCTATCTCTCTCGCCCGCTGCTGAGCTGAGGCCGTGAAGGCGCAACATAGTAGTGCAATGATCAATTTTCTCTTCATATTTATTGGGGTGTGTATCTGTTGTTAATAGTGCCTGGTCCCGCTTAACCAAACTTGTTGTACTTCAAAGTCTTTGTTGAAAACCAGCAGGTCCGCCTTTGAGCCTACTGCTATAGAGCCCAGGTCAGGTCTTTTGAGGATCTGCGCTGGATACAGGCTGGCCATTCGAAGTGCTTCTTCGAGAGGAACTTCTACGTGTTTCACCATGTTTTCCACTGCCTGCAGAAGCGTAAGACAAGATCCGGATAATGTTCCGTCGGGAAGGGTAAAACGATCTGCCTTCCTGATGTGGATATATGGACCTTCTAATGACTCTTCTATCGCATCGGTGATGAGAAGCAAGCGTTCTTTCATGATCTTCTTTGCAATGGAAATCGCATTAAAGTCGACATGAACGCCGTCCGCTACTATGCTAGCCCTTACGTTATCGGATTGAAAGGTGGCCCCGGGCAAACCGGTATCCCGGTGATGCAGGGGCGACATCGCATTATAGAGATGGGTTGTACAGGTAATTCCCTGATCAAAGCCAGCCTTTGCCTGCCCGAAGGTTGCAGCGCTGTGCCCTGCTGAAACAATAACGTGGTTATCGGTCAGCAGGCGGATGATTTCTGGATCCGTCACTTCCGGGGCGAGTGTCATCATTTTGACGACTCCTTCAGCCTCCTGGAGGAGCTTTTCCACCTCTTTTCTCTCAGGAGCTTTTACATATTCTTCGATATGTGCGCCCCGTTTCTGTGGGTTGATATACGGGCCTTCCAGGTGGAGTCCCAGTACTGCGGGATGCGGATTATCTCTCACAGCCCGGATCGCTTCCATGAATACCTCCATGGAGTTTGTAGCCAGGGTGATCAGAAAGCCGGTAGTTCCCTGGGCCACAAGCGCGTCGGCTATCGCGTGCAGTGACTCCGCTGTCGGGTTGGCTGAAAACAGGTACCCGCCTCCTCCGTAGATCTGCAGATCGAGAAGGCCCGGGCTGATCATGGCTCCCCGACAGTCAATAATCTCTGCCTGCTGTGGAATATGGGTGGTATCGATTAGTCCATTGATAACACCATCTTTTATCAAAATGGATTTATCCTTTAAGAGCCTTTCGCCTGTATATATTTGTCCGTTACTTAATACTACCATCTTTTTATCATTTTAAGTGAATCCTTCTCTTCTCTAAGAGGGCGGCTATTTGTATGGTTAACAACGAAAATAAGAAAGATTTGATCCAGAGGGAGCAACGAATAGTTTTCGGGTTCTGTGTCATACCGTTATTCCAGAAGGTTGTTAATGGGGAT
>NZ_JAZQRL010000046.1:0-50453 GCF_045629565.1 Arcticibacter sp.
CGGTGAATATGGAACTTAACGAAGAACAGCAAACACGGGCAGCGTCCTTTAGTATAATGTGTTATGAAGGCAACAGGCTGCTAAGGGACTGGAAACAACGGAAAGAGAAGCTCACCACGAAAATGGCGGCAACAACAAAAACGCCGGTAAAAGCGACGAAGCAACGAACGGCAGACGACAGGGATCGAGCAGATTTCCCGGTAGAGAAGCGGGTATCGTTCTCTTTTAAGGCATAGCATATTCTCTTTCAGAAATTAGGCGTGATCTGGTCAGCTCTTTGCTGGTATCCGTTTAAACTTTCCTATTTTTATGCGATGGATTTACCTGCTGGCGAAATTCTCAGGAAATATTTTGGATACGACCGGTTCAGGCCGCTTCAGGAACAGATTATCCAATCCATCGTATCGGGCAAAGACACACTTGTGCTGATCCCCACCGGAGGTGGTAAATCGGTTTGCTTTCAGATTCCCGCACTGATGTTAGACGGGGTCTGCATTGTTATCTCTCCGCTGATCTCTTTGATGAAAGATCAGGTAGACGCACTGAAAGCTAACGGCATCTCAGCAGCGTATCTGAATAGTTCACAAAGTTTTCCTCAGCAACAGGCGATTCTGGATTCCTGCTACCGCGGCGAGATCGCCCTACTATACGTCTCTCCTGAAAAACTAATCGCCGACATATCGCTGATCACCAAGATGGCCAGACCTTCTATGTTTGCTGTAGATGAAGCGCATTGCATCTCGGAATGGGGACATGATTTTCGTCCGGAATACATGCATCTCGGCGTATTGCGCGAGCGTTTCAGCCACATTCCCTTTGTGGCACTGACGGCTACCGCTGACAAGGTTACCCGCAAAGACATTATCCGGCAGCTCAGGCTCAAAGATCCGGAAATATTCATCTCTTCGTTCAACCGCGGCAATCTTAGTCTCGAAGTAAGGGCAGGAGTAAAGCCCAAACAGCGACTTGCGGAGATCGCCGCCCTTATCAGGCAGAAGAGAGGCCAATCCGGTATCATCTATTGCCTCAGCCGGTACAACTGCGAAGAACTGACTTCAGAGCTGCGGATGCTGGGAATAACGGTTGCTTTTTATCATGCGGGAATGAGCGCAGCCAACAGGAGCAAAGTGCAGGAGGGATTTCTGAATGATGACCTCCAGGTTATATGTGCCACTGTAGCGTTTGGCATGGGGATCGATAAATCCAATGTCCGCTGGGTCATTCACTACAACCTGCCCAAGAATATGGAAGGCTACTATCAGGAAATCGGGCGTGCCGGCAGAGACGGGCTGCCTGCAGACACCATCTTATACTATAATTATGCTGACCTGACCACCCTAAACAGATTTGCTGCAGAAAGCGGCCAGGCTGATCTCAACCTCGAAAAACTCAAACGTATCCAGCATTATGCCGAAGCAGACATCTGCCGAAGAAGGATACTGTTGAACTACTTTTCGGAGAATTTGAATGAAGATTGCGGCAATTGCGATGTATGCCGTAATCCAAGAAAGCACTTTGACGGGACACAACTGGTTCAGAAGGCTCTCTCTGCAATAACACGTATGAGAGAAAAAGAGGGAGCCCACATGGTAATCGATGTGTTGCGCGGCTCGATGCGTACAGATCTCAAGGAAGCAGGTTATCATCTGCTAAAAACTCATGGGGCCGGAGCCGATATCAGCAGCTTCGATTGGCAACGCTACCTGATGCAGATGCTGAACCTGGGAATCCTGGAAATAGCATACGATGAAAACTTTGCGCTAAAGATCACGGCTTATGGGCGCGATATTCTTTTCGGGAAAGCGAAAGCCCGACTAACGGTTCTTCCCCTGCTTATCAGAAAGGGCAGCAGCATCTACGGAACACAATCGTCACAGGGGAACGAGGAGGATGAACTTTTTGAACAACTTAAGAAAGTCAGGCGTAAGTTCTCTGTGGAAGAAGACGTATCTCCTTACAACATTTTCAGTGACGCCACCCTCCTGGAGATGGCAAAAGAAAAGCCGCTTACCGAGCAGGAAATGCTACTTATTTCGGGGGTTGGAGAACGCAAATTTGACAGATACGGAGATGATTTCCTGGATATGATTAACAGTTATACGGCAAGGAAAACGCGCGTGAAACGATAGTTAAAAATCAGCACAATTTCACTACCTGACTGATAATCTTCACTTTATCCAAATAAAGTTTTGTTAAATATATATTTATATATATTTGTATCTATGGAAATGCTAACTGAGGGACTGCAGATCTATCTTGAGCAACACTGCGAACCAGAGCCTGAATTGCTCAGATATATAAGTCGGGAAACGCATTTGAAAGTGCCCATGGCCCGAATGCTTTCGGGGCATTATCAGGGTCGTGTCCTGAGCTTTCTCAGTAAAATCCAATCGCCTAAACGCATACTTGAAATAGGAACATTTACCGGATACGCCTCTTTATGTCTGGCCGAAGGGCTGACTCCTGATGGTATTCTTCATACTATAGACATAAACGAAGAACTCGAAGAGCGGGTTCGGGACTATTTCAGTAAATCCCCTTTGGGATCGAAGATAAAGTACGAGATCGGCAATGCCGTGGATATTGTGCCGACGCTAACTGATACGTTTGATATGGTATTTATTGATGCGGACAAGAAGAATAACGGTACTTATTATGATATGATATTTGATAAGGTCAGACCCGGAGGCCTTATCATCGTGGATAATGTGTTATGGCATGGGAAAATTACTTCGGGTGCACAGGATAGGGATACGCAGAACATTAGCAATTTCAATGAAAGAGTAATTAACGACCAACGCGTGGAGAAACTGATACTTCCTGTACGCGATGGCCTATTGATAATCCGTAAACTGTAATCTATGCTAAAAAAATTCATTTATGCCAGCCTTATAGTTTTCATATCAGGTACTGCGGCGGCACAAAGCCCCGCAGAGAACTACATCGAAAATTATAAGGAAGTGGCGGTGAGTACCATGAACCAACATGGTATTCCTGCCAGCATCGTACTTGGAATTGCCATACATGAGTCAGCCAGCGGCACGAGCAGAATTGCCAAGTACCTGAACAACCATTTCGGGCTAAAAGGAAAGACAGGGCCTAAGCCCATTAAATCAGCCTACAAGGGCTACGAAGAGGTTGATGATTGTTACGACGACTTTGTTAATTATCTAAAAACCCGGTTTTCCGGGCTCTTCACCCGTTATTCATCAGACGACTATCGCGGTTGGGCGATGGGAATTCAACGCGGCGGCTATGCTCACAGTCGCACATGGGCCAGCCAGGTAATGGCCATCATTAAGAAATATAACCTGGACCAATTTGACCAGATTGCAGGAAACGTCACCAAAAGTACTATACTTGCGGCCGATAAAGTGGAGAGCGACAAGTCGGAGGCGGTTGTCTATCACGTTCGCCGGGGCGACACGTTGTCGAAAATAGCACAACGCTTCAGGACTACAGTTAAAGAAATTAAACATAAAAATGGCTTGTCGAGTAGTTTGCTCGACATAGGTCAGCGATTACACTTGTGATATTGCATGAAGCTATTATGAGTACGTTTCTCCGAAGAACAAAATGAACAGGCTCGTAATAGCTTCATCACCGTTAAAAAACAGATTATATCTGATGAAAAATTTTCTATTGATTGCCTTCGTGGCTTTCTTCTTAGCATCTTGTAGTAGCAAAAAACAGTATACAGCGGCGCGCTATCCAACCAAAAAACCGGATAAGATTATCACAAATAAACCCGAAAAGGTCAAGTTTCCTAAACACCAGGGAGCCGTAATTGAAGACAAAATCGTGAGAGTATACTCGTCGAGCGGTTATGTCGAACGGTTTAAAGACATCGCTGTAGAAGAGATGTTGAAGACTGGTATTCCAGCAAGCATCACGCTTGCACAGGGAATGCTTGAATCGGCAAGCGGAAACAGCACACTGGCCAGGGAGGCGAATAATCATTTCGGCATTAAATGTCACGGCGGATGGACTGGCAAAACTATCCTTAAAGATGATGACGCAGTAGGTGAATGCTTCCGTTATTACAATTCAGCTGAAGAATCCTATCGGGACCATAGCGAATTCTTAAAGCGTAGTCATTATGCATTCCTGTTCGATCTGGACAGAAATGATTATAAAGGTTGGGCAAAAGGGCTGAAAAAAGCAGGCTACGCAACTAACCCCCGTTATCCGGAGCTCCTGATCAGCCTTATTGAGCGTTATGGCCTTGACCGCTATGACAAGGAAGAGACCGTGCTCGCTAAAGCCCACCGCGAAGAACGGGTGCTAGCACAGATTGCTGAAAAGCCGGTTGAAACCAAAGCTGAAGCTGCTACGCCTGCTGTAGCGATGAAAGTTTATGAGGTAGCTGCAGGAGATACCCTTTATGCTATTAGCAGGAAAGTGGGCATAAGTGTTGATGAATTGAAAGTCATGAACTCTTTAGGCGGAAATGATCTTAAACCAGGACAGCTTTTAGTTGTTTCCAAATAAGTTAAGAGTTGTTAAATAACTCTTTTTGGGGATCAATTTAGGTAGATTTACGCCACTTGAAAAGCAACATTGTCCTGTTCTTCTTATTTATTACCTGTACAGCTTTCGCCCAGGAGAAAACTGTACAGGGCATTATCTTTGATAAAGACTCAAAAATTCGGCTTACGCGTGTTTATTTGTACAACATGCGCACCCACTCCGGATTCTACAATAATACCAAGGGAGAGTTTACTACCAAAGCGGTTGTTGGCGATACGCTCGTAGCAGCCTTGCAAGGATATCATGTTGATACGCTGATTGTTCCTCCCACCAGCACTGTCTTATTCTATTTGAAACGCAACAGTATACTTCTCCAGGAGGTAACAGTGAGCGACACTTTGCTGAGCCCACAGGAACGCCTCAACAGGACGCGTAAGGAATATGGCGGCATTTACAGAAAGGGCGATCCTCAGGATCTGCTTCAGCTGGGAACTGCGAACAGGCCGGGGGGAGCTGGCCTCGGAATTGACGCTTTATACAGCCTGCTCAGCCGGGAAGGAAAGAATGCCCGCTACCTGCAGGAGATCATCGAGCGTGATTATAAAGACAACATTATCGACTACCGGTACACACCGGCGCTCGTGAAGAGTGTAACAGGGTTGACGGAAGAAAAGCTCAAAGACTTCATGCAGCAATACCGCCCTTCTTATTATTTTATTCTGGAAGCGGGAGATTACGCACTGATTAAGTATATAAAAGAATCGTACCGCCAGTACCAGATGAACCCTTCACTGAACAGGTTACCACCTCTGGTACCGGAATACAAATGATGAGGTTCTTGATCGTTCATATTGCTCGCTTGCCAGCTGCCGGTATGGCCCTCTTCCCCTTTATACTCGTTAAACGCAGGGCTTACAAAGAAGATAAGGTACTTATCAACCATGAAAAGATCCATCTGGTTCAGCAACTTGAGCTCCTGGTTATATTTTTTTACATCATTTATCTCGTCCACTACGCCATCAATCTGGCCAGGTACAGGAACCACCAGACGGCATATAGGAACATCGTATTTGAAAGAGAAGCGTTTAACATGGATTCGGATCTTTTATACCTGAAGCGCCGGAAGTTGTTTGCCTGGCGTTTTTTCTTTCGATAATATTACAAACACATTAGATTTTTTATACTACTCAATTTTTCATTAATTTGCCGGTTATGGTGAAAAGGCTAATCTTTCTACTGTGCTTAACCTGCTCATTAAGTGCATTTTCTCAGGATAGTCAAACGGACACGACAGACTTAAGTGATTTGAGGCTATACCCATCAAAGAAACCGCTTCCCGTTAGACGACCCATTCTTCAGCTACAGCCTGTTGAAATCGCAGATTCTCCGCTTGATTTGAAAGTGAACTATTGGCGGAACTGGGTTTCGTTTGGCGTTAATCTCAACCAGGCAGCATTTAGCGATAACTGGAGCGGAGGTGGGGTGAACTCCATGGCTATTGGTACCTCCTTCAATTATAAAACGGACTACACCAAGGGAGACAAGAACTACGTTTCGGAGGTGATATTCCAGTACGGAAAGATCAAGAATAAAGGGCAATTGCAGCGGAAAACGAATGATCGTCTTTATTGGGATAATAAGATCTCGATGAAGCTATCTAAAAACTGGAGCTTCTTCGGGTCATTGAACTTTGAGTCGCAATTCGACAGGGGCTTTTCCTATTACAAGGAAAAGGACGAAGACGGGAACGAAGTGGAAAAGCAGCGTACTATTTCTCGCTTTATGTCTCCAGGATATCTGACGGAGTCTCTCGGTTTTGAGTATAAGCCAAGTAAATATTACTGGCTGCGTATAGGTACCGGTACTGCACGGCAAACTTTCGTCCTGGATAAGGATATATACAAGAACATCCCGAAAAACTATGGAGTTGACACAGGCAAGGTCTTCAGGAACGAGCTGGCTTTCCAGTTGGTAAGTAACTTCGAGAAAGACATCATGCAAAATCTCTCGCTTAAGAGCAGATACGCCATGTTTGCCAACTACGAAAATCTGCGAAGCATTGACCAGCGTTTGGATGTGAGCCTTCTGGCCAAGGTAAACAGGCTAATCAATGTAACGGTTAATGGAGTCATACTCTATGATGACGACGCTAGTGGCAAGATCCAGGCGAGCCAGACACTGGCACTAGGCTTACTTTATAAGTTCCCTCATTGACGGAGCTTGTGATCTTACTAAAAATAATACTTACCTTTGCAAGCTGTTTAAAAGCGGATTAACACGATGTTTGAAAATTTACAGGATAAACTAGACAGAGCCTTTAAGGTACTTAAAGGTCAGGGGTCAATTACGGAAATTAACGTGGCGGAAACCATGAAGGAGATTCGAAAAGCCCTTCTTGACGCCGACGTAAACTATAAAACCGCTAAGACTTTTACGGACGATGTAAAGGTTAAAGCTTTGGGTCAAAATGTACTTACTTCTGTTTCTCCAGGCCAGTTGCTGACCAAGATCATGAATGATGAGCTTGCTGAGCTGATGGGAGGAACCGCTACAGAGCTTAACTTAACAACAAATCCAACTGTCATATTAATTGCCGGCCTTAACGGTGCTGGTAAAACTACTTTCTCCGGTAAGCTTGCTAATTATCTGAAAACACAAAAGGGCCGGAAGCCTTTATTGGTTGCCGGTGACGTTTATCGTCCGGCTGCGATTACTCAGCTCCAGGTACTTGGTGAACAAACAGGCATACCGGTATATGCGAACCTGGAGTCGAAAGATCCGATTGCCATCGCTATGGAAGGTATAGCCGAAGCTAAGCGGAATGGCAATAACGTGGTTATTCTGGATACGGCGGGCCGTTTGGCTATTGACGAAGAAATGATGAATGAGATTGCAGCGGTGAAGGCCAACGCAAAGCCTCATGAAATTCTCTTTGTTGTGGATGCAATGACCGGTCAGGATGCTGTAAACACAGCAAAGGCGTTCAATGACCGTCTTGACTTTACGGGCGTTGTGCTGACCAAGCTGGATGGTGATACTCGTGGTGGTGCTGCCCTTTCTATTAAATCTGTTGTTAACAAACCGATCAAATTCATTGGTACAGGTGAAAAAATGGAGGCTCTGGATGTCTTCTATCCGGATAGGATGGCCTCCAGAATACTGGGCATGGGCGACGTGGTGTCTCTTGTTGAACGTGCGCAACAGCAATTTGACGAGAAGCAATCTGCCGAACTTCAGAAGAAGATCCGTAAGAACAAATTTGACTTCAATGACTTTATCGGACAAATCCAGCAGATCAAGAAAATGGGTAACATGAAGGATTTGATGGGAATGATTCCTGGGGTTGGCAAGGCGGTTAAAGACATTGACATCGACGACAATGCATTCAAGCCTATCGAAGCGATCATACAGTCCATGACGCCGTTTGAGCGAGAGAACCCAGACTCGATCAATCAGAGCCGCAGAGCCCGTATTGCTAGTGGATCAGGCACCTCCCTGCAGGAAGTAAACAAACTTATTAAGCAATTTGACGACATGCGTAAGGTGATGAAGCAATTCAGCAACCCGGCAGCTATGTCAAAAATGATGAAGGGCATGCCTAAAATGCCCTTCGGAAAATAATATATAACAGCGGAGGTCTTTGCTTAGGTCATTAGACCTCCACTGTTGCTTTTATAAAAGCGGAAGCAACATTTCCAGCTTCATTCCCCTCGAACCCTTTAACAAAATAGTAGATCCACTCAGAGGACTGCTTTTTATTCCCTCCATAGCGCTTTGTATATCCGGAAAAAATATACCTTTCTGGTTATGTTTGGAAGCGTAAAAAGCTTGACCGATAAATATAGTCCGGTCTGCGCTAATCTTAAGTGCGTAATCTACGATGCGCTGGTGCTCCTGTTCAGATTCGTTTCCAAGTTCAAACATATCCCCCAAAATAAGCGTCTTGTGCCCGCCTGAAATAGCAGCCAGATTATCAATAGCCACCTGCATACTGCTGGGGTTGGCGTTGTAATAATCGCAGATGAGTGTATTAGAAGATGTTTGAATAACCTGGGAACGGTTATTCCCCGGAACATAGGAAGATATGCCTTTATGGACCTGTTCTTCGCTAAGACCAAAATGCAAACCTACCGCTACTGCTGCCAGAATATTCTCCAGATTATAGCTGCCAGTGAGATTGGTGCCTGTTCGTCCGGAGGATCCGGCAGACTGCCATGATACCGTTAGCAGGGGGTCGTTGAAAACAATAGAACCAGAAACAAGGTTACCAGGGTGTTCTCCATAAGTAACAGTCTTCGTTATTCCCCGGGAGGTGAGCATTTCATGGAGAATGGCATTGTCGCCGTTTACGAAGATGGTACCGCCGGTCTCTTTAATAAAATCATAGAGTTCGGCCTTCGCGATTTTTACCCCTTCAAACCCGCCAAAACCCTCCAGATGGGCCTTTCCGATATTGGTTATCAACCCAAAGTTCGGTTTAGCAATGGCACAAAGACCGGCGATCTCCCGCTGATGATTAGCACCCATTTCGACAATAGCAACTTCTACGTCGGGTTGGATAGCGAGCAGGGTAAGGGGTACACCGATATGATTGTTGAGGTTGCCCTGAGTGCAATAGGTAACATATTTTTCGGCGAGCACTGCGTTTAGGAGCTCCTTCGTCGTCGTCTTGCCATTGGTGCCGGTGATACCGATCACCGGAATCTTCAATTGATCACGATGATAAGCTGCCAGAAGCTGTAGCGTCTGCAGCACGTCAGGAACCAGAATACAACGATCATCATCTCCGTATTTCGCATCATCTATCACAGCGAACGCAGCCTCCTTCTCCAGTGCGCTGAGGGCAAATTCATTTCCGTTAAAACTATTTCCCTTAAGGGCGAAAAAGATGCTCCCGGGCACGATATTCCGTGTATCCGTTGTCACTTTTCTGCTCCGCGTGTACAGCCTGTATAATTCGTCAATATTCATCTTCAAACTTTGATACAATTATAACATGAAAATGGGAGAGCAGCTGATATGATTGAAAATTTCGGGCATAAAAAAACCGGACCAGCCGGTTTTCTATCCATTAATATGGTAGCTTCTCTTATAAGCTCCTTACGTAAGACACATCTCCTTCTGGAGTTACCTTCACCAATACGTTTTCCTTGTCTTTCTTCAGATTCACAAAATAAATGGTGTTGAAGAATCTTTTTCCGGTCAATATTTGCAGATGAGCATCAGGCTCACCATCGAAGTCATAACGAACCACTTCATTTACTTGATAATCGCCGTATAACTTAATCAATCTCTTTTTACCCACAGCAGGGATTTTGTTAGCTGTAACATACTGGGTTGTCGCGATGTACTCACCGTTTCTGTCAAAGAAGGCAGCCATTGATTTTCCGTCGAGAGTAAATACTGCTTTTTGAAAGTTGCTTGTTACCGTCCACTTAACATCTTCAGCAGCGTAATATTTATCTAAAAAATTATTTTCAGCGAAATAAGACACTTCAGCGTCCTTTCTGTCATTCTTATCAGCCGCATAACCTTTAGCAGATATAACAGTGATTAAGCAGGCGAGGAACAAAATCGTTTTCATAACAGTTGTTTTTATTTTCATAACAAAAGTAGTATGAATTTATACACCTTCCAAACAAACGGCCTTTTTTATGAAATTATCACAATAAAAGGAATTATTTATTGAAATTTTAAAAAACCAGCCCCGCAAACGTGAGGCATTTGGCATTTCTTTAAAAGATCCGCACGCTTCAGTTCAAAATAACGGCCCTTCAGTTTAAAATCTCTACCCGCGGTTAAATAATTTTTAATTCGTAAACCTATAATCGTTTGATTTGTTAAAACATCTCATAAACATCTGAATTATAGCCATGAAAACACAAATCTTAATGTTAATGCTCGCCGCCGGACTGGGTCTGACAGCTTGCTCTGCCAGCCGGGAATCACAATCCAATTCTGATAGTGCGATGGTAGATTCCGCCGGCACCGAAACAACTGATCCGGGAATGACCGATACTACCACCAGCCCAGGAACCACCACTCCTGATGCGGGAACACCAGGCACGACTACCCCCGGAACAACTCCTGATACGACTACAACGACATCTCCGATGTAAGCTAAGGCGGTCTGAAAACACAGACCGCCCTTGCATTTCGCATAATCTTATAAAACAATTAATAATTATTAATATTTGTAGTTCAGTTACACATCAAATATTAATATTATGAGAGCCATACGGCCCCGCCTTTTTATATTCTTTACTCTCCTTCTGACCGGCTACGGTCTCTCTGCTCAACACAAGAAGCCTTTTTATGAAGCTGATCCCGATAAAGACAGATGGGTAGACTCTGTATTTAACAAGCTGAGTAAAAGGGAAAAGATAGCCCAGATGTTCTTTGTCAGGGCGCATACGGATAAAGGACAGGCTTATGAAGATTCGGTTGAAAAGATGATCAGGAAAGGGAAAGTCGGCGGACTCGTGTTCTTCCAGGGCGGACCAGGCAGACAGGCTGTTCTCACCAATCGATACCAGTCAGTGTCAATGGTTCCTTTGCTCATAGCTATGGATGCGGAATGGGGATTGGCAATGCGCCTTGACAGCACCCTTGCTTATCCTTATCAGATGACCCTCGGTGCCATACAAGACACCAGCCTGGTCTATCAGATGGGACGTGAAATTGGAAAAGATTTCAGGACACTCGGCATGCACCTGAACTTTGCACCCGTAGTTGACATCAACAATAATCCCGCGAATCCGGTAATAGGTTACCGGTCATTTGGAGACAACAAGTATAATGTAGCGGCGAAGAGCCTTGCTTACATGCAGGGACTTCAGGACGAGGGCATATTAGTAAGCATAAAGCACTTCCCCGGTCATGGCGATACCAATGTAGACTCCCATCACGATCTCCCTCAGCTCAAGTTCACGCGCGAGCGGCTCGACTCTCTTGAATTATACCCCTTTAAACAGCTTATTGAAAAGGGAGCTTCAGGAGTCATGATCGCCCACATGAATATTCCCTCATTAGATGCCACAAAGAACCTTCCTTCCACTCTTTCTGAGCCGATAGTAACGGGACTACTGAAAAAGGAACTCGGTTTCCGTGGACTTGCAATCACCGATGCGATGGAGATGAAAGGTGTAGTGAAATTTTTTCCTGAAGGGGAAGCAGATGTAAGAGCCGTTATCGCTGGAAATGACGTCATTGAGCTATCAGAGAATACAAGAAGAGCAATTAAGCTGGTTAAAAAAGCAGTGAGACAAGGAAGAATAGAGCCAGGGCAAATCAATACGAGTGTACGCAAAATCCTTGAGGCGAAATACTGGGCGGGCCTTGGTGCGACCCGGCCTCTCGATACAGATCAGCTTTCTGCCAGATTGATGCGACCCGAATCTCTTAGCCTTGTGCAGCGGCTCACTGATGCGTCAACAACGGTATTAAAAAGCGACAGCTTGATAAAGGCCCTCGACTTTTCAAAACGCACGGCGATCATCAGTTTGGGAACCAGCGAGATATCAACTTTCCAGAAAGAAATAAAATCAAGGATTCCGAACTCGACAAACTTCCTCATGTCAAAGATCGGTTCTGCATCTGATATCAGAGCGATGCTCCGTGAGGTAGAGAAATTTGACCAGGTGATTATGGCTATACATGACTACCGCAAACGCCCGCAGAGCTCGCTCGATTACAACACCCAGCTAAAAATCTTTATTGCTGAGCTTTCCAAGTTAAATACCATTACCTGCGTATTTGCTAATCCTTACACCATTGCCGGCTTGCCAGGCATTGAGGCAAGCAAGAGCATCATCGTTAATTATGAGAACAGCGTACAGGCTCAGCGTTCTGCTGCAAAAGTAATTACAGGGCAGATGCCTGCGATGGGAAGGCTTCCGGTAAGCATTAACACGTTTTTTAAAAACGGAGATGGGATCAACTACTTTCCAGAGCCGAAGCGTTTGCTCGGACATGTAAATTAGCATAAATAAAAAATGCTGCGGAGATTGTCCGCAGCATTTTTTATTTGACGTTAGAAGCCTCTTCCCCCGGGAGGGCCGCCACCGCCGGGTCTGAAACCACCTTCGCGTCTTTCTCCGCCCCCTCTGCTATCATTATTCTGTGTGCGGCCTGCAAACTTATTAAAGCGGTAAGCAAACGTGAGCATGAAATAGCGTGTTAAGAGGTTAGTGTTACTTGATGAATATCCATTATCTCCCTGAGTAAAGTTCACTCCGGCAGCCTGATTCAGAAGATCATAACCCTGCAATCTTAACCTCGCTTTTCTGTTGAAGAACTGCTTTTCCAGGTAGCTATTAATAACCAGCGGATTGGTATTCACACGACCAAAACCGCTATTAATATTTTTACTGCCATCCAAACCCAGTATCCAGGTATTGAAGACATAAATCTTAGCATTCAGATCAAGCGAAACAGTTGAGTTTTTCGCATCAATACTATTAGGCAGTGAATAATTGACAAAACCATATCGGTAGGAAACTCCCGGCGTAATGTCAATATTTTCATTAGGATTAATCTGGAGCCTGGCCATCTGAGAGAATGTCCAGTTTTTTCCAATGTTTTTCTCATTGTCCACGTACGATATATCGTTCGTATAGTTTACCGAACCACCCAGCTGCAAACGGTATTGGCGGTCTTTGAAAGGTTTAGACCAGCGGTAATAACCGTTAGACGTGTAATATCCATCTTCGTTAAGGAAACGTCTTTCCTGGATCAGATTGTAGGTGGTGTCTGTTCCGCTGATAACAGGTTGACGCACACGGATGGTATTGCTGATAATCCGATCACTGACAAGGTTACCTCTCAGTCCGGCACTAAAATATGAACCAGTCTCAGCACTAGTATTGTTATATTCAATATTAAGACTTTGGTTCAAGGATGATTTCAGGTTGGGATTACCGATGACAGGGCTCTGCGGGTTACTTAGATCAACAACCGGTTGGATCTGCTCAAAGCTAGGCTCACTGCTTGCCCCTGAATAGTTGATTCGGAGTGATACCGTTTTGGCGAAGTTATAAGAGAAACGTACGGTAGGAAAGAAATTGAAACCGTCCTTTCCTGCTCGAACATTATTCGTCACGGAATGGCCTTTCAATGAAGTCGGCTGGGCAGCGAGCCCGATGGAGAAGTTATACAGCTTATCTCTGTCATATCGGTAGCTTAAGCCAAAGCGGTTAGTGGTAAAAGCATAGTCGAAAATATTGCTCAGTGAATCGGATCTCACATAGCCGCTTGCACCTTCCAGATTGGTGATCCTGCTGTTATCGTATTCGCTCCGGCTGAACGCGTAAGAGAAATCTAATCGTGAATACACACCCAATGGTTCACTGTATGTCATGTTCAGTTCATTATTAAACCGCTCGTTATCCGTATATATCAGCCTGTTGGAGGCGGAGTCGGCTACAAGAATACCGCCCGTATCATAAAATTCAAAAGCGTCAGCAACATTCTGGTCATTACGATTATAGGACTTGTTGAAGGAATAGTTTAAAGAGAAATTTCGTCCGGGCTTTAAGAACCTTTTATTATAAAGTATATCGGCACCAAATGCGGGAGAGCTCGCATCACTGTTTGAAACGGTGTTCTGATCTTGTCTTACCAGCTCTGTTATCTGTCTTGCGCTGAGGTTGTCTGATTTATTGGAACTCAGGTTAAGAGATGGAGCGATCTTAAGATAATTAAGTGAGTCAATCTTGTACTCCATGTTCAGATTAAGTCCCTGATTCAGGTTGTCGCGTTCAGAACGGCTGTTTTGAATGGTAACGATTTGTTGCCCACCGGTAATTGTCTCGGATATCCGGTCAGTAATAGCGTTGTTGTTGGAAGCCGATACACGGTAACTACCAAAAAGGGTAATTTTTTTGGATAGCTCTTTTCTATAATCAAAGCCCCCGGCCTGTGTATTGGTGATACCACCGCTATTTCCGCCGCGACCACCGCCAGAGCCTCTGAAGCGGCCTCCCCGCTGATTCCCTCCTCCGGCAAAGTCGAACAGATTGGCATTGGTATTATTGAGGTTAAACATAAACGAGAGCTGTTCGTCATTATTCATTATTCTTCCCATGCCGGACGCAATATAACGACCCTCATTCCCACCGCCAGCGACGGCATTGGCAATCATCCCCTTGTTTTTGCTGGGACTGATGGTGATATTCAGAATCTTATCGGGATCTCCCGTACGGATGCCACTTGCATTTGCCTGATCACCATAATCGTCTATAATTTGTATATTTTCGATAATCTCAGCAGGCAAATTCTGTGTTGCAGTTTTCAAATCGCCATCGAAGAAGTCTTTTCCGTTTACCCGCACACGTGTTACACTCTTTCCCTGGGTGGTAACGTTGCCATCCTTATCGACCTCAATGCCAGGAAGTTTTTTCAAAACGTCCTCTACAACAGAGTTCTCTCTAACAGGGAAATCGCTGGCCCTGTATTCTACGGTATCTTCTTTCACGGTAATTGGCAAAGCGCCGGATACTACTACCTCATTGAGCAGATTGCTCTGGGTTTTGAGCCTGATGACATTCAGCTTAAGCGGTGTATTGCCATCTGGAAAGAGAAAGCGCTGATTGAAGGCCTTATAGCCAAGACTACTGATACTGATAAGAAACTGAGAGGACCGAACGTTTCTGAAGCTGTATTTCCCATCTATGTCTGTCCGGGTGAATAACGTGTCATTCGGTGATGTCAGTTTGACTGTGGCAGCTATAACACTGGTGCCGGTAGAGTCGAGTACGACCCCGGTAACATCGCGTGTAGCCTGTGCATACAGGAAAGAACTAAAGAGAGTGGTTAAGAATAAAAGTAAAACAGGTTTCATTGAGCTTAAATGAGGAGTGTATTATTGCAACCCTCTTAAGACTCAATGAAACCCTGTAGGTTTAAACACCAAATTAACTTTTTTCTTCCCAGATAAGCGCGATGTTGACGATGGTCTCAACGGCCTTCTGCATATCCTGCACGGAGACCCATTCGTGCTTGCCATGAAATGCATGCTCACCGGCAAAAATATTGGGGCAGGGAAGTCCCATAAAAGACAGTCTTGATCCGTCCGTCCCGCCTCTGATGCTTTGCAGCTTAGGCTCCATACCGGCTTTTTGAATGGCCAGAATGGCGTAGTCTATAAGCTGAGGATGTGCGTCAAGAACATTCTTCATATTGCGGTATTGCTCTTTTATTTCCATTTGATAGGAAGACGATGGGTAGTGTTCCATTACTTCATCCGCTATTGCCTTCAGAATTCTCTCATGATTTTGCAGCTCATTGTCAGAGAAATCACGGAGGATGAAGTCAATCGTGGCCATTTCCACCGAGCCTTGCATGGATACGGGATGAATAAACCCCTCTTTTCCTGAGGTACTTTCGGGTGAAAGTCGGTCTTTTGGCATCAAAGCTATTATTTGAGAAGCGATCTTTAAGGCACTTTCCATATGACCCTTTGCAAAGCCGGGATGAGAACTTACTCCTTGTATGGTGATGCGGGCGAAGTCTGCGGAAAAGGTTTCATTTTCTATTGACCCCCGGGTTTCTCCGTCGACGGTATAGGCGTATTGCGCCCCAAGCTTTTGCAGGTCTACCTTGTCGACACCCCTGCCAATTTCTTCATCAGGGGTGAACAGTATGCGGATCTTACCATGTTTTAGGTCCGGGTTAGACATAAGGAAAGCTGCAGCATCCATTATCTCCGCGAGACCAGCTTTATTATCGGCACCGAGTAAGGTGTCTCCGCTGGCGGTAACAATATCATTACCGATCTGATCCTTAAGGTCGGGATGCTCAGTGGCTTTAATCACCTGCCTGCCGTCCAAAGGTAACACGATATCCTGCCCCTGGTAGTTCCGGTGCACGAGAGGAACCACATTATAGCCGCTGCAATCGGACGAGGTGTCCATATGAGAACAAAAGCATATAACAGGCACATCTTTATCTGTGGTTGAAGGTATTGTAGCGTATACATAACCATATTCATCCAGTTCCGCATCCGCGATGCCCATCTCCTGAAGCTCTTTGACCAGCAAGCGTCCCAGGTTTTTTTGTTTTTCGGTTGAAGGCTGAGAAGGAGAAGCAGGATCTGACTGGGTATCGATCGTCACGTATTTTAGAAAGCGTTCGAGCGCTGTAAATGGATATGATTTAAAACGGTCCATGGTATCGGGTTTTCAAACAAAAGTAAAATAATTTGTACATTACGGGCATTATGCAAGACCTATTTAGCCAGACTCCTGTAGCTGCCTTCATCTTTATCCTCACGATAATAACAAGCCTATACGCCTTCTCAAATGAGCAGGTATATGGAAAGTTTATGCTTCACCCATACAGCGTTTCACGCGGACAGCGGGTTTATTCTATTCTGACCAGTGGCCTGATCCATAAAGACTGGGGACACCTTTTCTTTAATATGTTTTCGTATTATTTCTTTGCCTTCACCCTGGAAAGAATGATTGGAAGCTGGCAATTTGCTATCCTCTATATAGCCAGCCTTGCCTTGAGTGACCTAAGCACCATTAGCCGCCATAAGAACGATTTCTGGTACAATAGCCTTGGTGCATCGGGTGCGATAGCTGCGGTCGTATTCAGTTATATCCTGTTTGACCCAAGCACCAAGTTTTACATCATGTTCATCCCCATCGGTATACCCGCGGTGATTTTTGGTGTATTATACCTGATATACAGTGCCTACGCGGCCAAGCAGGCAAGCGGGATCAACCATGACGCCCATTTCTATGGTGCACTTTCGGGCATGATCATCACAATCATCTTCTTCCCGGGAGTTGTCAAGCATTTTTTCGCGGAACTTTCAAGAATGCTGGGAGGCTGATGATGGCCGGGGATTGATGATAAACTCACCGTTCTGGTCTAACAGAAAGCTCATAGGATGATCCGGATCTTTTATGATCTCAAAAAGGACATATCCCCAGGGCTTCCAGAACGTTTCGAGGACCTGACCATAGGTTTTCGTTTGCCAGGCGTCGAAAACCGGCCTGCTGCTAATACGAAGTGGCATGCCGTCGACATAATTCATTTCCCCGGTTGATAATAGTGAATATTCCGGAAGACGGTTGAAAATATATGCCGAGTAAAAGAAGCGTGCGCAAAGCTCTTCAAACTGAATAGGCTGGAGAGTCTTAGCCCCTACTTTATTCAGAACTTCCTGATGATAGTTCGCATTCTCGCCGTTATCCTGCAGGCAGGCTATTATACCAAAATCTGCCATGGTGAGAGAAAATACCAACGTATTAATTTCATCACGGTATATAAAAGCAGCGGGTGGATTATCAACCGGAAACACCAGGATCTTCCAGGGCAGTACCCCTTCAAATTCCATCGGGCTGACCAAAGATTGCAGCATGAGATGAAGATTTCCAAATTTTTGCATTAGCCCCTGAGAGAAATTCAGCGCTTCTCCCGCAGCCCTCTGCTGGCGCATCCCCGCTCTGACTTCGTGATGGATCATTCCATACACTTGCTTGGCGATCCATTGAAAAAGACGAAGATCGTCCAGCTCTTTAACGACCTGGTAGCCGAGGTTAAAGGCAGTACTTACTTCCGTTTCCAGCTTATCCAATTCAATGAATGCCTTTTCAGAGACAGGTATTTTAATATCCGGATAGGTGAGAATATGCTCATCAAGCATCTTCAGTGCTTTGTCTTCCAGATTAAACCGGGCCACCATCCACTCAGGGAAGACCTGAACCTGACGGCTGGCCTCAAGGCCTGTCAAAAAGCAAACCTTGTCACCAAAGTTAAATCTTTCAAAAGGACGAAATAATGTAGTACTCATAGTGTGAATGTATCTTAAGAATCCTTTTTTTTCAATTCGGCGATTGCCGCAGAGATATGTGAGATCTGCTTTTCCAGCTCTTTCTTTTGTGGTGCACTGGCTCTTCTGGCCATATCCTGCTTCGCCTGCATGAACGACTCGAAAAGATCGAGCATGTAGACATCGATGCCGTATTTACGGTTTTCCACTGCGATATTTTTAAAGTCGGTGATGCGTTTATTGACAAGCGGAGTGTCGTCTATTCTGGCCAGGATACTCAGATAGGGGGTTACCATTTCAACTTTGTCCTGAAGGCCCGCCTTATCAAAAGAATCACTAAAGAAGGGTAGTTCCGCATCGCCCCCGCCATAGGTATATGCAGCCAGCACTGCCTTTGTCAACTCCCCCTTACTCCCTTTTTCCAGACTCTTAGCGATCGGGAACGCATCTTCTGGGTTCAGCATGATAACGCCGGCCAGCGCTGCAGCTTGTACGGAGTAAGACCGGCTCTTCAGCGCTGCATCAAAAAGCTGCCTGTTCGATGGATCGCGCATGGAGGCAAGGTTTTGAAGAGCTGCCGCCCGTACGAGCGTTTTAGGATCAGAGGCCGCCATCTCACGTATCAGGGGTAATGCGGTAGCTTTTGTAATGGAATCCCCCAAATCGATATGGTTAAGTGCGAAGATGCGCAGTCCATGATATTTATCCTTCAGGCCGGCAAGCATAACACTTCGCGCCCCCTCATGGCTTCCTTGTGCAGCGCTGCATGAATCTAGGGCTTCGAGCCGGTCGACGTACAAGGGTGCATGGAAATATTGGAAGGTGTACTCTTGCAGGGTCTTATTATCCTTCTTTTTGGCGAGGAGCATTTTTTCAGCGTCTACGTTAACCAGGTCGGGCTTTGAATTGAGCTTGATAACAAGCGTATCTTTTTTACTTCTGACAAAGAAGCTATGCCGTTCGCTTTTCCCATGTGTGTACACGTCGACCGCCAGAGGAATCATAAATGCCTTACCTTCCTGATTCTGACTCAAAAATATCTTCTGGACTTTGGAACTTTCATCCCAGTGGTAGCTGATATCCAGAATCGGATGCCCGCTGTTAAAATACCATTGATTAAAGAACCAGTTGAGATCTTTTCCGCTCACCTGTTCAAATGCGAGACGCAACTGGTGGGCCTCTGTAGCTTTGAACGCGTTTTGCTTCAGATACAAGTTCAGGCCTTTGAAGAAAGCATCTTCACCGAGATAATGGCGAAGCATATTGACGATCCTTCCTCCTTTCTGGTAGCTGACAAGGTCGAACATGTCTTCCTTGTTCTTGTAATGGAAGCGTACCAGGTCTTTTGCAGCATCTTCCGGAGAACTGAGGTAACGCTGCATATCTTTGTAGTTTACAGCATCCCCCTCATCTTTTCCATATTTGTATTCACGCCACAGCACTTCACTGAAGTTGGCAAACGATTCGTTGACTGTAAGATTGCTCCAGCTTTCTGTGGTGACGTAATCGCCGAACCACTGATGAAACAGTTCATGCACGATCACATCCTCTCCTTCGTTCTCATCGAGCAGTTCTCTGTCTGTGGCTTGAACGAACTCTCCATGAATAGTTGCGGTTGTGTTCTCCATAGCACCGCTGACGAAATCGCGGACGACGATCTGCGCGTACTTGTTCCATGGGAAATCTACCCCAAGTTTTTTAGAGAAAAATTCCATCATTTCAGGAGTATGCCCGAAGATCTGTTTAGCGTATGGTGCGTAGGCAGGTTCCAAATAGTAATTGACATCGAGATCTCTCCATTTATCTTTATATATGCGGAAATCGCCAACCGCCATCATAAACAGGTAAGGTGCATGGGGAAGATCCATCTTCCAGGTGTCTGTGCGGGTAGCATTATTGTTCAGCTTCCTGGACACCTGCTTACCGTTTGATAGAGTCTCGTACTTTGCAGGCACCGTCATGCTGATTTCAGAAGTGGTTTTCTGGTTAGGCTTGTCGATGGTCGGAAACCAGACAGAAGATGCTTCCGTTTCTCCCTGCGTCCAGATTTGCACAGGCTTGTCCTTATCCGAACCATCAGGGTTGATGAAGTATAGTCCCTTAGCTTCCTTTATGGCCTGACTTCCCTCTGCCTTCAGCTCATTAGGTTTAGAAACATAATCGATGAAGATGATATATTTTTCGTCACGATTGTATTCGCGTCCGAGTTTAATCTGCAGGGACCGCCCGTTGTATGAATACTTGAGTGGAAGTAACGATTTTCCCGAAATGAGGGAGACATTCTTGATCTCCATACCTTTCGCATCAAGCTGTAAAGAATCGGTAGGATAAAAGTGAGGCTTGATGGTTAACCAGGCCTTTCCGTACAGATAGCACTTTTCATAGTCGAAACGGACATCAAGTTTGGTATGGACCAATGCGTTAATCTTCGCAGCACTCTCCCTATATATACTTAGCTCCGAAGGTGCAGATACATCTACCTGCGACATACCGGCTACAGGTATAAAAAAGGCAATTGCAGCAGCCAGTGCAAGTTGCCTGAACGATTTGTTAATCATATGAATAGAAAGTTCTATCGTACTTTTTGTTTGAAAAATATCTATTTGCTGCTGTAAGACCTGGAATCGATCGCAGCCGGGGACCAGTTGGTTAGAAACTCCAGTACTTTCTTTGAACTGTGTCCCTTTCCGCTCTCGAGATACGCACTATTCTGAGTATGGATCCGGTTTCCTTTTCCATCAAGGATGACAAAAACAGGAAATCCAAAGCGCTGAGGATATCCAAGAGATGCAAGCACTTCTTCATTTTTATTTTCTTTACTATGATTAATGTGAAGTACCACATAGTTGGATTTCAATTTGGTGCTCAACGTGTCGTTTTGGGTGACAAGCTCATTAAATCGAAGGCACCATACGCACCAGTTACCCCCGATCTGAAGGAAGACATGCTTGCCTTCCTGCCCTGCTTTTGATACCGCTTGCCTAATCTCGGCTACAGCATCGACGCTGGGATTATATACTTTAACATCCTGTGCCGATACAAGGCTACTAAGGACTGAGAGGACAAGAAATAATAGGAAGGTTCTTTTCATCTTATAAATACCGTTGCTCTGAAAGCAGATGCCACAAAGATAAAAGCCTTTCTTAACATCTTTTAACATTATGCCATTAAACTATCTCTTCCTTTTGTCATCTATTCTTATAAACACACTGAAACATGAAAAAGACACTTATAGCAGCCGTATTGTTAGCAGGATTAGCAACATCAGGCATGGCCCAGGAAAAGTCAAATCGCGCTCAGGGCAGACATGGCGGGCAATTTGAAAAAAGCCGTACTAAAATGGCGAGCCCAGAACAACAAGCACGTCAGGCAACCGACAGACTGGACAAGCAGCTTTCATTGACTGATAAGCAAAAATCTGAAGTTTATAAAATAAATCTTGACAGGGCAAAAAATATGGCGGTTGCCCGTGAGAAAGCACAGAAACAACGGCTTCAGCAATTAAAAAAGATCGAGTCTGAGCGAGCAGCAAATGAAAAGAAATTAAATCGCATTTTAAACAGCGAGCAGCAGGCGAAATATGCCTCTTTAAAGAAATCAAGAGCAGATAAGTTCAAAGACAGAAATGGGCGTTCTGACAGAAAGCACAGAAATGTAGCCAGGAGAGACTCGGGCAACAGGGGAAGAGTGGCAGTAAGGCCAGGAAAATAGTTTTGCCGTATAACAACAATGAAGCGGCTCAGCGAGAGCCGTTTCATTGTGCATGCTACATTTCCAATGTAACATTTAATGCGTACATGGCTACTGATAAACCATCATGACTAAGCTTGATGCCGAAATAGCGTCGTTTATTTGCAACCGGGGTTATTATCCGGCATATCGTATCCTCTGCTACTTGTTTCCCAAACATTCCTGCATTATATTTGCGTTCCAAATATTGATTTAGCAAATAATGAGAGAAATACAGTTCAGAGAAGCGCTTCGTGAAGCAATGAACGAAGAAATGCGCAAAGATGAAAAGATATTCTTAATGGGCGAAGAAGTTGCGGAGTATAACGGTGCTTACAAAGTGAGCCAGGGTATGCTCGCAGAATTCGGTGCAAAGCGAATAATCGATACCCCAATCGCGGAATTAGGGTTTGCCGGTATTGCTACCGGTGCTGCAATGAATGGCTTAAAACCGATCGTTGAATTTATGACGTTCAACTTCTCCCTGGTTGCTATTGATCAGATCATTAACGGAGCTGCCAAGATCCTTTCAATGAGCGGAGGCCAGTTCCCGGTTCCTATTGTATTTCGTGGCCCGACAGGTAATGCAGGACAATTAGGTGCCCAGCATTCTCAGAACTTCGAGAACTGGTTTGCGAATGTTCCAGGTTTGAAAGTTGTTGTTCCTTCAAACCCTTATGATGCAAAAGGCTTATTAAAACAATCCATTATAGATCCGGATCCGGTGATTTTTATGGAATCGGAAGTCATGTATGGCGACAAAGGACAGGTTCCTGAGGAAGAATATTATATAGAAATCGGCAAGGCACATGTGGAAACCGAGGGAACCGATGTAACCATCGTATCTTTTGGAAAAATGCTTCCGCGGGTAGTCCATCCGGCAATTGAAGAACTTAAAAAAGAGGGAATCAGCGCTGAGGTGATTAATCTTCGCACCGTACGACCGATTGATTATGATACCATTATCAATTCTGTTAAGAAAACTAACCGTTTGGTGATCGTGGAAGAAGCATGGCCTCTTGGATCTATAGCAACTGAGATAGCATTCAAGGTACAGAACGAAGCTTTTGATTATCTTGACGCTCCGGTTGTACGTGTGGTTTCGGCAGATGTTCCGCTTCCTTACGCTCCAACGTTGATTAAAGAAGCGCTACCTAACGCAGAGCGTGTGGTAAAAGCAGTTAAAAACGTTTTGTACGTAAACAAGTAAAATAATTCTCTATTAAAATACGAAAGCCAATCCTGGATAACGGGATTGGCTTTTTTTATTGTGAAGCCCTAATTTAAATCTGGAGAACTACAAGTCCAGGCTGATTTGCCTTTTGATGCTTTCTTCCAGGGAAATAAATGTTTCTGTACGTTGAATACCGGCTACTGATTGAATATGATCATTCAGAACCAGCCGAAGGTGATTAGTGTCGCGGCAAATGATTTTCGCGAACATACTCCAGGCACCCGTTGTATAATGCAATTCTACGATCTCTTTTATTCCTCTGAGTTTCTCGACTGCGTCCTTATATGTCGAGCCTTTTTCAAGGTAAATCCCAAGATAGGCACATACGTCATAACCGATCTTTTGGGCATCAACCAGCAGGTTAGAACCTTTTATTATACCTAGATCCTGCATCTTTTTCATCCTGACATGAATCGTTCCTCCTGATACAATCAGCTTCTTAGCGATCTCAGTGTAGGGTATTGTAGCATCTTCCATCAGGATAGACAGAATCTGCATATCCAGATTATCAATTTCTAAATTAAGGCTCTTCTTTTCCATAAATTTTTTGAAAGATATTAATATATATACGAAGTAAATAATAAGTTCACAAAAATTAAAATATTTTATTAAAATATTTGCAACAATAACGCGCGCGATACTATATTTGTATCAAGCAGAGAGAAAACTGCTTAATACTGTAAGGTGGTGAAACTGGCAGACACACCTCCTTGTCTCGGTGGCGGAGAATATGGGAAACCAGCAATGGCTAACCACTCCTTGAAGGTTCGATTCCTTCCCTTACAGCTCCTTTCAATAATTTAGGTTTATAATTGGTTAGTTTGAGCTCTCGCCCATCGAGAGCTTATTTTTTTTGCGTTAAAAGTAAAAAAAATGATTCATACAGTGGCGTAGTCTGACAAACATTTTGTTACATTTAACTTGTTCATTTCTTGACAGCCTAGTTCTTTAATCAAGACAATTTTCGTTTCTTTGATTAACTATTAGAAAATTATGTACGATTTCTTATTTCATGCGCACTCTCTGCTGCGATTTGTAGTATTCTTTGCCCTGGTGGTGGCAACTTTACTGGCGTTCATGGGCTGGTTTGGCAAAAAACCTTTTAGCAAAGCTAACAAGACGCTGAATCTGGTTACCCTGATATCAACACATGTACAAGTACTTGTAGGACTGTTTTTGTATTTCGTAAGTCCGATTGTTACCAGCAGCACAATGGGCGAGGCGATGAAGGACAGCACGTTGCGATACTGGAAGGTGGAACACGTGGCAATGATGCTGGCAGCTGCGGTTTTGATTACCATTGGGAATGCAAAGTCGAAAAAGATTGCCGAACTGACCGCTAAACACCGCCCTGTTGCCATCTTTTTCGGACTCGCTTTATTACTAATCATTGTCGCTATTTTACAAAGCGGAAGACCGCTGTTAGGCATTAGCCATTAATTAAAAAAATATTTGGTAATCTAACTTGCTTTAGCTTCATTTGTAATATGTTAAATAATAAATATACTCAAAACTGGTGGTGGCACAAATTTGTGCACCGGAGCGTTGTATGTTTATAATCCATTGATCTAATTTTTCAAGGTAAATATAGAACCCGGTGCATCAACACCGGGTTTTTTGTTTTTTAGTTTTCGCATTAAGATAATAATATAAACATGCACAAGTTATTTACATCATCCAAGAAGCTGCTTGCTGACACCACCACGCCGGTAAGTATCTACCTGAGAATCAGAGATGTGTTTCCGAACAGTATTTTATTGGAGAGTTCCGACTATCACAGCCGGGAGAACAGCATGAGCTTTATTTGCTGCGACCCAATTGCGGGAATAGTGTTGGATAAAAATACGCTCATGACTTACTTTCCTGACGGAAGCAGAATGGAGGTACCGGCAAGGGATATTAACCTGCAGGAAGAAGTGACCGCCTTCAGAAAAAAGTTTGTCTTTGAAGACGGTGATTTTAAGTTTATATCTAACGGGCTATTTGGATACTTCACTTTTGAAACGATTGAGAAATTTGAAGATATAAAGCTTACGTCTTCATTAACTGAAGCCAGGGAGATTCCACTACTACAGTATCATGTATATAAATACGTCATTGCAATTGATCACTTTAAGAACGAACTGTATCTGTTCGAACATAGGAGTAAAGAGGAGGAAGAATCCGGACTGGAGAAACTTCAGTATCTGACCCAAAACAAAGATTTCCCCGAATACCCTTTCATTTCTGAAGCGCCCGAAAATTCTAATTTCTCCGATGAAGGATTTATCGAAGTAGTTGAAAACATGAAGAAGCATATTTTCCGTGGAGATGTATTTCAGATTGTACCGTCGAGAGCATTCTCAAAGGCTTTCAGTGGCGATGAATTTAACGTCTATCGTGCGCTGCGATCAATCAATCCTTCTCCGTATCTCTTCTATTATGATTACGGGGACTTCAAACTGTTTGGTTCTTCACCAGAAGCGCAGCTGACGGTAAAAAAGGGGGAGGCAACGATCTTTCCGATTGCGGGAACATTTTTAAGAACAGGCAACGACGCGATGGATGCGCAACTGGCGGAGAAACTGGAGAACGATCCCAAGGAAAGCGCGGAACATGTCATGCTGGTTGACCTGGCTCGAAACGACCTAAGCAGGCATTGTAGCAATGTGCAGGTAAAGGCTTTTAAGGAAGTACAGTACTATTCACATATCATTCATCTCGTTTCAAAAGTTACGGGTACGTTGCAGCCAGATGTAGATCCCTTCAAGGTTGTTGGAGATACCTATCCTGCGGGAACACTTAGCGGTGCGCCGAAGTACAAGGCCCTGCAGTTAATAGATAAATATGAGAACACCGGCAGAGGTTTTTATAGCGGCGCAATAGGTTTCATGAGATTCAATGGAGACTTTAATCACGCTATTATGATCCGCTCTTTTATGAGCAGAAATAACGTTCTTCACTATCAGGCTGGAGCAGGCATTGTAGCCGACTCGGATCCGCAAAGTGAACTCAACGAAGTGAACAACAAAATAATGGCGTTGCGCAAGGCGATTGACCTGGCCGGGACGATAGTACCTACGCTTGAAAAAGTTTAAAAACATACATGTCTGGATGAAATCATCATGTGCTTACTACCGTTAGCAGCGGCAATAAATATGCTTGATAGTTTCCCCACCATTGAAAAACAAACAATACTCTGATGAAAATACTAGTTATTGATAATTATGATTCATTCACGTTTAATCTTGTCCATCTGCTGAATGAGTGCGGGCAGGATCCTGTTGTCTGGAGAAACGATAAGTTCAGGCTGGAAGAAGTGGATGAATTCGACAAAATATTACTTTCACCCGGACCGGGAATTCCGTCCGAAGCAGGACTTTTACTTGATGTAATTGAAGCCTACGCACCTACTAAAAGTATCCTGGGTGTTTGTTTGGGAGTTCAGGCCATCGCTGAAGTGTTTGGTGGCAATTTGTATAATCTTTCTTACCCTGTACATGGTAGAGCTACTGAGATGTCGGTTCTGGATAAAGAAGAAACATTGTTTGCCGGACTGCCGGAAACCTTCAACATCGGGCGTTACCATTCATGGGCGGTAAGCAGGGATGGGCTTCCTGACACTCTGCATATCACCGCCAAGGATGCGGAAGGTGTGATCATGGCTCTTAAACATAAACAATACGATGTAAAGGGTGTCCAGTTTCACCCAGAGTCGGTATTAACTGAACACGGAAAAATTATGATCTCTAACTGGCTCTTATAAGTCCCAATAATGGAAGATAAAAACTTAAACATTTCCGCTTCTGCGGCTGGTCAGGCTGGCATTCTGGCTAAAATAGTAGAACATAAACGTCTGGAAGTAATACAGGCAAAACAAAATATACCTGTTTCCGGCCTCGAAAGAAGCGAATATTTCGGCAGGACATGCTACTCACTTCGCGATTTTATGCTTGCTGAAGACCGCACCGGGATAATTGCTGAGTTCAAGCGTGCTTCGCCCTCCAAAGGTGTTATAAACGATCAGGCAGAAGTATCTGTAGTAACCAGGCAATATGCTGATGCAGGTGCTTCGGCCCTGTCAGTACTTACTGATCAGCAGTTCTTTGGAGGAAAAATCCGGGATTTGGTTGAAGCAAGAGAAACAAATCAGATACCTATACTGAGAAAAGATTTCATTATTGATGAGTATCAGATTGTAGAAGCAAAAGCTATAGGTGCAGACATCATCCTGTTAATTGCTTCGATCCTCACTCCGCAGGAAGTTGCGGGCTTTGCCAAGTTTGCCAAAACCCTAGGCTTAAATGTTTTGTTAGAGGTACATAACCGCGAGGAGCTAGAGAAAAACATATTTGATGACATAGACGCTATTGGCGTAAATAACCGAAACCTGGATACTTTCGAAGTTTCAGTTCAGCATTCTCATGATTTGGTGAATCTGATTCCTGATAACTTTCTAAAGATCTCTGAAAGCGGGATCAGTGATCCGAAGACGATTAAGGAGTTGAGAGCTGCCGGCTTCAACGGTTTCCTGATCGGCGAGAATTTTATGAAAAATAGTGATCCCGGTTCGGCAATACAAAATTTTGTACAAGAACTAAGAAATTAAAAAATGCCCAGACAAGAATATTTTGATACAGCGATAAAACCTGAACGCGCCGTTTTAGTAGGAGTGATAACTCCCGACGAAAAGGAAGCGCAGGTACGCGAATATTTGGAGGAACTGGAGTTCCTCGTGGATACAGCAGGCGGGATAACGGAAAAAATATTTACGCAAAAGATGACCCATACAGACCGATCCACATTTGTTGGAAAGGGCAAACTGGAAGAAATTCAGGCGTATGTGAAATCCGAAGAGATTGATATCGTGGTGTTTGATGATGAACTTTCCCCGTCACAAATCAGAAACATCGAAAATGAGCTACAGGTGAAAATCCTGGACAGAAGCAATCTGATACTAGACATTTTTGCAAGCAGGGCACAAACCGCTCAGGCAAAAACCCAGGTTGAACTGGCACAGCTTCAGTATCTGCTGCCCAGACTGACACGTATGTGGACGCACTTGGAAAGACAAAAGGGAGGAATCGGGATGCGTGGTCCGGGAGAAAGCCAGATTGAGAGTGACCGCCGGATGATCCAGACCAAGATTTCCCTTTTGAAAGAGAAGCTTAAGCAGATCGACAAGCAGAATGAAACGCAACGGAAGAATCGGGGACAGCTCATTCGTGTTGCATTAGTAGGCTACACGAACGTTGGTAAGTCGACCATCATGAACATGATATCTAAATCTGATGTGTTTGCAGAAAACAAGCTTTTCGCAACGCTTGATACCACGGTTCGAAAAGTGGTAATAGATAATCTTCCGTTCCTGATGTCAGATACAGTTGGTTTTATTCGCAAACTCCCCCATCATCTGGTAGAGTGTTTTAAATCGACTTTAGATGAGGTAAGAGAGGCAGACATTCTGATACATGTAGTTGATGTTTCCCATCCTAATTTTGAAGACCAGATAAACACAGTGAATGAAACGCTGAAAGATCTTGGAGCTGCTGACAAGGAAACCATTACGGTATTTAATAAAATTGATGCATGGAAGCCTGACTCCGGAGAGGAGGCACCCATATTAACGATAGAGGAATTCAAAAACAGTTGGATGGGGAAACACAATAGCCCAGCAGTTTTTATTTCTGCATTAAACAAGGAGAACGTGGAAGAGTTTAAGCAACTGGTATATGATAAAGCAAAAGCTATTCATACCGCACGATATCCTTACGACAATTTACTATACTAGAGCCTCTTTAAGGGGGCTCTATAGTCTTAACTCTTATCATTATCTTTGAACCGGCCTGAAAGGGAATTCCTTAAGGCCTCTTACTAACAAAACAAGATGGAAAGCAAACGGCAGCAAAAATTCGCAGGAGTTATTCAGAAAGATTTAGCGGAGATATTTCAGAGGGAAGGCATGAACTTTCTGCCTAATATGCTGGTTACGATTACTAAGGTTCGTATGACCCCTGACCTGGCGATCGCCCGTGTCTTTCTGAGCTTTTTTAACAGTCAGGATTCAAGCCTGGCGTTAAATACTATCAAAGCGCACGCGAGTGAAATCCGGTACAAACTGGGAGCAAGGATAAAGAACCAGGCCCGGATCATCCCTCATCTAGAATTCTTTGTGGACGATACGAGCGAGTACGTTGAGCGCATGGACGAGATCTTTGACAAGATCAGTAAAGAACCGCGTCAACCTGATTCAGAAGAGTAACTCACACTCAATAAATTGACTTGCATTTCGTTATAACATAATGAAAGTGAGTATTGTCCTGGGATTTTTCCTTCTTCTTTTTCTGACATCGTTTATGCCAGGAGAAGATCCTTCTTTTAAGGGGGGCAGCCAGGGATTGCGAAACTTCATAAATGAGAATCTGATATACCCGCATTATTCAAGACAAAATTGTATCCAGGGAACCATAGAAGTAAGCTTCCGTCTTGGCTCGGCAGGCGTTGTAAAAGAGGCGAGAGTTTCAAGAGGCTTTGGAATTGACCTTGATGATGAAGCACTAAGACTGATAAAACTGACTTCCCGTAACTGGCGTATTCCTGTAGAATACGACACAACAAGCACTATTACCATCCCTATTAACTTCTCCCTGAGGAACCTTAACTGCTGGAAATCAGAAGCTGAAGTTAAAGCGGCGATAGATGCCTATAAGGCTCAACAGTTTCTCTCGGATGCAGTAGTTACCTATTATGAAAATAAAGATAAAGGTGGCTACGATGAAGCTGCTGAGCAGAAGATTGCGCAGCTTAAAGAACAGCTTGGCTACAACGATGAATATATCGGGCGGATTATAGATCAGGCGAAGGAAAAGATAGAAAAGGGCGACAAAGAAGGCGCCTGTCTGGATCTCCAATTTGTAAAAAAGATAGGGAGCGACCGCGCAAACAAGCTAATCAACGAAAACTGTCAGGGCGTTAATTAGAGCCGGACCCCTTACCTTCTCTCCAGCACGCTAAGTTTCATTTTAGGAGCGATTATTAGCTTTTAAACCTATTAGTTGTACTACCACTCATCCAGTCCTCGCTATTTATAATAATTTTGCCGCGATGATTTTTAAGCTTGATGAAAAAGACACCTCTTTCCCGACGCCGACGCTGGCCGACGATGACGGCCTTCTGGCAGTGGGTGGAGACCTCAGTCCCGGGCGGTTAATTAATGCATATAGCCAGGGCATCTTCCCATGGTATTCAGACGAAACACCGATAATGTGGTTCTCGCCTCATGAGCGTTTCGTTCTTTTTCCTCACAAGATTAAGATCTCGAAAAGCATGAGGCAAGTCATACGCTCGGGAAAATTCAGCATCACAAAGAATAAAGCATTCGAGGATGTAATCAGGGAGTGTTCTGACAAAACCCGCAAAGAGCAGGACGGAACCTGGATTACCCAGGACATGCAGGATGCATATATTCGTTTGCATAACCTGGGGATAGCTCACTCTGTCGAAGTGTGGAGCGAGGGAAAACTGGCAGGTGGACTGTATGGCGTATCAGTGGGGCGGGTATTTTGTGGTGAAAGCATGTTTAGCCACGTCAGCAATGCGTCTAAGCTCGCTTTGATCTGGCTATGTCAAACCCATGAATACCAGCTTATCGATTGTCAGATCGAAAGCGAACATTTAACACGGTTAGGGGCGGAAGTGATAAGCAGGGAAGAGTACTTGAAGTTCCTGGCTACTTAATGGAGTATATCCCTGATGTCGTCAGAACTCAAAGACTTAACAAAGCTTTCTTCTGTGGTGATAAGGGACTCTGCAACAATCCGCTTTCTGCTCTGCAGAGCTAGTATTTTCTCTTCTATGCTGTCCTTCGTTATGAACTTGTAGATAAAAACATTTTTTTTCTGCCCTATACGGTGTGTACGATCCACAGCCTGTTGCTCAACAGCAGGGTTCCACCATGGATCAAGCATGAACACATAATCTGCTTCAGTAAGATTTAAACCCACTCCGCCGGCTTTGAGCGAAATCAGGAAAAGCTTGATCTGATCATTGCGCTGAAACTCTTCCACCACTTCGCCCCGGTTCTTTGTCGCACCGTCCAAATATGAATAACTGATACCTTCTTTGTCGAGATACCGCCGATAGATTTCGAGCTGTTTAACAAATTGAGAAAACACCAGAACTTTGTGACCTTCAGCCAGCACATTTTGTAGCGTATGAATGACATTTTCGAATTTCCCGGATTCGCCTTCAAATCCCTCGTCGACCAATAGCGGATGGTTGGCAATCTGGCGAAGCTTGGTAAGGCCCTGTAATACCTGAATCTGCGTCTTTGCCAAGGTTCCCTCCTCCAGAGCCTCTAACAGCGCATTTCTATATTCAGACTTTACATTCTCATAATATTCAGCCTGCTCCTCACTCATCCGGCAATAAAACAGCTGTTCCGTCTTCTCAGGAAGCTCCCCGGCAACCTGATTCTTTGTCCGCCTTAACACGAAAGGTTTAATCAATGCCTGAAGCTTTCTTGATTTCTCCTCATCCTTTTTTTTCTCTATGGGATTAACGTAATCGTTCAGAAAGAATGTTTGATTACCCAGCAAACCCGGATTGATGAATGACATCTGCGTCCAAAGGTCGTTTACCGTATTTTCTACAGGAGTTCCGCTTAATATCAGTTTGTTCTTCGCTTTTAGCTGCCTGACCGACTTATATGCCTTTGACGACGGGTTTTTTATATTCTGACTCTCGTCCAATATGATATAATCAAAATAAAGCTGGACAAGCAGATCAATATCTACACGTGTAACACCATACGTAGTCAGCACGACATCATATTCCAGGAACTTTTCAACCTCCTTGCTTCTTGCCGTTCCGGTATGAACGAGTATCCTGAGATCAGGTGCAAACTTACCAGCCTCATTTTGCCAGTTATAAATGAGGGAGGTGGGCATGATGATTAAAGAAGTTGACATTGCTCCTTTCGAGAGATTTTCTTCTTTGATCTTTTGCAGCAAGGCGAGTGTCTGCACTGTCTTTCCAAGTCCCATGTCGTCTGCCAGACAACCTCCGAAATTATATTTCCTAAGGAAATGAAACCAGTTATAGCCAGCCTTTTGATAGGGCCGTAACACACCCTTAAAGTTTAAAGGGACGTCAGTCTCTTCTATCTCCTCAAAAGAGCTTAACAACTGAAGCTTCCGGCCCATTGACAGTGTCGCAAGTTCGCTGTTAGCAAAATCGGCTATCAATCCAATATGGTGCTTTCTTAATCGTAAATGGCTGCCCGACTTGTCAGAAAACATCATCAGGTCTCCATATTGCGTAAACCACTCCTCCGGGATGATAGCAATCTCCCCCGAAGGCAGCGTGTATTCGCGTATCTTGTTTAGAATATGATGTCGTAAATCAATAAACGGTATCTGATAGGGGCCAAAATGCACTACGGCCTGTAAATCAAACCAATCATTATTCTCTTTAAAGCCAAGTTCAACCTTGCTCGAGCCGAACAGGAAACGTTTAGTCCCTTCGTGCTGTTCAATGACTATACCCATCGCTATGAGCTCATCATGATGAACGTTAAGCCACTCCAGCACTCCCAGTGCAGTGTCAGAAGCCTCTGAAGTGGAAGCGACTTCAAACTGCGTAAAAATGTCGGCAGTCTTTTTCAAGCCGAGTTGAATAAGCTCGTCCTGCTTATTTTTTTCCCAGGTTTGTGACCTTCTTATGCGATGGAAGGTGTAGTTATCGCCATCGGCTTCCATTTTAACTGAAACCTTTCTGGATCCTCCTGCAGGAAAAATGTAATTACCATACCGGAACATCAATTGCAGACGCGAAGTACCTTCCGGAACGTAATCCACTCTAAGTACTGGGACAGCATCATACCTTTCTGTATTTATCAGGAAACCATCAGCAAACACGTTATGCCTTTCGATAAGCGGGGTAACGAACTTTTCAAAATATGTTCTTTCTGATGTTTTCGGGATAGAGATATATCTTTTGTTTAAAAACGGTTGGAGCTTCTTTCCTTCCATATGATCCTGGAAATGGTAAAGAACACCTTCCAGCAACAGCCATGCAGGGTCATTGCAAACAATCTGCGCGTCTTTGAACATGAATTCAATTCTCACTCCCTGAAACTTTATAGTAGGAAAATAGCGCGTTTCAGTTTCCGAACGTCTGAAATGGAATAAAACAGATGCAGGCTCTTCAGCAATAGCGAGGGCCTTATCTACAGGCCAACCTTCCCTGCTCATAAGATAAACCTCTCTGCTGCGTAACAACGCAAATGCCTCCACTAAACGCTTCTCAATTTTGGGACGCAGCAGGTTAAAGATCTTTTCGTCGAATACCCGTGCAAAAAACTCCACCGGGCGGATCACCTTCTTATAATAGCGCTTAATCACATAGCCCTGCTCCATCTCATCAAGCAGCTTAATGAGCTTAAAATCCAGCTCATCAAGACCCATCGAAAACTCTTCAACCGTATTACTGAACAAGCGCTGATGCGTGAGGGAGAACCCACCGTCAGAATTCAGCTGAACTGCATGGGGCTCAATCAGCCACCCAAGAAACTCATGCTTACATAGGGAATATACAACTTTAAATGGCTTCGAACTATCAACACGCAACATGAAAGGCAGACTAATGAAAATAAGCCGAACTTAAAAAACTTTAAACTTATGCAGAAAAATAGCTAAATCAAAATTTGATGCTTAACTTCGTGGCATCTTAAGGGGTGCTTGTTAAACAGGCTGAGATTACACCCATCGAAGAGAATAGTATAAAAGCATACTTTCCCTCTTCGTGAACTTGATCCGGATAATGCCGGCGTAGGAATAATAAATAAGATTGTGCGTATAGCCCCGTTACGCATTCATTTAATTAAACACATTTTGAAAAAAATTTACTTAGTTGCCCTTATGGCACTCATCCTGCCTTCTTTGGCATGGGCTCAATTTTCGATCAGGGGAAAAGTAACCGACAAGGCGACACAACGCGCCCTCGCAGGTGCAAGTATTACTGTCGGTGACCGCATTGGCAGAAGCAACACCTCAGGAGAGTTCGCAGTTCAAGACCTCCCGGCCGGAACTTATCGTATATCATTTCGGTTCATTGGCTTCGAGGAGATGTCAACCACTATTAATATCTCCGGAGACAGGGTTTACAATGCTGCATTATCTCCCATGAATATCCTCACCGACGAGGTCATCGTGCGCTCTACAAGAGCTACAGAGAGCTCGGCTACAACCTATCGGAATCTCAATAAAGAAGAACTCGGTAAATACAACCAGGGACAGGATCTCCCTTATCTTCTAAATCAGACGCCTTCTGTTGTTGTTTCCTCAGATGCCGGAACCGGTGTTGGATACACAGGGCTACGAATCCGGGGTAGCGACGCAACCCGGATAAATGTTACATTAAACGGAATTCCCTTAAACAACCCGGAAAGTCAGGGATCCTTCTTCGTCAATATACCCGACTTTGCTTCATCCGTTGATAATATCCAGATACAAAGGGGGGTAGGGACCTCCACCAACGGAGCTGGAGCGTTTGGCGGAAGTTTGAATATCCAAACTACAACACGCCGCGATTCTGCCTACGCCGAGCTCAATAACACCTTCGGATCATATAATACCTGGAAGAACACTGTAAACATTGGGACTGGCTTACTGAACGGCAAGTTCACCTTTGACGGACGGCTGTCCAGAATCAAGTCTGACGGCTACATTGACAGGGGGGCCTCCGATCTTAAATCCTATTTCCTGTCTGGTGCTTACTATGGCAAGAAGGATATACTGAGAGTAAATGTATTTTCAGGACAGGAGGAGACCTACCAGGCGTGGAACGGTGTACCTGAGGCAAAACTCAGAGGTTCCGCTGAAGATCTTAACAACTACTACCAGAACAACAAGGGGGTGTATTTTTTCACACCTGCAGATTCATCTAATCTCTTCGGATCAAACAAGCGAACCTACAACTCCTTCCTATACAAAGATCAAACCGATAATTACAAGCAAGATCATTACCAGGCTTTCTATACTCATACCTTCAGCAGCAAACTATCCCTTAATACTGGCCTGCACTACACCTATGGAAGCGGCTATTTTGAAGAGTACAAGAATGCCGCGAAATTTGGAAGCTATGGACTTCCGAACATCATTACAGGTACCGATACCCTAAAAAGAACCGACCTGGTAAGACGCCGCTGGCTGGATAACCATTTTTATGGTTTGACTTACTCTTTAAATTATACTCCTTCGAGCGACCTGAATCTTACACTCGGAGGTGCTTATAATGAGTATGACGGTGATCATTTCGGTGAGATCATCTGGGCCAGAAACAGCTCTACCGCAGAGCCTGGTGATCGTTACTACCAGGGTAACGGCTTCAAAACAGACTTTAACATCTATGGAAAGGCCGAATACCAGATTGACGATTTCCTCTTATACGGTGATCTACAGTATCGTCGCACGGGCTATAAGATAGACGGAACCGACAAGAACTTAAATAACCTGGACATAAATGACCAGCTAAACTTTTTCAATCCTAAGGCAGGAATTACCTATAAGCTCAACAACGCCAGTAATGTCTACGCATCTTTTGCGGTTGCTAATAAAGAACCGAACCGCGACGACTATATCAATATGCCGGGCGGACGTCCCTTAAGAGAAAATCTTAAAGACATTGAGGCAGGGTACAGGTTTAACAGCTCATCTTTCCGGACGGGAATAAATGGATACTGGATGATCTATAAAGACCAGCTTGTGCTAACAGGCAAAGTAAATGATGATGGAGAAGCACTTCGTCAAAATGTGCCTGATAGTTACAGACTTGGTTTAGAAGCGGACGCACAATGGCTGATCAGCAGAAATCTGACCTGGGGACTGACAGCTAACCTCAGCCGTAACAAAATTGACAGCTTCACAGAGTTCGTCGATAATTGGGATTCCGGGGATCAGACAAGCTTTACACACAACAATACGGACATCTCCTTTTCACCCTCATTCGTTGGCTCCAGTGAATTAGCTTATCGTCCGCTTAAAAACGCAGAGGTCGCCTTACTTAGTAAGTATGTAAGCAAACAGTATATGGATAACACATCTAACGACAACCGTTCATTAGACGCGTTTTTTGTTAACGACATTCGATTACGCTATAATACATCCGCAGGAAGAATCAAAAACCTGGGAATTTCACTTCTGGTAAACAACGTATTCAGTGAACTCTATGAATCCAACGGATTTACGTACAGCTACATCGTTGGAAATGAACTTTCCACCAGCAATGCCTATTTCCCACAAGCAACGAGAAACTTCCTGCTATCGGCTAGTTTGAAATTCTAAGGGCGTATTCTTTTTGGCAAGCTCTGGTGTCATCTGGTGCCGGAGCTTGTTTTATTATAATCAATCGCATTTTGATTTTCAATTGCGATATTTGAGTACATACATTTTAAAAAAATGAATCTACGATACGTACTACAGGCAGCACTTCTACTGCTTGCCCTTAATGCATCCGCACAAAAAAAATCCACATCTTCACAATCAACACCCAGACCGAAACTTGTGGTGGGCATAGTGATAGATCAAATGCGATGGGACTATCTCTACCGCTATCAGGACCGCTATACAGAGGGTGGTTTTAAGCGCCTGCTGAACGAGGGCTTTACTGCTGAAAACACCAATATCGATTATGTACCTACTGTAACCGCCATAGGGCATTCAACAATTTATACCGGATCTGTCCCATCTATCCATGGTATCGCCGGAAATGACTTCATCATCCAGTCGACCGGAAAGTCAATGTACTGCACAGAAGATACCGCTTCAAAGACCGTTGGGAGCCCTTCTACTGCCGGGGAGATGTCGCCAAGGAACCTGCTGAGCAGCACCATCACTGATGAACTGAAACTGGCTACTAACTTCCGTTCCAAAGTAATAGGGATTGCAATCAAGGACCGTGGGGGAATTTTGCCAGCCGGACATAGTGCGGATGCAGCCTATTGGTTTGACGATGAAACCGGAAACTGGATTACCAGTACCTACTACATGAATGAGTTACCTCAGTGGGTCAATACCTTCAATAACCTGAAGTTGCCAAAGAAATATCTAGACCAAAACTGGAAAACCTTGTTCCCGCTCGACACTTACTTGCAGAGTGAAAAAGACGACAGCCGTTTCGAAGCTAAGTTCAGTGGAACAACAGCACCTGTCTTTCCACATGAAACATCCGGTATGTATGGCAAAGACTTTAGCATCCTGAGAACAACACCTCAAGGCAATACCATCACTCTGGATATGGCCAGGGCAGCAATCGAGAATGAAAAAATGGGTCAAAGAGATATAACCGACTTCCTTGCGGTGAGCCTTTCATCAACAGACTACATCGGGCATAGGTTCGGACCGAATTCTATAGAGGCAGAAGATACATACCTCCGCCTGGACCGTGATCTATCTGCTTTTTTCAGCTATCTGGACAGCAAGGTAGGCAAAGGAGCATATACCGTTTTCATCTCTGCGGATCACGGAGCAGCGCATAACCCTAATTTCCTGACATCGCATAACATTCCCTCGGGCCTCTTTCCTACGAGCACAGTTACGAAGGAATTAAACGCTTACCTGGCTCAGGAATTTAAACAGGAGAAATTGGTTTTAAGCCTTATGAATTATCAGGTAAGCCTTAATAATTCCCTCATTGAAAAGAATAAACTTGATGAAGAAGCGATCAGAAAAGCCTGCATCAAGCACCTTCAAAAGAGGGCGGATATTGCCTATGTCGTCGACATGGAAGCTGCCAGCCAGGCGAGCATTCCTCAGGGGTTGAAAGAAAAAATCATAAACGGATACAATAGAGAAAGAAGTGGAGCCGTCCAGATCATATTAAAGCCCGGATACTACAGTGGCAGCAGCACAGGAACGACACATGGAACATGGAACCCTTACGATACGCATATCCCATTCGTATTGATGGGCTGGGGAGTTAAACATGGCAGCACAAGCAGACCAACCGGGATGACCGACATTGCACCAACTATATCAGCACTTTTACGAATTCAGGCACCCAATGGGAACATAGGAAAGCCTGTCACAGAAGCGCTGCTCAACGAAGTACACTAGAATCTATGCAAAAGTATATTTCCAGGTTTCACTACCTTACTCAAGATCTTCCACATAGGTCCCATCTGGAACAGGCAATCACGGCCTGTGAGTCGGGTGCCAATTGGATCCAGTATCGTTGTTTTTCAAAGACTGAGGAGCAGCACCTGGATGAAATAAATCGCATCGCTGAAGTATGTGATGATTGGGGCACTACCCTGATCATCACAGATCACACCTCGTTACTTTCCAAAGCCGATATCCAGGGAGTACATATCGAAGACATGTCTGCAGATTATACCTCCATTAGGAACGAAATCGGTCCTGATAAGACATTAGGAGCTTCAGCAAACACCCTTGATGATATTAAACGCATAGCAGCAAGCGGAGTGGTGGATTACATCGGCTGCGGACCCTTTGCTGTCACACTCACGAAGCCAAACGACTACCCAACCCTCGGGGTGGAAGGATATAAAACGATAAAGGCAGAAATGGACAACCTGCAAATCAAAATACCAGTTCTTGCAGTAGGTGGCATTACGGCAGCCGATATCGAAGCACTGATCGATACCGGCGTTTACGGAGTGGCCGTTTCTGCCGCTATCAATAAGTCAGAAGCCCCGACATCCGCATTCAAGGAGATATACAGAAAACTCTATTGATATGTCGTCTCATCATATTGTAAGAGAAAAGCAGGAGCCGGCATTATTGATTGTTGACTTAGAAGGCTTCCATCCTGAAAACCTCGGACAGCTGTTGGAATGGAGTCCTACCGTTATTGTTGAGGAAAACGCTTACGACATTGCTGACTCGCTTGGAATAAAGGTGGATTTCATCGTTGGTACACCCAACGACCATTCACTCCAGCCGAGAACCCGTGTTATCCCGTCAGAAGAACATGCAATCAAGAATGCCCTTGATTATCTGATCCAGGAAAAATACCCGGCTGTCAACATAATAACCAGTAAGCCCGTTATCAGCGACTATCTTCCCTATTGCGAGCATGTCAATATCGTTATCCTCACCGTCAAACAGAGAATCTTCATGGTTCGCTCCGGATTCAGTAAGTGGAAAGCTGCAGCCGAAGATATCGAGATCCTTTCTGATGCAACAAACCTCATTCATACAGGTTTGAATCAAAGCTCATCGCATGCATTTACCACGCAATCAGATGGCTTTTATTCGCTTCGTTTTCAAGAGCCTTTTATCTTTGTAGCCGAAAATCTCTGACGATTATGAGCTTGACAATAAGGCCGGCATTACCAGAAGACCTACCGGCAGTACATCAATTGGCCGAAGAAATTTGGTGGCCTACCTACAGCGGTATACTTAAAAGCGAACAGATAAGATTCATGCTCGACAACATGTACTCAATAGAGGCACTAAAAGAGCAGCAGGCTATCGGCACCGAATTTCTCCTCGTTGAAAGGGATACTAAAAAAGTTGCCTTTGCGGGCTACTCCTGCAAAGAAGAAACTGATAAGCTAAGTATTCACAAATTGTATGTACATCCTTCAGAACAAGGCAAGGGCACAGGCAAATTTATTATTCATCACATCGAACAAATAGCGAGGAATCTTGGAACACGTGTCTTAGAGTTGAATGTTAACCGATACAACAAAGCGTTACACTTCTATAAGAAAGTAGGATTCGATATTTTCAAAAAAGAAGATATACCTTATTATCAATACTGGATGAATGATTTTATTCTTCAAAAACATCTGAGTTAGCCTCACGCAGTATCATTCGCTTCCGCTTTTCCGTCTCCGCATCAATCCGTGTATCCTGAACAGCATCCGTAACGGTCATTTCGAAATCTCTGTTTTTAAAAGACCCATGAATAGCCGCTTCTTCCGTGTTTTGAAGAGCAATATCGTAGGGGCCTTTATCGCTCATTAGCTTCACAAAAACCGGAAGACACTCAAATAATATGAATAATAAGCCGATGAATGCAACTGCCAGATAGGTCCCCAGGTCTCTGCTTCCATCGGCTTTAAAGCTTAACTGACCCAAAGCCCAGTTCCTGTCCGCAAAACCCGCAACATTAGCAAGACTATCAAGCTGTTTGTTGCTAAAAAGCCGTTGACTCGTTAGCCCGTCCTGATCCCTTCTCTCGCGCACGAACCCCTCCATCGCAGAAATCTCACCTCTGACTGCGTCTAAGCGAGCAACCTTTTGGTTCAGAACCTCCTCTTTTTGCTTGGCATAAGTACCGTATCCAACTTTTCCCGATGTCTGATTCGTTTTATCACCAAATATCTCCTGATTCAATTGATAACGTGATCGGGTGATATCCGCCTGAAGAGAATCCCGTTCAGCAGTAAGGTCCTTCAATTTACCCAGCTCCGTCCCGTATTTATTTTGAAAGGTGCTGTTCAACGTGTCAATCTTTGAACGTTGGCCGTTCAGATAGGAGAGTTTAAGCTTCTCACGAATCTCCTTATTAAATATCTTGAGTTCCAGAGGCCTGGAAATCACAATACCGATCATTATGGCAAGCAGAATCCGCGGAGTCGCCTGAAGAATCTGTTTATTGACAGATGCATTCTTACTGATGCTCGAAACGATATACCTATCCATATTAAAGATTGCGAGACCCCAGATCAGCCCAAACAGAATAGCAAAGAAAATAGCAAAATCATCACCGGAAAAGACAAAATACATCGCATACCCACCGGAGAGAGTAGCGAAAAGAGCGGTAAAAAAAATCGTTGCACCAATACCAACGTATTTGTTGTGCTCCGTAGGAAAGTTCTTCAGCGTATCTGCATGAACCCCAGAGCAGAACCAAAAAAATCTACTGACACTATCCATCCCTTATTTTTACCCTTTTAGAACATCGGCACCCCGTAGTTGTTACAGAAAAATGTAAAAAAATCCTTCCAAAAGCTTTGATACCCGCATTACCCGGAAGCTTCAATCTTAATTCCTATCTTTGATTCAATAAACGTTTTGTCATGAAAGAAATAACAGTTGAAGAACTAAAAAAAATGATAGATAACGCTGAAGACTTTCAGCTGATCGACGTTCGCGAACCTTTTGAATACGAAGTATCTCATTTAAATGGCGAAAACATCCCTTTGTCAGGTATCATCATTGAATCAGATAAGATTGCTACAGACAAGCCTGTCATCGTACAGTGCAGAAGCGGAAAGCGTAGTGCCGCTGCCATCATGCAGCTTGAGCAACAGCTTGGCTATGAGAACCTCTACAATCTGGAAGGTGGCATCCTTGCCTGGAAAGAGAAGATAGATCCGTCAATTCAAGTTTATTAATCACCATACATCACACATGTGCCACAGATGCACCTGTGCGTTAATCGCTTCAAGTCCTCATGGGAAAAAAAATCCTCCTGAATATCCTTTATAATATTGCGCTTATGGTTATGGTCCTCTGTCTATTCTGGAGCATAAAGCATGAGCAATACGCTGTAACTCTTGGGTCTACAGTCATAATCGCTTTTGTCATTTTCTTAAAAATTCAGCTAAGGAAAGAAGTTAAAGCGCTCTTTAAAGAGAAAAAGAAATAACTAGGGTTTCAGCTTTTGCGCTGGCACCCTTTCTTTTGCCTTAAACTCCTTGTACGATTTCCTTATATAAACCACAAGATCGTATTCATTCCACGAGCGTAGCTGTTCTACGCCAGGGAGATACGCTGCTTTGAAGTCCTGAAGCTCCTCCTGCTTTATTTCAGGAACTGCATTCTTTATCGACAAATCGTTAAATCTCCTGGCTACCTCCTGATACTCCAACTCCTGATTCGCAAACTCATTGAATCTCCTGGCCCTTTTGCCGGTTTTACCAAACCGATCTCCAAGTGCCGAAAGCGGACTGAATATATAAGCAAGTACCGGCGGTTTTCCTCCGAAGTAAGATCCCTTACTTTTGTAGGCGTCCCTGATTTCATTCAAATCAGATTCCAAAGACTTGCCTGTCACCACCACCTCTTCCAATCTGGTTATCTCCTGCAAGTACACAATCTCATCCTTAAAGTCTGATACAATTAGCGGATATGACATATAGCCCATGGCAGACACTTCCAATGTATCTCCCCGTGAAGCAAGGATGCTGAAAATCCCCATTTCATTTGTAGCTACAGAAAACTGACTCCTTTTATTTTTAATATATGCGCCGCTGATGCGGAGATTAGTACCACGCTTCAGCACAGCACCCTGCTGGGTCTTGATAGTCTGCGTAAAAGCCTGTCCACCCAAAAATAGTGTGGCCAATGCCATAACAACAGCTAAAATGCGATAGTTTCCCATAAAGTATTACAAAAATAGGTTAATATTCCGGTCCCACGTCCTTAAATCCCCTCATATAACGGCGCGATACTTAGAATAGTTCTATGAGATTAGTATCTTTGTTGATGATTAAGTCAATGACCGGCTATGGTATAGCCTCTAATGATTTTGCTAATACCAAATATACTGTCGAGATCAAATCACTTAACAGTAAATTTCTTGAGTTAGCACTGAAGCTTCCCAAAGCATTTTCAGATAAGGAACTCATCCTTCGTAATGACTGCTCCAAGCAGATCGAACGCGGAAAAGTAAACATTACGGTGACTGTAGAATACGCTTCCAACGAGAAGAAGGCGGCTACTATCGATCAGGAACTACTCACTCTTTATTATAACCAGCTTAAGCAGGCCGCGAATACGCTGAATGATAACGCAAACAACCTTCTGCAACTTGCCCTTACCTTTCCCGAGGTAATTAAGTATGAAGAAGATCTGATTTCGGAGCAAGAATGGATACAACTTCAGCAAACATTTGCCGAGGCCATGAACAACTTCCAGACATTCAGAAAAGACGAAGGTCGCGTGCTGCTGCAGGACCTGGAGCTAAGGATAAAAAACATTCTCAATGCCCTGAAGCTGGTAGAAGAGCAAGACCCTAAGCGCATCCCGGCCATCAGAGAAAGGATCTCACAACTGCTGGAAGAATTTGTAGGAAAGGAAAATACCGATTCCAACAGGTTTGAACAGGAGCTGATCTTTTACATAGATAAACTGGACATCACCGAAGAAAAGATACGTCTAAGAAGCCATTGCGACTACTTTATTGAAGCATTGAAATCAAACGATGCCAACGGTAAGAAGCTTGGATTTATTTCGCAGGAGATAGGGCGTGAAATCAACACAATGGGATCTAAAGCAAATGATGCACAAATCCAGCAGATCGTCGTTGGAATGAAAGAAGAGCTCGAAAAGGCTAAAGAACAACTCTTGAATGTTCTTTAATTTTAATATATAACATCAATAAACAATGTCCGAAGGCAAACTTGTCATCTTCTCAGCTCCCTCAGGTGCTGGAAAAACAACTATAGTACACCATCTCCTAAAGCGCTTTCCGCAGCTGGAGTTCTCCATCTCCGCAACTACACGCGAATCCAGAGGAAAAGAAACGCACGAAAAAGATTACTACTTCATCAGTAAGGAAGAATTCCTGCACAGGGTCGCAAAACATGAATTTGCCGAATTTGAAGAAGTATATTCAGGAACTTTCTACGGAACGCTTAATTCAGAGATTGAACGCATCTGGAACCAGGGGAAGTGTGTGGTGTTTGACATTGATGTTGAAGGTGGCCTCAGGCTTAAAAAGAAATTCGGCGATAAAGCACTAGCCATATTTGTGCAGCCGCCATCATTGGAAGTACTTATTGAACGACTTACCGGCAGAGGCACAGACAGCGACGACAAGCTTAAAGAGCGTTTTGCCAAGGCAGGTAAGGAGTTAACCTACGCATCACGCTTTGACGTAATCCTTCCCAATTACGATCTTGAGACAGCCTGTGCAGACGCAGAAAAATTAATCAGTGACTTCTTAGCAAAGTAAACTATGAACATCGGTCTGTTCTTCGGTTCCTTCAACCCTGTACACGTCGGTCATCTCATTATTGCTAACCACATGGCCAACTACACCGATCTGGATAAGGTATGGCTAATGGTTTCTCCGCACAATCCATTAAAGGATAAAAATACGCTCATCAACATGTATGACCGACTGGAAATGACCCGTCTGGCAGTCGAAGATTCATTAAACATCACCGTCAGCGATGCTGAGTTCAAGCTACCTCAGCCATCATACACAATAGACACGCTAACACATCTAAAGGAGAGGTACCCCGAACATAACTTCTCCCTGATCATGGGCGCAGACAATCTTACCTCGCTGAAGAAATGGAAGAATTACGAAATCCTGTTAAGAGACTATAAAATCGTAGTCTACCCTCGCTCCGGTCACAATGACGCGGAACTGATGCATCATCCCTCGGTGACGATCACCAACACCCCCATGATGGAACTCTCTTCAACCTTTATCAGACGTGCAATAAAGGCCGGCAAGAGCGTCAGATACATGGTACCCGAGCCTGTAATACGTTTTATAGAATCAAAGAACCTCTACGGCTAAGCTTTACGCCATCCAATTACCTGCTTCAGATACCCATCGATCAACTCCGCGTCCACAATGTCGTTAATGTATCCAATATGAAGATCCGGCCTAATCACAACCGCTCTCTTTGCTTTGTCGCTGTTGAGCTCAAAAGCTTCAAAGATGGCCTTGTTCCTGTCTGAGGGCGGCATATAGAAGAAGTTCAGCGCAAAAGGATAAGTAGATTTGATCCATTTAGCCAGCCCGGAAACCGTCATAGGGCTCAGCTCCCCAAGAACAAGCAAGGTAAAACCTCCCTTTGAACACCATTGATGAAGATCAGTGTCTACTTTCAGCTTTTCATCATACACTCGCATAAAAGGTAAACGATCGCCTGCTTTTATAGCGATGGAAGCAGAATGATGAACAGATAATGAACTTTTCCGGTAACTGATGCCTATTTGGGAAATTCGTTTAAACAGCTCGCCTTTGAAATCCCTCATGCCTGCCATACGCTGCAGCAGAATTGGCACCACCCATTTTCTGATCCGCTTAATCAGAAAATTGTCGGTAACAATCACAGAAAACAGCCGGTCAGTTGTCTTTAGCAGACCACGGGCTACAGGCATTCGTTCCAGCGAATACGAATCGAGGATCCCTTTGTCATATTCGTTATTAACTACACCGGCAAGCTTCCAGGCAAGGTTGTAAGCGTCTTGGAATCCAGTATTCATACCCTGCCCTCCCACAGGAGAATGGACATGGGCAGCATCGCCTATTAAAAAGACTCTTCTCGACCTAAACCGATCCGCCATCCGGTGGTGCAAGCTGTAAACGGAAAACCAGTTGCATGACTCCACTTGCAGAGGAACGCCTAAAGTAAAAGTGATGTAAGGCTTCAGGTCATCAAAGCGGAGATCAGTTCGATATTTTAAGGCTGCCGGAACGATTCCTATACAGCGTACGAGGTTATTGCTTATCGGAAAGAGCGCGTTGAATCCTTCGTTCTTCGAAATAATCCGGATCTGCGTGTCAGGATAAGGCATCGTGAGGTTCAGATCAGCCAGGTAGAACCGATGAATGTAAGATCCACCCGAAAAGTTAATTTTAAGTGCCTTTCTAACTGCGCTGGAAGCTCCATCTGCGCCGATCAGCCAGTCACAACCCACCCTCTTACTCAGCTTACCTTGCCTCACCTCCAGCACTACCCCCTCATCAGACTGCTCCACACGAACCAGGCTACTGTCCCAATACACCGGACAAGCATGTGCCGTCAGGTATTCCAGTAAGTTTTTTTCTGTCTTACTCTGCTCGAGCGTCAGAACAAATGGAAACGGGGTTTTATCAGAACCATCAATGATCAGTCTGGCAGGCTGCTCATCATTTAAAAAGTAAAAATCAAATCCTGAAACCCGCGTACCCTCTTTAAGAAACTGATCAGACAGACCAAGCTGCCGCAATATCTCCAACGACCTGGCATGCACCGCCAAAGCCCTGGATTGCTTCGTCAGCTCCTTCTTCGAATCAATAATAACCGGTTGGATGCCCTGCCGTAACAATAGAGCAGCCATCATCAGCCCCGAAGGTCCGGCCCCAACAATTACTACACTGGCATGATCCGGTAAGTTTATCATTTCATCAATAAGAATATGGCTGGTATTTTATGGAAGTCAACCTTCTGCTTACGCCATTGTTCTATCGGAAGTGAAATAATCCGCTCATCCTGTCCCGTAAGGTTTACCGCTACACATAAGCGTGTCTTATCAGAACACGTTCTCACAATCTCCTCAATGATCTGATTATTACGAAAAGGCGTTTCTATAAAAATCTGAGTCTGACGGTACTTCTCAGAATTATTCTCCAACTCCTTAATTCTTTTAGTCCGCTGAGACTTATCTATCGGTAGATAACCATGAAAGCTAAAATTCTGACCGCTAAAGCCGGAAGCCATCAACGCCAGCAGAATCGAACTAGGCCCCACAAAAGGCACAACCCGAATACCCCTCCTGTGCGCTTCTGCAACAATGTCAGAGCCTGGATCAGCAACAGCCGGGCACCCTGCCTCACTCATCAAACCTACATCTTCCCCCTTTTCAAGCTCTTTGAAAAATATGCTGAAGTCGTGCTTCTCTGCATGTTTGCCATAAGGATAGAGCTTCAACTCACTCTGCGGTGTTTTAAGCCCCATTTCTTTCAACCACCGCCTGGCGGTTTTCTCATTTTCCACGATGTAGGTTTTCAGCGCGTTAATTAAAGTAGATTGCGTGGCAGGAATCGTCTGCGCAACAGAATTTTCAGACAGAGGTACCGGAAGTAAATAGAGCGTTCCTTTAGACATGCTGCAAATTTGAGCAAATTAATTGTAACCAGCTACCTATCCGAAGCTTTCCATCAACATAGTCATCTCCTCCACCATAGCAGGGCGGCGATGACACACGATTTTCAACTCCTTTGCAATTTGGAGTATCGCTTCTTCGCGTTCAGGAATATCTTTTGATGAACTCTACATCTGCTTAACGAGAACCTTGTGCTGTTTATCGTCTTTCTATTCTCGGCAACTCCAATGAGGTTGCAAATGGTTTATTCTATAACCAATAAAAAAAGAGGCATACCAGACCTTTTGACTGGATTTGCCTCTTTTGCAATTTTAGTAGCCCCGGCGGGAATCGAACCCACATCTAGAGTTTAGGAAACGCCTATTCTATCCGTTGAACTACAGGGCCATAAATTGAAGTCCGAAAATAGGGTTTTCAATTTGAATATCCCTAACCCGAACCTCAAAATTTATCTGATCGTACTGCCATTAGCGGTACTTTCAAATGGAGCGACAAAATTAAGCTTTCCATCTGAATTTTCAGACATTAAAATCATTCCCTGAGACATGATTCCCTTAATCTCCCTTGGCTCCAGGTTCACAAGAATACTAACCTGCTTACCTATTATAGCTTCCGGCTGAAAATACTCAGCAATTCCGGAAACAACCGTGCGCGTATCTATCCCTGTATCTATAGTCAGTTTCAGCAACTTCTTAGTTTTAGCCACTTTCTCCGCAGTCAGAATCGTTCCTACCCGGATATCCATTGCAGAAAACTGCTCATAAGTAACATTCTCCTTAGCAGGAGAAACAGTCGCCACTTCAACAGCCGTCGCGTCAGCCACAGATTGTGCCTTGTCCGCCAGCTTCTGCAGCTGCGCTTCAATCACATCATCCTCCACTTTCTCAAAAAGCAATTCAGGCTTACCCAACTGATGTCCGGCCTCGAAGCCGATCTTTTCATCATAAGAAAATAAATCCTGACGAAGACCTAGCATCGTGAAGATCTTACCAGATGCCGCAGGGAGGAACGGCTGAGCCAATACACCGAAATGCGCAATGATCAACAAACAGTCTTCGAGAACAACCCTTGTAGCTTCCGGATCAGTCTTAAAGGTCTTCCAAGGCTCCTTTTCAGTGAGGTATCTGTTCCCCAGACGAGCCACTTCCATCAAAGAAGCCAGCGCCTGTCTGAATTTATATGTCTCAATATGCTCTTCAACCTCATCATACTGCTTGCCGATCAGGTCATGCAATTCAGGATCATTAAAAGTCGAAATACCGCTAACCTTGCCCTCATAGTACTTATGCATCAGGATCATTACCCTGTTCACAAAGTTCCCCGCAATCGCCACCAGCTCATTATTGATACGAGCCTGGTAATCCTTCCAGGTAAACTCACTATCAGACGTCTCAGGTAAGATAGACGTCAGCACATATCTCAACTCATCCTGCTTACCAGGGAACTCATCAAGGTACTCGTGAAGCCAAACAGCATGATTCCTTGAAGTAGAAAGCTTATCGCCTTCCAGGTTCAGGAATTCGTTAGCAGGAACATTCTGAGGCAAAATATAGTCACCATGCGCATGCAGGATAGAAGGGAAGGTGATACAGTGGAATACAATATTATCCTTACCGATGAAGTGGATCAAACAGGAGTTATCCTCCTTATTCTCCTGGTTCTTCCAGTATTTCTGCCAATCCTTCCCGGCCTTTTCAGCCCAGGCTTTCGTAGCCGAGATATAACCTATAGGGGCGTCCAGCCATACATACAGCTTCTTACCCTTCGCTTCCGCCAGAGGAACATCAATTCCCCAGTCCAGGTCTCTCGTCATGGAACGCGGCTGCAAGCCAGCCTTCAACCATGAGCTGCACTGCCCGTAAACATTCGTCTTCCACTTATTCTTCTTGCCTTCCAGCAACCACTCTTCCAACCAGGGCTGATACTTATCCAGGGGAAGGTACCAATGCTTGGTAGTACGTAGAACAGGAGCCTTACCGCTAAGGGTCGACTTAGGATTAACCAAATCAGTAGGATTCAACGAAGTTCCGCACTTCTCGCATTGGTCGCCGTAAGCACCATCGCTACCACAGTTCGGACATGTTCCGGTGATGTATCTATCTGCGAGAAACTGATCAAAATCAGCGTCATAATATTGTTCCGACTCCTTTTCAATGAATTCACCCTTTTCGTAAAGGTTCAAAAAGAACTCCTGAGACAGGTCATGATGAACAGGCGAAGAGGTACGGTGATAGATATCAAACGAAATCCCGAACTCTTCAAAGCTGCCCTTAATTTGAGCGTGGTATTTATCAATAATCTCCTGAGGAGAAATGCCTTCCTTCTTAGCACGAATGGTAATGGCAGCACCATGCTCGTCCGATCCGCATATATAAACTACATCCTTTTTCTTCAGACGTAGGTGCCTCACAAATATATCAGCGGGAATGTATGCACCCGCCAGGTGTCCTATATGTAAAGGTCCGTTTGCATAGGGCAAAGCAGATGTGATCGTATATCGCTTAAAGGAATCTAATTCAGACATTAATTATCGTGTATTTTGCAAAGATACTCATAGATGTTGAAATTTCTGAAGATTACAGAATATCAGGACCATTTCCGATATATCCCGTAAATTAGGCTTTTCTACTTACATGATCACTCCTCCATACCTGAAAAAGGGCGATAAAATCGCAATCACCTGTCCGGCTAAAAGCTTGCCTGGCGAGATAACAAGCGCTGTCAGATTACTGGAGTCCTGGGGACTGGAAGTTATTCTTGGCGATACCGTCACCGCAAGCCACCATCAGTTTGCCGGGAATGACGAGCTTAGAACTAAAGACTTTCAGCGCTTCCTGGACGACCGGTCAGTGAAAGCCATCATAGCTGCACGGGGGGGGTATGGAACGATACGAATTATTGATAGGCTAGATTTCACCAGCTTCCTACACGAACCTAAATGGATTGTCGGCTTTAGCGACATTACCGTGTTGCACAGCCATATCCACGCGACGTGCAATGTACAAACCATCCACGGCCAGATGCCTCTTAATGTCCCGGATGGAACTAAGCCTTCTTTAGAGTCTCTAAGGCGAGCCTTGTTTGGCGAACCACTCCATTACCAATACAAACCATCAACACCAGGCCGCAACGGCTCAGCAACCGGCAAACTCATTGGTGGTAATCTTACGCTGCTGGTGATGATGAGCGGTTCTATATCAGAAATGAGCTTCCGTGATAAAATTCTGTTCATCGAAGATGTAGGGGAATATCTCTATTCCATAGACCGCATGCTGTGGCAGCTGAAGCGAGCCGGCAAGCTGTCTGAATTAAAAGGCCTTATCATCGGTGGCTTTACCGATATGAAAGACAATGCCGTTCCTTTTGGAGAAAGCGTACAAGAGATGGTTATGAACCATGTAAAGGAATACGACTACCCAGTAGCATTTGATTTCCCGGCAGGTCACATTCCCGATAA
>NZ_JAZQRL010000047.1:0-18486 GCF_045629565.1 Arcticibacter sp.
CGTGTATTCATAGTGTTAATATTTAATCTGTACAAAAGCCTGCCTGGCATCCGGCACCTGTACCGAACAAGAAATCCAGTTGTAACCCTAAGTTTTTAATTTCGAGAAGTGAGTATTTCTCTTTGAATGTCCGGTCGTATAAAGCTTCCATTACCGCGGCCCACTTCATTATGTGGGGGTTAGTGTCATAGTTTTTCCGTAGTTGCTGCTCTGCTTTCCAAAAGCAGTTCTGGCAATTTGAATCTTTGGGAAATTCGATATCCTTGTCGCTCCAATACTTTCGAATGTGAGGATGAAGTATTTTGTCGTCGATTAGAGGAAACTGTCCTACTCTCCATACCATTTCCTGCCATTTATGGAACTTTTTCACTTTGGCGTACCTGCACTCAGTTGTGAACCTCATAACATTGTTGGAGGTCTCAGCACGTTCTTTTTCATCGTACCTGTAGCCGATGCGCATTTGGACAGGAAGCTCATGGTACATGTAGAGATAATAGAAGATCGGCCACATTTTTAGAATAGTAGTACAAAACCTTTTAGCGATGTTCGGTATGGCCTGTTGGTATCTAATCATATCTTCCCATCCCATTCCGCGGAGCCAAATTATTTCCCGACCCAGCATCTGCTCCAAATCGAACATCGTTTTTAGTATTATGGGGTCCTCTGATGTAGCGACAAACTCCGGCCAGTGACTGGAATACTTCTGCAGCTTGTCATTAGCCATCTGCATTAGGGTCTTGTCTATTCCTTTTCCAGCATTGTGATTATCTATGCAACAAAGGGCAAAGACTTCGATATCCGCAGGGTAGTGAACTGCGATATAAGAACTAGTGGGTCCACCAGACAGGCTGTTTACCGTTTTCATGCTAACTCTCCTTTATTAAGGTATCCGCGATCGATTAAACTTGTTACCGTATGCGCCATAACTGGTACCCGTTTCCCACGGTGTTTGATCACGTATGATGTGTGGTTGCCAGATTTAAATGGTATCAATTCGCCACCATCCTTGATTTTAGAAATTATACTGCGCTGGTTCGCAGTAAGTGGTTTGTGACTCATGCCCTCGCCAATTAATAGGGCATATCGTCATCCTCATCCTCAAAGTGCGAGTAGCCGCTATCGGTTCGCTCTGACTTCAGGAGAAGCATCTTCTTCTCTACCATCCTGTCAATCTCAAATACCTGAATAGGGCGTACGGCTAAACGCTCAGCATAGGCTGCGGCTACTTCTTCAGTTACGGGGTTGATTGCATAGATGGCTGCAGATCCGAAGAACCTAGTAAACTCTGGATTTTCTTTTGTCACCGGAACATCAACTCTGAGCATGTTTGTACCGGCTATGTTCTGTTCAGTTACTTTGCCAGCTATCTTGGTGTGACCAAAAAGTTCTACTATAGCCCAGATTTCGAGCTTGTCTTGTAATGTGTTCATATTCTATGTTTCTTAATTTCTAATGGTGATTTGATAGTCTGCCTGGTGGCTCTATCTATTTCGTGCCCTGTAATAATGTGTCTGCATTTGCTGTATCCGCACTTGATGATAGGTCGATCATCAGAAAATTCAATTTTGGAAAGTTGCTTCATCAAGCAGGCCGGGCAAATAATCGGTATGAGTTCAAGTGGGCGGCTCATAGGTCACACAAGCAAACATTAACCCTCCCAAAGCCAGCAACCCAAGCCCTATCATCAGCCAGATGAACCGTTTCTCCTCAGAGCTCAGCTTAATGCCTTCCTCAACCTCTTCGTAACCCTCTTTCAGGTCCTGATCAAGCACCGGCATGCCGTCCTGATCCCAGTCGTGTTGGTTGTATATCATAGTTCAAGCAGTTACAGAAATAAGATCCATTTCAAATTTTGCGAAGTCTTCAAGCTGCATCACCCTGATTCCAACCTTCTCCGCCAACTTCGCTTCCAAGTAGGCCCCTTTGCTCGTGATCCAGTCATCCAGGAGGATCACCGCATCACACTCCATCATCACCCGGATGCAGTCGCGCATACATCCGTTCCAATCATCCGGATGACGCCCCGTGCAGATCTCATGAGGATTACGAACGATGTATCCCATATTGCGCAGCTGGGTGGTAGCTGCTTCGAACTTTGGCTTATTCAAGTCAGGAAGTCCAGTGACTTTTCCTGCGACATATAGAACCGGCTTATTCATATAATTTGATTTTTAGTTATTTAAAAGGAGCCGGATTTTCACCGGCAACAAACTCTTAATTTGTTTTTTATCGAAAAAGAACGGCCTTTTGACAGGTGAGGCGAACTGCGAAGCCCTGCACCGGGAACAGGACCCCATTTTCCAAACTCAAAGCGTCCCCCGACGCTGCATAGATGACCCGGTGAGTGTGTTTATATCTTTTGAAGATTGTAGTTGATTGTGCAGAGCACCCGCTTAGCACGTTCCTGAAACTTAGCCTGGTCAGGGAATTGCCGAATTAAGGTTTCAAGTAAAACTCTGTCTTTCGTAAGCTCAGCGGACTTCACAGATTTACGCGATAGGGAAGGGCGCTGTCTCATTTGTCCACCCTCCACCCGATAGCCTCATTGCACATGGCCATATAGCCATTCAGTTTGGCCATGTAATTATGGTAACCTTTTTCAGAAGTGCGAATGGCGATCTTTTCGAAATACGGGTATAGCTTTACGCAAAGGCGTAACTTTTCGCGCCAGTAGAGTTGCCCTCTGGCTTTTGCGATTGTAAAGCGGATGGCTTCGATAGCCGCGAACTTTACTTGCAAAGAATGTTGATAGGGTACAGCCCGATATGCGTGAAATCTTTGTTCACACATTCCTTGTAATAAGTCAATTAGCTGCTCTGGAGTTACATTTTGAACTTTCGGTAAAACTTTTACCGAAAAATTCCGTTTTTTGTGCTGAATCATTTTATACAAATCGAAGGTTACTTTGATAAATGGGCAGTATTGGCGTACTGCCTTTTTTTGTTTATTGAAGATCTACCAGGTTAAGTTTGTAAGCGAGGGTAGATAGAGGACCTTTGCGCTCTGTACCTGCTTTTTCTGAAATGTTGTCTTTATGGTTGCGAAGCGTATTGTTGCTTATGCACAACTCCTCGCAAATTTCCTTGTCTAGCTTACCAAGACCGATTTCAGTTAGTACTTCGATCTCTCGCGCTGTTAATGAGCCATGTTTCAATTCTATTGTGCGTTTTAGTTTACGCGTCCGGGTGTAAACAAATTCATGTGGTTGAAGAATTCCGTCAGCACTTATGTCGGCCTTATTATCGAAGGCGCCATACAGCTCGCCGATATAATACTTTAATTGCGCTTCAACATCATTTATACCCGCTGTCTTCATTGCTGATAGCGCCATACGGTTCGCCATCATGTCGCGGAGAACTATATTCATGAATAGCTTTGGTATCTCATTGAATGCATAGACTACTCCGTTTACCATGCATTTGACATCATCTTCGGTCTTGAAGAATTCCGCAGCGGGACTAACGAGCGCGGGTGAGATGGATTGATTTTGCTTGATAAGGTTCATGATACTATCTGTGTGACTTGATTTTCTAATTCTTCGACTTCCTTCTTATGAGCCGCTGCCACTTTTAGCGAAACGGTGATGACACGTTTGTTATATCTGGAAGGTTCGTTCAATATCTTTCTCACTGATTCGACACTCTTGCCTGTAATTTTTGCTACCTGCTTGTAGCCTCCTTTCGGAAGTGCAGCCTTCAGTTCATTCAACTTGTCTTTGTCTAACATGACATTTTTGTGCGATTGCATGCGTCTGATTTGTGTCTGATATTTGTCCTAAATCTGTCTGATTGTTTAACAAATGTCAATAGTAAAATTTACAAATCAAAATTAATAATTGACAAAAAGACAAAAACAGTTGCTTATAATAAACAAGCGATTGACAATCAGCATAATAAATTTGCTTCATGTCAAATGTAAAGGACGAATCATTAGGAGTTTTGATTAAAAAGGCCATCATAGAGAGCGGAAAAAAGCAGTCGGTTATCGCTAAGAAGATGAATATCAGTCGTCAATCTTTAAATCAAATAGATAGACGTAAAACATTTGATCTTGAGTTTTTACAATTGTTAAAGGAGGCTTCAGGAATTGACTTTACAAATTACATTTTCAATCCGAAGAAAAATGTCAGGGATTTTCAGGAAGATCCGTCGAAATACGTAGTGGTAAACTCCAGCGCAAATGCTCCAACTATAGACTTTTCTCTTACCGTTAAGATACGTGCAGAACAAGAATACGTGAATAGGGTATCGGATCTACTCATGATCTTTCGTGCAGAGGCGAATAAAATGGGATTCTCAATTATTTAACAATATGGACTTCGTAACTCTCGATTTCGAAACCGCAACCTCTCAAAGAGCTTCAGCCTGTGAACTAGGAATCACGGTTGTAAAAAGTGGATTAATTAAAGAAACCCATAGCTGGTATATCAAGCCACCAACATATCCGTTCTTCGATGACATGAACGTCTCCATCCATGGTATCACCCCCGACGCTGTAAAGGATGCTGACGATTTCGCCGGACTATGGGATAAGGTTCAGCCGATTCTCGAAGGGCAACTCGTAATAGCTCACAATTCCTCGTTTGACATGAGCGTCCTAAAGAATTCTTTAGATCAATATTCAATTGAGTACCCTAATCTCCAAATTTTGTGTAGTCACGTGTTTTCAAAGAAGGTATGGCCGAATAGCGCACGGTACGATCTGTCTACTTTGTGTAGGGAGAATGGAATATCGTTCCGTCATCATCGTGCAGGATCTGACGCCAGGGCCACCGCTGAGCTTGCACTGAAAGCATTCGAGGTTATGGGGATTTCTTCTATAGATGAAATTGAAGAGAAACTTCAGACGGTCATCGGACATCTTAAAAAGGGAGAATATAGAAGATGTGAGACCAAGCGGGTGTATGATCCAAACCGGAAAGACCTGTCTGTATTCGTTGGAGACCCATCTCTTCACAATCCGGAAAATATATTTTTCGGAAAATCAGTAATGTTTACCGGTAAGCTAAATTCGATGCAGAAGAGTGAAGCACATCAAAAGGTAGTTGACTTGGGTGGCAGGCTCGCAAAGACTGTCAGCCGTGATACTCATTACCTGGTTGTCGGACAGCAAGAGTTAAAAGTTGTAGGTCCCGACGGCTTAAGTAGCAAACAAAGAAAAGCTATTGAGCTGGCCGCAAACGGACATCCGATAGAGATCTTATCTGAAGTCGAATTTTTAAGAAGCTTATAGATGTTAACTACCAACTTATCATTATACATCTCTAGCCTGAAAGAACTGAGGGCAGAAATTGCCGAAAGTGATTCAGAAGATTATGTAATCAACAAGATAAACCTCATTGATTATAATCTTGTGATGTATGATCAGGTCAGGCATGCCGAATGCTTGAGCTTGATTACCAAGTTTCATATAGCCATCATGGAACTACGCAATAGTGGCAAGCTGGAAAAGTTGCCTTTCTTGATATTGCTTGATGATTATATAGCGAAGTTGCCCGGGTTACTACCTGAATGATGCACCTGGAATAACCGGTAAAAAAGTCGAAAAAACACCATCTGTTTCAACATAAAAAATTAACCCGTTGAAACATAGCAGGATAGAATACAAAAGTTACACCTGATGGGTGTACAAAACGGGACAACTTCAAACGAAGCTTTGTCCCGTTTTTGTTTTATCAGTTGGCTTCTTATTCAACGTCCGTTGATTTAGCACCTTACTACGTATCCGACACATATACCTCAGCAGCTAGTCTACATATATGAACATTGACCATTGCAAACAGCCGTCTCACGAAATACCTGAATACGCGTGATACGTTCTTTGTCAGATGTCACACAATAGCAAACCTTATACATCATTTTCGCGGTTATCGATTTACTTGATCTGAAGATCTTAAAATCAAACCAAATGTCCCTTTCGTTCGTTCATTATTCAGGCGCTGCTCGATTTTTCATGCACTGTAAACATCCCGATATCAAAAGGCAGGTACGGGTAAGTGTGGTAGTCTCGGAAGGCGTAATGAATTTTTGCTAGTTAACGTCGAAAGTTATGGAAGAACCATTTGAAATAAATTACAGCACCGGTGAGACATCTTTTGTACTCGCTGTTTATCGCTCCAGGGACGATCAAGAATCGAAGTCGCGATATACCATCGTTGTGGATGAAGTCAGTCTTGGAGTGTTGTCTAAGCAAGACGACGACTCTTGGATTTGGGAGTCCGGAGGCAAAGAGGGGCCTAATCATGCAGGGGTGAATCTATATCCCGATTCAGCTGCCCAGATTGGCGAAGCAATAGAAGGACACGAGTCCAAAGGCCAAACTCCCCTGGGAGATTGACCAATATACGCCGAATTTGTTCATAGACTTCTGACTTGTGCAAACATCGCTGGCAAACCTTTGTTACATAAATACGATGAAACGATTATTAACATGGATACTCCCTTTAACCTTGCTTTCCTGCCGTGAGGCACCGAAAGATTTCAGTTCCGTATCCATTGGAATGACAAAAGATGAGGTTACCGCCGCTGCCGGGGAGCCAGCAAGAAAAAACGAACTTGCGGTAATAGACGTTTGGGTTTATCCTGAGGCAGACAGAAGCGTTATTTTTCGTAAGGATACCGTCTATAACATAGTAACATCCTCGGAAGCGCGCATCGACTCGATAGAAACCTCCCTCGAACGAACTGGCGACAAGGTCGAAACCAGTTTAAGCAGGCTGGGCGATAGTCTGGAAAAGACGGGACAGCAGATCAAAGATAAGTTCAGGAGAGATACAACGCGTAAATAAATAAGATAAGGTCCAGGAAATAAGAGCTGGCGAACCAGCTCTTATTTATTTCATAGGTAGAGGTATTATATGTTCATAACATCTGCTCTGATGATAAGTTTCGCGAACTAATACGTAATGTCGCGAGTTAAATACTCGAAAGGTTTCCCCAGTAGTAACCGTGCTATTCACAAATCCTCTTCACACCCTCGAAGAGTAATTTTCCACAGATACCATTAATACTTGTATTAACGTTTACTTTTGTGGGAATCAACACGCTCATGAATGAAGGATATCGATCTGGATCCATCTATTAAAGCAATACGTACGACGCAGCTAGGGATAGCGGTAAGTATAGTGCTTGTCCTGGTGAAAGCTTCGGCCGGGCATTTCGGGCATTCTTACGCACTAATAGCAGATGCTACAGAAACCGCTGCAGATATCGTAAGTTCGTTTCTTTTATGGTTAGGATTAAGATACTCGCTTAAGCCTGCCGACGCCCGCCATCCTTATGGTCACGGTAAAGCTGAACCGCTGGCAGCAATTGTTATTTCATTGTTTCTTATGGTAGCAGCTGTATGGATCGCCTACAATGCGATTGGTTTTATCAATACGCCCCATAAAGGTCCCGAGGTTTTTACTCTTTGGATTTTAATTGCTGTTATCGTGATCAAAGAATCCTTGTACCGGTACGTACTCAAAGTAGGGAAGGAGTTGAACAGTCAGGCAGTTAAAGCGGACGCCTTCCATCATAGAAGCGATGCGATTACATCGGGGGCAGCCTTTATCGGTATCTTGATTGCGATCATCGGAGGAAATGGTTATGAAGGAGCAGATGACTGGGCTGCGATCATAGCCGCGGCCCTCATTGTATATAATGCATTTAACATATTGAAACCAGCTTTTGACGAAATTATGGATAGCGCACCATCTGGTGAGATAATTAATAAGGTGAGGGATAGCGCTAGAAGTGTAAAGGATGTCGTTGAGGTTGAAAAGTGCTATGTTAGAAAGATGGGCCTTGATTACTTTATCGATCTTCATATTCTGGTAGACGCCGATCTTACCGTATCAGCCGGACATACCATCGCTCATATGGTAAAGGATAAGCTCATGAAGAGTAACAGCCAGATAAAAGGGGCGATTATACACGTCGAGCCTTACGTGACGAAAACAAACTAATTCAACAATTAACTATATATATGAAGCTCAAAACGCTCTTAATCACAGGACTACTATTTGTCGCTGTTTCCAATCAATTGAAGGCGCAATTTACTCTGCCGGATTTACCTTATGGCTATGACGCCCTGGAGCCGGTAATTGACAAAGAAACGATGGCCTTACATCACGGTAAACATCATGCAGGCTATGTATCTAACCTTAACGCGGCCATTAAGGGTACAGCGCTGGAAACAAGGTCCCTGGATCAAATCCTCGGATCTTTAAAAGGCGCTTCTCTTGCAGTGCGCAATAATGCCGGTGGACACTATAACCACTCCCTGTTCTGGAAAATCATGTCTCCAAAAAGCACCGAACCTTCAGCAGCCCTGGTTAAATTAATTAGTAAAGATTTTGGTTCCATGGACGCCTTCAAATCTGCCTTTGCAGATTCAGCAGCAAAACGATTCGGTTCAGGCTGGGCCTGGTTGATAGTACAAGATGGAAAACTGAAAATATCGAGCACCCCGAATCAGGATAACCCCTTAATGGATGTGGTGGCAGAAAAAGGTACTCCTGTTTTGGCTCTGGATGTTTGGGAGCATGCTTATTACCTCAAGTATCAAAACAAGCGGGCCGATTACATCTCCTCATGGTGGAAGGTTGTAAACTGGAAGGCTGTTGAAGAACTGTATAACCAGGTAAAGAAATAATACCAGGCGATCAACCGAAAGTTCATTGAACCCAGGTCCAAGACGATGCCCTATAAAAAAAAGCTGGACGAACACCCAGCTTTTTCTTTTATTTATATTTTCTGAACCAACTGCTTACCTTCATTTGAATCACTCCCAGGAAGGCCTCCCTGAAAATCCGGGTACTCATCTTTGATGTCCCTTCGGTTCTGTCAGTAAAGATAATAGGCACTTCAACAACCTTGAACCCATAATTGATGGCTGTAAACTTCATCTCAATCTGGAAAGCATAGCCCACAAACCTGATTTTGTCCATCTCTATCTTCTCCAGAACTCGTCTTCTATAGCACTTAAACCCGGCTGTAGCATCATGTATATCAATCCCCGTTACGAAGCGTACGTACACAGAAGCAAAATAAGACATCAACACCCGGCTCATAGGCCAGTTAACGACATTGACACCTGTAACGTATCTCGAGCCTATGGAAAGATCGGCACCATCAAGACATGCCTGTCTAAGACGCAAAAGGTCCGAGGGGTTATGAGAGAAATCAGCATCCATCTCGAAAATGAATTCGTACGTGTGGTTAAGTGCCCATTTGAAGCCATGGATATATGCTGTACCCAAACCCAGCTTTCCTTTTCGCTCTTCAATGAAGAGTTTTCCCGAATATTCTCCCTGCAGATCTTTTACTATATCTGCTGTACCGTCTGGCGATCCATCATCAATAATCAGTACATGAAACGGAATAGACAGAGAAAAGACCGTCCGGATAATTTTTTCAATATTTTCCTTTTCATTATAGGTAGGAATTATGACTAAGCTATCAACTAACACGGCATTGGATTATAAATATGAATAAGTCTGTTATTCTAATGTACATTATGCATAAGTCGCTTCATGAGCGGCGTTAATAACATAATAAGGACGCCCAGCCCGATGGGAATTAATGTGAAGATCAGGAAAAATGTCGACATCGAATACTGTGCTGTAATCTGATCGATCATGCCACCCATGGTTCCCGCTATTTTGTTCCCAATGGCAATCGCCAGGTACCATATGCCGAACATGATGGCGATCATCCGTCCGGGAACCAGCTTGCTAACATACGAAAGACCTACAGGAGAAATGCAAAGCTCTCCCGAAGTATGGAAGAAATAGGCTGCAACCAGCCATAACATGCTTACTGAAGCTTCCCTCGCTCCCTGCGGAATTCCACTTGCGCCATAGGCCAGTGTTGCAAAGCCTATACCGAGAAAGATCATCCCCAATCCGTTTTTAACAGTTGCCGGCGGGTTGAATTTGCTTTCCCATACTTTCGAGAACAGGGGTGCAAGCGTTATGATAAACAACGAATTTAACACCATAAACCAGGTGGCGGGCACCTCAGCCTTTACATCATTATACTGACTCTTGAGCATATAAATAACGATGCTCCAGATAATAACAAAGCCGCTGGTAAGGATAATATTCCCTACTGCGAACCTGCTGAATGTCTGTCTGATCAGCTTATAAAGAACATAGGTGATGATGGTAAGAGGAATTATAGTGATCAACGTGTTGACTACGTTAAAGATCACTTTATAATTTCCCTCCAGAACACGAGCGGTATAATCCCTTGCAAAGATGGTCATCGAGCCACCTGCCTGTTCGAAAGAAGCCCAGAAGAATATAGTGATAAATGCCAGAATTACAACCGCAATCATCTTATTCCTTAGAATCGGCGTGTATTGTGAGATTCTCTTGATGATGACCATAAGGAATAGTATAAGCGCCGTTATGATCGCAAAATTGCTTCCGGAAAGACCGGCAATAGAGAAGTTGAAAACGTCAAAAGATGTAATTTTTGACACGGGATCGTTAATCACCCACACCAGTCCTACTACAGCAATAATGCCGATCAATGCCAGATCAAACGCAGAGAAAGGGTTTTTCGTTGCCTCATCCGGATGTTCCACTTCTTTCGAAATCTCATCTTCAACAGGCTTCAATCCAATGTTACCGAAGATATTCTGGGTAAAATAAAACTGAAGCATCCCAATAAACATAAAGATTCCAGCCAGACCGAAGCCATAACTCCATCCCCAGTCCGGACTCTCACCAATGTATCCGCAAAGGAGCATCCCAAGAAAAGCCCCCGAGTTAACACCCATATAGAATATGGTATAAGCGCCGTCTTTCTTTTGCGGATGATCTTTATACATTTTGGAAAGGATAGAAGTCATATTCGGTTTGAAGAAACCATTACCGACAACTAAAAAGCACAGACCGATGTACATGAAAATAGGATCCACTTCTATAGCCATGGATAAATGTCCGATGGTCATTAAGAGTGCGCCGAGCACTATCGCCCATCTATAACCGATAATCCGGTCAGCAACATAGCCGCCGACGATTGGCGTCAGATAGGCAAGAGAAGTATAAGAGCCATAGATAGCGAGTGCACTCTCTCTTGGCCAGCCCCAGCCCGGATTAGATCCCAGGACGGATGATGTCAAAAACAGTACAAGGAGGGCCCGCATGCCGTAATAAGAAAATCGCTCCCACATTTCGGTAAAGAACAATACGAATAATCCTTCCGGATGTCCTAATACCTTCGAATTAAATAAATCAGTTGATTGATACGACATATTCAAATAAATAAAGCAGTCTATTTTACTTCTCCCATAAGCTTTCTAATCGCGGGAGCGCTAACGATCATGATGATACCGGCAATTAAAGCATATATAGCCAGTTGTTTATATCCATCGGTAAAAGTGATCAGTTTTTGTTGAATGGAATCATTTTCACCGGCTTTTGATAATCCGGCACCCAATATTCCGGCCACATATTGTCCATAAGCACTCGCAAGAAACCACATACCCATCATAACACCCTGCAGTCGGGCAGGAGATAGTTTAGTCATGATGGAAAGGCCGATAGGGGAAAGACAAAGTTCACCGAATGTAATGATCAGATAAGCTATCGTGAATACATCCAGTGAAGTAATTCCGTTCTCGTCAGCAAAAAAACGGGTGGCGTAGAATGTAAAGAACGCACCGGCAAGAAACAAGAAGCCTAAACCAAATTTGACAACCGTATTGGGTTCAATCTTTCTTTTAGCCATAGCGAGCCAGATCAGTCCTATGATAGGTGCAAAAATGATGACAAAAAGAGAGTTCACGGAGTTATTTACGCCATTAGGGTCTAAAGTAAAAGTACCTAACAACTGGTTGTCGAGATTACGCGCCGAGAACAGCGCCAATGAACCACCGCTTTGTTCAAAAAACGCCCAGAAGAGAATAGAGAACAAAATGAAGAACAAAGCCGCCAACAGCTTCTTACGTTCTTCCTTTGTATGTTTAGTCATCTCATAGAACAGATAAAGCAGGGTTGCTGGTCCTATGGTATACATAAACCAGTCAGTATACTGCGTTTGCGAAACCATGATCACGATCAGCGGAATAACGGCGAGAGAGCCGAGGTATACCGCATAACTTTTCCATGCCGCAGGCTGAGTATATTGCGTCTTGGTCTCCACAACCTGATCGCCTGCTGTACTTAGCGATAGATCTTTGTCGGTGGTAGGAGGCTGAGGTACCCTTGCCGAAGGCGGCAGGCCGATAGGCCCGAGACTTTTCTGTGTAAAAACAAAAGTGACCAGGCTAATAGTCATCACTATTCCCGCAAGCGCAAAGGCCAGATGCCATGAATATTCCTTTCCTATCGCTACGCAGGCATAACCGCCCATCAAGGCGCCTATGTTGATACCCGAGTAAAACAGCGAAAATCCCGCATCCCTTCTTGAATCGTCTTTTTTGTATAGCGCACCCACCATCGTAGAAATGTTGGGTTTGAAAAATCCAGTACCTACAATAGTAAAGGCAATGCCCGGAAAGAACAACGCATGCGGGTCATATGCTAAGATTGCACTGCCCACAATCATCAGCAGACCACCCCAGAACAGCGACCTCCTGAATCCCAGTATCTTGTCGGCAAAAAGCCCTCCTATAAAGGTGAACGCGTATACGAAAGCCTGGGTAGCTCCGTATTGCAGGTTCGCCATCTCGTCCTTCATGAGGAGTTCCGTCACCATGAAATAGGTGAGCATTCCTCTCATTCCGTAGAAACAGAATCGTTCCCACATTTCCGAGAAGAATAGATACCACAATTGTTTAGGGTACTTTCCCTGAAAGTTTTGGATTTCCTCCAACGTGGGTTGGGTAGATGCTGCTAGTCCGGCCATTATAAGTTATCTATTATAAAATCTGTCATTTTAGAATAAAGGTGCATTGACGTTTCCCCACCGTATATTCCGTGGTTTTTATCCGGATAATAGGCCTGCTCAAACGGCTTATTCGCCTGTATCAGGGCTTCTGAGAGAACGACGCTGTTTTGAAAGTGCACGTTGTCATCACCGGTTCCGTGGATCAGAAGAAACTTCCCTTTAAGGAGGTGCGCGAAGTTAACCGGTGAGTTATCATCGTAGCCAGCCGGGTTCTCCTGCGGCGTTTGTAAATAGCGTTCGGTGTAGATCGTATCGTAAAACCTCCAGTTAGTAACCGGCGCAACGGCTATGGCCATCTTGAATACGTCTGCTCCTTTAGTTATACACAAAGACGACATATAGCCTCCATAGCTCCACCCGAACATGCCAATTCGCCCGGCATCCACGAATGATTGCTTGCCCAGCCATTTAGCTGCCTCAATCTGATCTTCCGTTTCATACTTCCCCAGGTTCTTGTAGATCATCTTCTTGAACTCAGCTCCTCTAAAACCCGTACCACGGTTATCTACACATGCTACAATATACCCTTGTTGCGCCAGCATGTTATACCACTTGTTCCTTGTACCACCCCATGCGTCTGCAACGCTCTGGCTGCCTGGGCCACCGTAGACAAACATCAATACCGGGTATTTTTTCTTCGGATCGAAGTCTGAAGGCTTTATCATCCAGCCATTTAAACTCACTCCTTCTGAAGTTTTAAAACTAAAAAACTCCGTCGGCGCAATCTTAAAGTCAGCCAAGCGGGCTTTTAACGCAGCATTATCTTCAAGCAGCCTGACGGTATTTCCTGAACGATCGTTTAGCGTGATGTAGGCCGGCTGGTTAGCTGTTGAATGGTTGAGTATAAAGTAAGAAAAGTCGGCGCTGAAGGTGGCGTGGTTCGTTCCGGTCTGATTATTAAGCCGCTTTTTTCCGGTGCCGTTCAGCTTGATGGAAAAAACGTCCCTTTGTGACGGGGAGTTCTCTGCTGATTGAAAGAATACAGTTTGCGTTTTCTCATCAACACCGTAAAGTTCTGTCACTTCCCAATTTCCTTTCGTGATCTGCCTGACCACCTTGCCGTTCATATCATACAGGTAGATATGATTGAACCCGTCACGCTCGCTAACATTAATAAACTGCTTGCCGTTATTTAAAAAAGTAAGCTGTTCTTTTTCTATGTCAATGTAATACTTGTCAGTTTCCGTTAAAATGACCCGGGATTTTCCATTAACGGCATCCGCGAGCAGGTAGTCGAGTTTATTCTGATGCCTGTTCATCCGCAAAACACAAAGTAAAGACGAACTGTTCGTCCACCTTACACGGGGGATGTATTGGTCTGTCTCCTGACCAACATCAATTTTTACCGTTGTCTGCCTCGGCAGGCTATATACGTGAATACTTACAACAGAGTTTTTCTCACCAGCCTTAGGATATTTGTATTTATACGCCGTCGGATACAGCTTATCGAAAATCGTCATCGAGTACTCCGGAACCAGTGCTTCGTCGAACTTATAATATGCTATGCTCTGACCATCGGGACTCCAGAAAAAAGCTTTTGCGAAAGCGAATTCTTCTTCATATACCCAATCGCTTTGTCCGTTGATAATCCGATTAAAAGAGCCGTCAGTGGTGATCTGCGTTTCTCCAAGATCGTTCCCGAGGTCTTTAACAAACAGATTATTGTCTCTTACGAATGCAATCTTGCTGCCATCTGGAGAGAAGCTGGCGAATGACTGCTTGCCCCTGGACGAAACTTCGATAATTTTTTTAGAATCGAGCTCATAAACGTAATAATTAGCTTTTGTCGAATGGCGATAAATCGGTTCTTCATCCTGAGCGATAAGTGCTTTTTTTTCATCACTGCTAAAATCGGTGCTGAGCTCCAGTGTATCAGATTGATGTATAAGGTCTTCCTGAAAATACAACGCCTTATTGATTTTGCCGTCACTAAAGTTGTTTTTAGCAACAAATATTTTCCCGGTTTGCGGGTCACGCTGAATGGAGGCGAAGCTCTTCCCGTCCTTCATGGAATTAAGTCCGTAAACAGAGCGCTGCGCAAATATATTTTTCTTGAAAATATCCTCCAGTGTAATGTTCTGGGTGCTCTGGGCAAAAGTGTTCCCCGAAATAAGCAGTAACAGCAGTAATTTCTTCATGAAGTGCTAAGAAGAATAAATTTTAGTATGAAAAATCGTTTCTAACATGTGGAAGGGCTCAAATATCAGTAATTTTTTAAAATAAAGTTCTATTGCGCTATTTCAGTTTGTTGATAATCTCCGTGTTTCTCTTTCTGGGATCAATATACAAGTCGTCCATTTCTGAATCCTGATTAGTTAATGTAATGTTTTGAGTTAATTTCCATCTCCCGTTAACTAATTTTAAGCCGTCATACGATAAGTCCGGACCAAACAACGCAGGATTATTCCCCATCTCCGGAGCTGGCGCCGCAAGGTGGTCAAAAACTATTCGGTTTTCTCCCGCCTCATAGTTGAGCATCATGGAAGCTGAACGATTGTATTCAAATACGATCCGATGTTTCCCGTTGAGGGCCGCTTTTCCTTCAAATACCGGCATGCCGAAGATCGGTTTGTTGTTCTCGAAACGTAGTACTTCTATGACCTTTTTTGTGGATTTGACGTTGTTGCCTTTCCATCCGAGCAAAATATAGTAGGGCAAAGACGTGTTTTTGTTAACGGGAATGATCTTATAATACTGGGATCCCAGCCAGTGGTTATTATCCAGTAAAGTGTCCTGTGGTGAGTTGATGTTATTTGAGTAGTCGACAAGAGGGTGAAGCTGCAGCTTATCGGAGGATTCCATCTGAATTGCTCCGTAAAAGCGATAAGTCCCGTTGCGATTCATCACATGCCATGTAAACAGTCGAAAAGCGTTATCTGGTGATCGTTGAATGCTGAGCGACTTTAGCGAGTCAAATTCGAAAGTATAAGAATTTTGTGTCTGTAAGGCCCTCACCAAAGTGCGAACCATAATCGCGTTAGATTCATACCGTTCCGACTGGTCCGGGCTGTTAATTACCTTGAAAGCAAGTTCTTTCAGGGTGTCCTGGTAAGCGTTGAGTTTTGACAACTGAGCATCAGTCAAAGGTTTTTGCCCTAACGCCACTTTCCCAAATCCTGCTAACAGCAAAAACATTAAAATTATCCTTGACATATCTCTCTTTCAGTCAATAGGTTCATATAAACGAAGAATTAATCAAAACTTGCTTATTTTTGAACAGATAAAGAACTTCTGTGGCAAAACTAAAAAAAAAATACCATCTCCTTTTATACCGGCGGTACGGGTCCAAGTTAAAGTATGTCATGATGGTAGCTTGCGTTGTTATTGTAACAATGTTTTTGCCTAAGCATGCCCGCTTCAAGTACGAATACGAGAAAGGAAAAGTATGGATGAACAAAGATCTGGTTTCTCCATACAGCTTCGCAATTGAGAAGACCTTCGACGAGATCGAGCAGGATAAAGCTGAAGTATATAAATCAGTGCTTCCCGTATACCATAACCGATCAGATATTTTCAAAACCGAGTTTCAGGCATTCATTGGCGACTTCGACGTTAAGTGGGATAACGCAGGGGAAGAAGAACGACTCAAGAAAACCTACCAGGAAGTAGGAGTACGTATTCTGGCGGCTGTCTATGAGAAAGGGATCATGGCTCATGTCAAAAAGTTTCAGCGTTCTGGTACCAACTACAACTTTACGTTACTCAGCAATAATGAGGCTAAGCAAATGAATACCATTGGCGTATTAACGCTCGAAACTGCCGAAGACTATATTGATGAGCAGGTTAAAGAGGCCAATGCCATTAAGAATAAGGCCTGGCTAAGTAAACTGATCAAAGATCATATTCAGCAAACATATATTTACGATGAACATCTCACCGAGAAAGTGGAAGCAGAGGCGCTTAAAAATCTTTCGCCAACGCGAGGCATGGTGCAGCAGGGCGAATTGATAATTGCTAACGGGGCAGTAATCAGTCAGGAGATTTATCAAAAACTGGAGTCGCTGAAGAGCACGTACGAAGAAGAAAGGCATTTTAGCGGCAACCGTAAAGCAATCTTTATCGGTCAGCTTGTCTTAGGTGGCCTGATCGTATGTCTGCTAATGGTTTTTCTCCGGCTTTTCCGAAAGGACATCTATGAAGACAATCGAAAGATGTCGCTCATTTTGGTCGTCATAACCATGATGCTGGTGAGCCTTTCCTGGGCGATTAGCTTGAAAATACCCAATCTGTACTATATACCCTACTGTATTGTACCGATCATCATCCGGATCTTGTTTGATACCCGGCTTGCTTTAAACATTCACCTTTTGGTCGTCCTCATTGCGGGTTTTTTTGTGCCCAATAGTTTTGAATTCGCCTTTCTGCAAGTAACGGCAGGTATGGTTGCCATTTACAGCATCAAAAACCTGGTGAAGCGCGAGCAGTTGCTGATCTCCGCCATATTGATTCTCTGTACCTATATCGTCGCCTTTTTCGGTATTTCGCTTATCCGAAATAACGGAACCCTTTCCAGTCTGGAGTGGATGAGTTTTATTCCGTTCGTATTCAGTGTTTTGTTATCGCTCCTGGCGTATCCGCTCATCTATGCGTTTGAGCGGGTGTTCGGACTTACCTCAGAGGTAACCTTGATGGAGATTACGAATACCAATTCAAAATTGCTCCGTGAGCTTTCCTTTAAGGCTCCGGGTACTTTCCAGCATTCGTTGCAAGTTGCTAACCTTGCCGAAGCAGCAATTTTTAATGTTGGAGGTAATGCGCTGCTGGTGCGGGCAGGGGCACTATACCACGATATCGGAAAAATGGAAAACCCGCATTATTTTATTGAAAATCAAAATGTAGGATCTAATCCACATGATAAATTGTCCTACGAGGCCAGTGCGCAGATTATCATTCAGCATGTTACAAAAGGCGTTGAATTAGCGAGGAAAAATCATCTGCCGGAGATCGTGATAGATTTTATCAAAACGCATCATGGGAATACCAGGATGGATTACTTCTACCAATCATTCCTTAAAAATTTCCCGGAAAAGTTTGTTGATGAAAATATTTTCCGCTATCCGGGGCCTATTCCGTTCTCTAAAGAGACAGGGGTACTAATGCTTGCCGATTCTATTGAAGCTGCTTCCAGAAGTCTGAAAGAGCCCAATAAAGAAAGTATCAGTGCCCTCGTAGACCGTATCATTGATTACAAGCTTGAGCAAGGTCAATTAAATAACTGTAATATCACGCTAAAAGACATCGCCACTATACGTTCTATCTTCAAAAACATGCTAATGAGCATCTATCATGTTCGTATTGACTATGTAGTTTAGAAAAACTCTTTTTTAATTGCAATTATTAACTGCTTAGCTGTCAGGGGACTTTGTTCTTGAGCTGAAAAATGATTGGATATCAAGCTTCAAATTGTGAAAATATTTTTTGAAGGATAGGTTGAATTACTATATTTGCAGTCCCTGAAAAGAGGGGTGAGGTGCCTGAGTGGCCGAAAGGAACAGTTTGCTAAACTGTCGTACTGGAAACGGTACCGAGGGTTCGAATCCCTCCCTCACCGCGGATAAATTAAAAGCCTGTAAATTGTCGATTTACAGGCTTTTTTCGTTTC
>NZ_JAZQRL010000048.1:0-54282 GCF_045629565.1 Arcticibacter sp.
GGCGTTGCGTTTTCCTTCACCGTCGATTAGATTCTGGTGTAACTGGGTCCACGTCCTGGTAGCTGTTTCATAGCGATTGATCACCAGATCACCTCTCCCTGAAGCTCCGTTCCGGTAAAGAAAAAGGAGGTTGCCATCGGCCAGTTTGTAGAACTCCGGATAGGTGACACTCTGCTCCACCTTTCCCGTCATGGACATCTTCTCCGTTAGTTCCAGGGAGCCGGGAGCCAGGCTTCGGCAATAGCGCAGCACATGACCATGATGGTCCCAGGACATGTGCAGATAGCCGTCTCCGTCTACCATGATACTGATGGAATTATGGGCATCTGCGGCATTGCCTTTATGCTGGGTCGGCCGGATCTCCCAGTGGCTTTCACCTACACGACGTTTACCCAGTACCACTCTCCTATCTTTATCGTAATAGGCGATGAACTGCGTATCTTGCCACGTGACCAGGGAATTTTTGCGAAAGATCACCGCGTTCACCGAGTTGTTTGCCCATCCTTCGCCAACGTAGCTGAGCTTGACCCGTTCCAGGGAACCCGGCGTCTGCGCGGAAGCTGCCAGCCCGCAGCTAAAGACTAAAATAAAACCCAGACCAGGACGGCGTATCAGAGCGCCCCGTTTGAGGCTACTTAGAAGCCCCCTGAGACGCTTTTCATCAAAGAGCCTGTCAATATACCGGAAGCGCCTCGTTGCGACTAGCAGCGCCTTAAAATGATTCGGTTTGTTTTTAAAGTTTAAATTTGTGGTCTGATCAGTCCTCATTACCTCTTTTTAGTATTTCACTATTCAAAAACCATCACGAAGCCGCCAGCTGGTTTCAGCTTTACGCTTGTAGTGCGCGATGGTACAATATCAGCCTGCGAAAACGAAAATTCTTCTTTTCCGTCAGTGATCATCTTTCCTTTTCCCGGAATAAAAGAAAGATCAAGGGTCAGTTCCTTTTCGGTACCCTCTCCGTTGATGCCGGCTACATACCACTTGTTTCCCGACTTTCGCGCGATCACCGCACGCTTACCGGGAAAGCCATCTATAAAGCGAATATCGTCCCATGTAGAAGGAAGGCTCCTCAGGTGTTGCTTGACGTAATCCGGCACATGCGCCATACCTTCAGGGGTTTCTGCCATGTGCTGGATCCCTGAGGTAAACAATATGGGAAGCGCCAACTCGAATCCGTTGCTGGTTTTTCGCTTGATGTTGGGGATCTTGTGGAGCACCATTGGAGTGTAGTCCATGGGGTCAAACACGTTCCGGGTGAACGGAATGGTGGTGCAATGCGCCGGCTGCATATCTTCTGTTACCTGGGCGAATGTGCGGAATTCCATTCCTTTGACCGACTCCATCGTCATCAGGTTCGGGTAGGTAACCTGCAGTCCACGCGGTAAAGTTGCACCATGGAAGTTCACGAGTATTTTGTGATCGGCTGCGTCGCGGAGAATGTCCTGATAATATTGCATGAACGATTGACCGTCTCCGCCGAAGAAATCGATCTTGACTCCCTTGATTCCCATCTTCTGAAGCCTGGCGAATTCTGCGCGGCGACTTTCGCGCGTCAGCATCTGGTTGCGTGGCGTGTAAGGAGTGCTGTTCCAGGCACCGGCGGAGTTGTACCAAAGGATCAGTCCCACCTTCTTTGACTGAGCATATTCCGAGAGCTCAGCGATCTTTTCATAACCGATACGCTTATCCCATTCCGCATCTACCAGGCAGTACTCCCAGTTCATATCGGCAGCATAGTCAACGAAGCGCTTCTGCACATGGTAGACGGTAGAGTCGTCTTTCATGAGCACCCAGCTCCAGGCAGACTTTCCGGGTTTAATGTAGGAGAGATCACGTTCAGCCGTAGGTTTGGCCAGGTCTGTGCCCAGTGTGGACTCTGTGATGGTCTTGAGGCTGCCCAGGGCAATGATGCGCCAGGGAGTGTACCAGGGCAATTTGGACTCCGGCAACAAAGCAGCCTGAGGAGAAAACACTTCGGGCGACTGGGGGAAACCGATACTATACTCACCGGCAGGAGAATCAGGCTTCAGGCGGGTACCTGCGTAATTCCCCTCAGAGGCCGACTCCGTAATGAGCACCCATGTATCGCCGTTCTGAAACAGCGCGGGAAATACCCACCCAGCACGGATAGGTGACTTTGTGCCGACAGAAATTCCCTGCTCATAGTTTTCTTCGTAAGAGGGGTTCGACCGCTCCCAGCCTGTCTGCGCATCGGCCATTGGCTGCAGCCAGCCTCTGGCTCTTTCAGGAAAGTTGAAAGAAGTAAGCTCGTTGGTGATCTTCTTCAGGTCTGCAGACTGACCGGGGAAGTAATACCGGAATGCTACGCCATCATCCGACACCCGGAATATCATGTCAAGGGCTTTGCCCGCACTGTTGCTAAGATGGAAGACTTGCTGGTGAGCGGAGTATCTGTTGACGCGGCGCTTACCGACGAGCGTCTCATACTGTCCCGCTATACCCTCGAGGCCCGATACAGATAACAGCCTCAGGTTTCTCGAATAATCGCCGTCTGCTCTCACGAGGCCGAGCTTGGATGGCTCGAGCACCTGTACATTATTCCGGGATATGGCATAACTCGGTTCGCCGCTGACACTGACATTAAAGGTCAGGACGATCTTCTCGTTGGGGCTTGCTATCTTAAAACTTTTAACCTGCGCTACCGCTGAGGAGCCGGCAAATAGCAGCAGAAAGAAACAGGATTTCTTTAGGTCTCTAATCATCATGAACTGGTTTATTTAAATTCTAATTAGCCTGCACTTGCGGCCAGCCCCGCTTATCCCATTGCAACATCTTAATCTGCAGCTTGGGCCTGCCGTTATCCTTCGCATCGTAGCCGTGATAGATCAGATAGTCGGCACCATCGAAATGGCAAACAGCATTGTGTCCTACGCCGTGCCACTCATCGTTACCGGCCATCAGAAGCGTTCCTCCGGCTGTCTTCATGTCGCGCCCTTCTTTGTCCAGATAGGGTCCGGTTACATCGCGGGAGCGACCTACTATCATCTTGTACGTGCTGTTCGCTCCCTTGCAACAGTAATCAATGGAGGCGAACAAGTAATAATAGCTATTTTTCTTAAAAATAAAGGGGGCTTCTATCGCATTGCCACCAGCGTCAGGGGGATTATTGTCGACCGCCGGAGGATTAGCCTGCTGGTTGGGATTTGTTTTTCTGCTGGCGATGGTTTGCAGGTGTATGGTGTCGCCCAGAACCTGCAGCCGGTCATTACTGAGTTTCACCAGCTTAAGCCCATCCCAAAAGGAGCCGAAGGAAAGGTATGGATTGTTTTTTTTGTCTGTGATAAGATTGGGGTCTATGGCATTCCAGTTGGTTATGCCCGGATACGACTGAATGATTTTTCCTTTGTCTGTCCACTTATAATCGGAGCTTTCCGGATTGAGTGTTTTATTCACCGCGAGCCCGATGGCGGAGGTATTCTTCCCGAAGGCCGAGATCGAGTAATAGAGGTAATACTGACCATTCCAATAACTGATGTCGGGTGCCCAGATATGGTTTTTAAACCCCGGCACCGCTGCCACCGCCCAGGGAGGGGCTTCTTCGAAGACTTGCTTTTCTCTCCTCCAGTTCTTCATGTCGGCAGATGACCATACGGCTATTCCCCGTCCTGTGCAGAACAGGTAATACCGGTTTCCTTCTTTGATCATGACGGGGTCGTGGACAGAGATATCGGTTTCGAGTCCCTGCCCTCTGGAGGTGAGACCCGAAACGAGATAGATGAACAGAATCAGGATCTGCTTCTTCATGATATTTAGATTTTTACCTTGACCATATTGACCGAATACGGGCTCAGGTCGAGGTTTATCCGCTTGTTCTTTATAGAGATCGGAGAGACCTTCGGACTGATCGTATCGGGTGCTTCAAATGAATTTACGGCTTCCAGGTCGGCACTGCTTATCACAGTAAGGGAGCCTTTACCCTGCACCTTATTCGCTCCATCGATCAGAAAAGCACCGCTCTGCCTCTTGCCTGTTGAATTAACAACTTTCAGGATCAGCTCGTTGGTTTTGCGGTCTATGGTAGCGGATGCATAGTATCCTTCCTGTCCCGAAACGGCTTTATTGTCCAACAGCACCGGAACAACGTGGGTACCCTTGTTTAGCGAGAATAGCTTCTGCACCTGATAGTTAGCGGTCCCGTAAGAGCGAAGGTTGTCTACCCAGATCAGGTCAGGAGTCCATTGCCAGCCTTCGGCATGTGCGAAAAGAGGCGCGTAAGATGCCATCACCACGACATCGGCGTTGCGCTCCAGGCCAGTCATAAAAGCGGCTTCCGACATGGCGCAGTGCCAGTTATTTTTGTTATCGGGACTTGCTATGCGTACACTTTGAGCGGCATATTCGCCGGCGAATACTTTTGGCCCCTGGCGATCATAGCTATCGTACCGCCCGGCGTTATCGAGAAACCACTGAGGGGCGCGATAATAGTGCTCGTCGATAATATCGACGTTCATGGCTCTCAGCTCCTTGTCGAGATAGTCGAAACGGTCGCCGCTCGGATCAGTACCTGAGCTGTTCACAATTTTGATGCCGGGGTATTTATCGTTGATCGCTTTGGTGAACACCTTCAGCCGTTCGATATACTGCGGGCCCCAGTTTTCGTTCCCTACACCGATCATGGTCATATTAAAGGGTTCAGGATGCCCCATTTCAGCACGCTTCTTTCCCCAGGGAGATGAGGCAGGCCCGTTAGCGAACTCAATGAGATCCAGGGCATCCTGGATATAGGGCTGCAGCTCGTCGAGAGGAACTACCTCCGCGGTATTGAACTGGCAGGCCATACCTGCGTTCAAGATAGGCAAGGGAGATGCACCTATATCTTCGCAAAGCTGGAAATATTCGAAGAAGCCAAGACCGAAGGACTGGAAGTAATCGGGTGCAAGCCGGTGTTTGAACTCTACATTCCAGCGGTTGATGATCAGCTCGCGGTCTTCAGGCTTTCCAATGGTCTTTTTCCATTGAAAGCGTTCATCAAGCGTACGTCCTTCAACGATACATCCTCCGGGAAACCGAAAGAACCCGGGTTTCATATCAGCGAGCAGCTGTACCATGTCGGCACGCAAACCGCCTTTTCTCCCCTTCCAGGTATCTTTTGGAAATAAAGAGATCATGTCCAGATCCATGCCGCCCTTCTCGGTCAGCACGACATTGAGGCTTGCTTTCGGAACCGTCGCACTCGCTACGAAAGACGCAGTGTACTTTGCCCAGTCTGTGCTGGCCGGCTTCACTGATGTGGAGCCGATCACAGTACCTTTCTCGTCGACCAGCTCAACAAGGAGGCTGCCTGAGCGGCCTTCGTGCTGCCTTGCCAGAACCGAGAAGTCGTATTGCATGCCCTGCTTGATACCCATCCCTTTAAATCCTTCGTTGGCCAGACCGTAGCGGCCGGATTCAGATTTTAACTGAACATACCGCCTGTTCGCAGGATTGGCATTGCCACGGTTCTGGTAGAGGGCACTGCCTTCCGCATCCTTATCTTTAATTTCTTTCCAACCCATTCCGGCAACATCGAACTCAAAAGACCTGTTCTTCACCAGTTCGGCGTAAAGACCACCGTCTGCACCCTGGTTAATATCCTCGAAGAACAGCCCCCACATGGTGGGTGCAACTTCCGCTTTTATTTCGTTTGCTTTGATTGTGAAAACCTTTGGAGTCTGGGCACTTCCGGTAGTCACCGCACAGGTGGCAAGGACTGCCGCTAAAGCGAGCAGTCCTGTGCATTTATTTGCCTTTGAAATCATATTTATCTATTTCAGTGTTAACTCGACAACGGAGAGCGGAGGAAGCTCTGCTCTCAACTGGTTACCGTTCTTTTTCGCCCCTTTGAACTGGGCGGCGACGATTTTATTAGGGTTATCAAAGGAGTTATAGTCGTTGAATTTAGGAGATGTAACGATACGTCCGGTTACACCTGACCATTTCAAGCCATTCAAGGCCGTGTTAATGTTGATTTTCTTTTTCGGGTCGAGGTTCACCAGGGTGATATGCACCACGCCGTTTGAATCGATAGAAGCGGACGCATTGACTGCAGGAATTCTGTTTCCAGCTACTTCATAATCGGGGCTCTTAAAGTTGAGAGGGATCAGTTTGGCATCCATGTGAACTTTGTACAAGTCGAAAACATGGTAGGTAGGTGTAAGCAGCATTTTTTCCTTCTCGGTCAGGATCAGTGCCTGCAAAACATTTACTGTTTGAGCTAGACTAGCCACCTTTACCCTTTCGGCGTGATTGTTGAAAATATTCAATGTAGATCCTGCTATCAGTGCGTCGCGCATGGTATTTTGCTGATATAGAAATCCAGGGTTTGTTCCGGGCTCTACGTCAGTCCATACCCCCCACTCGTCGACCACAAGGGCAACCTTCTTCTGAGGATCATATTTATCCATCACTTCGGAGTGTTTCTTCACGAGGCTGTCCATCGCCAGTCCATTTTTCATCGTCTGGAAATATTCCTTTTCGTCAAATACGGTAGCGGAACCTTTCTTACCCCAGTTGCCCGTAGGCAGTGTATAGTAATGCAGGGATACGCCCCACATGTCGCGGATCGGGATGTTTTTCATGAGCACCTCCGTCCAGTTTACGTCCCATGAGTTTGCCCCGCTGACAATTTTCTTCAGTGGCGCACCCGGATAGTCACGCGCATACGTAGCATATCTTTTGTACAGGTCGGCGTAGTACTCAGGAGTCATGTTACCACCGCAGCCCCAGCTTTCGTTACCAACACCCCAGAAAGCTACTTTCCATGGTTTTTCCCGGCCGTTTTCTTTTCTAAGGTTAGCCATCGGACTTATGCCGTCGAAATTCAGGTACTCTACCCATTTGGCCATCTCCTCTACTGTTCCGCTGCCGACGTTTCCGGCAATGTAAGGCTCACATTCGAGCAGGGCACAGAGTTCCAGGAATTCATGCGTACCGAAGCTGTTGTCTTCAACGACGCCGCCCCAGTTGGTGTTGACCATTTTAGGACGCTGTTCGCGCGGGCCTATACCGTCTCGCCAATGGTATTCATCAGCAAAGCAGCCTCCCGGCCATCGGAGGTTGGGGACTTTGATCTTCTTGAGCGCATCGACGATATCGAGACGGATACGGTCTTTTTTCGGAACATTCATTGCGGGGTCAACCCAGAACCCGTCGTAGATACAGCGCCCCAGGTGCTCGGAAAAGTGACCGTAGATGTCTTTGCTGATAACCGTTTTTGCACTCGCTGTGTTGACGTCGATCGTCACAGCTGTTTGTGCGTTTACGCTCAGGTTTACGCCAAGAAAGGCGATCAGAAGTGATAGTGAGGTTTTTTTCATTGGAATTTAATTGGACCCGGAACTTCAATGAGTAAGGCAGGGCGATTTGGATTCATAAAATTTGTTAGTTAGCCAGACTAAGGTAAATAAAAATATAGAAGCGTCAAGTAAACAATTAATTAGGGGAACACACCGGATATTGCAGATTGGTTCTGCTATATCCGGTGTGTGATTGGATACTACCTGAGAGCAATCTTCTCTGCTGGGGAATAAGCGAGTTCTGCAACTCCCGCGGTCTTTACTCCGACTCGGACGTATACCGCATCAAGATTAGCCAGAGCTGCGGGAACTGTTACGTTCATTATGACTGGCTGAGCGATATTGGGTATGGCAGAAGCTTCTGTTATAGTTATCGCATTCTGGTTTACGTCATCTACCAATGCTGTTCTGAAAACATACAATCTGACGGATTCAAGCGGATTGGCTGTACTTACCGTTTGAAGGTTGGCGGTCGCTGTGATGGTTGTTCCGTTTCGTTGATAAGTTGCACTTCTCACGAAAGTATAGGGTGTAACCGGAACATCAACAACAGTATTGCCACGGACCTGAACGTCTATTGAATCGGCATTATTGATCCAGGGACCGACGCCATTCTGTCGCGTCAACTTATAGTCTCCGTCAAACAAGCGCGCCGAAAAAGATCCATCCTGATTAACATAAACAGGGATCTTCGAGAAGAAGGCATAGCCGCGCTGCCACAATTCCAGTTGCACACCATTAGACCTTAAACCGATAGGCTGGCCCTCATAAACAACTCTTCCAGAGAGCATAGATTGCGGTTCGTCGTAATTATCTTTCGCGCATCCTATGCTACCTACCGCCACCATGAACAATAGGATATATAAATATGGCTTAATTTTCATTGTCTGACTAGTTAAATGGATTAGGAACAATTTTAGGATTGCTGTTAATTACCCCTTGATCAATGGAGGAATAGTAATTGAAGATCTGAAAGAAACGGGGTGATCCGAATTTGGGAGCACGCATTTTTACAAATACATACTTTCCGTCCCGGGCAGGATCGCCAGGCCGCACAACGCGATAAGGATACAGCGCATAGACGACATCGCTAGGATTGTTTGCATTTCCATTCCAAACCTTGTCTGCTTGTCTCCATCGCTTGAGATCCCATACACGATGATCTTCAAAAGCCAGCTCATTTCTCCTGTCGTTTCTTATCCTGTCTAAGGTGATTGTTGCTGTAGTGAGGCTATTTGCTGGAAAGCCGGCTCTTTCACGGATTGCATTGGCGTAAGTCAAAGCCTCGTTACTCAGTCCAAGCTCAAACGCTGCTTCTGCTGCATTCAGATAAACTTCGCCAAGACGAAACCATACCCACCAGACATCGCTCTGGATACCGCGCGTTGAGGCTCCGCCATTAGCGTCCACATATTTACGCAGGTAAAAACCGGTATTGGAGACCTCCTGAATGGAACGGTGAGGACCCGAGGCAGCGATTAGCGGCTTTCCATCCGTATAGTTTGTACCCAGATCTGGTCCTTCTATTGTCTGATACGAACCCGACCCGGCGTCCCACCTCATCACTCCGGCCTGCATATCGACCGTCAAACCACGAAAAGGGGCTCCGGGGTAAATAACGGTACCGTAAAGACGAGCGTCTTTGTTAGCGAAAATATCTGTTGTATTATCGTAGTAGATATAATCCGTATTAGCGGCATTCCGGGTCCTTAAGATTCCCGGGCTTCCATCGAGATATTCGTAGTTCTCCACCAGGTTTAACGAGGGAACGATACTCGAAGAACTCAGGTTATCTTCACGGATACCTCTCGCGATGTTCTCATAAGTAAAGAAGTGTTTTTTTGCCTTTGAGCTTAAAAAGTCTCTTACAAAAATCACTTCCGGATTATTGGTCTTTTTGACAACCGCCTCGTAGAAATTCTCGCCAAGATTAGGGTTGTTTTTATATAGCGAATAGGGACCAGCTATGACCTCTTTAGAAGCATCCAGTGATTTCTGCAGGTACTCCGCAGCTCTGGATGCAGGAATGCCGACTTCACCACCGGGAGTAACAACATTGGGTGTCAGCAAGGCGTTGTATTTTGCGATGGTTCCGGCATAAAGCATCGCACGGCTCTTAAGAGCCATGCAAGTATATTTATTGGCTCTACCAGTGCTACCTTCGTTTGCTATATCATTTTTTATTGCGTCGAGCTCTGCAGCTACAAAATCATAGACCTCGGCCTCCTTAGCACGAGGCTGCTGCAGATAGGTAGGATCGCCGCTGAAATCGTAGAGCAACTGCGTTGTAATGAGAGGAACACCTCCCATCCTCTTAACCATTTCGAAATACAGATAGGCCCGAATAAATCGGAACTCCGCTTTAAGCTGTGTCCTCTGGGCCTCGTTCAGTGTAGCGGAACCAAACTTGTCTACGTTTTCGATCGCGAGATTGAGATCCCTGACAAAACCATAGTCATATAACCGCCATCGCGTGGCCGGGTAGGATACGATATTGTTTCGAAATTCATCGTTCGAGCTACCAGACCACATAGCATCATCATAATCTGCCATATTCCTCCATTGAGAACCTGCCTGATCATTGAGGCCCATGTCTGTAGGAAGGCGGTTATAGTAGTTTGCTAATAAGCCAACAATAAGCTTCGGGTCCTCCCAAAGTTGTTCGTCTGTTACTATAGTTGTTGGCTCCCTCTCTAAGTAATCCTTTTCACATGAAGTTATACTCAGGGTGAGCACCAGGCAAAGAGCCAAATATTTTGATATATTTTTCATAATCGTAATGGTCTTAAAGTGTTAGATTAAAGCCAAACGTATAGATCTTCTGCTGCGGATAGATCAGTCCATTAGTGGCGGAGATTTCGGGATCTATTTCATAGTCTTTCACATTATCAAAAGAGAACAGGTTAGAACCATTTACATAAATCCTCAGAGCGGAGATGTTCACTTTTTGAATCAGTGCTTTTGGAAATGTATACCCTAACTCGAGGTTTTTCAGCCGGAAATAATTGATATTGGTAGTCCAGAAATCGTTGCGGGTACTGCCGCTCAGCGGACTTCTAAAAATCGAAAGTTCTGTATTATCCTTTCTTAAAGCAGGATAGGTGCCTGATATCCAGGCGCTGTTCGGATCATAAGGATCCGCCCTATGCCATCTGTCTTCAAGCATATACGCCGGTGAGTTTCCATTATTCTGGAATGGATACTTCAGTTCCCAGTCCCTGAAATAAGTCTGCATACCAGCTCCCATAAAATCAAATGCCAGAGAGAAGCCTTTGAAGCTGACTCTTCCGTTTACTCCATAATTGAAGTATGGCAAAGTACCTTCGGCATAACCAATAGGTTTGATGTCCATTCCGTTAATAATTCCGTCTCCGTTTAAGTCTTCATAAATAAGGTCCCCCGGCAGCAAAGTTCTGTTTCCTTGTCCGTCAATGTTAACGGGGTGATCATTAATCTCTTGTTCAGACTGGAACCTGCCTACTATGTGGTGTCCCCAGTTAACGTTTTGCCAACGATCGGTCCTGTCATTCCGATATTCGTCGTATGAATTACCGAAACGTGGCTTATAGATATAATTATCTTTCGTTCTTCCGAGTGTTGCGTTACCGCCTATGGAAAACTCTACCTGTCCAACTTTGCTGCTGTAGGTAATAAAGCCGTCTAAACCCTGAGTAATATCCGAGTTCAAATTCTCTTCCGGCAACCCGTAGCCAACCTCTGTAGGCAAAACAACATCATACCTTGCTGCAGGAAATCCTGAACGTTTACGTCTGAAGACATCAAACTGGCCCGTGAAATTTCTAAACACTGTAAAATCAATACCTATGTTAGTCATCTCGTTGGTTAGCCACGATATGTTGGTTGTCGGTAAACCTCTTGGTGCTACTCCATTGTAGAAAGTACCGTCAAAAACTGCGTTACCTGCATTTACATTATATCCCCCGAGGTAAGCAAAAGGTGATGGAGAATAGTAATTTCCGTTTACATCCTGAAGAGAGGTACCGGTTTCACCGTAAGACACTCTTAGCTTAAAGTCATTTACACTTTCTTTAAAAATCTTCTTGAAGAAGCTCTCTTCGGAAAGGCGCCAACCTAAGGAGATTCCTGGAAAGAACCCGAACCGGTTTCCTGAGTTATAGAGAAAAGATCCGTCGTATCTAGCTACCGCTTCCAATAGGTACCTCTTTTTATAATCGTAATTAAGACGCATGGCGTATCCTTCGAAAGCCTCTTCGTAATGGGTGTCGCCAATGTAATCGAGGTCAGCGAATACCTGAGTAGGAATAATATTGTTCGGAGGAACGGAGTGCAAAGCCAGGTAGTCGTTAGTTGCTTCTTTACGTTCAAATGCAACCAGCGCTGCTATAGAGTGCTCCTTGATTTGTTTGCTATAGTTCAGCTGGAACTGAGCAAACTTTGCTATTACGTTCCTCTTATGCCGCTCTCTCCAGGGATTTTGATTTCCATAGAGAGCACCGTTAGGCGCCCTGTCATTATATGTGCCTGTGACGGGATCGTAAATATAGGCAGGGTAGGTGTATTCAAAACCTTCAAAATCTTCGTTGCTGTAATCGTAAGAATACAGGCCCTTAGCCGATAAGCCGAATCCAAAGTCGTATTGCGCGTTGAACTTTGCACTGCCCCCCCTCGTAATGTTGTCAATGTAACCAGTCACGTCGTCACGATAAGTGGCGGGATTTACATTTACATTGTGTGTCTGATTAATATATGCCGGATTATTATTAGCATAGGGTGTTTCAGTTGGCCACATACTGCCGATACTAAGCAGCGGGTTAAAAAAGTCATCCAAGCCCGGTACACCTACGTTATGTCGGTCTTCGATTCTTCCGCTGATCTGAGCGCCTACTGTGAGGCCTTTTAGTATGGTACTCGAGATATTGGCCTGCAGATTGGTTCTGTTAAAATTGAAGTCCTTTATAGTAGCATCCTGATTCAGATGACCTAAAGACAAATAATATGTAGAATTCTCGGTTCCGCCTGAAGCGTTTGCTGTTACGTAATATTGCGGAACGTTTGGACGCACTACGAAATCATAGTAATCGTTGTTCTGATATCCAGGCTCCGTGCCAGCTTCCCACTTAGCCAGTTCTTCGGGTGAATAAAGGTCAGCGGGATTACGTCCGAGGTTTTGTTCTGACTCCAGACGTCCGCGTACATATTGACCCGCATTCCCGGGTCTTGGGAAGCGAGTAAAATTCTGAAAACCGTAATACCCAGAAACCCCTAACGTTGGTTTATCGCCCTTCCTTCCCTTTTTTGTAGTAACGAGAACTACACCATTACCTGCAGCTAATCCGTAGATAGAAGCTGATGCATCTTTCAAAACGGTGATACTTTCGATGTCGTCTATCCCTAACTGGTTGAAGGCATTCACCCCGGAAATTCCTGTATTGTAACCGAAGGCATCGGTACCATTGCTGGTACTATAGGCTACACCATCGATTACATATAGCGGGTTACCCAGGTTACGGATCTGAAGACTTGCTCCGTTACCCGGGCGAGCATCTGATGTACGTGCTGTCACGCCGGGAATCTTGCCAACCAGTGCACTTGTTGCCGCGACTGCAGGTGTACGCACAATGTCTGCTGCCTGAATATTGCTGATGGCACCGGATATAGTCGCTTTCTTTTGGGTACCGTAAGCTACCACGACGACCTCTTCCAGGGCCTCACTGCCTGCGGCGGCCATCTGGACATTGATAACCGTCTGACTGCCGACGACTATTTCCCGGTTCTGGTAGCCAATATAGCGGAAGACGAGCGTTGCGGATGCGTTGGGTACGCTCAGCGTATATCGCCCGTTGGCATCAGTTTGCGTGCCACCTTTGACGTTCTTTACGGTTACGGTTACACCGATCAGGGGTTGATTGCTCTCATCGGTCACTCGTCCCGATACATTGGTTTGAGCAAATGCAGCTGATGACAGGAGAAAGAACATCATCATCAGTGATAATTTCGATTGCAGTTTTGGGTACCAATGTTCACCCATAACACGGATGCCAGCAGGCTGGCATACCCTTAGTAATTTTCTTTGCATAGGTTCTTTTGATTAGTTTGGAGTTTGTACATTTTGAAGAATTGGCTAATTTTTAAAATGTGTACAGCTTGACTTTAATTCATGTGGTTTGATCTCATAGGGGTTTGATTAAAAATGATTAAGCGTTACTATTTTACAGGGAAGAGTGCCTCAATAAACCAGGACGGATTGATTGCCATAGGCGGTTTGAATTTGGTTTTTTCAATTGGTAGTTATAAACTAATATACTAAATATTAATCAGGTATTTGAGCAATGTTTTTACCTCAAAAAAATAAAATGTCAGCAAAACAATTATTTGAAGAAGGCATACGATAGAATTAATTTCTTAAATGATATTACCTCACAAATAGAAGTAATATCATTTTAAGAAATCACATAATATGTTTCATAATTTCGACATTTCGTATCAAAATGAGGTTCCTTTCTTAAAAGCTACAGGCCATTGTAATATAAGGGAGAGCAGTCTCCCTTATATTACAATGGCCTGTATAAGGATGCGGTGTGCAGGAGACTAGTCCTTATCCCATTCGTCGGCGTTCTTTATCCCCAGCTTCCTGGCACTAAAAACAGGATCAACACCAAGCTTCTTCTGTGCTGCATAATCTTTAAGGGCCAGCATCGCAGGTTTACGAAGGAGAAAGATCGCGACGATATTTAACCATGCCATGATACCGACGCCTATGTCGCCTACCGCCCATGCAAGTTCGGCGGTCCGTATTGAGCCGTAAAAGACGGCAAAAATGATCACGACACGTAGTACCCATACTATCCATTTGCCTTTCTCCTTTTTATCAAGGTAGCTAAGGTTCGTTTCTGCGATATAGTAATAAGCAATTATGGTTGTAAATGCGAAGAAGAAAAGCGAGATAGCGACGAATCCCGCGCCGAGTGCAGGGAAATAGGTATCCACAGCACGTTGGGTAAACTCAGGACCAACCGGAACCCCAGGCATGTTTTCGGCGAGGAATCCCCCTGCGGGATTCACCACATTGTATTGCCCGGTAAACAGGATCATAAAGGCGGTAGCTGTGCATACGAAAAGCGTATCTATATAGACGGAAAATCCCTGAACCAAACCTTGTTTTACCGGATGCGTAACTTCAGCGGCAGCAGCAGCATGGGGGGCTGTTCCCTGCCCGGCCTCATTGGAGTAGATTCCACGCTTTACGCCCCAGGAAACAGCTAGTCCGAAGATTCCTGCAAATGCCGGCTCGAGGTCAAACGCAGACCGAAAGATCAATCCGAACATTGCAGGCACCTCTGTGATGTTCATACAGATGATAACAACAGCCATAAGGATATATGCGGCCGCCATAAAAGGGACTACAATTTCAGCCACTTTGCCAATCCTTCTGACTCCTCCGCAGATGATCAGGGCGAGCAGAACGGCTATGCCTACCCCCGTCACTGCAGGCGAAATGTCAAAAGCTGTATGGATACTTGTGGCGATGCTGTTGCTCTGCACGCCCGGAAGTAAAAGAGCTGTACTGAGAATAGTGGCTACAGCAAAAAGCGCAGCATACCATTTCATTCCCAGGCCCTTCTCAATATAGAATGCGGGGCCGCCCCTGTATTGGCCGTCTTTGACCTGTTTATAGATTTGCCCTAATGTGGCCTCAATAAAAGCAGAGGCGCTTCCGAGAAAAGCAATTGTCCACATCCAAAAGATGGCACCAGGCCCTCCCATGGCGATCGCCGTGGCCACACCCGTGATATTACCTGTTCCCACTCTTCCCGCTATAGCTATACTGAACGCCTGAAAGGAACTTACTCCTTTGTCTGATGCCTGACCGTTGAATAACAAACCAACCATATCGCGCAGAAATCTAACTTGCAAGAACCGTGTTATGACAGAAAAGTAAACTCCTGCACCGAGACATAAGATAATGAGAGCGTCGCTCCAAACAACGCTGTTGATTTTGTTAATCAGTTCGTTCATATATTTTTCTAAGAGGGGACAGACTACCTATAGTCCATTTTCCTTTAAAGAAAGGAAAATATCACAACAAATTGGGGGTATCAATACCATTTTGAGCAAAAAAACTTCGAAAAAGACTAAAATATATACATCAACGACACAAGAGCACCAAAAAAAGCCACGATTCGATAGCTGATTATGTAAAAAGGCAGCACTTTTAGGGTGCTGCCAGTAGTTAGATAAATGACAAGATCTGAAACGTTTCGGATTAAATCTTTCGTCTCAGGGTTTTTGCCCTTCATGGATGCCTTCAGCGAATTCTTCGCACATCTTTTTGTTGAATGCGGGAAGATCTTCTGGCGTACGACTGGTGACAAGGCCATTGTCGACTACCACCTCGAGATTCTGCCAGTTAGCACCTGCATTAATCAGATCGGTTTTAATAGATGGATATGAGGTGATATCCCGGCCGCGGACGACGTTGGCGTTGATCAGCGCTTGAGGTCCGTGGCATATCGCCGCCACGGGTTTTCCGGCTTCAAAAAATTCGCTTATAAAACGGATTGCCTGATCATTCATCCTCAACTGGTCAGGATTAAAGACACCTCCTGGCAAGACGAGGCCGTCATAGTCGCTGGCACTTACTTCGGAAACATGTCTATCCACCGGAATTTCAATTGACCAGTCATGATCTTTCATGGCTTTTACCTTCTCCTTCTGAGGAGACACTATATGAACGGTTGCACCGGCATCCTTTAAAGCCTGCATTGGACTGGTCAGTTCGACCTCTTCAAAGCCATTCTCTGTTAGAATGGCGATCTGACGATTACTTAGTGTTTTCATATGTCTTCATTTGGCATTAGTTTGGCAATAATCTGCACCTATTAATTACAGCATTACCGTTATAATGTTTAAACTGATTGAGATACGAAGGGACGCTAAATAAAAAAAGCCATCCCGGAGGATAGCTTTACTATTAAATTCGTTTTCTTGGTCTTTTACCGCCAACACGCTCACCGGGTCTGGTAACCTTTTGATAGACCTTGGGCCTCGCCTTATATTCTATTTTCCGGGCAGCCGGTTTTGGTGCAGGTTTTTCTTTTTTGCGGTCATCTGCGTAGGTGACGCTGATGACATCCTGGTCGATACTTGCTTCATGTAAACTTTGAAGTGCAATACTGGCTTCTTCTTCATTAGGCATGTTCACAAAACCGAACCGTCTGCTTATGCCTGTGTGTTTGTCCCTCACAATATTAACAGAATCAACTGTTCCAAATTGCTCGAAGATGTCTTTTAATTCTATTTCTTCTAAATCGCGGGGAAATCCGCCTGCAAATAACTTAACCATTACTTATGTGTGTATGCGATGATGGGGTCTAGTCTCGTTTATACTGAAGAACAATGATGATTGTTACAACTAATAATACTTTTTCAAAAATAATATAATATTTATCAAGAAACGCTCCAACCCGGCCTTATATTGTCAAGTTTAACTTAAAAGATCAATCTTTTACAATATCAATGTCTACATAATGCTTGCAAAAGATGGATTGGCTACCTTTGCGTCATTAAGAAGAAAAAGAACATCCTTTATGCATGCGTTAAAAAGAACTGCTATTGTAGCCGTATTTATTCTGTACTCCTTTTGCGCAAAATCTCAGCATGTCGGTGACATACCGCTAATGACTAAGACATGGGAACTGATTGCTGACCGTACTTACAAGCTGAACAGCAAAAAAGTTTGGGCTGCGTCCTTTCCAACGGCGCTAAAAGCTCTCGAAAATAAGGTTTTGGAGTTTCCAGGGTATATTATACCGGTGAAAGCCGGCATGAATCATTCTTTATTCATGCTGTCGGTCTTACCTACAGATCAATGTCAGTTTTGCGGAGAGGGCGATGTTCCGGCGATGATCGAGGTACATTCAAAAAAACCTGTGCGCTATAGTGACAAACCCGTTAAGATAAAGGGAAAACTTGTACTAAATGAGACGGGGGATTATCGGTCAGAACTGTTTCTGATGGATGCAGAACTTGTAAAATAACAAGAGGCGGTTAAGCTCTTTGCTTCAACCACCTCTTGATTTAATTAATCTGAACTAATTACTTGCTCAGGTTGAATCCGTAAGCTACACGTAAAGCAACTTGCTTTGCGCTGCTGTATTTCGTATAGTCTTCATATCTAATACCAAGATCTAAACCGTTACCGAATCCCCAACCTATGGCTGGTGCCCATACGAAAGAAGTTTCAGCTCCGTCTTTGGTTCCAAATCCAGCACCTACTTCACCGCCTGCATAAAAGTTAGGGGTTAGGAAAACTTTAATACCAGCTTTTAATGGGATAATACCAAGGTCAGATCCATTGTAATCATCCTTCAAGAAAAAATTGGTATAACCTGTTGTCAGGGTTGCAGACACAGGACCTACGAAGTCTTTCTGCAATTTTACATCACCTCCAAGCACTAGTCCGAAAGGATTATCAGTAGCTGCACCAGCACTTACGCCTACACCTAATCTCCAGGCTTGAGAATCCTGCGCATTCGAATTTGTAGAAAATAACAAAGTGCCTAAAGCAAAAGCTGCCGCTGTGAATAGTTTAAATGACTTTTTCATATTTTTAAATTAATGTATGTATGCCATTCAGGTCAATTTGCATGCCAAACTGCGGATCTTGTCATGCATGGGATTTGAGGTTTTCGGAAAACATTCATAATAAGCACTTTCCTAGAAGATAAGTTTGTGTTTGGATGTCAGGCTCCCGTTGTTTATAAATTAAATATATGTTGGCAGGGTTATACAGACTGTAGTCCCATTGACTGATCAGCCATCATCTTGCAAATCTCCTTCTGTATGGATACACCTCCATCTTCATCGTACCAGCTGTTCACTTTCCTGATAAGCGCTGTAAAGTCGTTCTCATACTCCGCTTTCCACACTTCCATCTGATCCTGAAGTGCCTGGGGCCTGGGTCCCCAGCTCGTTAAGAAATTTAAAGATTCATCTAACACAACGAGCTTCGGAATAGACTTCCCCCCATTAGTTAGGTGCGCATTCATCAGCTCGGGATTTTCATCCCGGAAGACCAAACGCAGATCTATTTTATCGGGGAATTGTGCCGCTATTGCGGCTATAACAGGTATGCTGCTTGCAGCATCGCCACACCAACCTTCTGTAAGAACCAACCAGGTCACGGGCTTAGCATCCTTGAGTATATTCAGCACGTCCGGGATAAGCCTCAGGCTCTGATCAATGGCGGTCATCCTGCCTTCGTTTTTAGCTGTATATTTTAACAGTTTTCGGACGCTCTCCTGAGCTGAATCCTGTTCGGCAAGCTGATTTACAATCTTTTTCCTGTAAGCAGCATAGGTCAATCCCTGATTTATCAGATCGTGTGTATACTTAAACGCCATTTTACTTCTTTTCGACAAACTTAGCCATTGCGAAGCAGTAATTTTTACATTTGGAAAAACGTTCCAATGATATGACGAAACGGTATACGGTGAGTATTCTTGGCTGCGGCTGGTTTGGTTACCCTCTTGCAAAACAACTGGTAGATGCAGGGCATCAGGTGAAAGGTTCCACCACTACAACGGGCAAATTAGCAGATATCCGATCGGCTGGTATAGAAGCCCATCTCTTTAGCCTGGACCAGGACGGGGATGCCGGCGACTTTTTCCAGAGTGAGATCTTGATCCTTGGCATTCCTCCTAAGTTGAGAACCGGTAGCGGAGACGACTATGCAGGTAAGATCAGGCGACTAACAGAACTTTTGCGGGGCACTCCCGTGAAGCAGGTTATTTTCATCAGCTCGACCTCCGTATTTTCAGAGACCAACAGCGTCCTTACCGAAAAGGATGTTCCCTCTCCTGAAACATCATCGGGTAGAGCAATTCTCGCTGCAGAAAGCTGCCTGCAAGATTGCAGTTTCTTCCAAACAACCGTAATACGTTTTTCAGGACTAATCGGGCCTGGCCGGGATCCGGGAAGATTTTTCGCTGGCAAAACCGATATTCCTAACGGACAAGCACCTGTCAATCTGATTCACCTGGACGATTGCCTGCGAATCACGACGGCGATTTTGGAGAGACGGGCATTTGGCCATATCTTCCATGCAGTCACTCCGCAACATCCGCAAAAACAGGTCTTTTATTCTAAAGCATCTCAGGCATCAGGTTATAAGGTTCCTGACTTTGTCGATGAACTGATCAGCTGGAAAATAATAGAGAGTGTAAATGTTCCAAAACTCTTGAATTACGAATTTAGCAGGAGTTTTTTTTAATAAATGGTAATATCCACGGTACAGATTATACAAATCCATGAAAGCTAACTACTTTTGCGGAGATATTAACAGCATATGATAAATAAGACAAAATTCTTAACTGCAGCGCTCGCATTCGGCCTTTGTACCAGCCAATATGCATTTACTCAAACAAGCACTATGAATCCTTTTTTTAAAGAATATACCACCCCTCATCAGGTCCCGCCTTTTGACCGTATACAGAACGAGCATTTTAAGCCGGCAATATTAGAGGGCATCAAGCAGCATGAGGCGGAAATAAACGCGATTGCGAACCGCTCATCGAAGCCTACCTTTGAAAATACCATTGTGGCGATGGATAAGTCGGGAGCACTATTAACGCGTGTGAGCTCGGTATTCTACAATCTGAATTCTGCAAATACCAATGAAGAGATACAGAAGACAGCACGGGAAATCTCTCCGGCCATGGCCGCACATAGCGATAACATCATTCTCAATCAGAAGTTATTTGCGAGAGTAAAAAATCTATGGGACAACAGAGCGTCACTGAAACTAAATTCTGAACAGGCTAAGCTTTTGGAGAAAACTCATAAGTCTTTTATCCGCAGCGGGGCCAATCTGAGCGATGCCGACAAAGATAAGCTTAGAAAGATCAATTCGGAACTGTCGCTCTTAAGTTTAAAATTCGGTCAGAACTTATTGGCTGAGACAAATAACTACAGTTTGGTGGTCGACAAGAAAGAGGATCTGGCAGGTTTGCCTGCCGAACTGATCTCAGCGGCTGCAGAGGAGGCTAAGACCAAAGGAAAAAAAGGAAAGTGGGTCTTTACTTTGCAGAACCCGAGTGTAATGCCCTTCCTTCAGTATGCCGATAAGCGTGAGTTGAGAAAGCAGATTTGGGAAGCTTATACACTAAGAGGGGACCAGAACAATGAGTTCGATAACAAGGAAGTTGTAAATTCTATAGTCAACCTGCGGAGAGAAAAGGCACAGCTGCTTGGATATAAAGACCACGCCAGTTATGTATTGGAGGAGACCATGGCTAAAAATCCCGAGAACGCATATAAGCTGCTGAACCAGCTTTGGAAGCCGGCTTTAAGTGTTGCAGAGCGGGAGGCATTCGATATTCAGAAAATGATTGACGCATCAGGTGAGAAATTCAAGCTGGCGCCTTACGACTGGAGATATTATGCCGAAAAAGTACGTAAGGACCGTTTCGATCTGGATGAGCAGGAGCTAAAGCCGTATTTCAGCCTGGAAAAAGTACGTGAGGGCGTATTCACGGTGACCAGGAAGTTATACGGTTTGCAGTTTAAAGAGATAACCAACGTGCCTAAATATCATGAAGAAGTTGCAGCGTATGAGGTGACAGAAGCGAATGGGAAGTTGGTGGGAGTTCTCTATACAGATTTCTTTCCGAGAGCTTCTAAACGGGGTGGTGCATGGATGACATCTTACAGCTCGCAAAAGATGGAAAAAGGAAAACGGATAGCACCTGTTATTTCGATTGTATGTAATTTTTCCAAACCTACTGGTGATGCACCGGCATTGCTGACTTTCGATGAGGTAACTACCTTTTTTCACGAATTCGGGCACGCACTGCACGGTTTGCTTTCAAACGTAAATTATGAGAGCCTGGCGGGCACAGCAGTATCGCGTGACTTTGTCGAGCTGCCTTCACAGATCATGGAAAACTGGGCAGCCGAACCAGAGGTGTTGAAGATGTTCGCTAAGCACTACAAAACGAATGAGGTGATTCCGGATGCTTTGATTGACAAGCTGCAGAACGCAGGGACATTTGACCAGGGATTTGCTACAACTGAATATTTGGCGGCCTCTTTGCTGGATCTGGACTATCATACACAAACAAACGAATTGAAGGACAACATTGGAGCATTTGAAGCGGCTTCAATGAAAAAGGTTGGGCTTAGCGATGAGATCATTCCACGGTATAAAAGCACCTATTTCAGCCATATTTTTGCGGGGGGATATTCCGCTGGATATTATAGCTACATCTGGTCTGGGGTTTTGGATACCGATGCATTTTCTGCTTTTAAAGAAACCGGCGATTTGTTCAATCAGGAGAAAGCAATGAGCTTCCGAAAGAATGTTCTGGAAAAAGGAGGAACTGAAGATCCGATGGTGCTCTACAAGCGATTCAGAGGTGCCGAGCCGGGCATAAAAGCTTTATTGAAAAAAAGAGGCCTTGATATTCAGCCAGATAAGAAGCCTATTTAAAATAAACTTCAAAATTCATCTAATTTTCATGTTGCTGCTTGTTCTTTGATTAAAAGCAAGCGCAACATGAAAAAGATAACATTAACTCTCGCCATTCTATTTACACTGATCACCGCAGGAACTGTAAAAGCACAGGTTAGTGTAAATGTTAATATCGGACAGCCAGCCTATTATTATATGCCGGATGTAGGTGCCTATTACCATACTACTGAAAGGGTCTACTATTATCAGGATAGAGGACGCTGGGTACACCGGTCACATCTCCCTGGCAGGTACAGAAATTACAATGTCTATAATGTCAGGCATATTGAGGTTCACGAACCACGGCCCTATTTAAGGCATCATTATTACAGAGACAGATACTCTCGCTCTGATCGCTCAAGGTACTCTTATCATAAGAGCCCCCGAAAAGAATCAAGACATCATAAAAGCAATCACGGCAGAGGCAATGGACGTGGACGTGGCCATGGGAACCATAGATAATCAAGGCTGGGAGACAGGGAACAGCAACTTAAAGGTTGTTCCTCTATCCGGCTCTGACTCCACTCCGATCTCGATTCGGTGGTAATCCGCAATAGTCTTGCTGATTGCTAACCCGAGACCGTAGCCCCCTGAGGACCGCTGAACATGCACTTTTTTAAATCGGTTAAAAATCAGGGGGATATCAGCTGATGAGATACCTATACCGGTATCGCTGATCATCAGTTCATAGCGATGTTCCGGGGTGTATCCATCCGTAATCCGGATGGATCCCTTTGGAACGTTGTATTTTATGGCATTGTTGAGCAGGTTGTATATCAATTGAAAAAGGAGGTCCCTATTGGACGGCTGAAAGATAAATGATTCGTTCAACCTGAGCTCCACCTGAATCTCCTTTCCCTGTATCCTATCTTCAATCTCTGTTACAACCTCCAATACCAGCGCTTTTATATCAACCTCTTCTTTCATCAGGTACTGGTCATTCTCTATCCTGGATATCATCAGAAGAGAATGAACTATCCTGCTAAGACGACTTACCGTTGTCATGAGCTCTGTTAGCTTTTGCAGGTTATCTTCACTGACGTCTTCCTGGATCATCATATTCTCAATCTTACTTTTGAGGATACTAATAGGCGTCATCAGCTCGTGTGAGGCATTCGCAGTGAACTCCCTTTCTTTTTCAAAAGCTTCCCTTATCTGGTCCATTAAGCTGATTAGCGAACTATCCAGGTATTTGAAGTCGGTCGTACTTGTCTCTACCGGCTTAGCTGTATTCTTAAACGGGAAGGACTGTTTTACCAGTTTAGACTTGATAATAAGCTGCAGGGGACGAAGGAGGTATCTGGTATATAACAAATCGATTATTGAGGATAAAATAATCAATCCGATCAAGACATACAGCGCTATCCGCTGCAAGGGTTTGTTGTACTCATTAATGGAAGTAAGCTTCTTGCCGATCTCGAGCAGATAGGTTTTTCCCTTCTCCTGAAATGTATAGCTTAGTACCCTGTAGACTAACGTATCTTGTTCAACAAGACGCCTGCTTGTCTCAATAGTATCCAATCGGATGTCGGGCGAGGCTTCGAGAGAAATATATTCTTCTTTCAGCATGGTATAACTTCCATAACTATCATCACCTTCGAGATAATAGTTAACACCGTTCCATGCAACTGACTTCATCACGGCCTCCTTCTGTTTCTTTAAGTGGTAGTTAGTGTATTCTGAAGCTACCTTCTCGACGATAAAAGGCAAAATTATAATAAACAGCAACACAATACCCAATTTGGATAACGTGATAGAAAGGGTCAATTTATTGAGCAGCTTCACGCCTGTTTCCTTATTTTGTAACCCACGCCCCTGATGGTCTCCAGCCATTCTGTGCTGGCAAAGGCACCAAGCTTTTTACGAACATTCTTAACGTGAACATCGATATAGTTTGAGTCGTTATCGTCTTCGATAAAATTGCCCCAGATATGCTCACTTAGCTGCATCCGGGTAAGCGGACGGTTTTTGTGAAGAAGAAGATAGCTTAACAAATCAAATTCTTTCCTTGAAAGTTCAATCTCTGTTTCCTGATGATGTATAGTCCTTTTCTGGATATCCACAACAAACTCCCCGATAGATACTTCGGAATTGCTTAATCGGTATTTTCTACGGGCGATGGCCTGCATTCTGGAGTGAAGCTCAGGCAGGGAAAAGGGTTTTGACAAGTAATCATCAGCTCCGAGATCTAGTCCGGCTATCCGGTCTTCTGTCTTGCCGCGGGCAGTAAGAATGATGTAAGCTGCTTCAGGATTGAGCTTCTTTGCTTCAAGCAGCAGTTTGAGTCCATCCATATCGGGGAGACCAAGGTCCAACAGGATAAAATCATACTGATTGGATGACATATGCTGCAGGGATGATTGCGCAGTATGCGCCAGATCACATAAATAAAATGACTTTTTCAGGAACAGCTCTATTTCAAAAGCCAGGGTCTTTTCGTCCTCTACTAATAATACCTTCAAATCATTGTCAGTTAACTATCGGCGACCTTTACCTTTGACCGGTTCAGGCTTATCTTGCTTCCGGGATTTCGGAACCTCTTTGACCGGTTTCGCCGAACTACCGCCTTTTTGCGTTCGTTCAGATTTTCCCTTACTCCCTCCTTTTCTATCCTGCAGAACTGAGGCATGAGCGTCAGGCACGCAGCTTAATAAGAAGGCAGTTAGTAAAACGTAAATTATCCGTTTATTGCTGTGTTGAATCACTATGTAAAGTTCATCAATTTTTAATTAAATACATATATTTTCTGGATTAATGCTCAGTTTAACGAGCAATAATCATTTAATTAAAATTTCTTTAAACACAATGAGTACAAAGATGTTAGTCTTATAACAAAAGAAAACACGTCATGAACTATAAAAAGTATTTAAACGGATGTCTATCTGACAATAACGATTCAGCCAAAGTTATCGCTGCTCTGCTGGCAGGTGTAGCGGTAGGTGCTGCAATAGGAATACTATTTGCTCCGGACAGCGGCTCTGAAACGAGAAGTCAGATTTCCGATAAGGCAAAAGACCTGGCAAGTACAGTTAAAGATAAGGTACAAACTGCCAAAGATTCCCTATCGGTAAAAGCAGATGAGTTGAAACATTCTGCAAATGATGCTTTAGATAAAGCAAAGGAAAAATACACGAAAGCTACAAACGACGCTACTGATGCGACGGAAGGAGCTATTTAAGATTGATATAAAAAAACCCGGACTATTAATAACAGTCCGGGTTTTTTTATGCGTTTAACAGCGCTCGGTCAAGATGTACGTATCCTCCGTCGACGTACGTTATCTGGCCTGTTGTATGGCTCGACAAAGGCGAAAGTAAAAAGGCAGAAGCATTGCCTATTTCATCCAGTGTAGTCATCCGCTGCCCCAAAGGAATATTAGCGACTATGGATTTAAGCGCCTTTTCCGGATCTTCTACTGTCTGAATCCACCGCTCATAAAGAGGAGTCCAGCATTCAGCGATAACAATCGCGTTAACTCTAATATTATACTTCAGCAATTCGACAGCCCACTCTCTCGTCAAAGCGTTTCTTCCACCATTTGAAGCAGCATATCCGGAAGTGCCTCCCTGTCCGGTATCGGCAGTCTTTGAACTAATATTCAAGATCGCTCCCTGCGTTTCTTTCAAATATGGGACGGCGTAGTGTGCCATCATATAGTAATGAATCAGATTTTTATGCAGAGAAGAAATGAACGAGTCGAAGTCGCCATGTTCCAAACCTACACCGTCATTTTCGCCAGCATTATTGACCAGTCCGTCGATTCGTCCGAAGGCGGAGTAAACGGCGTCAACAGCCCTTTTACAAGCTTGCGGATCTTTCAGATCGGTTTCGATTTGAAAAGCAGCCCCCCCTGCCTCTTCTATTTCTGCTATAGTCTTTAAACTTTCAGACGCTGTTCTGCTTACGATAGCAGGTATTGCGCCCTCGCGCGCTAACGCGAGGGAGATACCTTTCCCAATGCCTCTGGCGCCTCCGGTAACAATGACTACCTTATCCTTTAATTTCAGATCCATAAATTGGTTGGTTTAATGGTATTTATCCCCTGGAAGCTTCATATGCTTTAACAGTCTGCTTTGAAACACCCAGCCCGTCGATTCCCAGTTCTACTACGTCTCCGTGTTTCAGGAATACCGGCGGCGTGAAGCCAAGACCGACTCCCGCAGGTGTACCTGTGGAGATGATATCCCCCGGAAGCAATGTCATAAACTGGCTGACATAGGAAACGAGGAAAGGTATTTTGAATATCAGGTTGGCAGTAGTACCATCCTGCATCATCTCTCCATTCACCTTTAGCCACAGTCGCAGATTATTGACGTCATCGATCTCGTCAGGTGTAGCAAGAAAAGGACCGGTAGGTGCAAATGTATCGCAGCCTTTTCCCTTATCCCAGGTACCGTTGCGCTCAAGCTGAAAGGCTCGCTCTGATACATCATTGTGAAGAGCATAACCAGCAATATATTGGTCAGCTTCAGCTTCTTCCACATAGGAGGCCTTTTTGCCTATAACTACTGAGAGTTCGACTTCCCAATCTGTCTTTTCAGAATTTTTCGGAATGATGATGTCATCATTCGGACCCGCAAATGATGTACTGGCCTTCATAAACAAGATAGGCTCTGAAGGAAGTGCCGCATTGGTTTCTTTTGCATGATCAGCATAGTTTAAACCAATACAGACAATTTTCGATGGTCTGGATATAGGCGCTCCGAGCCGCACTGAGTCTGAAACAACGTTCAGTTTACCTTCATTTTCATTAAGGAAAGCCTTCAGTCTGTTAAGACCGTCATTCTCAAAAAAGTTCTCATCATAATCACTCCCAAAAGCTGAAGTGTCGTATTTAACGTCGTTTATAATTACTCCGGTTTTCTCTTTTCCGGGTTCTCCGAATCTTATTAATTTCATGATCTGCTAGTTGTTTAGTTTTATAAATCCTCCATCGATGTGATAGTCATTTCCGGTAACGAACCCTGCTTCGTCAGAACACAGGTACAAAGCGAGGTTGGCAATCTCCTCCGGCTTTGCCATTCTTCCGATAGGCTGGCTTGCGGAAAGCTTTTCAAACATTTCCGTTTCCTTTCCCGGATAGTTTTTTGTTATGAAGCCGTCTACAAAAGGAGTATGCACACGGGCAGGAGAAATCGTGTTGCTGCGAATGTTGGCATTGAGATAGTCTCTCGCCACGGACATGCTCATGGCGTGAATGGCTCCCTTACTCATGGAGTAAGCAAAACGATCGGCTATTCCCACCGCCGAAGCGATAGATGCCATATGTAACATGCATCCTCCGCCATTTGCCGTCATCAATGGCGCGGCGGCATAGATGCAATTATAAGCACCCTTAACATTCACCTGATAAACCCTTTCGAAGTCAGACTCGGGACAGTTTTCGACATTTCCTACATGCGCAATACCGGCGTTATTAACCAGAATATCTATTCTACCGATAGCTTGGAACGTTGCAATGACGTCGCTCTGATTAACAACGTTGAGTCCGTAAGCCTTAGCCTGTCCGCCCTCGGCCTGAATTTCTTCTGTAACTTGTTTTCCGGACTCTTCGTTAAGCTCTATGATGTGCACAAATGCACCTTGTTTTGCAAAAACCTGCGCTATCGCCTTTCCGATACCGCTACCGCCGCCTGTAATGACGGCATGTTTATTCGTTAAACTGAACATCTCATCAAATTATAGTGAAACACCCCTTTTCCAGGGTATAAAATCATCCTGACCCAGACCCACCGCTTTAGGTACTATTTCTCCGCTGGCAACCTGGATTACATAGTCGAGCATGCGCTCGGCAGCTTGTTCGATACTTTCTTCGCCCTCAATGATTGGCCCGCAGTTGATATCAATAATATCGGGCATACGCTTGAAAAGAGCGGAATTGGTCGAAATCTTCACAACAGGTGCTACGGGATTTCCGGTAGGTGTTCCAAGCCCCGTTGTAAACAGAACTACATTAGCACCTGATCCGACAACCGCAGTGGTACTTTCGACATCACTTCCGGGGGTACAAAGAAGGTTTAAACCTGATTTACTTACCTTTTCAGGATAGTCAAGAACGTCTGTTACGGGCGATGAACCGCCTTTCTTAGCTGCACCCGCAGATTTAATAGCGTCTGTGATCAGGCCGTCTTTAATGTTTCCGGGTGACGGATTTGCATAAAATCCTGAACCGTCAGCTTCTGCCTTAGCGTTATATGTGCGCATGAGGTGCATAAACTTGTTGGCAAGGTCTTCATTTGCACAACGATCGCTTAACTCCTGTTCAACACCGCACAATTCTGGAAATTCTGCAAGTATTACGCTACCACCAGCGGAAACCAGAATATCGGAAAGCCTGCCTAAAGTTGGGTTCGCAGAGATTCCAGAAAACCCGTCTGAACCACCGCATTCGAGTCCTATACAAAGTTTAGAAAGCGGAGCCGGCTCCCGATGACAGCTGTTTGCTTCTATTAAACCTGCAAAGGTTTGCTTTATGGCCATTTGCAGCATCTTCTCTTCTGTACCAATCTGTTGTTGTTCAAGAATAAAGAGCGGCTTAGAGAAATTCGGATCCCTTTTTTCTATTTCAGATCTTAAGATACTGGCCTGGGCATGCTGGCAGCCGAGACTCAATACTGTTGCGCCCGCAACATTGGGGTGGGTAATATATCCTGCAAGCAAGCCACAAAGGGCGTCAGAATCTGTACGTGTTCCTCCACAACCGAGACTGTGATTAAGGTATTTGATACCATCAACGTTTGGGAAGATTTTGCTTAAATGGCTAGCATTTGCCGTTGGTGCGATATCGGCTTCGAGGATCTCAGCAACCGTCTTCCCAGTCTGGTACATGTTGAGAATGGCTTCAACTTCAGATTCATAGCCACGTGGCTTTCTGAATCCCAGCTTCTCTGTAAGTGCCTCTCTGATCATGTCAACATTTCTGTTTTCACAAAAAACCAAGGGGATGATAAGCCAGTAATTAGCGGTACCTACGCTTCCGTCTGCCCGATGGAAACCTTGGAAGGTAGCCGCCTCAAAGCGACCGATCTCGGGCCTGGCCCATTCTGTTTTACGCGACCCTAAATTAAAACCTTCGGATGCGTGCTCAATATTGTCAACAGTAAGTGCTGAGCCTCTTGCTATCGGCTCGCAAGCCTTTCCTACCAGCACACCATACATAAATATTGGCGCGCCAGGAGCAAAGTCTTCCAAGGCAAACTTATGCTTGGCACTCACATCTGTGGTCAGATTAAAGGTTTGCGTTCCGAATGCAATCGGAGTTCCTGCCTGAAGGTCGACCAAAGCAACGAGGACATTGTCTGTGGGATGAATTTGTATATACGTATTTTTTTTTGCTGGTTGCATTACCTTTCTTATTAGGTGCCACAAATTAAGAATAAGTGTGCTGTATATGATTCTCTGTTTTTGTCATATTATTAAAGCTTATTATCCAAAATAAGTACCATAGGGGTATATTTTGCATATATTAGCTTAATTACTGACAAGGAATGAAAGCCACACTGCTAAAAGTATCTAAAAATATTTCGCATTCTTTCAGCGCACGCAAGGATGTAAGTCCTGATATTAACAATAAATGGCACTATCACCAGGAGGTTGAACTGGTGTACTTCAAGAGCGGAACGGGGACCCAGTTCGTCGGAGACCGGATTAAACCTTTTCATTCGGGTGATATAGTACTTATAGGACCGAATTTGCCGCATCATTTCCGGTTTGACGATTCCTACTTTGATTCAAAAAGAGAACTGGCAGCAGAGGTCTATGTCATCCACTTCGGTGATGATTTTTGGGGCAAGTCATTTTTGAATTTACCTGAAAACAGGCCGCTCAAAGAGCTAATTGCACAGTCGGAACTTGGCCTCCACATAAGCGGCATAAAAAGTCATCCTGCGATTTCGCTGATCAAGGATATTGTCAAAGCAGATGGCCCCGTTAAGATCATTCTTCTTATGCAGATACTGCTTCATATTGCCGAAGCGGGCAGTATGGAGCCTCTCGCCTCTTTCGGATTTAAGCATAACATCTCGGCATCCGGCAGAGACCGGTTACAGGACATTTATAATTATTCTATCGTTAACTTCCGGCGGAAAATTCAACTAAACACCGTAGCGGAAATAGCAGGAATCAATCCTACCTCATTCTGTAAATACTTTAAATCCCGTACAAGAAAGACGTATTCGGGCTTTATTAATGAGATAAGAATTGGTTACGCCTGTAAACTACTGCTGGAAAATAAGATGAGCGTAAAAGAAATTTGTTATGAAAGTGGCTACTCCAATTTCACCAGCTTTCATTCACAATTCAAGAACATTACAGGAAAAAGCCCACTCAGCTACCGCAGGGATGTGGTAGGCGACTAAGCGTTATCGCATCTGTGGCAGCAGATTGGTTTTGGTAAACGTAGCGCTCCTGGAGATACTTTCGAACGGATCGATAGCAAAGTTCTCCTGCTCGATGATTACATTTTTAAGACCTGAAAGTCGGGCTTCCGCGAAAATCTTCCTAAAGTCAATTGAGCCGCTCCCTACTTCTGTATTTAATGCCTGATCTTTTCGGTCCATATCTTTGACATGCCATAGCTCAAACCGTCCCTTATTCTTCTTAAACAATTCTAAAGGATCTTTTCCAGCCCTGACAACCCAGTACAGATCGAGTTCAAATTTGACGAGCTTTGGATCTGTTTCGGCAAGCAGTATATCATAACCTGTGGTATCAGCAAATGGTTGAAATTCGAAAGCATGATTATGATATGCGAGCTGCAGTCCGCTCTTCTGACACTTTTCACCGGCCCGGTTAAACTTCTCTGCCAGCCGTTTATAATCATCGGCAGATGTGCGAAACTTTTCGTTAATATAGGGGATCGTCAGATAGCGGTGTTTCAAGGTTGATGCCGCGTTGATATAAGCATCGAAACGCTCCTGCTTTGATGCTGGACTCAAATACTCATCAAAATCATAATGTCCGCTGATTGCTTTAAGATCATTGGAAGCAAGTATCTCTGCAAAAGCGTTAGGATTGAAACCCCAGAAATGTTTTGACGGGCTGTATCCGAAAACTTCCACCTCCTGATAACCAGACGCTGCTATCCGCTCCATTACTTTGACAACATCCTTTGGAATTTCATCTCTTAGTGTGTATAGCTGCAAACCGATCCGCTTTTCGGGGGCGGTGCCTGCGCAAGATAATTGGGGAAGTATAGCTGTTCCAGCTGCCATCAGGACAGCTTGCTGAATGAAAGATCTTCTGTTAATCATTATATATCACAAATTTGAATGGCTTTCCTTAAAGACTCCATATTGTCTTTATGTGCCGGAATGAATTCCTGCGCGATGTAACCATTAAATCCGGTGTCTTTAATGGCTCTGATAATTGCAGGATAATATAGTTCCTGGGTATCGTCGATTTCGTGCCTCCCGGGTACTCCCGCTGTGTGATAGTGGGCGATATATTGATGATAATCACGGATGTTCTGAATGACGTTACCTTCATTTACCTGCATGTGATAAATGTCAAATAGGAGTTTGAAGTTCTCAGAGGCGAGAACCTTAGCTAACTCTGCCCCCCATGCCGTATGATCACACTGATAGTCTTTATGATCCACTTTGCTGTTCAACAATTCCATAACTAAAACAACGCCATGCTTTTCGGCGAGCGAAAGGATCTTTTTCAGTCCGGTTATGCAGTTTTTAAGTCCGGTTTCATCATCCATGCCTCTGCGATTGCCACTAAAACATATCAGATTTTTATATCCTGCTTTTGCTACGAGAGGAATCATCTCGCTATAGTTCCGAATCAGCGTTTCATGGTAACTAATTGTATTCCAGCCTTCGGTAAGGCTTATCTCCGCGCCATTACACATGGAAGAATCCAGGTTGTACTTTTTCAATATGTTCCAGTCCTTAGGACCAACGAGATCAATAGCCTTGAGACCTATTTCGTTAGCAACTTTACACAGTTCATCCAAGCTTAGATTGTTAAAACACCAGCGACATACTGAATGGTTGATATTTCCTTTTAGCTTGGCCAATTTTAGGTTAGAACCCGCGAGAGTATTTTGTGCCATAGACATGGTTGTCAGGGAGGCAGCGCCCGCTAAAATTGTTTTTATTGCAGATCTTCTGTCTTTCATAATAGCTGATTCGTTTCGGTTCCCTTTACAGGCACTTTTGTATCTTTAAAAAAGGCAATAAATAAAAGTAAGACCAGCGCTGATACGGATGCTGGAATCATCCAGATCATCGCCCAATCATGCCCGGCTGAGGTTACGTAAGCGTCTACTATAGGCCCGGATATTAAGGAACCGATCATCATTCCCACTCCATAGGTGGCGAGCGTAATCATTCCCTGAGCGGCACTTTTAAACCGTTCACCCGCATGAGAATCGGTATAAATCTGACCAGTAACGAAGAAGAAATCATAACACACTCCATGCAATACAATGCCGGCAATGAGCATCCAGTAATTCTGGTCGACGTTTCCGAAAGAGAAAAAAATGTACCGCAGCACCCAGGCCAGCATACCGATTGCAAGCATCTTCTTGACACCAAAGCGTAAGAAGAAAACCGGAATCAATAGCATAAACAAGGCTTCGGAGACCTGTCCCAACGATTGTACGGCAGCTGCCGACTTCATTCCCGCTTCATTAAGAAATAGATTGGTAAAGTTGTAATAAAAGGCCAGAGGAATGCAAATGGCAATCGACGAAAGAAAAAACAGGAGGTATGACTGATTATTCAACAACCTCAGGGCGTCCAGTCCGAGCATCTCCTTGATACTTACATTTGCGTTTCGTTGCATCGGCGGGGCCGGTGGCAGGGAGAAACTGAGCAATCCGAGTAATGCAGAGGCAGCAGCTGACATTTTAAAGGTCAGCGACAGCTGACTTGTCTGCTCCCATCCGAAATAGCCGATAGTGAGTCCTGCTATGATCCATCCAACCGTTCCTAAAACACGCACAGGCGGAAATTCGACTGCCGGATTTCTCATCTGCCGGAAGGATACGGAATTAACCAGCGCAAGCGTTGGCATATATAAGATCATATAGATCACGATAAGAGGAAAAAAGCTATCGAATGCGGAAGTTTGAGAAGCGAACCATAAGACCAAACTCCCTGCCAGATGCAATACACCCAAGATTTTTTGTGCGGAAAAGAATCGGTCTGCTACCAAGCCTATGATGAAGGGTGCAATGATAGCACCGATCGATTGAGTCAGGTACGCCATGCTTATCTGCGTTCCGGATGCGTTAAGGTTTTTAACCAGGAACGTGCCTAAGGTCACAAACCATCCTCCCCAGATAAAGAACTCGAGGAACATCATTACTGAAAGCTTAATTCGATTGGTTAGTATCATATATTGGTTTAATGTTTAGAGCTTCCTGATCCGGATATTCCGGTACCATACGTCATCGCCATGATCCTGCAAGGCGATCCTTCCCTTTTTAAATGCGGAAAATCCAGGCATGGAAGCGAACTTGCTTTTTGATACCAGGTTTTTCCAATCTGCATCCCAAAGAGTAGTTTCGACAACCTTGGTTCCATTCAGATGAAGTTCGAGATGTCCTTTATTGCTAATAATGTCTACCTTATTCCATTTACCGGGAGGGTTGACAGTTTCACGCGTGCAAGGGATTAAATCATAAAGGTCCCCGGCTCTGTGCTTGTGAATTTTTCCATCCGGATGACCGTCATTATCCAAAACCTGCATCTCCAAACCGGTACTATACGTTTCGGGATATTTGTCAGCATCCTCGTTTATATAGAAAATAACGCCGCTATTTCCGTTAACGGAGATCTTCCACTCCAGTTGCAAGTGAAAGTTTTCATATTCCTGATTGGTAACGAGGTCACCACCCGATGCACCCGCTTTTTTGGCCGACGCATCGAGATATAAGACACTGTCCTCCACAACCCAGGCTGTTCCCGGGTGGGGCTTACCATAGGCATGCCACCCATCCAACGATTTGCCGTCAAAAAGAACCTGCCAGGATTCATCAGCTTGACGTGAGGAGTCGGCATTTGAGCATCCAAAAATTGTCATAAGAGACAAAGCAGAAAACGAGAGAGCGTTCATATCTATTTGAGTGAAAGTATATAACGAACCATTTCTTTAGCATCTGTTTTAGATATCGCCGTATGGGGAGTCATTGGGATATCGCCCCATACGCCACTGCCACCGTCAATTATTTTACCGGCAAGCATTTCAATATTCTCGTCTGTGGGTTCATACTTCTCTGCTACCTCTTCATAGGCGGGACCGATAATTTTGATCTTTTCCTTATGACAACTAAGGCAGTCTGAGGATGAAATTAACTGCGCCCCTTTTTCAAACGAACCCGAAGGCGGAGCTCCGGCGCTTCGGTTGGTGCCAATGTCGTTTACATTTGTATCTGCTTCGGATTGGCGGGTTGCAGCTGCCATATCACCAGCACTCACTGAATCTCTGTTATTTCCTTGTTCAGATTGATTACCACAAGCTGTTGTCATCGCAACGGCCAGCAAAAACATTAATTTTCTCATTCAAATATATTAAGGTAGACCTAAAATACGTCTATTTAGCTTGGTGTCCATACCACTACCGGCAAAATCATCAAAAGCCTTTTCTGTTACCCGAATGATATGGTCGCTTATAAATTTTGCACCCTCCTTAGCTCCATCATTTGAATTCTTCAGCGCGCATTCCCATTCCATTACCGCCCAGCCGTCAAAATCATATGCGCTTAGTTTACTAAAGATTGCTTTAAAATCAACCTGACCATCCCCCGGAGAACGGAAGCGTCCCGCACGATCAACCCAGGGTTGATATCCGCCATATACACCCTGCTTTCCAGTGGGATTGAACTCTGCATCCTTGACATGAAATGACTTGATACGCTCATGGTAGTGATCGATATAAGAGAGGTAATCAAGGCATTGCAAGACAAAATGCGAAGGATCGTACAGAAGACAAGCCCTGGGATGGTTAGCTACTTTATCCAGAAACATTTCATAGCTAACACCGTCATGCAAGTCCTCTCCCGGATGTATTTCATAACAAACGTCCACGCCCTGCTCATCAAACGCATTCAAGATAGGCAGCCACCTGCGCGCCAGTTCCGTAAATCCCTCATCCACTAACCCTGCAGGCCGTTGAGGCCAGGGATATATCATAGGCCAGAGCAAGGCCCCGCTGAATGTGGCGTGTGCACTGAGGCCCAGGTTAGCCGAGGCCCGGGCCGCAAACATGAGCTGCTCGACGGCCCATGCAGTCCGCAACGCTGAATTATTACGGTATTTTTCAGGTGCGAAACCGTCGAATAAAGGATCATATACCGGATTAACAGCAACCAGTTGACCCTGCAGATGGGTGGATAGTTCGGTAATTTTAAGGCCTTCTTCTTCTACAACTCCTCGAATCTCATCCGCATAAGTTTGGCTTTCTGCCGCCTTTTTCAAATCTATGAAACGACTATCTGTAGTAGGGATCTGTATTCCTTCAAACCCAAGGCTTTTAGCCCATCTGCATATAGTACTCAAGCTGTTAAACGGAGCTTCCGATCCAATAAACTGTGCGATGAATACAGCTGGTCCTTTAATTGTCTTCATACTTCTAAACTAAATTCTGACCATTTTACGTCTGACTCTCCCGAGCGAATGACATTTTCGATAAATGCCATTCCCCGTACCCCTTCATCTATACCCGGAAAATCGAGATGTTCTGGTAAGGGTTCTTCATGGGCAAGAAGCGCCTTTATCGTTAATGCAAAGTTTCGATATAAGTTAGCGAATGCTTCAAGATATCCTTCAGGGTGCCCCGCCGGTGTCCGTGTATTATGAGACGCATACGAGCTTAAATAAGCGCCACCAGTGCGTAACATTTGAGCAGGTTCATCTGCCATCATGAGCTTTAGCGTATTTGCGTCGGCTTGCTGCCATTCCAGCCCACCGTGCTCTCCATAGACACGTATTTTAACGTTATTTTCCTCTCCTGTAGCTATTTGGGTTGCAATCAGCACGCCACTGGAACCATTGGAAAGCTTAAGAAGTACCGCACCATCGTCATCGAGTTTTCGACCCCGAACAACGGTATTAACATCCGCACAGAGCTTTGTCACCTGGAGTCGGCTCACATATTCTATCAGATTAAATGCATGCGTGCCGATATCCCCCATAGCACCCGCTTTTCCGCTCCTGGCGGGATCCGTTCTCCAGGCTGCCTGCTTGTTCATACCTGAGCCCTCTTCAAAGCGGCTCAGCCAACCTTGCGGATACTCTGCATACACCTTCGTGATGTTCCCCAATTTGCCGGAAGTCACGATTTGCCTGGCCTCTTTTACCATGGGATAACCGGTATAGGTGTGAGTCAGACATAATAACTGACCTGTACGCTTACAAATTTCTTTTAACTGGAGCGCCTCAGAGAGAGAGAAAGTGGCTGGCTTATCGAGAATGACGTGAAAGCCATTTTCGAGGGCAAGCTTCGCCGGCTCAAAATGCAGATGATTTGGCGTTACGATGCTGATAACCTGCACCCGTTCTTCTAGTGGAAGCCGGGTCTCCTTTTCGATAAGCTGATGATAGTTCTGATATACACGGGCCTCTTGAAGAGCAAGAATTCTACCCATCTCCGTCGATTTTTCCGGATCACTGCTGAATGCACCGCATACCAGCGTATACTCATTATCCATTCTGGCCGCGATACGATGAACTGCGCCGATGAAAGCTCCCTGACCTCCGCCGATCATTCCCAGACGTAACTTCATAGTGCCCATGCTCTGTCGCCTTTATTGTAGGGAATGCATCCATCATATTTTCCGGGAACGGGTAGATAGCGCAGTGCCTGGGTCGCTCCTATTTCAGAGGTAAAAAAGCCGAGCAAGGTTAGTTGTTTCATCATGCCAAAATAATGATTAGGCTCCTCAGGCTTTTTGGCCATAGAGAATTTCTTTTGTTCTGTATCGAGTGCTGTTAAAAAGGCAGTGCGCTTTATTTTATCACTATTCATAAACGTTTGGCCATATTGCTCCTTAAAACTATCTTCCAGCGTAGACAAACCTTTAGTAAACACTTTCTGATCTTCTTTGGAGTAGCAATCCTTTACCATTACCGCCATGAATGCTCCTACCCCCGCCGCCTTTGCTCCCGGCGTGGACGTTTCAGGAAGTATTGTTTCCGCGATTTCGTCTAGCAGGCTTATTTCGTCCGTATTGAAAAGACCATCATTGCTATTTTGTGACGAGTTACAACCGGTATTCATAAAAAGCTCTGCACCGATTACGGCACCACCCACTATCCAGGCGACTTTCGCGATAGCCTCTCTTCTGTTCATCTATTTAAAGGTTTCGTTTTTTCATTTCTGTTACCGCGAAGTCTGCTGCTCTGGCCGTAAGTGCCATGTAGGTTAAAGAAGGATTTACGCAGCTTGCTGAGGTCATACAAGATCCGTCGGTAACAAACACGTTTGGAGCATCCCATACCTGGTTCCACTGATTGAGAACTGACGTCTTCCGATCTCTTCCCATTCGCGCAGTCCCCATTTCATGAATCCCCTGCCCCATGGCGTAACCTGAATCATAGGTATTAACGTCTTTCATACCAGAAACTTCCAACATCTCTTTTGCATCAAGCATCATATCCTCACGCATAGCATGTTCATTAGCTTTGATCTCGCAATCAATAGCGAGCACGGGCAACCCCCATTTATCCTTCACTGTTTTATCCAGTGAAATCATGTTCTCATGATAAGGCAAAGTCTCTCCAAAAGCGCCGAGGCCGATTCTCCACTGCCCCGGTTCACAAAGTGCATCTTTAAACTCCCCGCCTATATTAAATTCTGCAATTTCTCTTCCCCAGTTCTCCCGGCTCGCACTGCCCTGATAACCGAAGCCTCTCAGGTAGTCGCGTTTGTCGTTAAAAAGGTTTCGAAACCGGGGTATGTAAATACCATTCGGACGCCTGCCATAATAGTATTTATCATCGTATCCTTCCGCCACCCCGGAGGCACCGCATCTGAAATGGTGATCCATCAAATTATGACCGAGCTCGCCGCTGCTGCTTCCGAGGCCTCCGTCCCAGACATCCCTGGCAGAATTCATTAAAATCCAGGTGGAATTTAATGTTGATGCGCAGACAAAAACAATTTTCGAAAAGAACTCATAAGTTTGGTTGGTTTCTGCATCGAGAACTTCAACGCCTGAAGCCTTTCTGGTTTCCTTATCATAAAGAATCCGTGTAACAATAGACCAGGGTCTTAAGGTGAGATTGCCGGTTGCCATAGCTGCTGGAAGGGTAGCAGACTGAGTGCTGAAATATGCTCCGAACTGGCAACCCAGCCAGCATTTATTCTGATATTGACAATTCGTTCGTTGATGGTGTTGGGCAGTAAGGTTGGCGCTTCTGCCAATGATCATGGCGCGTGCATTTTTATAATGCGACTTAATTCGTGCAGCCACATCCTTCTCTACACAATTCATTTCCATTGGTGGCAGATATTCTCCATCTGGTAACTGAGGTAAACCGTCGGCATTTCCATTGATTCCTGCAAAACGCTCCGCATAGCTATACCAGGATGCGATGTCTTTGTAACGAATAGGCCAGTCCACTGCGATTCCTTCTTTAGCATTAGCTTCAAAATCAAGATCACTGAAGCGGTAACTTTGCCGGCCCCAGGTAAGAGATCTTCCTCCAACCTGATACCCACGGTACCAGTCAAAACGCTTCACTTCAACATAAGGGCTTTCTTTTTCATTGACCCAATAATTCAGATTGGTTTCATTTAAAGGATAGTCCCGTTTCAAAACAGGGTAATTGTCGATCATTTCCTGCGTTCGTCCCCCCCTATGTTCAAACTCCCAAGGCGCCTTGTTCGTACTTGCATAGTCCTTGATGTGTTCAATATTTCTTCCGCGTTCGAGAAGAAGTGTCTTTAGTCCCCGTTCCGTCAACTCCTTCGCTGCCCATCCACCTGATATTCCGGAACCGATTACAATCGCATCATATGATTGGTTAGCCATATTAATCTGGATATGAATAGGTCTCACTTCGGCATTGCATTAAATCGCCACTATCTATCTAGATATCACGATATGCCGAACCTTAATTTAGTTAGTTTATAACAAGCTGAACTTCTTGGAAACACAGCTCTTACAGATATAAATATAATTATTATAAAGACTTTATGACTAGAATCTTAAAAAATATGTTCCAGATATTCAATTACAGTGACATCGGTCATTTTTAGACAGAGCCTTCGTTAATAGATTAGCATTATATAACAATAGCATGCGTAGTCATTCATTAATTCAGAAATTAAACGAGTTTTGTGCTCTTCCGGACGAAATCATTCCACAGATTGTGGACGCGTTTAAAGTGATTGAACTTCCAAAAGAAAAGACAGTTTTAAGAGAAGGTTTCACAAACAGAAACGTCTACTTTCTTAAAACGGGTATTGTCAGGCGATATCATATCTCTCAGGTAGGACATCAGAAAACAACAGGCTTTATTACAGACAATACCTTCTTCACCGATCTGGATAGTTTTGAACGAAGAAAAGGATCGAGTACAACATTTAATACTGAAAGTACCTGTACCATTTACAGCATTGACTACTTTAAACTTCATGGGCTGATGGATGCCATTCCGACTGTACGGGAGGCTTTTATTAAAATGAAAGACTATTATTCCAATATCGCTATTGAGACAAAGCACTTTCTTGAAACGGCGCCGGTAGAGAGCCGTGTCAAGAAGTTGGTAGAAGAACTACCTTCGGTTATTGAGTCTTGTAGAAAAAGGGACATCATTTCTTTCCTGAGAACAAATAGCCAGACTTATAACTTCATTTTAAAAAGTCTGTTACCGCCGGGTAAAAAATAAAGGATTTAATTATTCTCTCTTATTAAGTATTTTAGCTCAGGAACAATTCTGAAGCTATGAATGCAGATACATGGGTGTACCCTATCGGACGATATCAACCACCTCTCAACTTCACGCAAGATCTTATTAAGCAATCTATATCTGTCATTGAGGCATTGCCGTCATGGCTGGACGTCTGCATCGAAAATCTGGATGAGAGTCAGTTAGAAACTGCTTACCGGCCCGAAGGCTGGACTATCGGTCAAGTTATTCATCATTTGGCAGATAGCCATATGAATGCTTACATCCGCCTTAAGCTGACACTGACCGAAACCAACCCAACAGTAAAACCTTATGACGAGAAGCTATGGGCAGAATTACCCGACAATAAATTGGTTCCTGTAAACGTATCTATAACACTTCTTCATGCTCTGCATAGACGTTGGATTGAAACGTTGAGATCAATGACGGAAGATGACTGGCAAAGAACCTATTACCATCCCGAATTGAAGGAGCAAGTCGCTCTCTGGCAAATGACTGCACACTACGCATGGCACAGCAGGCACCACATGGAACAAATCAGGACATTGCGGAAACGACGAGGCTGGTAAACTTTTTATGAAACGCAACATTCCATTAGTAATAGGTGTAACTGCCCTTTTCTTCATTCTTCTTAACTGGTACGTAATTTCAGGGATCCGTGTAGTGGTGAGTAGTCCACTTGCTGTTTACTGTTTCCTAGGTGCTATACTGTTAATTTTAATTTCACTGTCTTTTTCGCTGGTTCAAATAGGCAAGACAGGTATGACCGGCGTTTCAAAAACCGTGGCACATGCTTTCCTCCTGACTTTGGTCGGCCAGTTGGTTTTTGTCTCGGTGCTGCTGCCCATGGATATCTTTCGGGTATTAACAGCCGCTTTCACGTTTGTTTCACAAGGCAAGAGCTTCATCCCTGAAAGAAGCGTACATCTTACCGAATTTGCCATAGCGCTTTCAGGTTTGAGCTGTGTTCTTTTCGTGTACGGAATATTAAGAGGCAAATATGCATATCGCGTGATCAAACATGAACTGTTCTACAATGATCTTCCGACTGCTTTCGACGGTTTCAAAATTGTGCAGATTTCGGATATTCATGCCGGCAGCTTTGGGAACAAGAAGTCTGTTCAAAAGGGCGTGGATTTGATAAAAGCACAACAAGCAGACCTGCTTGTCTTTACCGGTGATCTGGTAAACAACAAAGCTTCCGAAATACTACCTTGGATTGACGTCTTTTCTCAAATCAGAGCCCCGTTTGGTCAATTTTCAATTCTAGGCAATCATGACTACGGCGATTATGTTCGATGGCCTGACACGATCGCCAAGCAGCGCAACCTTCAGGCACTTAAGCAATACCATGCTAAACTAGGATATCAGCTTCTGCTTGACGAGCATGTAGTTATAAGAAAAGGAAGTGACGAGGTCATTCTAGCAGGAGTGGAAAACTGGGGACTTGGCTTCGGAGAGCGTGGAGATTTGAAGAAGGCGATCAACGGCGTCAACGATAATGCTTTTAAAATTCTATTGTCACATGATCCTACACATTGGGAAACCATCGTAAAAAAACATCCCTCAAAGGTTCATCTTACATTATCCGGCCACACTCATGGCATGCAGGTGGGGCTGGAAGCACTTGGCATTAAGTGGAGCCCGGTAAAGTATCGCTACCCACACTGGGCTGGCATAGCAAACTTCAACGGGCGCTATCTCAATATCAACAGAGGTTTCGGCTTCCTCGGCTTTTCCGGAAGAGTAGGTATCTGGCCTGAGATCACCCTCATCACCTTACGAAAAAAGCAAGAGAATAGCGAAATAACTTCTGCTGTATAACTCACTGAATTTTACGCCTTCTTTACACTATATACACGTTTTCTAACTTAATTTTGCTATCTTCGCGGCAATGTTTATAACTGTAGTAACAAGCTAATCGAGTTTTTAAAACTATTTACTTGAAAATATCTGCAACCTTGTGCGGTATTTTCCGTTGTAAATGTTATAACAATAATCGAGATAAGCAAAATAGTTTATAACAATTTCCGTTAAATGTGACGATTGCGTTGCTTTAACACATTTGAATAAAAATGAGACAACTTAAAATATCCCAATCTATTACTAATCGTGAATCCCAGTCCCTGGATAAGTATCTTCACGAAATAGGAAAAGTAGATTTAATTACTGCACAAGAAGAAGTAATCCTCGCACAGAAAATTCGTGAGGGTGACCAGGCAGCATTAGAACGTTTAACAAAGACAAATCTACGTTTCGTTGTTTCTGTGGCAAAACAATATCAAAATCAGGGATTGACGCTAGGTGACCTTATAAACGAAGGTAACCTGGGACTCATCAAAGCCGCTAAGCGTTTTGATGAAACCAAAGGATTTAAATTCATATCTTATGCTGTTTGGTGGATCAGACAATCCATCCTATCAGCTGTTGCAGAACAATCACGTATAGTACGCCTTCCTTTGAACCAGATTGGTTCACTGAGCAAAATAAACAAGGCCTATTCAAAACTTGAACAGGAGTATGAGCGTCAGCCTTCTCCTGAGGAACTTGCAGACATTCTAGAAACGACAGTCGATAAAATCTCTGACTCTCTGAGTAACGCTGGTCGCCAGGTTTCTATGGATGCTCCTTTTGTACAGGGGGAAGAAAACACACTATTAGACGTGATGCAAAGTGACGATCCGGGAACAGACAGCCACTTGATCAACGATTCACTTGCTATGGAGATCAGCCGCTCGCTGGCTACTCTTTCGGAGCGTGATCGCGAAGTGCTGATCTTATTCTTCGGAATTGGAAGCAACAACCCTCTGTCATTGGAAGAAATTGGCGAGAAGTTTAATCTGACTAGAGAACGCGTTCGTCAGTTAAAAGACAAGTCGCTTCAGCGTTTAAAGCACGCTTCAAGAAGCAAAATTTTACAGTCTTACTTATAGTAGATCTTCAAATAGAGCATGCAAAAGCCGGAATTATATTTCGGCTTTTTGCGTTTCCAGCTTTTTGTGATATCTCTCCAGCAGCTCAACCAGTTCGGGAATGTTGATCGGCTTTGATATATGATCGTCCATTCCCGCAACCATGCAAGCATCTTTATCTTCTTTCATTGCGCTGGCAGTTAATGCAATTATCACAGGCTGGACGATCTCGTCGCGAGAACGTATCTTCATCGTAGTAGCCAAACCGTCGAGCCCTGGCATTTGCACATCCATCAGGATAAGATGAAAATTCTTTTTCTCCATTATCTCAAGAACCTCCAGTCCTGAACCGACTATCACGGGGTTGTAGCCTAGCTTATGAAGTATTCTATTAATCAGCATTTGATTAATCTGGTTATCCTCGGCAACCAGAATATCCATCGCATATTTTTTGCTGAATGAGTTATCCAGTAGAGATCCTTGCTTTTTACTGTCAATCGGTGTATCCCCACCCAAAAGATGCTTCTGAACAACTCTTGCCAATATACGCTGTTTTACAGGTTTGGTCAGAACCTCACAGAAAAGATCAGGAAAGTTTTTAGCAGATTCATTGCCTATGGAAGTAAGAAGCAGTATGGGAATTGAAGGAATCTGCTTCTTTACAGACAAAGCGAAGTTTATGCCATCATGTTCAGGCATCTGCATGTCGGTGATGATCATATCGTGCGCTCCACTATTGATTGCACTCAGAGCGTCCGAAACAGTTTGAAAATCATCAACATCTAAATTCCACTGTCTTAACTGAAGGGTCAACACTTTCAGGTTCGTGGTGTTGTCGTCGAGGATCAGAATTTTCTTTCCATGGATCGAGTCGGCTAAAAGAGGCTCTCCCTGTTCTTGTTTGCCGCGTTGACAAACAATATCAAAGCTAAAAGTAGAGCCTTTACCAAGCTTGCTACTTACTTGGACCACACCACCCATAAGCTTAATCAGACGCATGGAGATTGCAAGACCCAAACCACTACCCCCATATTTCCTCGTCGTTGAGGAATCTAATTGCGAGAAGGCATTGAACAAGTTATTATGAAACTCTTCCGGTATTCCAATCCCTGTATCACTTACTTCAAATAGCAGGCTGATGTCATCTCCCTGCGAACCCCTCCCTTGCTTAACCGAAAGAAATACCTCTCCAGAATGGGTGAACTTTACAGCATTCCCTACCAGATTGATTAGTACTTGAGAAAGGCGCTGGCTATCCCCCACCAGCGAGTTGGCTATGCCATTGTCAATTTGAAATACTAAATCGATTCCCTGCTGGGCGGCCTTCCACGCAAATACATCCATCACATCTTCAATTAGAGTACGAAGATGAAATTCATGCGGATCAAGTTCCATTTTACCGGATTCAATTTTGGAAAAATCAAGAATATCATTGATTACTGCTAACAAGCTCTCACCGCTACTTTTAATAGTTTTGGCATATTCTCGTTGTTCATTATCAAGTTCCGTGTCATACAATAAAGAAGCCATTCCCAAAACGCCATTCATAGGTGTACGTATCTCGTGGCTCATTGTCGCCAGAAAGACACTCTTCGCCTGATTTGCCTTGTCCGCTTCCTTTCGCGCTTCTGCCTCATGTTCTCGCTGAACATTCAGCTTTTCATTAAGGTCATGCAAATAATTAGCCTGCTGCTGAATTTCTTCTGATTGCGATTGCAGCTCTTCATTCGTCGCCTGAAGTCGTTCAGACTGCTCTTGGATCTCTTCTGCCTGTGCATACACCTCACGGGTTCGTTGCTTAACCAATCGTTCCAAAACTGCTTTTTGTCTCCTTATAACCTTGACCCTAAAACGATAGACTCCGTAAATACTACCGCTAACGAGAATAAATATTAAGATATTAAACCATAGTGACTTCCAGAATACCGGAATTATGCGGATCTGCATGATCGCCCCCTGATCGTTCCAAATACCCTCGTTATTAGATGCCTTAACGACAAATGTATAGTCCCCCTGTGGTAGGTTAGAGAAGGCAACTGTACGCTGACTACCTAAAGGAACCCAGCTATCATGCAAGCCAATCATCTTGTATGCATACTGATTATTCTCAGACGCAATCATATTAAGCGCTGCGAACTCAAGCGAGAAGGTGGACTGGTTGGCATTAAGCGTAATGTGTGTCGTTTCCGTAATGCTATGTTCCAAAGGAGATTGCTCGTCCCGGGGTGACACGGGCTTATTGAAAATATTGAATCCCGTAAACACAACATTAGGAACCAAAGTATTTGTTACGAGTTCATTTGTGCGAATAACATTAAACCCGTTGGTTCCACCAAAATAAATCGCCCCATCGGAGCCTTTTAGACTGGCATCTTGCTTAAATTCAAGCCCCTGAAGCCCGTATGCCAGACCGTAATTTGTTGACTTTGCGCTTAAAACATTGTATCGTGTAAGGCCATTATTTGAACTAATCCAAAGATCTCCTGCCCGGTCTTCAACTATTCCATGTATATAGTCGTTGGCAAGCCCTTTCTTTTTATTGAGCAGACCAAAAGTCCCACTCTTCCGGTTGAATAAGTTGATTCCACCACCAGCTGTTCCTACCCAAAGATTCTTTTTCGAATCCAGCAAGATACAGGTTACAATATCATTACTTAAGGATGTGTTATCACCATTCTTATGTATGTATCGTTTAAAATCGCCTGTAGGGACATTTAAGAGATAGAGGCCCTGTTCCGTTCCGAGCCACATATTCCCGTCATAGTCTTCATTTAACGTGTAAATGAGCGCCTCATTTGTCTTTTGCAGATCCCGGGCAATAGAATATCGGGTCATTTTTCTGGTGTTCTTATTGAACTTATTTAATCCACCTGCCCAAGTCGCTATCCAAACATTATTTTTACTATCCAGAAAAATTTTAAAGATCCGGTTATCCGACAACGAATTTGGATTGAGCGGATCCTTCCTGAAATTGGTGAACTTACCGGTTTTAATATCCAGAATGTCCATTCCGCCTTCAAATGAGCCGAACGCCATCGAATCTTTGCCTACGCGCGCAACGCAGTAAATGTTATTATCAGAAAGGCCATTTTTCTGATTCTCCGTATGCTGATAGTGCTTAAATGTCTTTTTTAAAGGATCGAAAAAATCTACACCTCCCTCGGTTGCAATCCATATGTGCTTGCTATCGTCTTCTGCGAATCCCTTTACTCCCGCATTTCGGAGAGTATTCACCCGGTAGGGTATCGGCTTATAATGAATAAACTTGTCTGCATTTCTGGTGATGTAACTGACGCCGCCACTATTGGTTCCCAGCCATACGATTCCTGAGGGGTCATGATATATTGAGCGTACGATATTGTGTGAAATTGTGCTCTCATCAAAGCTATCGTGTTTGTATTGTTCAAACTTATTCCTGACATGGTCATAAATAATTAATCCGTCTGATTCAGTACCGATCCATAAACGACCATCACCGCCCATCTTCATTGTAATCAGGTTATTGCTTGGTAGTCGTGAATTCTTATTATCTTTACCAACTTCAACAAACTGACCTGTACGCTGATCGAGTTTGAACAAACCTCTGCCCTCATATGCAACCCATATATAGCCGTTGCGTTCCTGTACTATTCCTTTGACTGATCCAGGTGAATGGTATAAATTTTCATTGGTAGCAAGATACCGTCTTATCTTTCTAGTCTTTAGGTCAAGTTTGTTCAGTCCCCCCGTCGTTCCAATCCAGATATTATCGTTATCAAACTGGCAAAGAACGTTAATATCATTATTACTAATGGATTCAGAATCAGAAACATTGTAATAGAAACTATTAAACTGACCCTTTTCAGGGTCAAAAAGAAAGAGTCCTTCTTTCGTACCGATCCACATCCGCCCGTCAAAATCCTGAAGTATCGTCTTTACATAAGTATCAGTTCTGTGCGGTCGATAATGCTTAAAAGAATCACTTGCCGGATCGTAGAGATCAAGTCCCGAAGATGTACCCACCCATATTCGTCCCCGCCAATCCACATAAACAACACTCACATAGCTACTGCTCAGGCTTGTCTTGTCTTCTCTGTCGTATTGATAGGTCCTAAACTGATATCCGTCATATCGGTTCAGTCCATCGCGGGTGGCAAACCACAAAAACCCTTTCTCATCCTTCGCTATACTGGTTACGTTACTTTGCGACAAACCACTCTTCGTTGTAAGCCTCTTAAATGTGAATGGGCTCTGTGCCTGAACTGATATGATTCCTAAATAGCAAAAGAATAATGTACAAAGAGTGTGATAAAGGCTAGGATGGTTAGGCATGGGAACAAATTAGGGCCAAAATCTCGCGTGAATCGTTTGTCCTAATATACACATTTTTACGGGTTTAACTTGTCTATTCTGATCCAGTCCATACCAGCCATTTCTGCTGCTTCTACTCCTGCCTGTCCGTCTTCGAAAACCAAACATGTATCAGGTTTGACACCGAGCAGTTCAGCTGCCTTCAAAAAAGGATCAGGATAAGGTTTGCCTCTAGGAGTCTCGCCCGCACAGACCAGCACATCAACCTCAGACTCTATCCCCAGTACTCGCAATGTTTTCAAAATAGCTTCTCTTGACCCTCCCGACACCACAGCAATTTTCACCTTCCCTACATGAGCAAGCAAATGATCGACCACGAACTGAACCGGTTTGGTGTGCTCTATATAGTTGTTATAAAATATAGCGTACTTTTCCATCTCAAAAGTCTGTGGATCAAATGTCGCCCCATATCTTTCGTTAATTTTCTCAACCACGACGGGGATGGGAAGTCCGGCAAACTCATCGATAATTGCCGGATCTATTTCGATGCCTCCTCCGAGTGCTACCTGCGCATACGACTCTTTATGGGCTGCCATATTATCGGCAAGTGTCCCATCACAGTCATATAAAAAAGCTTCGTAATCTCCCTTACTAAGCTCTGTAAGCTCAGCGAGCTTCAATTTATTAGATTCAGTTTCTGCCATGAGCTATAAAATTTTCGCTAGTTCCGTCAAACTTTTAGCTGTTGCAACTTGACCTTCCTTGACTTCACCAAATCCGTAGGATACAAAAATGAAAGGAACACCCGCCTTTTTACTTGATTCGTAATCGCCCTGCGTATCACCTACATAAACCGGAAACTCCAGCTGGTGATCAACTACAATATCCCTGATGTTGTCTGCTTTTGGACGGCTCTTGGTTCCATAACATTGGTGACCGACAAAATAGTCATGAAGCTTATAGTAATCAAGAAACGCCTCAATATAACCTGACTGGCAGTTACTTACAATAAAGAGCTTATACTTTACAGATAAATCTTTCAATGCATCAACCAGCCCAGGATAGAGGATACCGCCCTTACTGCTCAGCACTTCCAGCTCCTTTTTTGCACACTTTGCTTTAAATTCCTGACGCTGTTCATCAGTGAGTTCCGGAAAAAGATAATCATATATTGCATCATAGGCCATACCGGCGATTCCGCTTACACTCGCAGCCGTAATGTCATTTTTCACATAACCATACTCTTCTTTGGCAGACTGCCAGGCGGCAGCCACTCCTTCAGTCGAATCCCATAGAGTACCGTCCAAATCAAAGATGATACTGTCAAATCGTTGTTTTAATGTAATATCCATGTTGCGCGCAAAAATATAGGTTTGATACTGAAAACAATTGCTGATTTTTGCCAAAGGCTATCATAAGCCTTTAATATAGATCAAATATGACAAACGTCACAGTAAAAGCTCTTAACCAACTCCGTGTTGTCGGAATCATCGAAGGTATTTCCTATGTATTCCTACTGGTCATTGCAATGCCCCTAAAATATATGTTTGATTACCCTATCGTCGTTAAATACACTGGCTGGGCACACGGTATCTTATTTGTTCTTTATATAGCCGCCGTATTTAAAGTCACCTTCATGGCGAAATGGTCTTTTTACAAAACATTCAAATATCTTGTTGCTTCCCTAATACCACTTGCCACATTTTTTCTCGACAGAGAACTGAAGAATGAAGCAAATGCGATTGCGAAAAACAATTTATCTCCAAATACAGTATCTTTAGAAGATATTAAAGTTTAATTTCGCCGAATAGAACTATTATTGCCCTTTACACGTTTTAATACCAATGTATATTTTATTATTTTTTGTCGGTCACTGGTTCCTGTCTTTGTTTTTCCAGACCTTCTTTTTGCACCGTTATGCTTCTCATAAGGTGTTCACCACCAGCAAACTTTTTGAACGCGTTCTGTATCTAATGACCTATATATTTCAGGGATCTTCTTTTCTGAACCCCAGGGCGTATGCAACTATGCACCGAGATCATCATGCTTTCAGTGACACAGAGAAGGATCCACATTCCCCGCATTTTTTTAAAGATGTATTTCAACTAATGTGGGCTACGGTATTAACTTTCAAAGACCATGTCAGGATGACTAAAGACAAAACGGCGAGAGGCTCTGCCACTTATCCTGAATGGCCGATCGTCGACCGCATAGGTTCATCCATTGCTTCACGATTAATGTTCGGCGCGCTATATATCGCATTCTACATGGAGTTTGCTACTCATTGGTGGATGTATCTTCTCTTGCCTATCCACTTTCTGATGGGACCGATCCACGGAGCTATTGTAAATTGGTGCGGTCATAAGTACGGATACGCCAATTTTGACAACAACGATCATTCGAAAAACACAACACCGTTTGACTTTCTGATGTTGGGTGAGCTGTTTCAGAATAATCATCATCGCTTTCCCAATAGTCCAAACTTTGGATACCGGTGGTTTGAAGTAGATCCTATTTATCCGGTCATCAAGTTTCTGCACTGGACCAAACTCATTCGGTTGCGCAAAGCATAAAACTTTAATCAAGAGATCACAAAAGGCTCCTTCAGGGAGCCTTTTCTATTTTAGAAAATCCCGGTACCATTTACCTGAAGACTTGACTCTGCGTTCCTGTGTCTCAAAGTCCACATGAACAAGGCCAAATCGGGGATGGTACCCTTCCGCCCATTCAAAATTGTCGGTGAGGGTCCATACAAAATAGCCTTCGACCGGACAGCCCTCCTTCCGGGCTTTCAGCAGCTCCTGCAAACTTGTGCGGATAAATGAAAGTCGTTCCTGGTCATCCACTGCGCCACCCATAACGACGTCTGGAAAAGCAGCACCATTCTCCGTAATATAGATCTTTCTAATTTGCTTGTACTGACTGTATTTTTTGATGATCGGATAGATACCCTCAGGATACACCTCCCACTTCATAGTGGTCAGCGGCACCTTCCTCTTCTCAGCCTTCACGAGTTTAGCGTGCAGGTAGGGCGTCAGAAAAGAATATCTGATGACCTCCCTTGTATATGTCTGAATGCCGATAAAGTCGAAATCGAAGGTCATATTCTCTTCATCTCCAGGGAGCATATATTTACGAATACCCTTCATCACAGACACCTCTTTATCGGGATAACCCATTCCAAGAACCGGCTCAATTAATAAACGGTTAAACAATATATCTGCCCGGTTAGCAGCAGACACATCCCATGACCGTTGCGAATAGGGTTCAATATGCGAACACGAGAACGTGGTGCCAATCTCAGCATGAGGCTGAGATTCTTTCAATATCCTGCCGCCCGCTGCCATGCTTAAAACGGCATGATGCACTGCCGGAAAGAAATTTTTTAGTCCTGTTCTCCCGGGGGCGTGTACACCAAGAAAATGCCCGGCACCCGTAAAGACCATCGGCTCATTCATCACCATCCAGTGACCGACCCGGTCACCAAAGTTCCTCGCACAAATATCTGTATAAGCAGAAAACCACTCAACGACATCCCGGTTAGTCCATCCACCCAAGTCTTCCAGTGCCTGCGGCAGATCCCAATGGTATAAGGTTGGCCATGGGTCGATGCCGCGCTCCAGACACGCGTCTATTAGCCTGTTATAAAAATCTAAGCCCTTCTGATTGACAGAACCTTTCCCGAAGGGCAATATCCTGCTCCAGGCAATCGAAAATCTAAAGTTCGGAATGTTCAGGGTCTTTACCAGGTCGAGGTCTTTCTCATAAAGGTTATAGAAATCACATGCTAACCCGGCATGCTGGCCACCGTGTACCTTCCCCTTCCTGGCGGTGAACGTATCCCAGATAGACGCTCCTTTGCCATCCGAGAAGCAGCTACCTTCTATCTGAAACGCAGCCGTAGAAACGCCCCATTTAAAATCTTTACCAAATAAGTCCTTATCCAAGCCTCGTCTATCTGTTTACAATTAAAGAGTGGTTGAGCGAAACTGATCGTCAACAGACCATTGTCCGGGCTCTTTGCCCGTATAACTATTAACGACAGAATTTACGATTTCCTGCGTCATATCAGGATAATGGACAGGGATAGTTTCACCGGACTCTATCCAGCTCTGTATCGCCGGCGCATATTTGTCTTTGAGACTTTTAATCACCGGCACGCCCATTTCACGGAGAGCTGCAGCATTCAGATGCTGCTCATACTGGTTTTTCATGGGAATCACCAGTATCTTCTTACCCATGTACAGCGCTTCAGCCGGGGTTTCGAACCCTGCCCCGGTGAGCACGCCGGCAGAACGGGCCATACTTCTGGTGAACTTTTCATTATCGATCGGCTGTATAGTGATATTCTTTACCGTCAATTTCTTCTTGTTGTGTTTCGAAAACACATCCCATTGAACATCCTTGAATGCAGAAAGTTGCTTAATCAGGCGGGCGTCGTCATAAGCGGGAAGGTAAACGGTGTAATGGTCATCATTCCTGATATCCTGATTACGCACCTGGCTTCTTATTACAGGTGTATAAATATCCTCATCGTAAGACTGGAAATGAAATCCATGTCTGGAACTGGCGGGTGCGTAATTATTAAGCACGAGGTTACCGATCATATCGCGATGCTCAGCGCGCGGAGCATTAGGTGATAACACTGCTGCCTGGTGGCTAAGCGCGATACATGGCTTATTTTTCATATAGCAAGCCCATGCAGAAACGGGTTCGAAGTCATTCAGCACCAGATCGTATTTTTCTATGGGTAATGAGTTAATCCCCTTCACGAGCCGACGGAGGTTAGCCTTAACAAGCGTTTTCCATAGATTCACACCCCCTGATTTCCCGAAAATAAAACTTAGTCCTTTCAGCTCATACTTCACATCGAAGGGCAAAACCAGGTCGCCTTGTATACCGCTGACAAGTATATCAACCTCCCCCAGCTGCTGCAGACAAGGGATGACATCCATGGCTCGACTCAAGTGTCCGTTACCGGTACCCTGAATAGCATAAAGTATTTTCATAGAAAAAAGGACCGTATCCTCGCACGAAAATAACGTTCTTTAACGTAAAAGTATATACAAACCGGATTTAATCTCATAGCTGTAACGATTAATACCGTTAAATTACTACTGGAATGTGAACTATATGTTCAGTCCAGGTAATGTTTTTATGAAATCCTGTGTTACCGATTCCCTTTACTTAGCGTCAGAGTTTGCTCAATTACTTCTGGAAGCTCATCATGGTAATGGCTGACGTAAATTAATGAGGCTTTGCTATTTCTGCAAATGGTGTTAACAACTTGTTTAAAGTGTACCTGCTGATGGGCGTCCAAACCCTGACAAGGTTCATCAAAGATAAAAAGCGGAGGATTTTTTACCATTGCCCTGGCAAGTAAACAAAGACGCTGGTTACTGGCCGAGACATTACGAAACAGCTGTGATTCCTTAACATTAACGCCTATTAGCTTCATCCAACGACGTGCAATCTCAGCAAGTTTAACGTTTGATGGCCGAAACAGCCCGAGAGTATCGTAAAATCCCGATTCCACAACTTGTATACACGTCATCGATGAAGGGAAATACTGAAACAACTCCGGAGATACAAAGCCTATTTTCTTCTTAATATCCCAGATACTTTCGCCACTCCCTCTCTTTCTGTCAAATAGCAAAATATCGTTTGCATACGCCTGCGGATTATCACCGTTGATTAAACTTAGCAAGGTAGATTTACCTGACCCGTTAGCCCCCACCAACGCCCAACGCTCGCCTTGACGTATCGTCCAGTTGACATCTTTTAAAATCACCGCATCCCCATAGCGGATATTCACACTGTTCATACGCACGATAAAATCAAAAGGCTCGACAGGCTTTCTGCCGATCAGGTCCCTTAGTTCCCTCTCATCAATTTCAGAAGACGAATCAGCCATATACTTCTCAGATGAGAATTCAGCACGAGTGCCAGTGTTCTGCACCTTTCCCGCACTTAATACGGCTATATGGGTTATCGCATCAGGTATTTCAAGAGGAGAAGTGGCCATGATGATCCTGATCCCCGATTGATTGATCTCGTCGATCAGATTGTTGAAGTCGGCTCGACGCCCAACGTCAAGACCCGTTAAGGGATTATCCAGCAATAAAAGGATGGGATTTTTAAGAAGGGCAGCGGCCAGCAGCAGACGTTTGGTTTCACCGTTCGACAGTTTAATGATCTGTTCATCCAGCACTTCTTGCAAATTAAGTCGATCCACAACCCTTTCCATAGTCCAGTACGAGGATCGTTCACCTAAATCTAATCCGGACAGATAAGTACCAACCGTAGGCGCATCGTCCGAGTCAAACGAGTTGTATCGTTGCTGATAGTAAAACTCCGTGGTGTTGGAAAGATTACGAAAACTATGTCTCGATGATACGAAAGACACCCGCTTATGCCAATTCACCAGTCCCCCGGCCACACCCTGTCTGCTATCGAAATAGGTATGATCAATATGCCCGTTGCTTACAGCGAGCCGTCCAGCAATTGCTTCCAGCAGGGCGCTCTTGCCCGATCCACTATCACCAATCAATGCCCAGTTTTCATTCTCACGAATTTCAAAGCTCAGATCTTTAAAAATTACCTGATTCAGACTACGAACCGTTATTTCATTAAATGCCAGGATGATTCTATTCATCTTATGCTCTTGATTTTAGTCTATTAAGTGAAGGTAAGAAACCGGTTATCACCCCGATTAGCGGAAGAAAAGAACAGATATAAAACACATGCTCAATACTTGTGGCATCTGCGAGCTCACCCATTATGGCAGATCCAAGTCCGCCCATTCCAAAGGCAAAACCAAAGAACAGGCCTGATACCATTCCTACGTTCCCCGGCAACAGCTCCTGTGCATATACCAGAATTGCAGAGAACGCAGAAGCGATGATCACCCCGATAATTGCCGCCAACACCCCTATCCAAAATAAGCTGGCGAATGGCAGTAATAAGGTGAATGGTGCAGCTCCCAATATCGAGAACCAAATTACGTATTTACGCCCAAAAGCATCTCCCAGTGGACCTCCGATCAGCGTTCCGGCAGCTACCGATCCCAGAAAGATAAACAGATACATCTGCGATTGCTGAACAGAGACGCCAAACTTTTCAATTAGATAAAAAGTGAAATAGCTGGTCATACTGGCCATATAAAAATACTTCGAGAATATCAGAACCAGCAGAATGCCTACAGAAGTCCAAATTTTAAGCTTCGAAAGATTGGGCTTCACGTCCGCCGGATGATTTGTCGCCGCACGCAGGATCAAATGCCCCTTGTACCATTTACCTATTTGAAACAAGATCAGAATGGCCAAAACAGAAACCAACGTAATCCATAAAATATTAAACTGACCGTAAGGAACAATAACCACCGCTGCTAAAAGCGGACCGATAGCACTTCCTGCATTCCCGCC
>NZ_JAZQRL010000049.1:0-51684 GCF_045629565.1 Arcticibacter sp.
AATACGCTAATCAAGGACTTGCATTCCTGCGAAATATATAAACAAAAAATAAGCTCTCGATGGGCGAGAGCTCAAACTAACCAATTATAAACCTAAATTATTGAAAGGAGCTGTAAGGGAAGGAATCGAACCTTCAAGGAGTGGTTAGCCATTGCTGGTTTCCCGTTTTCTCCGCCACCGAGACAAGGAGGTGTGTCTGCCTGTTTCACCACCTTACAGTAAGTAAGCAACGTCTACCGTTTGCTTGATACAAATATCACCATATTTTTTAGAATTGCAAACTATTTAACAAAAATTAACATTTATTGATAATAAGACAGTTTTTTCTAAGTATACCTACATTTTTAACAATCTCGCTACATACTTTCCTATGATATCAAATTCCAGATTTACCTGGTCACCGGCTTGTAAGGTCTTAAAATTGGTGTGTTCATGGGTATAGGGAATGATCGCTACAGAGAAACTACTTGCTTGAGAGTCGACTACTGTCAGACTAACCCCGTTCACGCAGATTGATCCCTTCTCAACAGTCACGTTTCCCAATTTGGCGTCATAATCAAAAGAATAAACCCAGCTCCCTTCGAGATCCCGGACGTTTGTACAAATAGCAACCTGATCAACATGACCCTGAACAATATGCCCGTCTAGCCTTCCGTTCATCTGCATACACCGTTCCAGGTTAACGAGACTGCCAGGCTGCAGCTTACCCAGATTTGTTTTAGACAGCGTTTCTTCTACCGCCGTAACCGTATGGCAGTCGCCCTGAAGATCTACCACCGTCAGACACACTCCATTATGGGCCACAGACTGGTCAACCTTTAGTTCAGATGAAAATGACGAAGATAATTTTATGTGAAGATTTCCCTTATCCTTTTGTAAGTCAACGACCTCACCCAAGGTTTCAATAATGCCTGTAAACATGATACGAAGGTAAACAAAACCTAAATGCACTCAAACTGTTAGTTGTCTTCGTATATTTAAACATACGCCACTTCGTATTAATTTTAATATGTAATTTTGGCAATCAATATTTATGTTAAGACAGAACCTACAACAGAAGTTACTTCAGAAGCTATCGCCTCAACAAATTCAGTTCATCAAATTATTGCAGGTGCCAACAGTCTCACTGGACGCCCGGATAAAGGAGGAGCTTGAGGAGAACCCTGCTCTTGAAGATCTTAGTTTATCTAATCTTAACGACCCGGTTGAAGAGTATCCGGATAAGGATCCCGATGACACGTATGATGCTGAAGAAAAAACAGACGATTTTGACGAGTTTAATATTGATGATTATCTTCAGGAAGACAACATAAACGACTATAGCTCCAAATACGACCAGAATAGTGATGATGAGGACGAAAAAAAGGAGATGCCTATTGCTGTGCAAAGTTCTTTCTATGAGAATCTGCAGGAACAACTTGATCTGATTCCGCTTTCGGACAAAGACTTCCAGATTGGGCAGCAACTTATAGGAAGCCTGGATGATGACGGCTACCTCAGACGCTCTGTCGCTTCCTTAATTGATGATCTTGCTTTCTCGCAGAATGTATTCGCCGAGGAAGAAGAAGTTGAGGAGATGCTGAAAGTGATTCAGAATTTTGAACCGGCTGGTATTGGCGCACGCGATCTGCAGGAGTGCCTCCTTATCCAACTCAGGAAGAAAGATCAAAGCAATCCCTATATCATTAAAGCTATACGTGTTGTAGAAGACTATCTTGATGAATTCACGAGAAAGCACTATGACAAGCTTGAGAAAGCCCTTAACATTTCTTCAGAAGAACTGAAGGAGATCATCGCGGAAATCCTGAGATTGAATCCTAAACCTGGAGATTCAGGTGCCGTTACAACGAAACAGTTGCAGATTATTCCGGATTTTCATATCAGCAACAAAGAAGGAACATTGGTTCTGACACTCAACTCGCAGAATGCACCTGAGCTAAAAGTGAGTCGTTCCTATCAGGAAATGTTCCAGCATTATGATAAAACTTCTCAAAAGGATAAAAAACTTAAAGAAGCAGTTCAATTTGTAAAGCAGAAGCTGGACTCGGCAAAATGGTTTATCGATGCTATAAAACAACGTCAGCAAACCTTGTTAAAAACGATGAATGCGATTATGCACTACCAGTACGACTATTTCCTTACCGGCGACGACAGAAACCTGAAGCCAATGATCCTGAAGGACATAGCTGACCGCATCGGTATGGACATTTCGACTGTCTCCAGGGTAGCGAATTCCAAGTACGTACAGACCGAGTTTGGCACCTTTTTACTGAAATCATTCTTTTCAGAAGCTATTCAGACTGAAAGCGGAGAAGAGGTCTCTAATAAGGAGGTTAAAAAGATTCTGGAAGAGTGCATTGGAAACGAAGATAAACGCCATCCGCTGGCAGATGAGAAGCTGGCTGAGATTCTTAAAGAAAAAGGATATAACATTGCCCGTCGTACAGTGGCGAAATATCGTGAGGCCATGAATATCCCTGTGGCGCGGCTAAGAAAAGAATTATAAGCGTATAATGGCCTTACGTAACAGACCTATTCTATAGCACCTTATTGGATAATAATTGCTACCTTGCGCGCTTTATTAATTTGAATACAATGCAAAACGAAGGAACAGTAAAATTTTTCAATGAAACTAAAGGTTTCGGATTTATCGTACCAGCTAATGGTGAACCGGATATCTTTGTTCATTCAACAGGACTTATCGACGAAATTCGTGAGAATGACCGCGTTAAGTTTGAAGTTGAAAAAGGCAAAAAAGGCCTTAATGCGGTGAATGTAGAAGTTATTTAATTCATACATATATCATTAAGCTTTCAAGCATCTGTCTTTGACAGATGCTTTTTTTGTTTCAGGACTATGCAGCCAGCGACACTCCTTCATTCCGTTTTGATATTCTAAGGAACCTAAGAATAAGGAAGATAGAAGCTAAAGTGAGTCCGGTTATCAGCCCCAGCCACATGCCGGTTGCACCCATTTCAAAATGAAATGCGAGCAGATAGCCGACCGGCAAGCCTACTACCCAGTAGGATATCGCTACCAGGATAGTGGGTATTTTAACATCCTTTATTCCTCTGAGCAAGCCGGCCCCTATGGCCTGGGTACTATCGGAAATTTGAAATACCGCTGCGAAAAGCAGTAAACCCGAAGCCAGATGCACAACTTCACTGTTATTATTAAACAGTTGAGGCAACTGGAAACGGAAAACGGCGAAAATTACCGCACAGAAGATTCCGTAACAAAGAGCTGTTATCAGTGTACTACGACCTATTTTGGCGATAAGGGAAAAGTTATGACCTCCGTAAGCATTGCTCACCCGTATAGATCCGGCCTGGGCGAGCCCCATGGAAACCATAAATGTAAAGGAAGCACAGCTCAGCGCGATTTGATGTGAAGCCTGGGAAACGGCTCCCAATGTTCCGATTATGATACCCGAAACAGCAAATGCTCCGGCTTCCATTCCCATCTGCAAACTGCTTGGAACGCCGATATGAAGCAGCTCCTTCATCGTTTTAACTTTGAGCTTCCATTGACTTCTGCTGACCAGAATATATCTCTTAAAGGTACTGTGCTTCAACACTACCAGTGCAAGCAGCAAGAAAATAAACGTCCGGGTTATTAACGTTGCCCATCCAGCCCCAACAAGCTCCATTCTCGGAAAGCCAAGGTTGCCGTAGATCAGCAACCAGTTGAGGAAAATATTCACAGGCATCCCGATTAACGAGAGAAGCATCGCTGTGCGTGTATATTCTAGCCCATCAGTAAACTGCTTTAGCGTCATAAATAGCAGCATCGGCACGAGCGACATGCCCATTAGTTTCATAAATGGTAATGCCAGCACTACCACCTCCGGATCCTGTCCGAGATGATACAATATATTGCGTCCAAAGACCAGCAGACAGGAAATCGCAACGGCGGCAACAGCGCACAGCACGAAACCATTAAAGAAATAGTGTGACACCAGGTTACCGTCCCTCCTGCCATGGGCCATAGATACCATTTGGGAAACAGATATGGTAATACCGATACCAAAAACGAACGGAATATTAAGGGCATTGAGTACCAGTGCCGCTGCTGCAAGCTGCTTATAACTAATTGCCCCAACCATCGCTGCGTCAATCAGATGCAGCGCCATCTGAGCCAGTTCGCCAATGATGATCGGCAGTGCTAATTTGATTGTTTTACCTGCTTCAGAACTCATATTCCACATCCCAATTTAAGGGCTGCAAAGGTACTAACTTTTGTTAGAATAATATCTCAAAGGCGTTGCAGAAGAACCATATATCATTAAGAGAAATTGGTTATCTTGTCGGTAAGTTAAGCTACTATTGTTTAGAGAGGAAATCCGCCGGGCAATAATCAGCAGGAGAAGTTGGGTTGATCCTTATCAGATTTAACAAAGAAATTAAAAGTAATGAAGAAAAAAGAAAAGGAACTGACGAAAAAAGCCAGAAAGCAAATACGCCTCTCGCTGGAAGATCTGCTTACAGAAGAAATTAAAAAAGCCATTATCGGCCAGGGAAGGAATCCGAAAAAGGCTGCAAAAGAGATAAAGAAATCCGTTTCTCTGATTGCTAAGACACTAGCACAGAAGGAATCTTTATCACAGTCCACGGAGAAGAAGGAAACCCCTGAAATCCCTTTGGTAAGAGAAAGTGTCAAATCCTTTGACGTACCGCCAATACCTGCACCAGAGCTTCCGGTTGTTCAGGACCCGCCTCTCGCTAAGGCCAGACGCGTAAGAAAACCTGTAGGCACTGCCACAGTTGAAGCGAATACAGCACCTGCTTCACCCGTTAGAAGAGGGAGAAAGCCTGCAAGTCAGTCAACAGCTGAAAGTGAAGCCGTAGCGGTTCGTCCGGTTCGAAAAAGATCAAGCCGGACGCCTGCAATGAAAGTTGAACCAAGCTCCGCAGATAACGAGAAAACAAAACTGGAGGAGGGTTCAGATCTTTCTACAACCGATCAGGATAAAGCAGACTCATAGAAAAAGAACAGGTCCGCATAGAAAGCGGGCCTGTTCTTTTGGATTATTCTTACTGGCGATCTTTACGACTCTGTTTTCTAACTATAGAATGTTTAACGCTATAGGCAAAATAGATGACGAAGCCGAGAGCCATCCATATAATGAGTCGCTCCCAATTGTGCTTACCTAAACCTACCATCATCAGGAGACAGGCGACAGCACCGATTATCGGCAGATACGGCATTCCCGGCGTTTTGAAAGCTCTCGGAGTATGAGGATCTGTACGCCGCATCACAATTACACCTATACACACCAGCACGAACGCGAAAAGAGTTCCTATGCTTGTCATATCGCCCACCACATCTCCCGGTACAAATGCAGCAAACAAACCAACAAACACTAAAAAAATAAGATTTGACTTGTATGGGGTCTGGTATTTCGGATGAACCTCTGAAAAGATTTTCGGCACCAGGCCATCTTTTGACATGGAGAAGAACACACGAGACTGTCCCAACAGCATGACCAGTATCACCGAGGAGAATCCTGCGAGAATTGCTACAGTGATCAATATCGACAGCCATTCATACCCGGGCATATAATTTTCAATCGCAAAAGCTACTGAGGCCTCTTTCCCGGCACTTGCAAACTCGTTATAGTTGGCTACACCTGTCAGCACATGACTAAACAAAACATAAAGTACTGTACAGATCACGAGCGATACTAAAATGCCAATAGGCATATCCCTTTTGGGGTTTTTAGCCTCCTGAGCCGCTGTAGACACCGCATCGAAACCTATGAAGGCGAAGAAGACAACCCCAGCACCGCTGATGATCCCGCTCATTCCGAACTTACCGAAGTCGTTTTCAAAATAGTCGAGAAACCCCTTTTTGCCCGCTATCATTTCTTGTTCGCCAACATTCACAGGAATATAGGGTGTATGGTTAACAGGATTGATGTACGACCAGCCCAAAAGAATAAAAGCGATAACGATAGCCACTTTGAGTATGACGATAATACCATTCACATTGGCCGATTCTTTGGTACCTCGGATGAGTACAAGAGACAAAAGTATCACGATAAACAGCGCCGGGAGGTTGATAATGCCGTTCACCCCGTCAGGAGAAACCTGAAATGGAGAATGACAGAGTTCATAAGGTATGGAGAGACCAAAGGTTTCCAGGAGCTTGTTCAGGTATTCAGACCAGGCGATGGATACAGTGGCAGCACCTACTGCATATTCGAGCACAAGATCCCAACCGATCACCCAGGCGATCACTTCCCCCATGGTTGCGTATGAGTATGTGTAAGCGGAGCCTGCAATAGGTATCATGGAAGCGAATTCCGCGTAGCAGAGGCCTGCAAGGCCGCAGCCAACAGCTGCCAGAATAAACGACAGCGTTACCGAAGGTCCGGCGTGATCTGCAGCGGCGGCGGCGGTCCGTACAAATAAGCCGGCCCCAATGATAGCGCCAATTCCTAACGCCACCAGGTTACCTGCCCCCAACGTTCGTCTTAACGTTCCTTCACCGGTTTCTTCGGCCTCCTTCATTAAAATACCGAGTGGTTTCCTGAATTTCATATAATACGCTAGTAAAGTTTTGTATGGAAAGGGTTTATTAAATAAATATTATTCATTTCGAAACTGAAGCTTGCTGTTTCGCCTGTGTAACCGAAATAAGTCTTTAAAACAATCAGTGGTACTTTTCATCCGGAAAGAGCAGATCCTAATGACCAACCAACAACTTGTACTCGTCTGCTGTAAGTAACTTCTCCAGCTGACCCGGATCGCTTAGGGATACAACAGCCATCCAGCCTTCGCCATAGGGGTCGGTATTGACTAGTTCAGGAGCTTGATCGAGCTTGTTATTCAATTCGACGACAACACCAGATACCGGCATGAAGAGATCTGATACTGTCTTAACCGCTTCAATGCTACCGAAAATATCGTGCTGATTGAGCTCAGCGTCGTTTACAGGAATGTCGACAAATACAATATCGCCCAGCTCACCCTGAGCAAATTCGGTGATGCCTATTGTAGCAAGGCCATCTTTTAGCTTCACCCATTCGTGGTCAGCCGTATATTTAAGTTCTGATGGAAAATTCATATCGTTATTTTATCATCTCGGCTTCCATAAGGAAGATTTCCGAGCGTTTGTCACCTGTTTTATTGAGTATCAGCTTGCCCTTTATCCTGACCGGCCTGTCGGATGCTCCAACCGGACGCTTTGAATACACCTCAATCATGGAGGGAATATCACCCTGCCCGCAATATGCACACTGGTCATAAGGAACCACCGCCAGCATGAAATTGGTGTACTCCATTTCCGCCTTTAGGGGGATAATGTATCCGCTAAGTTCGATAAACTGGTTCTCGATGTTCAGCAACCTTTGCGGGAACGAAGGCACCATTTTGAACTGGGCGTTTTTGACATATTTTTTCTGCGCAATCATCCTCCAGGTATCATCCATTAAAGGAACATGGGTGGGAGCCTGCCCTTTTAACGTTACAGCGCTGGACACAAACAGGGCAAGTATCAGGATTAGCTTCAATTTCATGTTTTGCTTATTGGTTTTTAAAGCGGGCAGCGGTGCGGCTGCCTGCTGACTGCACAACCTAGTCCTTTTTAACAGTAGGATATTTAATTCCAAGCTGTTCCAGATAGGTCTTATATTTTGCGGGGTTATAGTAGTATTTCTTCATCTCTGGTCTGAATTCTTCCATAATTTTCTTGTTAAGGGATATGGCTGGTTTATCCGTTTCAGATATAAGTGGGGTGTATTTTACTTCTTTCGTTTGGACGTCGGCAAAATAATTTTTAGCACTTTTCAGAATTTCCGGATCAGTAAACAGATCCAGCAATGTCATGGCTTCGGCTTTAGCTCCTGCCGTTACCCCTTTGTGGGCAATCGGAGTGGCCATGGCGATGGCATTGGCCCAATGGTGACCGGGTAAGCCAGGTATATTAGAGGGAAATCTTAGCACAACAGTCGGAACATTCCAGGAGATATCGGCAATATCGTCAGAACCGCCTCCGCCGGCAGATAAGGAGATCGCTGGTTTTGCAAGTCCGCTCAAAGCCATAGGCAAGCCTTCTTGACTGGAACCAAGCTCCTTTTGAAGAGCCTTCGCCAGGATTTGATCATTATCTGACCACTCCGGGAGTCCGACAGCTTTAATGTTTTCATATAACGCTTCGGCTATCGGTTGATTGAAATGACCTGGCCATGCACTACCTAAAACTTCATAGGTCATTTTGGTATCCGTCATCTTTGCTGCGGCCTCGGCGATCTTAACCCCGTCTTTGTACATCTTCATAATCTTGGGATAAGATCTTTCGCGGAAGTAATACCATACTGAGGCTTTAGATGGCACCACATTGGGCTGGTCTCCCCCGTCGGGAATGACATAATGAGAACGTTGTGTAGTTTCCATGTGCTCCCGATGGTAATTCCAACCGAGGTTCATCAGCTCGACAGCATCCAGACCGCTGCGTCCCTTCCACGGAGCGCCAGCTGCGTGTGCAGCTTCACCTTCGAAATTAAATTTTACTGAAACCATCCCGTTGCCTCCCCCATCGCCGTAACTGGTGCTCATGTTGTTGCCCACATGGGTGAAGATGCAGGCATCCACATCCTTAAAATATCCCTCGCGAACATAGTAGGCTTTTGATCCGAGTTGCTCCTCGGCTACTCCAGGCCATAAGATGATTGTCCCCGGAATTTTTTCACGCTCCATGATCTTTTTTAGGGCAAGTACCGCTGTGATATTCAGAGGCTCTCCGGCATTATGGCCCTCTCCGTGGCCGGGTGCACCGGCAATGATTGGATCGTGATAGGCTACGCCGGGCTTCTGTGAGGCCTTGGGGATACAGTCGATGTCACTGCCTATAGCGATAACGGGTTTTCCTGATCCCCATTTTGCTGTCCAGGCGGTTGGAATACCTGCAATGCCTTGCTCTATTTTAAAACCATTTTTTTGTAAGATACCAGTGAGGTATTTCGATGTCTCCACTTCCTGAAAGCCGAGTTCTCCAAAGCTGAATACCATATCGACCATCTCCTGTGTAGACTTTTGTTGATTGTCAATCTCTTTCATCAGTTCGGTTTTCAATGCGTCGAGCTTTGCAGGCGAAATGGTCTGAGCAGCCGCCTGGCTGGATATAAACCCGGCACCGGTCATCAGACAGGCCTTCGCAAAATTGCTTAAGCGTTTTGAAATTTTCATTGTTGTTACCATGTCGAAAATCTTGTTATTTGCTGATTTGAGTGTTTACGCTTTGAGTACGAACGGTGGGATACTTTATCCCCAGCTGTTCCAGATAGGTCTTGTACTTAGCCGGGTTATAGTAATATTTTTTCATCTCTTCCCGATACTCACTCATTATCTTTTTATTCAGGGAAACCGCAGGTTTATCTGTACCGGAGATCATTGGCGTGTATTTAACGTCTTTAGTCTGAACGTCTTTAAAATAGGCCCAGGCATTCTTTATAATTTCAGGTCTAACCAGCATATCCAGGACGGTAAGCGCTTCAGCCTTAGCACCTGCGGTAACTCCCTTGTGCGCTATAGGGGTTGCCATGGAAATGGCACTTGCCCAGTCATGCCCCTTCAAACCGGAAATATTGGAGGGATAACCCAGCACTATTGTCGGTACATTCCAGGAAATATCACCGATATCATCCGATCCTCCTCCGCTGAAAGAAGCGCCGGGAACTACTTTCATAATCGGACTCAGCGTTGTTGGCAGGCCCTTATGCAAATCGGTGTTATCCGGATTAAGTTCCTTCTGTGTGGCGATCGCTAGTTGCTGATCGGCCTCGCTCCATGCAGGCAGGCCCACTTGCTTGATGTTTTCGTACATCGCTTCGGCAATAGGCTGATTCATGTGGCCCGGCCATGCGCTGCCAAGCACTTCGTATGACATCTTGGTATCAGTCATGGATGCTGCTGCTTCGGCTATTTTAATGCCGTCCTTGTACATCTGCATCACCTTCGGATAGTCCTGCTCCCTGAAGTAGTACCAGACAGATGCCTTTGATGGTACCACATTAGGCTGATCTCCGCCATCTGTAATGACGTAGTGGGAGCGCTGACTGGGCAGCATGTGTTCACGATGCATATTCCAGGCGGTGTTCATGATTTCTACAGCATCCAGCGCACTTCTTCCCTTCCAGGGGGCACCGGCTGCATGCGCCGCTTCGCCTTCAAAGCTAAACTTTACGGAGATCATGCCGCTGGTTCCGATTGGACCATATCCTGTACCTAAATTGCTACTCACGTGGGTGAAGATACAGGCATCGACGTCTTTAAAGTAACCATCTCTGACGTAATATGCTTTTGTCCCCAGTTGCTCTTCTGCCACTCCTGGCCATAACACCAGGGTCCCGGAAAGCTTTTCACGCTCCATAATCTTTTTGAGAGCCAGCATGGCGGTAATGTTCAGCGGCGCACCAGAGTTATGGCCCTCACCGTGACCCGGAGCTCCTTCTATTATTGGGTCGTGGTAAGCGACACCCGGCTTTTGTGAAGCTTTTGGAATGCAGTCGATATCACTTCCTATGGCAATAACGGGTTTGCCTGAACCCCATTTGGCGGTCCATGCGGTGGAGATGCCCGAGATACCATGCTCGATGGTGAAGCCATTCTTCTTGAGGATATCGGTAAGGTATTTGGAGGTCTCTATCTCCTGGAAACCCAGCTCACCGAAACTGAATATCATATCGACCATTTCCTGGGTCATCTTTTGTTTACTATCGATCTCCTTGATCAGCTCGGTTTTCAGCGCATCGAGCTTGGCGGGACTGACCTCCTGACCGGAAGATGTATCGGGCCTGAGAACGAACAAAGCGAGTAAAGCGAGAAGCTGCAGGCCTGGAGTCTTCCTTTTTAATATTTTCTTCATGGTTGTCATACTGGCTGTTTTAAGTTTTACATTTCGCTAAAAGAGCACACATGGCCGGAGGCATCGGCATTCAGGAAGTCCATCGCCGGCATACCGATCGGTGCCCCTGGAGGCATATCTGCCGAAGCTGGTGTTTCGAACTTATTGGGGCTGGCCTTAAATTCATCGATTTGAGCGAGCGCAAAGAGCATATTTGCTTTTTGACGCGGCGCGGAGCCGCTGAGTTTGGCTTTCATCCATTGTTGAAGCTCTCCGATTTCATAGAGTGCCTGTCCTCTGACAATCTCTGAAGTTTTTGTGTCGGCAGCCAGCATGAGGAGATATTTCAACACCTGGTTATTTACTGTGCTCTGAAGCTCCCCTCTGTAGCCGGCAGCCAGTGGCGTCTTCCAGGTTCGCTCGATTAGCTTGTCGGCCACTTCTAAGAACCCGGGGTATTTGCTGTCCCTTGCATGGTATTCTATTAAACGACTTGCACGCTCGGCGTTAAGTAAATACGAGAGGGTACTGCTCGCCGCCGTTTCTGCTGCCGCAATGGGATCGAACGTTGGACCGGTATAACCTTTGAAAGTCTCGACGGACGCAGGGTATCCGGATGGCCTGGGAGGAATCATCTGGATGAGTTTTTCGGGCAGGCTAAGTGCGTCGGGACTAATGGTAGCCATCAGCGACTCAAAGGCGCGCCATTGTTCTTTAGGCTCTACCATCCGGGTGACGACCTGACCGTCGTTCTTGACGGCATGGGTAAAATATAGGCCTCCGATGGATTTAGCGACCGCCTCTATCTGATAGCGATGTAGCAGATAAGCGGGAACCAGGACTTCTTCAATGGTTGCCATCGGCTGACCGTCGGGTATAGCTTTCTCAGAGAACTTGTCGAGGATATTTCGACGCACCTTCATAATGTTGCTGAGCTGATCGATAGGATTCGCTCCGTCATCCCATTGGTGAGAAGTTGGATGCGCATGTCCGCCAATATCCGGGATGTAGATAAATCCCTGCGCTAGTGTTTCCTTCATGATTTTTTCAAGTTCGGCATGTTCATCTGTGCCCTTGTCAAACTCACTATAGCCCCACATAACAGCACGCTTATCCCATTCTCCTATTCCTTCACCATAGGCATCGGAAATATCAACCGTTCCATCGGGTTTCATGGAGAAGCGCGGATAAGGGTAGTCCATAACGGAGGCCCGGCCTTTCGGACTGGCGGCAAAATTATGGTTGAAGCCGAGTGTATGGCCAATCTCATGAGCGGATAGCTGTCTTATTCTGGAGAGGGCCATTTTTTCCATCGCATCGGTTACGGGTTTCCCGGTTTCATATGGAAGAAGCAAACCTTCTGCAATCAGATAATCCTGGCGATGACGGTCCGATCCCAGGGTAACAACACCCTTAATAATCTCGCCGGTTCTTGGGTCGAGGAATGAGGCTCCGGAAGAAAATCCTCTGTTTGGATTGCCCGAACGGTTGATCCAGTTGACAACGTTGTAGCGAATATCCATTGGATCAGCATCTTCAGGCAGCTCCATAATCTGGAAAGCATTTTTGTATCCCGCCGCTTCGAAAGCCTGATTCCACCATGCGCCGCCGTCAATCAAGGCCTTTTTTATAGGTTCCGGTGCGCCGCGGTCAACATAATATACAATTGGCTTTACAGCCTCACTAACCGCAGATCCGGGGTTCTTTTTCTGTAAGCGGTGACGTCTAATGAAGCGCTTCACGATCGGTTCTGTCATGGGCGCGGAGAAATCCATGTAGGCAAACTGGCCAAAGGCAGAGCGCGGATCAAATTCTCTGGGTGTATACCCTACTTCAGGGAGTTCAACGAACGATTGGTGCATGTGAATGGTGATCGCTGTCGGATCGGGAGCAATGTCTATGCCCCCGCCCCAGGGATTTGCGTTGGGGTTGCCTCCGGTAAAAGTGAGCAGGGATTCAAATTCGGTGTTCTTCGGGAAGTTTTTAGTATTTTCCATAAAGACCACCGAACGTGATTCATCAAGCTTATAAGTACCTGCAGGGCTCGCACTCCTCGTTGATACAGGTCCGCTAACCCGGGCAACGCCCAGCCTGGAGGTAATGCCCTGGCTGTCGCGGATAATGAAGGGAGTAAGGTCGAGAAGATATTTGCCGCCGGCTGTGGAGACTGGCGTGAAGCCAAATACTACGGACTTTGCGAAATTGTTGTCAACGGCTTTTATCTGGTCTTTGTTGGTTGTTATCGCCCGGTAATTGTACACCGGCTGAACCAGAAGAATCTTCGGCCCTGCCTTAACAAACTTAGCTATCGCCGACGCCGCCTGGCCCCTTTCAGGCCCTCCATTACCTACACCGCTGCTGAGCGATCTGAAGTATAAAAATTCAGTATCCAGCTTATCAACTTCGAGGTAAACCTTTCCGCTTTTGTCATCGTAATAGAAATCAAAGTAGCCTTCGAATTTCTGCATACTTCGAACATTCGGTCCCTGCGTACTTTCAACAGACTTCGTCTGGGCTGAGGCTGGAAAATAGGATGTGGCCGTTAAAGCAATCAGCCCGAGAAAAATTTTAGAATATAGTTTCATTAGCAGTCATGATATAGAAATGAATGGATAATTATGTCGTGTTTCTGACTCTTTGAATACCGCTTGCTATAAATCCTTATTCGCCGAGATCTCTGCGTTCGGAATCGGGAAAATATACTCAGGCTGATCAGGAGAAATTGAGGGCGCTGTTCCTTTAGATGGGATCGTTAGCAGATTTCTCAGCAAATCGCCTGACCGCATCCCCTCGCCCAGAAACTCGATTCTGCGTTCTATAAGAATGGTGTTAACCAGCGCTTCCCTGCCGGAGATTGCTGATGCCGGGAAGCTGTACCCTGCGTCTGAACGTTGTCTCACGGCCGTAAGCAGTTCTGCTCCTTTTGCAAGGTCGCCGGATTTTGCAGCGGCCTCTGCATAGTTTAGCAAAACCTCCGAGTACCGCAGTACAGGCACATAGTCTAAAAAGGTAGGATGCATGTATTTAGTAAGATAAGTGCCGGTACCGTTAGTCCTGAACATGGTTTTCCTTTGGTCTGAACTTCTCCATGTCGGGTCTCCGTAAATCCCTGCCGGGTTCATGCTATACTCCTGATTGGTATTGAACTCATAACCCAGTGAACTTTGTCCGGATACGTAATCGAGAGCGGTCATCGGCATCGAGAGGATGGATTCGGTGGTGGTATAGTCTGACCGGAAGATGGTCAGAATACTCGGCTGAAGCTGATGAGAAACTCCGGTTGCGGACTTGAAAGGCGCTGTTGCGGGGACAATCTTTTGTGCTTCCTCAATGACCCTATCGTTCATTCCCATAGCGAGATAGACCCGGGTTTTGAGTGCTATGGCCGTGTTCTTGTGTGCCCTTGTGGTATTCAGGAGAGCGGAGCTGTAAGTCAGCGGCAGGCTTGCTTCCGCTTCATTGAGATCCTTTAAAATCTGAGTGTAAACCTCAGCAACCGTACTCCTTGGCAGGTTGTTATTTGCAGAGGTCATCTCTCCCGACAGACGAAGGGGGATGCCCTGAGAGGCTCCGCCATCTTTAACGTAGGGCTGGCCATAAAACGTGATCAGCGAGTAGTAAGATAGCGCTCTAACAAATTTGGCTTCTGCGATATACTGAGCCTTTAACTCCGCTGAGACCACATCGGGGTTCGCTGCAAGCCCGTCAATCAGAAGATTGGATAAATTAATCGCTGCATAAGCGGAACTCCAGGTTGTCAATGCGTCATTGGAACCCGAGTTGATAGTATGGTTCCAGGCATCGTAACCTGTAAAGATATTGTTCAGCCGGTTGAGGAAGTCCTCCCCGCGAATGTCGCTCAGCATCGGGTAGCGGCCGCCTAAGAAGTTGCCGCTTTTTAGCGCCTTGTATAAACCGTTAACCTGTCCTAGTACGCGGGAAGGCGTAGAGAACACGAGGTCTGCCTGAACAGAAGTCTCGGGCAGAGGGTTCAGTAGTTCTTTTTCATCACAGGCTGTAAGCACGAAGCTCAATCCAACTGCCAGGCAGCTTAACCTGAGGATGTATGGTTTGAATATACTTTTAGATGTACTTTTCATCAGAATATAGTTTGTTTTTTAATGGTGATGATGCAATCATGAACTATTCATTTTTCTTTCGAGCGACATGCTCATGATGGTTCATATGAGTGCGTTTATAAGACCTAAAAACCGATGTTGACTCCGAAAGTGAACGTCCTGCCCTGAGGTACTGAGTTCTTATCCACCCCGGGGGTCGTGTTCGTATTTCCGTTCACGGAGATATCCGGATCCTGACCGCTATAATTGGTGATCAGGAATGCGTTGAACACCTGCGCATAGAGCCTTACTGAGCTTATTCCCGACTTGCCTAGAACTTTCGGAGGAATACGGTAGCCAAGAGATGCTGTCTGTAGCCTGATAAAATCCGCTTTCTCTACGTTCTCGGATATCGGAAAGGACGAACCGTTTGACAGCAGATCGCCGATAACAACACGCGGTATGTCGGTAGTCTGGCCTGGTGTAGTCCAGCGCTCCAGCACTTCGGTTGTATTGTTCCAGAAACGCTGATCTCTCCATGTTCCCTTGGTTCCGTTTTGGATATAGTTACCGCCAGAATAAGTGAAGTTAATGCCCAGATCGAAGTTTTTGTATTTAAATGTATTGTTGAACCCTCCGTAAAAGGTAGGAAGGGCATTTCCCAGGAGCGCATAATCGTCAACACTTATCGCTGAAGCAGTTCTTCCGTCGAGATACGTCCAGCGGCTCTGACCTGATGGCACAGAATGACTATACTGGATCCTTTCACCGGCTCTGTTGATGAAGATACGCTGTCCGTTCTCAGGATTTACACCATCCGTTACGGCACCATAAAGGCTACCAACGGAATAACCTACCCGGGTGATATTAGTGGTTTCGGAGGCAGTGGCTGTAGTACCTACTATCTCGGCACCTTCACCGAATAACTCGGTCACCTTATTTTTGTTATGCGTGTAATTAAAGTTGGTGTTCCATGTAAAATCACCTTTTTTAATGACCATCGCAGAGATGCCTACCTCTATCCCTTTGTTATACATGGCGCCAACGTTCTGTAGAATGGCATTGCCGGGAATGCCTTTGGAAGGTGCCTGGGGCACATTTAGTATCAGGCCGTCAACGTTATTATTGTAATAGGTCAGATCAACCGTGATCCGGTCGTTCAGGAAGCCTAAATCTGCGCCTATATTAGTCTGCTTGCTGGTCTCCCATCCAAGCTCTTCGTTTCCTCCCTGGGTGAAAGCAAATGTCGGAACAGAACCGTAAAGACCAGATTCATAGAGCGACAACGATCCATAATTATTGGTCAGGTTTCCATTACCCACCTTACCCCAGCTCGCCCTGAACCTTACGTTGTTCATGATGTCTGAAAGATGGGACGACTTATAGAACTCCTCCTGAGACAAGGACCAGCCTCCTGATACACCTCCGAAATCGCCATATTTTTTGCCGGCGCCCAGAGCGGAATTTCCGTCCCTACGGTAGTTGAGTGTAATGAAGTACTTTTTGTCGAAGTCATAACTTAGCCTTCCGAACACCGAAGCGAATGCTTTCTCACTTAAAGAGTTATTACTTGCTCCGGGAATAATGTTGAGGTATGAGCCCTGGTAGTTGTCAAAAAAAGTATCGGCTAATCCTGTACGCTGCGCCCCCCAGGAGGAATTGTTGAATTTCTGAACATCATAACCGGCTAAAAAGGAAAGATTATGGAGCTCCGCGAAGCTTTTTTGATACGACAAGGTTTGCGTAAGGTTCCAGTTGTCTATTAAAATACTGTTATTATTCGCTTGCCCCCCCGCAGCAAAACCCGGTCCATGAGTTGCACTATCGAAGGCTTTGTTCTCGATTTTGAAGCGATCAATACCATAACTTAGCTTGTATACGAGATCTTTAGCCAGATTGACATCAACCGAGAAGTTCCCGATGATCCTGTCATTCTCTGAGGAGTATTTATTGTATTCAAGAAGGGCAGCGGGATTAAAGAAGTTACTGGATACGGTATTATTGCCCATACCCAGCGTATTCGTGGCGCTCATATTGAAGGAGCCGTCAGGATTCTGTGCGTAGACATTAGGAGCTGACAGTGTCGCTAATCGCGCTATTGCTGTGAGCTGAAATGCGTTTCCCTCTAAAGACCCTGTCTGAGGAGAAGCATTCAGGCTATTATTATAATTGACATTAGCGCTGAGTTTTACCCAGGATAATAGTTTATGATCGACGTTAAAGCGGGCAGACTTCCTCGTAAACTCATTTGTCTTGAGAATACCCTTCTGGTTGCTATAATTAGTGGAGAAATAATATTTCGTTGATTCCGAGCCCCCGGAAATATTGAGACTATGATTTTGAGAAACTCCTGTCTGGTACACCTCATCAAACCAGTCTGTATCTACCAAAGAGCCATCTTCATTAAATGTTGGAAAAAAAGAAGCCGACGGAACAGCAGGGTTGTTCTGGTTATTCGACAGAATCTTTGAATTCAGTACCGCTTCATTTTTGATTTGCATGAATTGCTCAGCGTCAAGCAGATCCGGCAAACGTGTTGCGTTGGTCATACCGGCCCAGCCTTCGTAATTCACTTTGGGCTTGCCTGATTTCCCGCTCTTCGTGGTGACCAGAATAACCCCAGCGGCCGCGCGGGATCCATATATGGCCGTAGAGGCTGCATCTTTAAGGACATTTATAGATTCAATATCGGCAGGATTGATATCACCAAGGGGATTATTAGCCACTTGTGAATTACCGGAGCTATTGCCTGTATTAATAGGAACCCCGTCTACGACAATGAGCGGATATGAACTGAGAGAAATGGAGTTAATTCCACGAATCCTGATAACCGGGGCATTATTCAGGACTCCGTTTGGCTGGCCTATACTGACCCCGGTTGCCTTGCCCGCCAGCCCCTGGTCAAAACTTTGCACAGGCACATCTTTTAATGCTTCGCCTGAAACCCTGGCGGCAGATCCGGTAAATTCTTCCTTGGTCTGTGTCCCGTAGCCTACAACAACTACGTCGTTCAGCATCTTCGAGTCTGGTTTTAGTGCTACTTTTAGGGCGCCCTTATTCCCCACAGGAACCTCTTGCGCTACATAACCGATGTAAGCGAATATAAGGGTAGCTTTAGGATCTTCAACAGAGATAGAAAACTTGCCATTCAGGTCGGTGATGGTACCGCTGGTAGTTCCTTTTACTTTAATGGAAACCCCTGGAAGCGTTTCGCCCTTTTCGTCTGTTACCACACCTGTAACCTTCACCGGCGGACGGCCAGGAATATTTGTATGAGATGTTAGATGGACAGAAAAACGTTCATTAGCTGAAGATAGAGCGGGATGAGCAGCTATCAGAAGGCAGACAGCAATCGACGAAAGCTTACCCTTGGGCGTCAGGGCATACCTATAGTATTTAACTCTATCAAATAGAGATTTTTTCATAATTTTGTTGCGTTAGGTGTTAAAGTAATTTTCGTGTAAGAATGCCTTCAGGTTCCGAGGCCCGGCATCTTACAGGTCTGATGCTTTACATTTGGTTTTCCTTCTGGTCTGGGTTTACCTGGCCAGAAGGTCTCTTTTTCTATTCCATATCTTTTCTTTGTTAATTGTTATACATTTCCATCGCGTTTACATATCTTTTCACATTAGTAGCACATCTCCCGATCACTCAACATACAACATTTTTGTTTTTCTCATAATATCCTGGTTAAAAACCGTAAAAATTAAGATTATTTAGATCACTAACTTCTAGCATTACCTAAATATATTGAATTATTCATACATAAATAACTATTTATTTAACTTTTATTCAATTTAGAACCATTTTATTAATAGAAATATCAATAAGTGGAAAATAACAACAGTTATTATTTCGATATTCCCGGATATTCGAATAATTGCACTGATATTTTCTCATAAATCAGAATAAATTGAAACAAATAAGCGATAAGTGCAATTATTCCTATTAAACAAGCGATAAAATCTAATTATCTTGCTAATCACATCTTTAAACCATTCCTAAAGCAACACCTCAACGTCGCCATGTATTGGATAACCCTGACAAAGGAGAATTTGTCCGGAAGCCACTTCTTCTTCTGTCAGCACCTCATTATACGCCATCCAAACTTTCCCTGATTTACATAAAGCAAGGCAGCTTCCACATCTTCCCGTTTCGCAGCTGTAAGGCAAATTGATACGATTCAACTTTGCAGCACTCAATATGGTCTGCGGAAACTGCACCGAAATAACGTGCTTTTGTTCCTTAAAATAAATAGTTACTTGATGAGGGGACGTATCTTCAGGAACGGGAACTATCGGTCGCGGCAGACTACTAAAGCTCTCTTTAAATATATTGGCTGGAGGCGCATTGCCCAGGAGCGTAATATTAACGATTCGCATGTAATCAAGCGGACCGCAGATATAAAAAAAAGCATCCATCCTATCCACCTTAAGATATCTCTCGATCAGTTGCTGAAGAAGCCAGCTACTGAGTCTGCTATGATAAAGATCCAGGTTCTGGCTGAACAAGAAATGAATCTGGAAACGCTCGTCACATTCCCTCTGCAAATCTCTCAGCTGTTCCAAGAATAAAGCACTTTCTTCACTCTTGTTACTATAAATAAGAACGACTTGATTATTATGACGTTTAAGTATTCGCTTCAGAAGGGAGAAACATGGTGTAATACCGCTTCCAGCTGCAAGAAAAAAGAATTGATTGGAATCATCGAAATTTTTCGGCAACACAAAAAGACCGTTTATTCCTGATGTATAAAGTATATCACCAGCCTTGGCATGCATCAGAAGCAGTCGGGAGAACTCACCATTCTCAACCTTCTTTATGGTAATACTCAGGGGTTCACCCAAAGCAGGTGAAGAAGAAATCGAGTAGGAGCGCCTTTTCTCGCCATGCTTTGTATAAAACACCAGGGTCAGGAACTGGCCTTCTGTATAGGCCGGCTGCCAGCCTTGCAGCGGCTCAAGAACGAACGTTTTTGCGTTCGTCGTTTCAGGTAGGACCTGTCGGATCTTAACTTGTTTTATGAGTAGATCAGATGCCATGCGCCGGAGTATTAGATAAATATTTATTTAACTATCAAAGCAAGGCTTTGTTGGAATGAAATACAGATGAAGAACTGACATCCTGCGATAGTAGCTCTGTTCTTTCAGACTTCTGACTTACTTAGGGTCGCGCCCGTCAGTTAATAGGGTGTGATACTAACCGGCCCTGCAAGACCCGAAGGCTGAACCTTCCAGTTTGAAGCATTAAGCGGCTTATAGTTGATATCGACTATATTGATATCATGGAACTTCTTCCACTCAATTCCTTTCTGATCCATGTACCGAATGCGGTTCGCCATCAGGTTGGTCACTTCAACGCGAATGGTATTCTTACCGGGACGCAGGTATTTCCCTATCCTGGCTTTATATGGAATACTCCATAAAATTCCCGCATCTTCTCCATTTACCCAAACTCTGGCACTCTCATGTACCTTGCCCAGATCGAGAATATACTCAGAAGCCTTGTTTTTAGGCATCTTAAAGGTAACACTATACTGTCCCGCCCCCGAGAAATTATCCATATCGGCATCGCCGAATGCAGTCCAGTCCACCGGCTCATCCAAATTTCTATCCGCAGGGAGAACAGGTCCTCCACCGCTGAAATGCAGGCGCCATTTACCTTCGACTTCTATCGGCGTTTGCGCGCGGTCAAGGTACACCCAGGGCTTGATATCAGTCAGCGGCTCAGAAGAAGCTCTTACGATCATCGCCTCACCAGGCTGCATCTGAATCTTCACCTTTATACCGCTTCCTTCAGATGTGAATGATGCTGATCCTGTATAACCACTTTGCGGATCCATCAGGATCACAGATTTTGCCGTTACATTTAATGGCATTTCCTGATTAATCGTTTGCGCTGTGTGATTTACCAGATAATAGTACTTGCTTGCTCCGTCTTGCCTGCGGATAAATCCTAAACCTGAATCGGTTACTGTTTCTCTTTGTATTCCCTCGACGACCAAAGCCTTTTGGATATCCTCTGACAATACAACTTTACCCTCACCCAGATTCATTCGCTTGACACCATTGCCTGCATCTGCGAAAGACAAGCCCGATAAGATGTCTTTTAACAAAGCCTTCCGTTTATCCAGGTCGCCAAGCCCCGGCACATCAGCCGGTAATTGCTGAAATATTACGGTCGCTCCAGCTTTGGCAAGCGCCAGCATTTGCTGTAATGTTTCAACAGGCATCATTTGCGATTGCGGGACTACGAGCACTTGGTAAGGTGTGGCATTTTCAGCGGTACGGATCATACCCTCACGGGCAGACGCCTTCTTCAATAACAAATCGGAAACAAAATCAATCGAATACCCTACTTTCTGGAGGTTTTTTACGTTCGCATAAAATGGCGTAGGATGCAGCCAGTCGTCGATGTCATGGACTTTAAATGGCATATCCTTTCCCCTCGCCTTGTTCCATGCGTCGAAGACAGGCCAATACATCAGGATCTCATTATCCGATTTACCCGACTGCAACACCGATTGAACCCGAGTGATATAGGATGTAAGTCCTGGCAAATGCTGCCAAAAGCTATTCGCAGGTGTAAAATCAACCGAGGCATAAAACAGCCATCCCGGCCATGCCGCCTTGGGAGGCGAATAGGTCGTACCATGAAAAAAGACGTGATTGATACCTGATAGAAAGACCTGCTCCACTTCCGGCTTGCATTGAGATAAGGAAGTTTTAAAATGCTCTGTGAGCCAGGTAAAGGTTTCGCAGGATACGAGGTTGTGACCTGCGACATGCGCTGCTGAAGAAGCAAACTTCAGCATCACCGGATCAGGATCAACGTTACGAATATCCGCACTGTCTCTCCTCAGACCCGGAATGTGAAAATAACTGGAACCGAAGGTTTCGCATTCGGGAATATCTACTGCAGCATATAGGTCTAACAGATTTCCAGGTGAGCCATGTGCCTGATTCCTGGTGATACCTTTATGCTTGCGTGCCCAGCTAGTCCAGGGCTGCGTAAAGTTCGCCAGGAGCATTTCAGACATTGTCTCTCTATAATCAGATTTCAATCTGGCCTGATGAGCTGTGGCTTCCTTACTAACAAATTCTTTGATGAACGGCCTGAAATCGTAACCTCTGTTCTGCTGGAACAATGCCAGGAATTCTTCAGACCAGTCTGCACCATAGACCTCATAGCTGTCATTATAGAAAGCCCTGACATTCGGCGCTGAACCTTCAAAGGCATCGTCGAACCGCTTGAGATATGCATTCAGGGCGTTGTGCGAAAAATGGTTCAACGTATATCCTTCGCCTCCCGGAGAAGAGCGCTTTACCATTTGCCGAGTCTTGCCATTAAATGCTGCGTATAGCTCCCAGCTTCCTGATTTCGGAACCCAGCGGAGGGTACCGTCCGCTGCAACTTTACCGGCGATCTGAAGTATCTCTCCTTTATTTCCATACGCTGTCAGGAATTGTAAAGACGCGGATTCCTGGCGGGGTTCTTTCACTACTATTTTTTCCGCGAGCTTCTCGCCTCCTTTCAACTGATAGGTTTGCACAATTAGCTTAGACGCTGCTTCGCCCAGGCTAATCTGAGGTCCGCCAAACGGCCATCCGGTTCCGTTTGTAAGGTCAACTCCCATATTCAACGATTCAGCTGTACCTACGGTCGTATTCAGCATCTTCATCCATTCGGGTGTCAGGTAGGAAATATACTTCTCTTCCATTCCCTTGACTCCGTAAATAGGCGCTATCTCTACACCGCCCAAACCAGCTTGCTGAAAAGATATTAATGAAGTCTTTATATCGTCCTCGCTCACTGCATTTCCCATCCACCACCAGCGGGTCCACGGCTTCATCTCCTTCTTAACCACTGGCCAACCAGTAGTTTGAGCTTTTATCCCGGAGCTGGCCAGGAATATCGTTCCCAATATTGCAGCTGTTAAAATTCCTCGTCTTCTGTTCATGAACATTTCATCTGCAGGTTATGAATTTTCTATTATTAAAGCTATTTCAGCTTATAAACTTCTGTGCCAGCCAGCAAGAAACAGCCCAAGCCGTAATCTTCAAAGTCAGGTTTGCTCGTATAGCTAACGGGTTGACCGTCTTTTGGCTCCTTACCTGTTCCCTGCACATAACCAAGGAAACCGTTTGGATGAACAGATTCTTTAGACATTGCATTCCAGCCCCTGGTTAACGGCTTCAGATATGTAGCTTTGTCCAGGATTCCGTGGTTAATACCCCAGGCCATACCATACACAAATAATGCAGTGCCTGTGGTTTCCTTACCTCCAAAATGATTCGGATCATGCAAGCTAACATTCCAAAAGCCATCTGAACGCTGCACCGGAAGCACCGCTGCCATCAAATCTTTATAATCCTGTAAATACTCGTTATAGTGCGGGTCTGACTTTGGCAACATCTCCAGGGTACGTGCAAGAGCTGCAACAACCCATCCATTTCCTCTCGACCAGTAGCAGTCTTCGCCGTTCGGTTCCTTATAAGGAGCTACGAAATCCTTGTCTCTCCACCATAACTTATCGGCCTGGTTATAGAGTCCGTTACCACCATGTTTGTGCTTCGTATAGCTGTACAGGTCGTACATTTTATCGAAATAGGCATTATCGTTATACAGCACTCCAAGGCGAGTGAAAACAGGCATGGCCATCTGAAAAGCGTCAATCCACCACCAGTCGTCACTCTGCTCGCTTTTGACCATCAGGTCTATGCTTTCTTTGATATCCTTTATGCGCTCAGGTTTCTTATCAATTAAATACAAATCAATATACGTCTGGCCCGCCGTATGGTTGTCCGCATGCCGTGTTTTAACCGTGCCTGCCAGTCCCCAATTATGTTTCTCGCCCCATTGCACTGCATAGTCATAGTACTCTTTCTTTTTATCAATACCATACATAGCCATAAGTCCTTCATAATAAACTCCTCTGGTCCAGATATTACTTGGACGGGCTTTGTTCGTTACGATGATTTTTCCGGCGTCGGGCCATTTATCCATAAAGTATTGATTCGTTAATCGCATCTGCTTCAATATCTGCTTCTTCTTAGGAAGCGTCTGCGCCGATGACTGAAGGATAAAGCAAACAAAGAGGATTGGGAGAATAAAGAATTTTCCCGCAAAAGGCTTATTCATATGGGTCTATAGGTTTAATTTTTCGATTTATTAAGGTAATTGTTCAGTGAAAATCCAGGTATACTTTTGAGGCCGTCCACAACTGCCGACGCATTTACTTTCGCACCTTCCATATTGGTATGCGTATGATCTGCCGGGAACATTAACCTTACCTGGTCTTCTCCTAACGTGTCGTACTTATCTGAAATGAGCAGATTGAGATCAATATAATGAGCACCGGCTGTTCTGGCAGTTTCCTCAGCAAGTTTGCTGTAACCTTCCCCGCCTCGCTTCACCTTGCCTTCCGTCCAGTTACTTCTGGGAACCGGAGAACAAACGATAGGTATTGCGCCTTTCTCCCGTGCTTCGGTTATAAACCTGGACATATACCAACCGTAGGTATGAACTACTTCCTGTTGTTTGGTGATAGGGTTGTAGATTTCTCTGATTTCATCGCCCGTGGACTTAATCGTGCCGCGTGCACGTGCGGTATCGTCAAGCGGACTACCATCGTTGTGCCCGAACTGCATAATCACGTAATCGCCCGGCTTAATTTTGTCAAGTACCTTAGCCCACAATCCCCTGGTTCTGAAAGTGCGGCTACTGGTGCCACCCAAAGCATGGTTCTCCACGTTTATACGTGTTGTATCAAAATAATCACTTATGAAGCTACCCCAACCCCACTGACCGCCGCCCCCCTTACCCTGGCCATTTTTCACAGTCGAATCACCAATCAGAAAAAGTGTTGGTTTGTCAGACGGCCTCATCAAAACGAATGAGGAAAATAGAATTAAAGCTAAAAACAGGCAAATGTTGTAAAATGACTTTCTTTTCAATGTTTATTCGTTTGGTTATTAATATTTCGCAATGCCAATATCATGGAAGCAATGAACTATTGTAACAGTTTTTTTTCAAAAAAACGCATCATTTTCGTTAGCGTTCTGATCCTTCTGCAGACAAACAGGTGATTAAAACAGTAATCGCTAGTCCAATCTTACACGTGAAAATCTATCTCTATTGTGTTTATAATAAGCAAGTTAACAATAACTGGTTCCAGATCTTGCGTATTGCCTTCGGCAAATCGATTAATCTTACGCTATCTTACAACCTTATTATCATATCTGCAACCCGTAGCATCCTGTATCTTAACCAATAATGAGGAAAACAGAACCGTACCTAACCCGTTGTCTTCAAACGTAGTTCAGAATATTTTTCAGACCTTAGGAAACCTCAACGTCAGCAGAACAAATGAGCTTAGATATTATCATCGCCCTATCACTATTCCTCATCGGGTTCCTCTATTCATCTGTAGGCCATGGTGGTGCGAGCGGATATATTGCTGTACTGTCCTTGTATGCAGTGCCGGTGACTGCTTATAAGCCGATAATTCTAATCCTCAATATAGTAGTAGCCGGGATGGCCTTTTACCAGTTCAGAAAAGCAGGATATTTCAAATGGAAAATATGCAAACCTTTCCTTTTCACATCAGTACCGGCTGCGTTTATCGGGTCTCGGTTTCCTTTACATGGTGATTTATACAATCTGCTGCTGGGACTGGCGTTGGTAGTGCCTATCATAAAGCTCCTGGGAGTGTTACCGTCCGACTCTCAAGGCAAAAAAACAATACCCGTTTTGGCGCCGCTTATGTGGGGGGCAGTGCTTGGATTCCTTTCCGGAATGTTGAATATTGGTGGAGGAATCTTTCTAAGTCCGGTTCTCATTCTGCTGTCATGGGCAAACGCAAAGGAAGCAGCGGCAGCATCCGCTCTTTTCATTGTTCTCAATTCTCTCGGCGGGCTGCTCGGAAGTTCAGATCCGATAAACGTAAGCCCCTCGGCGGCAATATGGTTTTCAAGTGCTGCAGCCGGGGGAGGCCTGGGGTCCTACATCGGCAGTCAGCGACTTCCTCAAGTTACCGTGCGCTATCTGCTGACCGCCGTTTTGGCAATCGCTTCCTGTAAGCTGATCTTCTTTATGTAAACTGATTCATTTTAGTCGGTGGCAGTATCTATAACAGGATATCCGCTGCATCGGCAAATCCCCCGGGAATTTACTGATGCCGTGCTCGCCGTAAAGCTTGCATAATAAGCGATAATGCATTAATCCTTGTAACGAATATATAGCTGTTATTCGCCTTTCTTAGCTGTACATTTGCTTCCTGATAATTTTGTTCGTTTTTTTATACTCGTAAGCCGACCGCTTTTGTCAACCATATTTACCCTGCTAACCAATACAACATGTATAAACAACCTCTTCTCACTGCTCTTCTATGCTGTTTCTCCATATGCATGAATGCCCAGGTCTGGATACCCGACAACGGAAACGGAACATATAAAAACCCCATCATTCACGCAGACTATTCAGATCCAGACGTTATCCGCGTTGGTGACGACTATTATATGGTGGCATCCAGCTTCAATACCCAGCCGGGAATCCCCGTCCTGCATTCGAAAGACCTGGTCAACTGGACAATCATCAACCATGTCTATGATCGTCTCCCTCTTCAGCGATATGAAAAGATGCAGCCTGGCCAGGGCTCATGGGCTCCCGCAATCAGACATCACAATGGTCTCTTTTATGTGTACTTCTGCACACCTGAAGACGGCTTGTTTGTAGCTACAACTGCAAATCCAAAAGACAAATGGTCTTTAACCCATGTCCAGGACGTAGCAAACTGGGAAGACCCCTGCCCTTTCTGGGATGATGACGGGCAGGCCTACCTCCTTCGCGGAAAAGTAGGCGCAGGCCCTGCAATTCTCCATAAAATGTCGGCCGACGGAAAAAAACTGCTCGACAACGGAAGATTAATTTATGAAGATTTAAAAAAACAGCCCGTTTTGGAAGGCTTCAAATTCATGGATAAACGCGACGGATATTATTATTTCGCAGCACCTGCCGGTGGGGTCGCTACAGGCTGGCAATCTATATTCCGCTCTAAAAATATCTACGGGCCTTACGAAGATAAGATTGTTCTTCACCAGGGAAATACCTCCGTCAATGGCCCTCATCAGGGTGGATTGGTGGAAACCCAAACCGGTGAGTGGTGGTTCATTCACTTTCAGGATAAAGGCGTTTACGGCCGCATCGCACACCTTCAACCGGTCACATGGAAAGACGGATGGCCTGTTATAGGCAACGACCCCGATGGTGATGGCACCGGCGAACCGGTCATGAGCTATAAAAAACCAAACGTCGGAAAGACCCATCCGCCAGCGGCACCACAAACATCCGACGAATTCGACTCTCCACAACTTGGATTACAATGGCAATGGCAGGCAGCGCCGAAAAGAGAATGGTTCGACCTAACCGCATCAAAAGGTAATATCCGTTTATATACCATTTCCAACCCCACCGACAGCGCGAGCTTGTTTTATGCTCCAAACCTGTTGCTTCAGAAAATCACTGCACCAGCTTTCACCGCTACCACCAAACTGCAGTTTCATCCTCAAAATACCGGCGACCGCGCCGGAATAACCATGACGGGCAACTACTATACATTCCTATGTATTGAAAAAACAAAAAGCGGCAATGCGCTCGTGTTATATGAGGCCATAAGGGAGAACAGAAAATTCCTCGCACCTAAAATTCTCCTCAGCATACCTGTTAACTCGAACAACGTATGGCTGCAGGTGAGCCTGAGCGACAAGGAAATGTGCCGTTACAGCTACAGCACAGACGGAAAAAACTTTAAAAACATCGGATCAGAATATCGCACAGAAAAAGGTACATGGATCGGTGCCAAGGTGGGAATTGCCAGCCTGAACCCGCATCTGTTACCATCAAAAGGATATGCTGACTTTGACTACTTTAAAGTCTCCCGGTAATTTCAAAAGACTAAACAAGTGAAGCCTCACTTGTTTAGTCTATAACCTTTTCACTTGTCCGGATCCATTGATATCACTTTTGACTCTCGGAGAGCCTTTGTAGTAAACCGTTCCACTACCGTTAATCCTTACATCAAGTTCTTCCTCAGCATGAACATAGGCATCTCCACTACCGGATATAACAATAGTTGAACGCACCGTCTCAAGGTTGGTCAACTCAGCCTTACCAGAACCTGAGATATCCGCCTCAAGCGATATGCAAGTAAAACTTTCACTTATGTTGATATCTCCCGAGCCATCAATATTTACAATAAACTTCTTGGCTTCCGGAAACTCACCTCGAATGTCGATATCACCACTCCCACTGAGTGTCACTCCATTTAACAAAGGCAGTGTTACAAACACCTCCACATCATCGTCGTCTACATGCACATCATCGCGGTACCTAAGTATTAAGGTCTTGTTATCAACCTTCGTTTCGTACGCTTGAACTAAGTTAGAAGAACCCTTCAATTCCACCTTAAAGCTCTGACCATACACTATATGCACATTATTTGCGCCGCCCGCTTCAACCCGCTCAAATCCAGAGACATCCCTGACCTCTGAAATCACGTTGTTGTCAGCTACCAGTCGCTCTCCATTACAGGAAGACAAGATAAAAGCAATGATCATTAGAAAGCCTGCTGTGAGGCCCGTTTTCAATAGGTTTGTTTTCATATGGTCTATTTTAGTATAGTCAATGGAGACATTTTACGCATGCGGTAGCAGTTCATAGCGGTATCTCCCAACTGAGCGACAAGCTTATAATTAGCCACCGCGCCCACCGCAGCCCCTATTACAGGAACCAGCTGAGCCATCTTCGCCAGATCGATATAATCACGATATTCCTGCTGGAATGTCCGCCAGTTGAATTCTTCAACGTCATCGGGCAGCGAACCACTGTAACCCTGCCAGCGTTCGACAATTTTGTATACCTCATTTCTTCGTTGCTGACTGGAGAAAGCCAACTGGAAAATATAGAGAAGATATAATCGCTCTTTGTAATCTTTCACATCATAGCCATACAAAGCCGCGATCTCAAACAACATTTTAACTTTTATACCTAATAGAATAGGAAAGTCAGCTAAGCCCAAAAGTATTCCCCCCGCACCAGTAACGGCTCCTTCAACTGTCGCTGTCTTTTGATAAAACGCTATCTTTTGTTTGACATATGACTCTCGAAGAAATAAAGACGCATCCTCATCAAGTCTGGTGAACGTAGTATGTTTAGAGCCGAAAAGAACAGCCTTGACCATCTTTTCTATGGTCAAGGTAATCGCTTTATGCGCCTTTTCAGGGATAAATCCGTTGATTTTATTCTGAATATGTTTGGAGAGCCGGTTACCTATGGACGGCTTCCTTCTCATCTTATATTGCCAGAACTGCAGCATTAAACCGGCTTCTTCCTCATATTTTACCATAAGCGAAGCTAATATAAGGATATTCACCAAAGCATTGAATCACAATATCCTAACAAAATGCTCCGCATCAAGAAGCGTCTTATTTATTTTTGATCAACGTCAGTCCGGCCCTGTCAAACTCATAAACACGCTGGTAAAACTCAACAAGTTTGGCGTATGCTTCCGCAGGATATAAGCCTTCGTCTAAACGCAGCTTCCGTTTGTATACCAATACATTACCGCTCAGCGTACTTTCAGCGCTAAACTCACCGAAATCAGTTTTCAGGTTATGGTCCGCCGGTCTGGATTCTATTGTGTAACCGTCAGGCAATGAATAAGCAATCTCGTCCAAATCGATATAACCACGGCTGATATACACGGGATTCTTACGGTTAACCACCTCTCTGAGACTTCGGCCCCGGTTAATTACATTAAGTGACCAGGTATAGCGATCCCCGTTGATTAAAGCATAGTCCCGGGCATGAAATTCAAGACTTTCTGTAACTTTCGGACGGTCACCTTTGTCCTGTTGTAGACTGACCGCCTGTATTTCCAAATTATTTAAAGGGTAAATTTCCCTCAGCATCTTTACTTGCTCCTTTAACGGTTCTCCTATCAATGCCTCCCGGTTGTCATACTGCCAGCCAGCAAAAGTCGTTGTCATCTTTCCCACAAGTTCACCTTCAGCACTTAACGCGAAGGTTCCTTTTCTCATCTGCAGATTCTCATCTGTTTTCATCTTCGGAGTCCGTAGTAACTTTCCGCCATCTTCAGTACACGCCAGCACCAGGCGGTCATCCGTAAAATCACCCAGATACCCAAAGGGAAGCGTCTTGCTGGTACAATCGACCCAGACAGTATCCTTTTCAAAAGGTATGCACAGAATCGCATGATTGAACTGGTTCATACTGGCGAAGTCTACTATTGCATCTGTTTTATAGTTTCCAGCTTCCACAAGCGTGTAGTATGATTTAATACCCGCTGCCGCCAGCAAAGCTTTCGCGTAGTTAACCAAGCCCTTACAATCTCCATATGCGAGACGGTCTACTTCGCTCGCCGGTACGGGTTCATACCCTCCGATGCCTATCTGCACACTTACATACCTTGTTTTTTGTTGTATAAACTCGTAAATCTTCCGGGCTTTTTCTCTTGGTCCATCCACCTCCGCTATCAGCTCCCTCACCATAGCGAGCGTCTCTTCCGGAATCTTATCCTTACCTTTCAACAGCGCATCGTTCATCCACTGTCCATACTCTTTCCAGTTGCCGAAAGATCCCGTTACATCCTGAAATGTAAATTTTTCAGGGGCAACCTTTACTGCAGGCATCACCAGGGAAGGATCCTGACTGTAAGGCTCTGCTTTGAACGCCTTCACATTCTTAACCTCCCATACATAGCTTTTTTGCCCCTTAGCGTCAGTACTCATCAGTACCTTCCCTGGATAGTTAAGCTCCTTAAACCTGATGCCGAAGTCGACACCGCACAGAAAAGTAAACCGCGAAAACTCAAGAGAAACACCTTCTTCCTGAATAGCAGACCATTCCGGGAATATCAGACTTTGCCTGGAGCGGATCTCGTATTCATATTCAAGTGTAAACGGATACGTCACCACTGCCGGATTAAAGCGCTTCACCCGAGAGTCTTCAAATAAGGAATAGTTGCTGGCTGCACTCTCATCTCTGAAATCCTTTAACGAAATCTTACTTATGGGTACACCAAATTCGTTATATATGGTCGCCTTTATAGATTTGATGTTTCTGGTTTTATTATACCAGACGGCAATTTTCGCCTCCGCGTCTGCACTGCTATTCAGAACCGTAACCACTCTCTTGTACCGGTAATCCACCTGATTGAACGACTTCACTTCAATGGTAAGCTCTTCGTTGCGAACCACAGCGCCCGCGCGAACTTTCAGATCGGAAGAAATAAGACTAGCAGCATAGCTTTGCTGCCCCTTCACCGCCAGGCTATGCCAGAAGCAGAAACAAATAAGTATCACGAACCGCCTCATTTCTTCCGGAATATCACCTCTGCCTTCTGTGTCTGCACGATCCTGTTAAATAGTTCCTTCAGCGCCGGATATTCATGCGCCAGGTATATGGATTTATTTAATTGTGTCATTTGCGACAATGTCAGCTGATTGTTTGCCTGCTCCATACTTGCCATATATCGGCCACCACCGTCTGGAAGTGCAAGTCCGACATTCCCGGGCTTGCTCGCCAGCTCGAAAGTATCCGGATAGTTAAGCACTACACTTACTCGCGTATCCGAAGGTGCTCCCCAGTCAACCGGATAAGACCGGCTGTTCAATTTGAAAGGATTCTCCTGGATCGGATCCATAAAATAAGGATTAAAGGAAAATTGCTCCTTATCAAGGTTATCGTAAGCATCGATTTCCACCTCGTACGTCTCCACCAGCGAATGATCCAGACTATCCACGTTTTTAAGATCAAAACCCAGGATCTTTATCCGTGGCATCTTCTCGTCCAGATTCTCCACATATTCCTCCAGCGAAGTAAACTTTTTGATTGCGCTGCGCTTGTTATAAGCTTCATAGCCCATTGAATAGCCCGTAATTGTTCCTTTTATTTTTCCGGTTTCCGCCAGTATAAGATTCAGCGAATAGACTTTGCTCTCCTTTTGTGACGCTTTAAGGTCGGTCCAGTATGAGGGTTTGGACAGGCTAACAACCCGCCCCTGATCGTTTATACAACGAATAGGAAGCAGTCCGAAAGGTAAAAGAGGGTCGGTAGCATCAAGCAGATAACTTTTGTCACCAATATTTACCTTAGCCACTACATAGTTGAAGTCACTCAATACGGGATACAACTTGTTGATGATACCATTTTCACGTGTAGATAGCAAAACAGCATCGGCATCCACACCTGCGGCTCCCAACGCAGCCAGCAGAGAAAGGTTGATATCAGCCACATTTCCAGAATGCTTCTCAAGCGCTTTCTTTATACCGTCTTCACTGTAAAAATGCCTTGAATTGTTCCACTTAAACCATTTTTGTATATAGCCATACACCGCTTTTGCTTTGCTAAGTTCATCGGTGGTTCCCCGCAGCACGGGCTCCAGCCTTTCCTTAAAAAGATCCGTTTTCTTTATCTGCGACCCAAATAATGCTTCTCTTTTTAACTCCAGGTCAATATCCTTCCACTCCTGCGTTACCTTACGCTTAACACCGGTATAGTCTACATAATCCGACAGCTCAAAAGTGATAGCGGAGCGAAAGTTACTCGACGCTGTCATATAATCCTCTTCCACTAGTGCCGGTATATTTTCCATGACATAGAAGAGTTTCGAGCAATCCGCCTTGACACCACCTCCAGGGGTGAAACATTCCTTCTCCAACTCTGCCTTATTCGTTGTCAGCGGCTGACTCCCTTTCAAAGCCACGTTGTAATTATATACAGCCGGTATCCTCGCAATATATTCACTGTACATCTTCGGAATATCCCACTGGAAAACCCAGTTCCTGAAGTTGAAAACATACGGAGATTCCAGTTGATAACTGTATTCGATAATGCATCCGTCCCTCATATTAGGCATCGCAAATTTCACATGGTCCCAATGCTTGTTCTTATTCTCCTTAAACACCTTCCTGTCATCCAGAGGCGTCCTTACCACATTTCCGTTCTGGTCCTGCGAAATGGTTACCGCTTTAATTTTCGATACCGATTCAAATTGATCATTATCTGTCTTGTACACAGGGATAATAACATCTCCCTGATCAAAACCCTTACTATTAAAGATTTTTATCCTGACGTGATAATCAAATATTAAGGGGGTGCGGAAGCCATTGCTGATTCTCGCCGTTCCAAATTCGCGTAATACAACTGCGTTCGCCGTTGTATCGGCAGCATATTTCTTCAGGTCGAGTTCTTCGGGATTGAGCTGTGCAAACTCAAAATCCTGAGCATAGACAGTTAAGAACGATGCTAGAAACAGCAAAACGCCAAGTAAAGATCCTTTCATGTATGATAGTTTAGGTGCCTAAATATAGCAATCTATTTCTTATTTAGTCGTGCTTCTTCCAGGTCTAAATTATGTTCCATATCCCTGAGCACCTCCTCATCATACTGCTTCTCTCCGGCAATAACTTGTAGCGTATTTCGGCGCAGGTTGATCAACTCCAGCATCACCTTTTTGTATAGCTTCTTCACTGAACCAACATCCACGTTCAGCTTTCCGCTTTCGGCCAGTTCAGACACGCGGATCGTGCGTTCAAGCTGTTCACGTATCCGCTTTATTGCTTCGCTTTCATACATTTCTTTACTGTAATGTTTTTCGAGGTAAGCCACAGACTGCCTGGCAAGCTGCAGCCTGATGGCCTCAAACTGCTCCTCAGCGGGCATATAGTCGTCAACCTCTTCAACCTTTAGCCATTTTAGAAAGAACGGCAGGGTAAGACCTTGAAACACAAGCGTGACAAGAATCACAACAAAAGTGATAAACAAGATCAGGTTACGGTGCGGAAATTCATCTCCATTACTCATCGTAAGCGGAATCGCCAGTGCCGATGCGAGTGACACTACCCCTCTCATCCCCGCCCATCCAATGATAAATGGAAGCTTATACCCGGGATGATTTTCACTCCGACGAACCTTTCCGCTGAGCATACGTGGAAGGAAGGTTGAGAGGTAAACCAGTATGATCCGGATCACGATCACAATCGCGCTGATCATCAAAGCATAGGTGATCGCCTCTTCCCTGGAATAATCGCCCAGCTCTTCGACAATCAAAGGAAGCTCCAGTCCTATTAAAATGAACACAAAACCGTTTAACAAAAATCCCACCGTTTCCCATACCTCTTTAGTCTGTATGCGCGTGTGGTAGTTAAGAAATTCATGGGAACGAAATGACAGGAAGAGCCCGCCGCTAACCACAGCGAGTACACCTGACCATTCAAACTCTTCAGCAGTGGTATACATCAGGTAAGGAGCAATCAGCGTAATGGGTGTCGTAATACTGGATGAACGTGCCCAGAATCGCAGCATGAAATAAAGAACATGAGCAATAACTAACCCTACAAACACCCCCATCACCGCAAGCTCGAGGAAATCTACTGCCGCTTCCTGCAAAACAAAGTGGCCTGTTAACACAGCCGCAGTCGCAAAGCGGAACACTGTCAGCGAAGCTGCATCATTCACCAGGCTCTCCCCCTCCAATATGGCCAGTCCCCGCTTTGGCATATTCAGGCCTTTTAAAACAGAAGTAGCGGCCACCGCATCCGGCGGGGAGATAATTCCTCCTAGAAGGAACCCGAGCGCAAGCGTAAAACCCGGTATGATATTGGCCGAGAAATAAGCTATTGCCAGTGATGTGAAGAAAACCAAACCGAAGCCCAGGGAAAACACCGATCTTCTCCAGCGCCACAAACTTTGCCATGAAGTATTCCAGGCCGCTTCAAACAGCAACGGAGGAAGGAAGATCAAAAACACAAGATCCGGATTAATTCTGATCAGGGGCATCCCCGGCAGCAGTGAAATACCCAACCCGCCGATTACCAAAAAAATAGGATATGAAATTTTTAGCTTCTGACTCAGCAGGTAAAGCAGAGCCATGGCGAAAAACAAAGTCATAATCAGCAGGAGGTTTTGATGTATCATAATAATGGCTCCTTATAAAGGTAAATAAAACATACCGTTCCTTTGGATGTTTTATCAAGCCGGCCGTTAAGCCAATCTGCAAATAGGGAATGAAAGAAATAGACGATATTATCAAAGCATATAAAAGAGCCTTGGCACAAAAGACAAAAACCGCATTGGCTACTGTTGTCCATGTCGAAGGGTCTTCATACCGTAGGCCAGGTGCACGCATGCTCGTCACCGAGACAGGAGAATTAACAGGCGCGATCAGCGGAGGCTGCCTGGAGGGTGATGCGCTGCGCAAAGCACTTTTGGCGATACATGAAGACCAAAACAAGCTGGTGACGTATGATACCAATAACGAGAACGAGGCAGGTTTCGGCGTACAGCTCGGGTGCAACGGCATCATTCACATTCTCTTTGAACCTATCAACCCACAGGCACAACATAACCCCATTGCGCTTTTAAAGAAAGCGACTACCGAACGCCGCTGCTCCGTTATTGTAACGTTGTTCTCCCTCCTCAGGAACCAGCATCAGCCCGGAACCAGCTGCCTGCTGAACGACAGCGAATTTATTGTTAATGACCGCACACGGGATCAAGAACTTCCTTCCAACCTACGTCACGATGCTCAAACGGCTCTATCCGCACAGGTCAGTCTGGTTAAAGATTACAGACATGACCTCGTGGGCTTTGTTGAACTTGTGGAACCCAAAATAGCACTGGTAGTACTTGGTGCAGGCAATGACGTCATTCCCCTGACCGAGATGGCGGGCATTCTTGGCTGGAGCACTACCCTGGTGGACGGGAGACATACGCATGCTAACAGGCAGCGGTTTCCCAACGTGAACCAGATTATTGTATCCAGGGCTGATTCAGCCCTGGACAACGTGACGATCGACAACCGGACAGCTTTTGTATTGATGACCCATAACTATAATTACGACCTGGAAGTATTAAAACAACTGGCAACGGTCAGCTGTGCCTATATCGGTATTCTCGGACCTAAAAAGAAGTTCTTTCGAATGATCGACGATCTCGCCGATACAGGCTTTATACTACCACAAGCCATGCGTGACATTATTTACAGTCCCGTTGGTTTGGATCTGGGAGCCGAAACTGCCGAGGAAATCGCCCTATCTGTAGTATCTGAAATAAAAGCAGTTTTCTCCAGCCGCAACCCGAAATTTCTTCGGGAAAAAGAAGAATCCATACATTCCAGAAGCAAGAAACTCCAGGCTTAATATTAAAGATGGAAGACTACGCAATCATTATCCTCGCCGCAGGGAGTTCAAGCCGAATGGGACGTGCTAAGCAGCTTTTGAAAATACATGACAAAACATTGCTGAAACACACTATCGACGAGGCGAAAATCCTGCTTCCCTCCGCCGTCTATGTCGTTTACGGCGCAAATGCGGATGCTATCTCCTCCGAATTAGCCAGCGACAGCAGTATCTCTATCTGCTACAACGCTTCATGGCGGGAAGGAATGGCATCTTCTATTAAAACCGGACTGAAGGCCGTGCAAGGCAGCAACCCGAGCGTCAAAGGATGCCTGATCAGCGTCTGCGATCAGCCCTTCCTTACAGCACAAGTATTTGCCCGGCTTATATCCGCTCATGAAAAGACCCCCCGCAGCATCGTGGCATCAGTTTACAACGATACTGCAGGCGTACCCGTGCTGTTCGACAGCCACTACTTTCCCCTCTTGATGGCGCTGAGCGGACAGGAAGGCGCAAAAAAAATATTAAGCAACCCAACCGTTCAGGTAGTACATATACCCTTCCCTAATGGCGATATTGATCTTGACACTCCTGGAGATTATCACCGGTATCTTAGCAATGTAACCGACAAGAGCTAAAACTTTTTTATCAGGCAGTCTGTTCTATTCCTAACCTACAGATCATCTACCTTTAATTTTATTAGTATGGCAGCACCCGAGCTTCGCTCCATCAATCTGAACATCAATAAGCAACAGTATTCTCTTCAGGTGCTACCCTGGGTATCACTATTGGATGCCTTGCGTGATCACCTGCAGCTGACGGGCACCAAGAAAGGTTGCGACCATGGACAATGCGGAGCCTGCACGGTTCTGAGCAACGGAAAAAGGATCATCAGCTGCCTCACACTTGCCGTTATGAAAGACGGCGCCAGTATAACCACCATCGAAGGTATCGCTGACGGCGAACAGCTGCATCCCTTGCAAAAGGCGTTCATTGAACATGACGCCTTCCAATGTGGCTACTGTACACCCGGACAGATCTGTAGCGCTATCGGTATGATTGAGGAAGGAAAAGCAAAAACCAGGGCCGATGTCAAAGAGCTTATGAGCGGTAACCTCTGTCGTTGCGGTGCCAACATCGGAATAATCGACGCCATAATGGAAGTGATGGAAGGAGGTTCTAATGAATAATTTCGAATACCGGAGGGCCGGTTCATTTGATGAGGCGATCAGTCAGCTAACAGCTGCCAAAGGCACACAAGTCGTTGCCGGCGGCACGAACATCCTTGATCTGCTGAAGTACTTTCTGACGTCCGCCGACACGCTTGTCGATATCAATCATACTGGCAGTCATCAGGGCATTACTGAAACCGAGTCGGGAGGCCTGCGTTTGGGCGCCCTGGCCACCAACGCGGATACTGCCTATCACCCCCTGGTCGGGAGCCGATATCCACTACTATCCAGGTCGATTCTGGCCGGCGCATCTGCACAGATCCGTAATATGGCAACAAACGGGGGTAACCTCCTGCAGAGGACGCGCTGTTACTATTTCTATGACGCAAGCAGCCCCTGCAACAAGAGGGAGCCGGGTACAGGATGCTCCGCCATCCCTGGTTATAACCGGATTATGGCTATTCTTGGAACCAGCGAACACTGTATCGCCGTATATCCTTCAGATATGAGTGTCGGTTTGGCTGCTCTTGATGCCGTTGTCAATGTAAACGGGCCCCAGGGAGTGCGCAGCATTCCTTTCCCTGAGTTCCATCGTCTACCCGGAGAAACCCCTCATCTGGACAACAACCTGCAGTATGGGGAACTCATCACAAGCATTGATCTCCCGCAAAAAGGATTCTCCGAAAATTACTCCTATCTGAAGTTACGCGACAGAAACTCTTATGCATTCGCTCTTGTCTCTATCGCTACCGGCCTGGAGCTTGACGGCGACATCATTACTGATGCCCGCATAGCCCTCGGAGGAGTAGCCCATAAACCATGGAGGAATGTGGAAGCCGAACAATTCTTAACAGGAAAGCCTGCAGTGAGAGAAAACTTCGCCGCATGCGCAGACATAATCCTGCAAGGTGCGGTACCTTACAAATACAACAGCTTCAAAATCGAGCTGGCCAAAAGAGCAATCGTTCGCAACTGCATCATGGCGCTCGACCCCTCATCTCAACTACCCGGCGCGCAGCCTTCAGTCTAAACGATAAAGCATGTCAGTTCAACCATCAATAGGAAAATCGCTGAACCGTCTGGAAGGACATTTGAAAGTTACGGGAGCAGCAAAGTATGCGGGAGAATATCCGGCGGAGAACCTGGTATATGGCTATATAGTCAATAGCATTATCACGAAAGGAAAAATCAGAAATATAGACACAGGCCCCGCCATGTCTCTCAACGGTGTAATTAAAGTCTTTACCCATAAAAACAGGCCGTCTCTGGCATGGTTCGACTTCCAGTATGCCGACATGGACGCTCCTCCTGGCGCAGCATTCAAGCCGCTCGCAGACGCCGAAATCAAATATAACGGACAGCCGATAGCGCTGGTAATCGCAGAAACGTTCGAACTGGCTCGCTATGCCGCAACACTGATCGACGTCGAGTATGAGGAAGAAGATTTCGAAACGAACCTGGTCGACAACCTCGACAAAGCCCGCACACCAAAAGTAGGCCTGGCGACCTTCCTGAAGCCACTCCCGACGAAACCCCTCGGCGAGTACCGGAAAGCTTATGAAGGATCCTATGCAAAGGCGTCCGGAGAATTCTACCACGGCACCGAACATCACAACCCACTCGAACTATTTGCTACAACAACGATTTACGGAAAAGACGGAAAGCTTACGATATATGATAAAACGCAAGGCACGGTAAACTGCCAGCTATATGTTGCTAATGTGTTCGGATTGAAGTACAAAAACGTACAGGTGATATCCCCTTACGTAGGCGGAGCTTTCGGCTCTGGCCTTCGTCCACAGTTCCAGCTCTTCTTTTCCGTCATGGCCGCCATCGAACTGAAACGGGCGGTGCGCGTCACGCTCGACAGGCATCAGATGTTTACCTTCGGGCATCGTCCTCCCACACTACAGCATACGCATTTCGGAGCAGACGCTACAGGCAAAATACAGGCCCTGCATCATGCAGCATACGCCGAAACTTCGCAGTTTGAAGATTATACAGAAGTGGTTGTTAACTGGAGCAATATGCTCTACCCTTCCAGGAACACCCTGATGGAGTATAAGCTTGTGCCTCTGGATGTGTTTACTCCCCTTGATATGCGCGCCCCGGGGGGCAGTACCGGGAGCCATGCTATTGAAAGCACTATGGATGAGCTATCCTATGCATTAAACATGGATCCTGTCGAACTGCGCCTCCTTAATTATTCGGAAATTGACGAAAGCACCGGACGGCCTTTTTCCAGCAAAGAGCTCCGTCAATGTTACCTGCAAGGTGCAGAGAAGTTCGGTTGGCATAAACGGAGTCCGCAGCCAGGAAGTATGAAGCGCGGAAATAAGCTGGTGGGATATGGCATGGCTACCGGCGTCTGGGAATCTATGCAGCTGCCCGCCCGTGCAGAGGCTCAGCTCACAAAAGAAGGAAAACTACACGTTCTGAGCGCGGTTACAGACATCGGCACCGGAACACTCACAGTCATGACGCAGATCGCCGCCGATGAGCTCGGTCTGGCGATGGAAGACGTATCTTTCTCCTACGGAGATAGTAAAATGCCCTTCGCGCCTATCCAGGGAGGTTCATTTACGGTATCTACGGTAGGATCTGCCATCAAGGCCGCAGGATCTGCCCTTCGTAACAAGATTTTCAAAAAGGCGCAGGCAATCAAAGGCACACCATGGAAAAATCTCAAAATAGAAGACGTAATTTTCAATGGGGGCTACATCAGTCTGAAACAAGATCCCGCCAATGCTATATCATTCACGGAAATCATCGCAGCCAACAAAGGCCGGATGATCAAAACCACCAACCTCTCGCTTCCCAAAGCCCTGAAATTGAAGAAATATACGAGGGCGGCTCACAGTGCCGCATTCGTCGAAGTAGAGGTTGACGAAGAGCTTGGAATAATCAATGTAACGCGAGCTCTTACCACTGTAGCAGCGGGCAAAATCATTAATCCCAAAACCGCACGGAGCCAGATACTAGGTGGAATGATCTGGGGAATCAGTAAAGCATTGCGGGAAGAAACAATCACTGACCATGAAATGGGTAAGTACATGAATCAGGACCTGGCAGAATACCATATCCCTGTACATGCCGATCTGCACGAACTTGACGTCGTGTTTGTGGAAGAAAGAGACGATATCGTCAACGAACTGGGAACGAAGGGAGTAGGGGAAATTGGCCTGGTAGCCATCCCACCGGCAATTGCCAATGCAGTCTTTCATGCTACCGGAAAGAGAATCAACCAGTTCCCTATCCATTTTGACTCGCTTCTATAGAACTCTACATACGCGATATATCGTTATAATCGTAAACAAGATCCCTCAACGTTTTCTCGGTAAACCGGGAAGCGTTGTTGATCTTATCAGCAATCTCCGGTATATCGCCCATCACGCTGAGAAGAATCTCTGTAACCTCCTGTTTGCGGCTATCGCCAGCCATAAATCGCGTCACCACATCTTTGAGAACGGTATTTTCACCATCTTTTTCCACAAAATAGGCCGGAGATTTCCCTCGCCCAGAGCCTAGCGAAACACCTACGCCACCACCCATCATGCCACCGCCAAAAACGCCCGAAGATACAGAAACCGATGGCGAATAACCATCATCCAGGGTCAACAGATTTACCGCGCCGCTGTCTACCAGACGAAGGAAGCGCCAAACGCTGCCCTGCTTATGATAGACTTTTCTGCTCAAGTAGCTCATGCCGTTATCAGACAACCGCAGCACGTTCTCCGGACTTAATTTTACTGTCCGTTTATCCTCTGTTTTGATTTTCAGCGATGAGGAAGTCAGCGCGGTGATCTTCCCCCGAAGCGTATCCCCCTCAGCAGTAAGGACATAATCCTGAGAATAGGCTACAGACACCGAGAGTAGAAGAACGGCAAAGAATACGGTTTTAAATAATTTATACATCTCCTTCTTAAACGCCACCGTAAAATGAATAGTATCCAACCAGAATCCCGATTCAGGAAATCGGCACAATATCCACAACCTCAATTCCGTAACCTTTCAAACCTGCCCTTTTCTTTGGATTATTAGAAAGCAATCTCATTTTGGAAATCCCCAGACTCCTGAGAATCTGAGCACCGATACCATAGTCGCGCTGATCTGCACTAACAGCCGTTGGTGCAGAAGGAGCACGCTTTCCGGCCTCCATTCCATTATATTTATACAGTTTGTCGAGCAATGTCGTCCCAAAGCTCTCCTGGTTCATATAGATGATAACGCCCTTGCCTTCTTTGTCAACCATTTGCATAGCCTTATGCAGCACATTATTACAGTCGCACAGACAAGATCCGAAAATGTCCCCTGTTATACATGACCGATGCACACGCACCATGACCGGCTCTTCCGGTGCCCATTCCCCCTTTACCAGCGCCAGATGATGATCACCTGAATCAAGCTGCGTATAAGCAACCATATTGAAGTTGCCCCACTCCGTAGGAAGTGTAATAGCTACCTCTTTTCGTATAGAAGTCTCCGAGCTCAGACGATAAGCAATCAGGTCCTTAATCGAGATGACTTTCATGTCAAGCTGTTCAGAAAGCTTAAGAAGATCCGGAAGCCGGGCCATTTCACCGTCCTCATTCATAATCTCAACGATCACCCCTGCAGGTTCCAATCCAGCCAGGCTCGAAAGATCCACTGCTGCTTCGGTATGTCCCGCTCTCCTCAAAACCCCTCCATCCTTGGCGCGCAGCGGAAAGATATGTCCGGGCCGGCCAAGATCAGAAGGCTTAGTTGAAGGATCAATCAAAGCAAGTACCGTCTTCGAGCGATCAGACGCCGATATACCGGTCGTGCAGCCCTTGCCAATCAGGTCAACGGATACGGTAAAATTGGTTTCATGAGTGGCTGTATTCGTACCAACCATCAATTCAAGCTGGAGATCATCACAGCGTTTCTCAGTCAGAGGAACGCAAATCAGTCCCCTCCCCTGAGTAGCCATAAAATTTATTGCTTCCGGAGTAGCGAATCTGGCTGCAACCATAAAGTCACCTTCATTCTCTCTGTCGTCGTCATCCACAATAATGACGATCTTACCGTTCCGGATGTCGGATATCGCCTCCTGAATTGTATCTAAGCTGCTTTTCATTACAACAAAACTACTGCAAATATCATTAGTTGTTCAATTTTTATCTGCTTTACTGCCCTGCATACCGGCCATACTGTATTTTTTTGCCCTCAGCTAACTTTTCAGCATCAGCAGCAGCTGTATACTCCCTTTTCATTTGCCTCATTAACAACCATTCCTCTTCAGATATTGGTCGCTCTTTATTCTGCAAATCGGAAGATAGCGGAAATCTGCATCCTGCTCTTGTCGTCTGTTGCCTGTCCTCCGCCCTGCTTCAGAAAACCGGGAGCCAGGGGTCTCCTCCTTCCCGTTAAGGTTGGGCATGATAGTCTTAGACCCTCCTCGTCAGTGCTGAAATGTCGTAGGATCTCCCGCTTTATTGCGGGATCTCATCAGGTTACAAAGATTGCCTTTTGATGATTTTGAAAGGATTATGAACCTGCGCGAACTCTTTGTTTAAGATCAGACGCGCTGTTGTTTTTCCCATAGCCGCGAAGTCTGTAGTGATTACTGTGATATCGAGCAACTCCTTTAAAGCTGTCTCGTTAAAGGAAATTATACCAATATCCTCTCCTATCGAAAGACTCTCGGCCCTAACGCTTTTTATCAGAGATGCCAGATCGGAATCAGTAAGCGTAATGTAAATATGCCTCTTTACCAGCTCAATCTCCCCTACATCGGAGACAATCGAAAAGTGCTTGTTATACTCTTGACAAAACTGTCGAATGCCGTCTGTAATTTCTGCAGGATGATTTCTATGCTCGGGAAATAGGATCGTGATGCTGCTGTACTTATCCACCAAGTCAGAAGCAGACCGCAGTGCATCGTAGATATCTTTCCTGAAATCCTGGTAAACCGCAATATATCCATCAAAGTCCAATGATACATTTTTGTCCAGCAGGACAAGCTCATGCGCCGGCACGCTTCTCAGAATGTCTGAGAGTTCTTTCTTGTCTACATGTTGAAAAAAATGGGGCATGATCACGTAGTAGTGGTACTTGCCTCTTGCCCCATCCAGGATCTCTTTCAACATTTTGGGATCATAGTGATGCACCTGCAGATCCACTTTAGCCTTGCGACCGAGCGTTTTAATAAACGACTCATAAACATCTTTTTTATAAGAACTCAGCTTGTTCAGGATCATCAGGATCTTTATATTCGATCGCTCAACCTCGTCAATATAATTACCTTTCCCCGGAACCGAAATAATATAACCCTCTTCTTTCAGTTTCTTGTAAGCTCTCTCAACCGTATCACGTGCGATCTTGTGTTTCTTACTGAAGTCAGTAATCGATAGCAGCCGGTCGTTTTTTTTCAACAAACCCTTTTCAATATCACGCACAATCCCCTGCACGATTTGAGTAACTTTCGGAAGTTTATCCTTCGGATCAATAAAGAGCATTACAATTTGGTTAGTTTAAGTCTGCTCAAGGTAACAATTTTTAAGCATTCGATATATCGTTCAAGACCGCCTGGATTAAAAAAAACTCAGCTCTTCTTCAAGTTCCTATCGCTCCTTTGACCCTTTGCGAACTACGTAAAAGCTGTTTGCGCACGCGCCACTGACATACAGGGGAGCGCCAGCACCAGGAGTGATAGGTTTAATTTCATTTAAGTGTGGTTTATTTACGTGTAAGGTAGTATTAATCCACGTTCGGCAAGATTCACCGATCACTCCCGGGACGGGCCATATCCTTAAATATTAAAGCCCGTCTCTGTCAATAGAACTCCTTAATATCCTCGCTCAGATCATAAACTTTAACATCGAGCCTGCTTTCCAGCAAACTGCTCCCGGCCGCGCTTCGGTACCCGCCCGCGCAATGAACCACAACTGGCTTATCCGTTGGAATTTCGTCAAAACGTTCGGCAAGCTCCGGCAGCGGAACGTTAATGGCTTCCTGGAAAGCAGGCTTTTCTTTTGCTTCGCTTTTATTCCTTATATCGACTATCGTATAAGCAGAACGATCTTCCTTAAACTTCTCCAGGTCCAGCATATCCGATACCTCATCTCCGAAATCCAGCGCGAAGGCCTCTTTAACAAACGGTTCGTAGCCGATCTTCGCGATCCGCCCTAATAAAGCAGTGAGCGCTCCCTCATTCTCACCCGCGAGATAAAACAAGGTGCCCGGAGCGACCAGTGTTCCCAGCCAGGTCTCAAACTTCTCCCCATCCATTATGTTGACGGAGTTCTTCAGATGCTGCCTTTTATAAATACCCGAATCCCGGGTGTCAACAATCAGGATTTTCGGATCCAGCATGGCTGCTGCTTCTGCACTATCAATTTTCCGGCCCCAGGTAACATTTTGCAGACCTTCATCGAAAAACGGTGCGCCTTTCTTATTCAATTCAACATCATAAGGAAAATACTTCGGAATAAAAGGCTGATCAGCCGTAAGTGCTGCAACAAACGCTGATTCAGACATCTGCTGCAAAGACCAGTTAGCTAATTTCTCCGCACCTATCGTACTGCTGTTTGCTTTGCTCAGAGCCTTTCCGCAAAGTGTTCCGGCTCCGTGCGCGGGGTATACCGTCACATCATCATCCAGCAGCATCAGCTTATCCCGAAGTGAGCTGTACATTTTCCGGGCAAGCTCCTCGCGTTTCAAATCCAGGTCCTCTCCCTTTTCTCTCAAATCCGGCCTTCCGCAATCGCCGATAAACAACGTATCACCCGTAAACACGGCCATGTCTTTTGACTCATGTTCCAATACAACTGAAATACTATCCGGAGAATGACCGGGCGTGTTTAACGCTTTAAGTTTGATATCACCAAACTCCAAGACTGCGCCTTCATCAAAAGAGCTGAAAGAATACGCTGCGTTCGCCAACTTACTAACCCATACCTTCGCCCCCGTTTCCTGATGAATCTGAAGGTGGCTGCTTACGAAGTCTGCGTGAGGATGCGTTTCGATAACGCCAATAATCTTTGCTTCATTCGCTAAAGCGAAATTATAGTAAGGTTTAGGGTCACGGGCGGGATCGATCAGTACCACTTCCCGGCTATTGCTCAATACGGCATAGCTGTAATGGGCAAGATTTTTATCTTCAAATTGTTTAATGTTCATGGCTTTGTTTGGTGTTTGATTTAAAAAACAGCTTGTAAAAGCATCTCCTCTAATTATCTTACATCGTTTAATGCGGAAGCTTTTCTCTTATCAGTCCATATACATAGGTACCAACTACCGCTCCAAATATAACGATCAGCATCCCCAGATACCCATACCCAACATTCACGAACATGGGGCCGGGGCAGGCACCGGTTAACGCCCATCCCAAACCAAAAACTGTTCCTCCAATTAGGTAACGCGGGTAACTTTTATCCTTGTCACGAAAGACGATAGGCTTTCCTGAGTAGTCCCTGAGCTTAAATTTCTTAATGAGATATACGATCACTGAACCAAGAAGCACCGCTGTTCCGATAAATCCATACATATGAAAGGACTGGAAACGGAACATTTCCTGAATGCGATACCATGATATGGCCTCGGATTTACTCATAATTATACCGAACAATATGCCCGCTATGATATATTTTAATGATTTCATTTTTTTGAGCTTAAGTTTTAAAACAGGTGCGGAAGAATCAAATAAGTCATAAGCAATCCGCCAATAAAGAATCCGATGACCGCTACCAGCGAAGGCATTTGCATATTGGTCAATCCCGATATCGCATGGCCTGAAGTACAGCCTCCTGCATACCTCGTCCCGAATCCGACAAGTACACCTCCCGCCAAAAGAATAAGAAAACCTTTGGCCGAGAATACGGCATCCAGACCAAATAGTTGCGAAGGATTTAATTTACCATCAAAAGCAATCCCTATGCTTTCAAGGTCAGCAATGGTAGCACCAGAAAGCTCAACGGGCTGATGATTATTCAGGAAGGCAGAGGAAATAAATCCTCCTATCACCGCACCAAGTATGAACATCAGATTCCATTTTTGTGCTCTCCAGTCAAAGTCAAAGAATTTCACCTTTTTGCCTGCACCTGCGATAGTACATATCGTTCTCAGGTTTGATGATACACCAAAGAATTTGCCGAAATAAATCAGCAACGTCATGATGAGGGCGATGGCAGCACCTGAAATATACCAGGGCCAGGGTTGTTTAAGTAGTTCTATCATGTATTCACATCTTTTAATTAGCAGATTTCAATAATTAAGGAACAAAGATCTGATATTTATCAGGAGCCGACGGTGACTTCTGTCACCGAAGAACATCTTATTCTTAATCAGAAGCACGGATTAGCCCTCAGTTATTCATAAACATCTCTTTAAACAGGATAAAGGCGCCAATTGAGAGCACAAACCAACCAAATCCTTTCTTTAAATTTCCACCATCAATTTGGGTATTCAAGAATGCCCCGATAAACAGCCCGGCAATCGCGATGGCCGCCATTTTGAGCAAAAAGGGCCAATCGACCTGAAAGTGTTTCAGGTCCCCTGCGAAGCCTACCAACGAATTTAACGCGATGATCATTAGCGACGTTCCCACGGCCTCTTTCATCGGCAAGCCCAGCACAATAACCAGGACCGGAACAAGCAGGAAGCCGCCACCGGCACCCAGTAAACCGGTAGCCCCGCCGATCCCGATCCCAAGAAGCAGAAGCCTGAGGCCATTCTCCGAATGTGCTGATCTCGCTGGCTCCCCGCTCTGCTCTTCTTTAACCATTGAAAAAGCCGCTGCGATCATAAGCAGTGCAAACAGCACCATCGTAGCCTTGTTCAAGGTTATATCAAACCCGGATATCCTGAATAAATGTTCAGGAATTACCGGAATCAGATACTTCCGAATCAGAAACACGGTTGCAACGGACGATAGCCCAAAAGACAGTACGGTCTTCACATTAACAGAACGATTCATCCAGTTTTGGTAAGCCCCCACTAAACTCGTTGATCCCACAACAAACAGTGAGTAGGAGGTCGCTAACAAGGGGTCAACGCCAAATAAATAAACCAGCACCGGAACAGTGAGAATAGAACCACCACCACCTATAAGTCCCAGTGAGATGCCAATGAATGCCGACGCTATATAACCAAGAATTTCCATGTCCGTTTTCCTCCGACAAATATGACATGTTAAATCCGCTAACACGGTGACGTAAGTCACACAGGCCTACATCAGGTATTCGATATAACTGCGGTGAAGTATCACTTTCTTTTGCTGCTCCATTTTCTTGAGCAAGCGTGAAATGACCTCTCTGGAAGAGTTCAAATCCCGCGCAATCTCGCCATGTGTAAGCACGAGTTTCCTGGTCTTGAGATCTTCGTGTTGTTTCATGAGATACAACGCCAATCTTTCATCCATTGCCTTGAATGCAATATGGTCAATAACCACCAGCAACTCCTCGAATCTTGCCCGGTAAGTTTCCAAAACAAAGTAATACCATGTCTTATAGGTCCTCATCAGATCATCCATCAGACCGGTAGGAACGGCCAGCACGGTGGTCTTATCCACAGCGCTGGCTTTGACCTCACTTGTACCTTGTTTAGTCGAGCAGATCATCGACAGCGCGCAGGCTTCTCCGGGCTGAATGTAGTACATAAAGAACTCGCTTCCATCCTCAGCTTCGCGGTAAAGCTTTACAGAACCTTCTACGATCAACATGGTAAAACGCATATTCTGCCCGGTATTCATCAGCAGATCGCCTGCTTCAAAATACTTCAGTGATGCATGCTCCGAAAGAATGCGAACCAAACCCGGCTCGAACTGAGGAAAAGACGCTAAAAGGTGCTGCTTTACTGTTGTTTGGTCCATAGTTTCTTCTTGATCAGATGTCGTGTGACATTACAAAAATGCGCTTTTATACCCGAAAGCTGACAGATTTAATCACTCAATTTAATCAGCGACTCGGAAAGGATCTGTAAATTTTGCCGGTCAAGCACTCCGCTATGACGGTAAAGAACATTAAGGCCCCTGTCCATCACCACCCATGTGGGATAGGCCAAGGTGCCATTGTGCTTTCCAAGTGCTACGGCGAGTTCATGAACACCCGAGGATTCGCCGCTTGCCAGAAAACGGTAGGTTTTGCCTTTGACTTTAATGGGTTCCTTAGACTCAGCATTCAGCTGTGCATAATAAAAATGACTGCTATTTTTCTGGAACCTCTTATTCCGCTGAATATGAAATTTTTGCATCTTGCAATAGACACACCAATCTGTCGAAAGCAGCAATAAGACAGGCTTAGGCTGGACACTCATGCTATCCAGCAAGTCCTTAAAATCTAGCGGCCGGGCCTGTCCGCTCACGACAGGCGGGTTTGCCAGTGCCAGGCCGAAAAAGACAAACAGCACTATGCATAACCTCATCAAGTTTCCTGGTAGCTTCATCTTGTATTATCGATATAGATTATAACGTATTCCGAGGAAACCTCTTATACCCTGGTTCGGACCAAATACATAAGATGGATCAAATGTCAGTCCGTAAGGATTTTCAGGGGTAACCATTGCCTGTCCGCCAGCATCAAACTGCACATTTTTATCAAACGGATCATGCGCACGGGCAATAATAAAAGGATTGCCCTTATTTGGCGTCCAATTTAAAAGATTTTTAACCCCTCCGAAGATCTCAAGTCCCTTGCCTGCCGACTTAGTAAGCTGAATATTCTGAATACTCCACCACGGCGAATTTTCCCGTCGTGGATCTGTATCACTTAGAAGAGGAAGACGCATCGGTCCATAAAGATTTCCCGTGTAATCAACCGTCATTCCTATACCCCGGAACGCATATGCCACATTCCATACCCCCGTAAACTGCTCAGTGAACAGTTGTCTCACCTTCGCTCCTCCTTCTTTACTGTAAACATCCATTGCCGTACCGCCCAGCAAAAACTTCAGCCCATTAGGCAAAGCCATATCAACATTCAGGGAAATACCTTTAGACACTGCATGTCCGGCCAAATTATCGTATATGATCTTGTTCGGATCGGTATCATAATCGGCAATAATTTTGTTGTCAAAATATGTATAGAATCCGGTTGCGTCAAATCCTATCACCCCTCCACTCGAGGTAAAGATCTTTTTCACGAAGTTGATGTTGCCGTTCCAAGAAGTCTCCGGCTTGAGATCACTGAGGAACTCCACATCTCTCGATCCGGTAAGCGCGGCATGATCCTCCGTAAACACATTCGCAACCCTGTAGCCGTTACCTATGCTCAGACGCAGAACATTATTTTTATTCGCGGAATTCCATTTATAGTTTATTCTCGGAGTCAGGATACTCCCGTGAACGGAATTGTAGTCATATCTCAAGCCCAAAAGCACCTTATTGTTCTCGTTAAGCGTGATTTCATCCTGCACGAAGACGCCTGGAAGGTTGATATGTGACGCCTTGTTTCTGCCGGGCTCCCGGAAGGACTGTGTTGCCGGCGTATTGTCATCATAATAGGTATAACGATAAGCAAGTCCGGCCAGGATATCGTGCCGCTTGATCTCCTTGTTCCAGGAAAGCTGACCGAAGGCTACATACTGGTCAGCATTATACAGGGTAGTACCGTAAACGCTATTCTGATCATGTCCGTTCGCACTAAACATGAACGTAATTTTCTCCTTTAAAGGAAGCTGATAGGTCCCAAAGTATTCCCATCTTTTCGTATAAATACTCTCTCCGTATACTTCACTTCCTCCTCTGTAACTTTTGTTCCAGTTCATTTGTCCGCCCCAACGGTCTTCATACACGTATCTTGCTGCCATAGACAGAACCCGGTTCTCCTTTCGCTGGAAGCTCCACTTGTTAAATACGGAGATTCTGTTTTGGAGGGTGATATCTGTAAATCCGTCGTTGTTATTGTCTACCGGATTCTGGTAGTTAAAGTAATTAACACCAATGAGTGAATGAGCCTTCCCTCCTACCTTGAATTTGGCTGCAAGGTCGGCGTTTACCTCAGCCCAGCTCGTACTGAAAACGTCTGCGGATAGGATTGGTGCCGTAGAAGGATTCTTGGTGATAATGTTGATCAGACCACCTACCGCCTCACTTCCGTAAAGCGTTGATGCCGGCCCTTTCACTATTTCTACCCTTTCAATGAGCGATTGTGGTATACCGCTCAGGCCATAGACGGTGGACAGTCCGCTCACGATGGGCATCCCATCGATAAGAATCATGGTATAGGGTCCTTCGAGCCCGTTGATATGAATATCGCCGGTACTACATACATTACAATTCAACTGCGGCCTCACCCCATTAATATTTTGCAATGCGTCGAACACAGATGGTGTCGGATTAGCCCTGAAAAATTTAGAGGTATACACTTCTACGGGAACGGGACTGTCCAGTTTTGAAACCTCTTTCATCGTTCCCGAAACCACCACTTCGTTGAGAGAAGCATTGGATGCTTCGAGAGTTATATCGCGTATTACCGCTCCCGAATCTGATACGTCAATATGTCCTGACCAGGATTTGTATCCCGTAAAAGTCGACTGGATTCTCCAGTGTCCGTTAGGTACTCCTGTAATACGGTAGTATCCGAGGCTGTCTACCGAGGTTCCCATCTTCAATTGAGGGAGGAGTACGGTAGCCATTTCTACGGGATGACCGTAGGTGTCGGTTACCTTCCCCATAACTGCTCCGGACTGAGCGTTTGCGTAAAAGGAGCAGAGAACGAGTGCGAAAGATAAGAGCGAGGATAAAAAATTCATATAACCTAATTTATTTTTTTTGTTAATCAAAAACACTAAGTTAGATAACTCTAACAATTATAGCGAAACTTTGTTACAATATTTTTGGATTGCTGAATCTCTCTGGGTCAGCTGCACCTATTGCGGCCAATAAATTGCAGGATATCTATAGGCGATCCCGTGATCAGACTTAGCCCAGGGTGGGATCAGACTTAGGCCAGGGTGGGATCAGGCTTAGGCCAGGTTGTGGGTATAGCCGCACTTTAGCCATGGTAAAGCCACGTTGTAGCCACGTTCTTCTAGAAAAAGGTGGCTACAACGTGGCTGCACTGCGGCATTATTGCGGCTATACCCACTAGCTGCTCCCTAGCTGCTCCCCAGCTGCTCCCCAGCTGCTCCCCAGCTGCTCCCCAGCTACCCACTAGCTGGTCATGAATTGGTCACTGACATCCAACATCCCGAATACCGCCTATGTCATTGATCTTAAATCTGTTACCACTAATCATTCCACCCTCATCCCTCAAACATTCATGCTGATTTGGTGTATTCTATAGAACCATCATAAATTACCTATGGCTTCAGAGATTCAAGTCGGGCTCAGGTCGCATAAAATCTTATTTCTCAACACGCTTGGATTCCTTGTGAGTTTTTCTGCCTGGATGATAAATGGTGTTTTGGTTACTTATCTTACCGACAACGGGATATTTGAATGGAGCATGG
>NZ_JAZQRL010000050.1:0-7681 GCF_045629565.1 Arcticibacter sp.
TGATCAATGGGAAGGAAGTATTGCTGAAAGGTGGAGATCCGGTTATTTCAGATGCTGTTAAAGGGAAACTTAAAATCTCCTGGCCACTTACTTCAGTAAAGGGAAGCATTGAAATGGATATTGACGAAAAGCAAATTAACATGAAATATGTGGGGAAACAGGCTTTGAACTGGTACCTGGATTTAAGTACAGCTGAGCAAGCCAAATTGCCTTTTACTAACATCAGCGCAAAGCGTGTGGCTGCCGAATTTGAAGGGATGAAGTATGGCGTGTTAAGCACTAAGGGAAGATTTTCAAAACCAGGTGGTGCTAACGTGTTAAGGATCGCGCCGGAAAAGAACGTGATTAATCTTTTAATGAACAATGGGAATTAAAGAAGAACAAGTACAAAACCATAAAAAGAAAGGGCGCCTATAGAGAAACACCATACTAGCCATACTTCAATTGCATTCAGCAAATTTAATTATCAACCAAAGTAAACCATAACAAATGTATAAATATAACGATGCTCTTAGTTGCACGGGGGGATCCCTTATGCGCCTAAACGGCCTGCTGGGAAAACGCTTAATTGCACTCATTTTTCTGGTACTAAGTATAAATTCACACGTATATAGTCAATCTATTTTCCCGGTAAAGGGATCAGTTACCGATGATGGGGGGCAACCCTTACCTGGGGTAAGCGTCAAGGTAAGAGACAGTAAAACCGGTGTGATGACCGATGTGAAGGGAAATTATCTGATAAATGCACCTTCTGATGGCGCTATATTGGTCTTTAGTTTTGTTGGCTATGAAACCCAGGAGGTCAGCATTCAGGGCAAGGAAGTGCTTAACGTCATCCTCGCAGAACAAAAAAACGAAATGTCGGAAGTGGTTGTCGTAGGATTTGGACAACAGAAAAAGATTACAACCATAGGTGCACAAAGTTCTGTAAAGGCTGAGGACCTGAAACAACCTGTGGCTAATCTTACCAATTTAATTGCCGGAAGGGTAGCTGGTGTAGTCGGTGTTCAACGAAGCGGCGAACCTGGTTATGATAACGCCGAAATCTACATTAGAGGGATCTCTACATTTACGAGCAGTTCTCCACTGATACTAGTAGATGGAGTTGAAAGATCATTCAGCAATGTCGATGCGGAAGATATCGCCAGTTTTAGCATTTTAAAGGATGCTTCAGCCACCGCGGTATATGGTGTAAGGGGTGCTAATGGGGTAATTCTAATCCAGACTAAAAAGGGACGGCCAAGTGCACCCGTAATTACGGCACAATACGATCAGGGCTTCACTGAATTTACAAAGCTTCCAGATTTCGCTGATGGGGCGACCTATATGAACATTGCAAATGAAGCGTATAAGAACAGTTTCCCCTCAGAGACCTTACCCAGGTATTCTGCAGAAAGGATTCAAAAAACCATGGATGGAACTGATCCTGAGCTATATCCCAATGTAAACTGGTTCGACGAGATGTTCAATAAAAGTGGTCAGAACCGTAGAGCCAGGATTAATGCAAACGGAGGTTCTATAAATGCGCAATACTATCTGTCACTTGGATATTACGATGAACAGGGCTTGTTTAAGACCGATGATCTTGCGGACTACAACTCCTCATTAAAATTCAGCAGGTATAACTTTACCTCTAATCTTACTTTGAACGTTACAAAAACGACTAAAGTAGACTTTGGTGCTTCAGGTTGGATCAGTAATGGAAATTATCCGGGAAACTCGACGGGTAGCATTTGGAACGCAGCTTATGTGCTTCCTCCGATTGTTATTCCTGTCAAATATAACGACGGGAAGTTTTCTCAAATCAGGACCGGCGATATATTTAATCCTTACACATTGCTTACCCAATCTGGATACGTCACCGAATTCAGAAGCCAGCTATGGAGTAACATCCGGGTAACTCAGGATCTTGGTGCTTTGCTAAACGGACTGTCGGCCACGGCCATGTTCTCTTTTGATAATGCAAATACCCATAACATTCAAAGGACAAAGTCGGTAGATGGCTACCTTGCAAGCGGAAGGGATGAAGAAGGAAACCTCATCCTGGATCAAACGAGAATCGGCACTAACTATCTTGGCTACAGCCGTAGCAATGGTGGCAGCAGGCAGTTTTATACCGAAGGCTCTATAAATTATAACAAAACGATCGGCAAACACGATATTTCGGCGATGGTACTTTACAATCAGTCCGACAGGGAAGACGCATTTGCAGGCGATTTTATCAGTTCTATTCCTTACCGTTACATGGGTGTAGCCGGCAGAGCGACTTATGCTTACTACAATAAATATTTGTTAGAAGCTAACTTTGGGTTTAATGGTTCTGAAACCTTTGCTCCTCAAAAGCAGTTTGGTTTCTTCCCTTCCTTCGGGCTGGGATGGGTGGCTTCTGAGGAGAAATTCTTTGAGCCTATAGAAGATGTAATTTCCTTCTTAAAGTTCAGGTTCTCTTACGGTGTTGTTGGAAACAGCAATATTGGAGGTCGTCGCTTCGCCTATATTTCAACGATTGCAAATACCGGTGGTTATAACTTCGGTCAAAATGGACAGAATAATGACTTCGGAGGACTTGATTTCGGAGACTATGCCGTTGCAGTTACCTGGGAAAAGGCAAATAAGTACAATCTCGGCGTGGAGATTAAGGCATGGAATGACGCGATCTCTTTAACGGCCGACTTCTTCAGGGAATACAGAACAGGTATTTTCCGCCAACGTGGAGATGTTCCACAATATGCCGGTGTTAGAAGTTTGCCATGGGCAAATCTCGGGGAAGTGAATAACAAGGGTGTTGATGCTACTTTAGAGATCAACAAATCGATCGGTAGTGGCTGGATTCTTGGCCTTAGAGGAAACTTTAACTGGAACAGGGCAATTATTATAAATGATGCAAATGCATCCTGGCCATATCCATGGCAACAAAGGATAGGGCGTAAACTTGGACAGCGTTTTGGATATATCGACCTCGGATTGTTCAAAACTGATGAAGAAGTAGCCAACAGTCCGCTTCAACCCGGAATAACAAAGGCAGGTGATATTAAATACAAAGACCTGAATGGCGATGGCAAGATCGATTCATATGATCAGGCGCCAATTGGCTACGGGTCTATCCCGGAAATTGTGTATGGGTTTGGCCCAACTATTACCTGGAAAAACTGGTCTATTGCAGGCTGGTTCAAAGGTATTAGTAATGTAGATATCTCCTTAAATGGCGATGGCTTGCAACCATTTACTTATGGTGGTGAAAGGGGGAATCTCTTTGCTGAGATCGTAGACAGGTGGACGCCCGAGAACCCTAAAGAGAGACCTTTATATCCCCGTATTACTTATGGAAATGACAATATGAATTACGCTGGTAGTTCATGGTGGGTTAAAAATGGCGCTTTCCTTAGGTTACAGACCGCGCAAATTACATATAGCCTGACAAATAAGCCCTGGTTAAATAAAGTAGGTGTTTCCAATCTGAATATCTACGCTAATGGTTATAACCTGTTCACGCTGAGTGATTTTAATTTGTGGGATGTAGAACTAGGCGATGGGCGTGGCGCGCAGTATCCGCAGTTACGAACTTACAATCTTGGGATGAGAGTTGTATTCAAATAAGGTTTATTAAAACTAAAATCATGACTAAAAATATAAAGTTAGGCACTTTGGTCCTTCTAGGACTGGCCTGTTGTTTTTCTTCCTGCAAAAAATACCTCGATCAGGTTCCTAACGACCGGATTACGATTGAAGAGGTATTCAGAAAAAAAGCGACTTCTGAGCAATACCTTGCTAATATCTATAACTATATACCTGATGAATCCAATCAATGGGAGAATAATGGATGGCTCGGTACAAGCGATGAGGTCGATGTGACTTTCTCAGGTTCAAGGAACTATGACATCAATATTGGCAACTTCAACGCTTCCAACGTCCATTTCGACAAGTGGCGCCATTACTATAATGGGATTCGTTCGGCCACTTATTTTATGAACAATATCGATAAGAATGATGAGATACGCCAGCTAAACGGACAGCAGCTTATTGATCAATACCGAGCAGAAGCACGCTTCTTACGTGCGTTCTATTATTTCTTGCTTATGCGACAATATGGTCCTGTGGTATTGCTGGGAGAGGAGAACCTGGCTCCCGATGCAACCGCAGAGGAAATGCAGCTTCCTCGGAGTAGCTTTGACGCTTGCGTTGACTACGTGGTCAGCGAACTGGAACGAGCTGCAGAAATACTCCCTATTGTGCCGCAAAGAAACGGACAGGCCAGTGATCTTGAGGCCGGCAGAGCAACAAAAGGCATGGCAATGGCGGTAAAGTCAAGGTTGCTTTTATATGCTGCTAGTCCTCAGTATAATGGGAATACCGATGTTGCATCATTCAAAGATGCCAATGGGCAACCATTGATTAGCCAGACCGAAGATCATTCTAAATGGCAAAAGGCTGCAGATGCCGCAAAAGCTGTGATTGATCTTGGAATCTATAGCCTGTATAAAGATCCAGCAGGAAATGTTATTAAGTCTTTAGAAGGTATATTCTTTCAAGCCTGGAATAGTGAACAGATCTTTGTCCGCAAATCAAATAATTTATCAGGCTGGGACGTGCACTCCATGCCCCGGCAAGCAGGAGGCTGGAATGGTATTGCACCTACGCAAGAGATGGTCGATTCATATTACATGGCCGATGGTAAATTGCCAGGTGAATCATTGTTATATTCGGAAGCTGGATTTACCACCGTAGGCGGTATTCAGGTTTACAACATGTATGTAAATCGTGAACCACGTTTTTATGTCGGCGTTACCTACAACAACAGCATCTGGCAGGGCGGCAATATGCGTGCAGCTGCTCCAATTACCTTTTATGTGTCTGGTCCGAATGGACGCAATGGCCATGCCACAGATTTTAGTAAAACGGGTTACCTGGTTAGAAAAAACGTTGGTCCGCAAACAAACGCTGGCTCCGGTGGTAACGGACAGCAGCAGTCAAGGCCACTCGTGCTGTTCAGACTTGGAGAGATCTATCTTAACTATGCGGAGGCTTTAAATGAGGCCGCTCCGGGTCATTCTGATATTATGTTGTATCTGAACAGGATCAGGGAACGTGCCGGCATTCCTCAATATGGCGTTGGCACCGATGCACTGCCTGTACCATCAGGCCAGAGCCAGGTGAGAGAAAAAATCAGGGCAGAACGGAAGGTAGAACTTTCCTATGAATCTCACAGATGGTTTGACATCAGAAGGTGGAAAATTGCACCCCAGGTAATGGGGGATATGCATGGCATGGACATCATGAAAGATGGGAATGACTTTTACAAAAGGGTAGTTACTGCTACGCCCCATATATTCAGATCTTCCTATTATTGGTATCCACTCTCGCAGTACGAGTTGGACAGAGGAAAACAGCTCATTCAAAATCCTGGTTGGTAACGTTCTTAAGAAAAGATTATGAAAAACATTAAATTATTGGCGGGGCTTCTAGTTGCCGCCAGCTTTATGACTTCTTGCAAAGATGAGGTTGAGTTACCCGATCAGCCCTTGTCAAACTATATGCAGATATATATGCCTCAAGCTGTAAACGGTGCCGTTAATAAGGTGCTGAATATCTCAGAGGAACCGCAGGTGATTATATATGGAGCCAATTACGGCGGTCAGGACTTCCCTGCAGCGAACATAAACATGAAGTTTGTAGTTGACCCCGTACTGGCGGAAAACTATAATGCGGTCAACAAAACGAACTATGAAGTGCTCCCATTAAAATCATATACGTTGAGCACCGTTGATGGGGTAATACCAGCTGGGCAGTTGACAACTGGGCCTTTAAAGTTAAGCATATTAACTAGCGGGCCTGATGGGATACAGCCATTCAAAACCTATCTGCTGCCAATCAGTATCTCAGGAACGGACTTCAAAGTAAATGAAAGCCTGCGGACCACTATGTTTACAATCACAGCGCAGCCGAACATGGCGGACTACCCGGATTATGACCGGAAGAACTGGAAGATAATTGCGTTCTCTTCAGAGGAGGCAGACGGAGAAGGACCAAGTAATGGTCGAGCAGAGTTTACTTTAGACGGTAACATTAACACCTTTTGGCATTCTCAGTGGAAAAATGGAAACCCCGGTCCGCCACATTTCCTAACTGTGGACATGGGAGAGGTAAAGACCCTGCACGGAATTGCAGCGACTACAAGGCAGTTTGATGGTAACGGGAAACCGAATGAAGTGAAGATTGAAACCAGTCTTGACAATATCAATTGGGTAACTGCAGGAACTTTTAATTTATCTACCAAAAAAGAACCTCAGAAGCAGTTTCTGCCAACCTTCGGCGAGGCCCGGTATTTTAGGTTCGTTGTGTTGTCGGCTTATGGCTCAACCAATGTTCACCTGGCAGAATTAGGGGCGTTTTAGGCTTTACCTCCTCTTATTCTGAAGTGTTGATTACATTGCAGTAGCGGATCGCTGCTGCAATGTTTGGTTTTAGCGAAAAATTTATTTGCCAGATAACGGCTGAGCATATTTCGAGCGTCATGAAATTAACAGCTCTTAGACACATAATACTCAATGCCCAATCTCCCTATAAATGAAAAAAGAGCGACTCCTTTACTTGCTGGACAGATTTAAAGCCAACGAATGTACAGATCAGGAAGCTCAGGAGCTCAATGAATGGTACACGGAGTTAAAGGTAGATGCAGGTGAGGAACAGCCCCCTGTGGATGAGCTTTTCACTCGCTTTCAGCAGAGAGTCCAGAAAAGGGGTAAAAGAAAGCCTTTCTACTGGAAAGCGGCGGCTGCTGTTGCCGTGCTGACCTGTGGCTTTTTGTTCTTTAATAAAAAACCGGGCGAGAAGGTAATGACACCTACAATGTTAAGTGCAAAGATCTTGCCCGGTAAAAGCAGTGCGGTAATGACGCTTAGTGATGGCACGACCGTCAACCTTGACGATAAGCAAATGAGTAATATCGCCACTCAGGCTGGAATACTTATTTCCAGTGCTGAAAAGGGCCAGGTGCGCTATAACGGTGTGCAAAGATCCGTTGCAGATGGCAGTCAGATGGCATACAACTCGATAAGGATACCAAAGGGGGGACAATTTAAGGTCGTACTTCCTGATGGAACAAAGGTCTGGATTAACTCTGAGTCAGAACTTCGCTTTCCGGTAACTGCCAACGGTAAGAACCGTTCTGTATGGCTTAAAGGTGAAGCCTATTTCGAAGTAGCACATAACAAGAACCTGCCTTTCCTGGTTCATACGGCCGATCAGCAGGTACAAGTGCTGGGAACGCATTTTAACATTAAAGCTTATGCTGATGATGCCAGTGTTACAACAACCTTGCTGGAGGGCAGTGTTAACATCAGGAAGTTATCGTCGGGACAGTCGGTACGGCTGGCGCCGGGGCAGCAGTCAGTAACCAACAGCAGCCAGAAAGGTATAGCTGTCAGTGCCATCGAAGTAGATCAGGCTATTGCCTGGAAGAATGGTTATTTCCTGTTTGACAACCAGGATATAAAAGGTGTGATGAAAGCAATTAGCAGGTGGTACGACGTAGAAGTAATCTATAAGGACGTAACAGATGCTGAGCGCTTTGGAGGAACGTTTTCACGGAATGCCGACCTCTTAGAAATTTTAAATAACCTGCAGGAACTGAGCAATCTGCATTTCCAGGTTAAAGAACGAAAGATTATTGTTTCTCAAAAAA
>NZ_JAZQRL010000051.1:0-8018 GCF_045629565.1 Arcticibacter sp.
CAGAGATTCAAGTCGGGCTCAGGTCGCATAAAATCTTATTTCTCAACACGCTTGGATTCCTTGTGAGTTTTTCTGCCTGGATGATAAATGGTGTTTTGGTTACTTATCTTACCGACAACGGGATATTTGAATGGAGCATGGTTGAAATTGGCTGGCTCCTCGGAGTGCCGGTACTTACCGGATCTCTCCTCCGACTTCCAGTAGGCATTCTTACGGATAAGTTTGGGGGTAAATGGGTATTCGGCACGCTGCTGATCTTTTGCGCGATTCCCCTTTTCCTGCTGTCATTCGCGAATAGTTATACCACATTCCTGATATTGAGCTTTCTCTTCGGTATTTCTGGGACCAGTTTTGCCGTCGGCGTTGCCTACACATCACTATGGTATCCGCAGAACTGGCAGGGAAGGGCGATGGGAATCTTCGGTACGGGGACGGCCGGAGCTTCAGTGACGACGTTGGTGGGACCTTCTTTATTGAATATGCTCACCGATAATGGAGCTAACCCAGATGGCTGGCGACAGATGCCGGTCATTTATGCGGCATGCCTGCTTATCGTGGGTTTGCTCTTTTTCCTTTTTGCGGAAAACAGAAAGCCTGTAGCCACGAGCAAGACGCTGATGCAGCTTCTGTCGCCCCTAAGTGAGGTTCGTGTATGGCGTTTCGGCCTGTATTATTTCCTCGTGTTTGGCTGCTTCGTTGCCTTCTCACAGTGGCTTGTCCCCTATTTTGTGAATGTTTACCAGACTGACCTCGTTCTGGCGGGGCTGTTCGCTTCATGTTTCAGCCTCCCTGCCGGGCTGTTTCGGGCAGTGGGGGGATTTTTGTCTGATAAATATGGCGCGCGCAAGGTCATGTACGGAGTGCTTGGCGCCTCAGTCGTACTGAGCTTCCTGCTGATCATACCCCGAATGGAAATTGCTTCTCCCGGTGCCGGCATCATGGCGACTAAAGCAGGGACCGTGACGGAGGTAACGGCAAATTCCATATCTATTGACGGAAAGTCGTATGCGATTCGTCCCAAAAACCGTGTTTTCGAGAATACCAGGAATACGGTGATGATCTTCCCTAATAAAGAAACCTGGCATGAGGTGCTCGTAAAGCCTGGAGACAAGGTGAGCAAAAAGCAGCTGATCGCTCAGGGAACTACGCGAATCTACTTTCAGGCAAATATGTGGGTGTTTATCGTACTGGTTATGCTTATCGGAGTGACCTGGGGGATCGGTACAGCAGCCGTGTTTAAGCATATACCGGAGTACTTCCCCACACAGATTGGTCTGGTCGGGGGAATGGTGGGACTGATGGGCGGTTTGGGCGGCTTTGTAGGGCCTATACTGTTTGGCTACCTGCTCACCGGAACAGGCTTATGGACCAGTTCATGGATGTTTGTATGGGTGCTCTCCATGATCTGTATCGTCTGGATGCACCTGGTGATAACGAAAATGATGGCAAGGCGGTCTCCTGAGCTTCAAGATAAGTTTGAACACTTGCCCGATAAATAGCGGGCTAGTGATAGGTATCTGTAAAATTGACATTCTGCTTAACCTTTCTTTTCTTAGCTCCGGTCGGAAGGTAATATAACCAGAAGAAACCGATAAGAAATAGAAAGAGAGATGCCAGGAAAGCCGGAATGGCGATATCCTTATTTTGTGCAAGCGCATTATTCAGAGCTGTGTACAACAGCCAGATCTGAATGCTGACATTAATGATCAGGATAACGATCAGCGCGAGTATAAGGGTATTGCTTTTATTGGGGTGCGCCTGGTTCTGCCCTTCTCTGAAAGTACTCATAATCTTTTAATTTTAAGACTGAACTTGTTCACTTGTTCCTTGATGTGCGGTGACGAAGATGCCATCCTCTTTGAGGACTACGTTCAGGCGTGGAAGGGCCCGGGGGGGCGGTCCTGCAAGTACTTCTCCCGTATAAGCGTCAAACCATCCGTTATGACAGGGGCATTCGATCTTTCCGGTTCCCGGCTTATAAAATACCGCACATGACAAATGAGTGCATTTCTGCTCATAAGCACGCAGCTGGCCGTCTTCTACGTGGATAAGCACGTAAGGAATCGTGCTTCCGGGGATGACAAATGACTTGGTACCGCCTACAGGCAGCTCGTCCCGTTTACAAACGAAATGTTCGCCCTGAACCTCTTCGCCTGGAAAAAGATGCGCCTTGGCAGCGACATAGCCGCTGCCTGTTGCCAAGCCACCCGACACCAGACATAAGAATTTGGCAAAATCTCTTCTTGTTACCTGTCTTGCTTCGAGTTGCTGTATGGGAAAATCCTCCTTCCAGTGATTATCCTTATTATCTGTTGCCATAATATTTAATCTACACGTAAAACTGTTGAACCTTTAGGCATCATGATATTAACCTTGGTACTTACGCTTTCTTTTCCAAAGATGAAGTTGTTTACAGGGGTGCTGTTGGGTCTCATCATCGCCATTTCCGCCCGCGTACCGTAGTAAAGTGCTTGTGTTGGGCAGACGGTGGCACACATGGGCTTTTTACCTGCGCTGGTGCGATCATAACACATGTTACACTTCATCATCAGATCATAGGCTTCGTTCTTTTTAGGAACACCGAAAGGACATGCCATCACACAGTTCGAACATCCGATACATCTCGACGTGTTGGCTGTGTGAACGACACCAAACTCGTCTTTGGATATCGCGTCAGCGGGACATACATTCGCGCAGGCAGGATCGTCACAATGCATACAAACCTGTACGGTTGTTTGGATAGTTACTGCCCGGTCTATGTAATTTACGTGGATCATGGATTCGTGCCCATTGGTCTCGCACTCTGCGCAAGCCATTTCACATGCTTTACAGCCAATACAACGCTGCATATCCACAAAAAACTCCTGATTGGTAATATAATTCGTTACAGGCATATGTCTTTCATTTACTGGGTGATGTTTACTGTTTAGGTACTGGCGTAAGCCTTCGGGTCGGTTGACGGTTCTGCGAAAATTCCTGTGCCTTCTAAGCGACATGCGCACACCTTAAATTCAGGTATTTTAGACACAGGGTCGAGATTCCCGGTAGTGAACTGATTGGCTGACTTGCGGCCTGGCCAGTGATAAGGCAAGAAGATCGTATCCGTGCGTATGGTCTCGACAATATTAGCGGGAAATTCAGCCGTTCCGCGGCGGGTTACGACCCTTATGACTTCGTCCTGGCGGATGTTGTATTTCCTGGCGAGCTGTGGATGTATCTCCACTTTTGGCTCAGGGAAGTTATCCACCAGCTTGCCTATGCGGCGTGTCTGTGTTCCGCTGAGATATTGTGAGACGACGCGGCCGGTTGTCATGACCACCGGATATTCTTCATCCGTCACTTCTCCGGGCTCACGGTATTTCACCGGGTTGAAATGCGCTTTCTGATCGGGCGTACAAAACTTCTTGTCTTCCCATAATCTTTTGGTTCCTGGATGATCAAGCGTTGGGCAGGGCCAGAAAATCCCCATATTATCTTCTATCTTTTTGTAGGTGATGCCGTAATAGTCGGCTGTGCTCCCCCGGGAGGCCACCCTAAGCTCGTTGAAAATATCTTCGCTGGTTTCGAATTTAAACTTTTCGCCTGCGCCAAGCCTGCCGGCCAGCTCGAGAATAATGGACGTATCGGGCCGGGCTTCACCCGGACAGTCGACCACCTTTCTTACACGGATAACGCGACCTTCGGCAGACGTTACAGTACCTTCTTCCTCCTCTTGAAGAGAACCCGGGAAGATGATATCAGCGTGTCGGGAAGTCTCGTTCATAAAAAAGTCGATACAGGCGTAAAATTCGAGTTTCTCAAAAGCTTCGCGCACGAAGTTATTGTTGGGCAAAGAAACAATGGGGTTGAAGCAGATGGATATAAGTCCCTTCACGTCTCCCCGGTGGATCGCTTCAATAAGTTCATAAGCGGTCAGGCCCTTACCCGGCAGGTCTTTTTCATCTATACCCCAGATATCCGACACGATCTTACGATGTTCAGGATTGGTAATATCCCGATTTCCGGGCAGCTGATCACATTTGTGTCCGTGTTCGCGGCCACCCTGACCGTTTCCTTGTCCGGTTATGGTACCATATCCGCAATAAGGCTTGCCAATTCTACCCGTTGCCAGTACCAGATTGATACAGCCCAAGACATTATCCACACCTTTTGTATGGTGTTCTATGCCGCGGGCGTGCAGCAGGAAGCTGGTGCTGGCCTTCCCCCACCATTGGGCAGCGAGTTCTATCTTCTCTTTTTCGATACCGGTAACTTCTTCCGCCCACTCTAGCGTATAGCCCTGTACGGCGTCAAGCGCTTCCTGGAAACCGCTTGTATGGTTATCGATAAAGTCGTGGTCCAGCATATCATGATCCGCAAGGTACTTAAGCATGGCCCCGTACAAGGCAGAATCTGTTCCGGGCCGTACCGGAAGATGCAGGTCTGCTGTCCGGGCCAGCGGAATCATCCGCGGATCGACAACGATCAGCTTAGCACCGTAATCACGTGCCCTCCAGATCCAGTGGGTAAGCGTAGGAAAAGTTTCGCTGACATTTGCTCCCGTAATGATAATGACTTCGGCGCGTTCAAGGTCCTCAAAGCTGTTGGATATACGGTCAAGACCGAAGGCCTTCTTATTTCCGGCACCGGCACTCACCATGCAGAGGCGGCCGTTATAATCAAGATTGGCTGTTTTCAGCGCCACTCTGGCAAATTTACCTATGAGGTAGCTCTTTTCATTGCTGAGTGAAACTCCGGAAAGCATCGCAAAGGAGTCGTTGCCGTGCATCTGCTGGATACGCTGTATTTCGGATACCGTTTTTTCCATGGCGGCATTCCAGGAGACATTTTTAAACCCTTTACCTTCTTCGCGTTGGAGCGGATGCAGGAGCCTGTCGGGGTGATTATTCTGAAGATAGCGTTCGACGCCTTTTGGACACAGGCGCCCCTGGTTATAAGGAAATTCCATCCAGGGTTCGAAACCTACCACTCTATTGTCCTTCACCAGGAGCTTCATGCCACATTGCATACCACAGAAGCAGCAGTGCGTTTTCACTTCCTTATCAGGTTCATCCCTTCCTGCATAACCTTCCCTGGGAGGATAATTCAGGTGAGGACCAAACTCTTCAATGAGTTTTTCAGCTGAAACAGGCAATCTTGCCATAACGATTCGTTTTATAACAGGTTAACCAAATAACTTTCCACCGTTCTCCTGACGTGCCTTCAAATGAGCCATGGCGAGACGCGAACGTTTACCTTCCGGACTCAGATCAAGGTGGGAAGTACCATCTTCGAGGGTAAAGTCAAAGCCCAGTTGTTTCGTAACATCCTTCAGATCATCGATGTGCATTTGAGTAGCGAACTCTTTTCCGGTGTGCGGACAAACCGCCATGCCCCTTCGGATACCTTCGCGTTTATAAATATGCGCACCGAGCTGAGCGGGACGTTGAATGATATGGAAGAACTTTCCGAAAGGGATCCATATCAGGAACATGATAACAGTTATAGCATGTGTAACAGCCATAAAATCATAGGCGAAGCCCTTCATGAACTGGTAGCTATAGGTTAAACCCAGGCCGGTTACGGATATAGCCAGGAGCAATATCAGGGGTAGCAAGTCTCCTTCGAAAGACTGGGTAGAGATAAGTCCGGGTTTGGTAAGGCGGCGGCGCATGAAGATCAGCACGCCGATGATCACCATCCATGACGACCAGTTAAGGACATGAAAGATCAAAAATGCGGGCAAAGATCCGACTTCGAACTCCATCATTTTGAATCCGAAAAAATGAGCTTCGTAGAGCTTCGCCGTTCCGGGATCCAGACCTGATTCGGGGTTCAGGGTAAAATGGATCCAGCCGAAGGTTAACGGAAAAGTAATAGCAAAAGCCAGGGTACAGCCGAAGGCCATGAGAAAGTGTCCTATCCAGCGGCTTCGTCCACGGGGATAAATGAATTTCTGAAATCCGATATTCTGTATGAACTCCTTGATGAAGAACCAGAGGTGAGAAAAGAACTGACGGTTCCAGATCAGCTCCCATGTGCGTTTATAATACATACGTGTTGGCGGCCTTTGCAGCCAGACAGAGTAACGGTACACGACTCCGAAGAAGGCAAACACGGTCCCGAAGAGGTAGGCGATCAACGCAGGGTCAAAGTTCTGAAGTTCTCTGGAACCGTAGAAAACAAGTGCTATGGTGATAATGGAAACTACGGCCGCATTGATAAAAGCTTGTTTGTTTAGTGAAAACATACCGTCATAGTATTAATGAACTGATTGACTTTGATTTCGGTCAGATCCCCTATCGTGATCCTAGCTAATACCGCTTGTAACATTTTCTAAACAAGACCGTTATGGTTTTGTTTTTTTTAAATCGCGTCAGTGAGAACGTAAATCCCTAACTGCCTATTCGTTAACTATGGAAGATACAGAAAATTTCCTTAATCGGTACCAGAATCACGTTCAGACTACAGGCTTTGGGGTACCGGGCCAGGAAGCACTGACGAAATCCAAAGTACTTGTCATCGGAGCCGGTGCCCTTGCATCGCCGATGTTGTCTTACCTGACATCGATGGGAGTCGGTTCTCTGGGCATTGTATCTGAGGATGTAATACGTAAGCGCGACCTGCCTTCACAGCCTATATTCGGCAGCGGTCAGGAAGGAAAGCTCAAAAGTCAAATACTGGCATCGAGCCTCAGAGACATAAACCCCGAAATAACGGTTAAGCTGCATGAACAGCGCTTAAACCGCGACTCTGTTTCGCATTTGGTTGCCGGCTATGACCTGGTGATCGATACGGATAACATTTTGGACAAGTCCCTCCTGATCAACGATGCCTGCGTAATAGCAGGCAAGCCGATGATTTTCGGTTGTTTAGACTTTCCTTCCGGCCACTTCAGTGTGTTGAATTACCATGCCGGTGCTACCCTGAGGTGTTTGCTACAAAACGCAAACGCAGGCCAGTTGATACAGCGGCCAAAAAAGATCGGCCTTGCTACCCTTCCTGCTCTGATTAGCTGTATGATGGCTAACGAAGCGATAAAGATCCTTAGCGAGATAGGCCATATCGCGGGCAATAAACTCGTTAGCTTTAACGTCTTCACGAACCAGCTGACATCGATAAGGCTGGAACCTATAGCTGAATACCAGGCGATCTCGACCTTACCACCTCAATATGCAGACGTACAACAGGAGAGTCTGTCCGAACCGTCGGGAATTCGGTCCATCAGCCCCAAACTGCTTGACATAAAGATCAGGTACAAAGAACCGTTGCAGCTTATTGACCTTAGACAACATCCCGCAGGTCCCGGCGATGAGTCATGGAACTACCTGCACATACCCGAACAGATGTTGTTAGCTGACCTTGACCAGATTCACCAGGATATCATTGTGGTACTGATATCCGAGAAAGGAGAAAGTGCCCAAAAGCTAGCTACTGTCTTGAATGAGCGACACGGATTTGACAACATTCATTATCTGGAAGGCGGCATGAATGCCTGGAACAAGCAAAAGGACAGCAAGGACATCAACTACGATGGCATTTAATATTTATACAGCTGTCAGGTCACAAAGAGCGTAGAGGCTGACAAACCTATGCGCTTTTTGTTTATTATTTGACAGCATGAACGTCCAACTGACCACTTTCGTAATTCATCCGAACTGACTACCTGCAGCCAGAACTGGTTGTTGCTTCATGATTGAAAGAACCGGCTTAATGATATTTGAAATGGTCGTTTAAAGAAGTCTTTCCGTTTCGGAAGAGGGTGGAGTTTTTGATAATAGCAGAGGCCCGACAAGCAGAACAGAACAGCGATACCAAGCATAAGATACTGGTAGTTAGGAATGACAATGCGTTAGAGGCTTAAGACAGGCTGATCGATGCCAGCAGTTGAGCGCAATAAAAAGCCCCCATTCTGGTGGTAACGGAGGCTTTACGAGAGCAATTAGCGTTTAAGTGTAGCCAGTAATAGCTTAACTTAAAAATACGGTTAGATCAAAGAGTCGGTTTTACTTAAGTTTTCTGATTTTTATGCTTCTGAA
>NZ_JAZQRL010000052.1:0-52460 GCF_045629565.1 Arcticibacter sp.
AACTAGCGTGTATCTATCACTTCTTTCTCTCGTACTCTAAACTAGCTAAGATAAACGGCCCTATAGCTTTGCCTTCGTTTTGAGTCACGGTAACATCTTTGCCACAGAGGTAATAGTTAGCCGTGCCTGTCCTGGAGATATCCTTCAATGGACCAAGACCAGCCGAAGCGCAGGATTGCAGGATATTAATCTCGCCGTTTTCACCCTCACGTATAAAGTTTTTAACCAGTCCGCTATAAGCCTTCTCCGCTACAGGAAGAAAATCACCTCCATCTAAGACGCCAAGGCGGATTCCTTTCAAATATGCGTATGTAAACATAGCGGAGGCAGATGACTCCAGGTAATTCGCATGATCACACTTGTTATAAATTCCCCCAGCTACTTCATCGCCCTTGCCGTCAGCCTTCTTTGAATCATCGTACTGCAGCAACTGGTACCAGGAGCCACTCTTATCCTGATACCTGGCGAGCCCGGCAGCCACCTGATTAACGATTTGAGCAAGATTTTTATAGTCCGCATGATCATGAGGCATTACCTCAAGCACATCTACGAGCGCTGCGAAATACCAGCCCATTCCTCTTCCCCAAAACTCCGGAGAGCAGCCTTTGTAGGGACCAGTCTTATTTGCCCAGAAAGAGTTTTCATCAGTTGGATCGGCACTCCATGCGTGGTAATTAAGCTGTTTGTCCTTATCATAAGTAAACTGATGGATTGTTTTAAACTGATGTGCGATGTCATCCCATGATTGAAGATTAGCGGCCTCACCTTCCTCTTTGCCATAAGCATCCTGCCATCCAGCGTAGAGAGCAGGACCCATATACAGGCCGTCTAACCACATTTGGTTCGGGTAGATTCCTTTATGGAAAAATCCACCGGCACCCGGCATAGCCGTTCCGATACGGCTGTGTTGAAACTTCAGCTTATTCCTCAAAAAGGTCGCGCAGTCTTTATATCGTTTGGCATCTGCCACATTTCCCTTTTTCTGTTCCTCTTTAGCCAGGGTAAAAAGGATCTTTCCCGCGGCCAGATCATCTATATTACTTTCCTTTACATGAACAGTATCCAGTCCTTTCAGGCAATAATCCGCATATGCCTTAACGATATTATAATATTCCTGTTTCTCAGGGTATTGCTCCCAAGCTTTCAGGATACTATACGCCACTAAACCAGGTACATAATCCCAATGTGCTTTGGCTAGCTGTTGCTCGTTCCGGTTTGTATTAAAAGTTTTCATCGCCCGGTTCTCAACCATTTTTTGAGAATACGCTGACTTGCTTTTAACACCTTTTAAAGCTCCTGAACAAGATGATAAGATACAGGCCAGGAAAAGAATATATAAATACTGTCTCATATCCGGGCAAATTACTGATTTTTTGGTTAATCACTCACCGCAATAAAACCAGCAACAGAAAAGTTATATTCCGTTCACTTCTTCATTATCAGCTTCAGAATGATATCAATTTCTCCCGCGATGGAATCTGTGAGGTCCTTTATTCGTTGGGGGTCAGGTTCAGTTAACTTCTCCAACTCGCTTGCAAATACCGACAGACGGGGCATTCCGGCAGATGCAGCCGTTCCATACAGCTTGTGTCCTGCACTATTCAAATCTGAAAGACTGCTCTGGCCAGCAGCCTGACCGATCACTTTCAAAGACGATAGTAATTCACTTTTGACCAGACCGAGCGCCTCCTCAACCAAAGATTCATCTTCACTAACATAGCCTTTCAATACGTTGATATCAAAATGCTGCGATGCTGTATCATCGGCCACGGCCAGCTTCGGGGAAGAATTAGGACTCCCCAGTTCCAGCCATTTGTGCAGGGCCACAGCGATATCCGTTTCGATGACAGGCTTCACCAAAAAATCATCCATTCCAGCAGCCAGACATTTTTCCCGTTCACCCTTTACATTACCAGCTGTAAGCGCGATAATCGGAATTCTGAAGCTGTGGTTCAGCTTGCGAATCGCCTTAGTAGCTTCGTAGCCATTCATCTTAGGCATTTGCACATCCATAAGAATCAGATCCGGCTGTGTCGACATACAAATATGAACCGCTTCCTTACCATTAGATGCCTCCAATAACCTGAAGTTGGGTGCTAACTTCTTGATTATGGTACGGGCCAGCAGCATGTTAACCGCGTTATCTTCAGCGATCAGAACCGTCAGATTGGTATCAGTAATTTCTATGACCGGCGAATGCGCGGAGACTAAACTGCCACCTTTCTGATGTAGTCTCGAAAGGGCATGATAGATCTCCTGCATCTTAATCGGTTTTACCACCCGTTGACTTACTTGTAGCTCTTCGCATGCCTTAATGATTGTTCCATCATCTGAAGAGCTGTGCAGCAAGATTATCGGCAGCTCATGAGCCGAGGCCGAAAAGCTCCCACGTATCTTTTCTATCGTTTCCAGTCCGTCCATGTATGGCATTTGGTAATCCATCAGCACGGCATCGTAAACCTGACCATCAGCCAGGAGTTGTAATGCCTCAAAGCCATTTTTAGCTTCGGCTGTTCTTATACCTTTCAACCTCAACGTTTGCGCCAGAATAATCCTGTTATTCTCGTTATCATCTACAACCAGAACATTCTTGATATTGTCCAGATTATCCCAAACGATCGCTTCACCTTGTTCTGAATCGAAGCTGATTTCAAAGTAGAAGCAACTTCCCACGCCCGGAGTACTGTCCAACTGAAGCGTACTACCCATCATGCCCAGTAACCTGTTGGTTATCGTGAGACCCAGCCCTGTTCCTCCATACTTCTTTGTAGTCGATCCATCTTCCTGTGAAAAGGCTTCAAAAATTTTATCCTGCTTTTCAGGCTTGATACCAATGCCGGTGTCCCTTACAGAAAACCTGAAGGTGGTATGATTCTCATGCAGCACCAGCGGTTCAATCTTGAGTTCAATTTCTCCACGTTCAGTAAATTTTGATGCGTTACCAAGAAGATTGACGAGCACCTGCTTCAATCGAACCGGGTCGGCATTAATAAACCGGGGAAGATCAGGCGAAATATTCAGCAGCATTTCGAGGCCTTTAGCCTGAACCTGATAACTAATAATATCAGTAGCCTCGCCGCACAATTCATACAGATCGCATTTCTCGATTTCCAGCTCAAGCTTTCCGGCTTCTATCTTGGAAAAGTCGAGAATATCATTGATGATACTGAGTAGAGCATTTGCCGATTGATTAACAATAGTGAGATATTGTAGCTGGGTTTCATTCAACTTTGTCTTCAACACCAGGTCAGTAAATCCGATAACACCATTAAGCGGAGTACGGATCTCATGGCTCATGTTAGCGAGGAATTCTGATTTTGCCACGCTTGCCTGCTCCGCATGGCGTTTTGCAAGTTCCAGCTCATTACGCTGCAATATGATGGATGTAATATTTTGCGTGAACATCATCATACCGCCAACCTGACCATCGTATTGGTACCAGGGACGCATTTCCCAGGTAATATATTGCGATTGCGAATCTCCGGCAAGCTGATAAACGTCTTCTTCCTTCCTTTCGACAGCACCATGGAGAACTCTCTGATGCCTCTGCCGTCGAAGATTATCTATATTCTGAAAAACATCATAATGAGACGTGCCTATTACGTTTTTGCCGTTCATTTGGTAGTCTTCTAACCAGCGATTACTTACAGCGATGTAGCGCATGTCCTTGTCTAGCATGGCAACTGCCGCCGGGGCATGTTCAACAAACGCTGTAAGTCTGGCTTTTTCGGTTATCAGGGCACGTTCGATCAAACGCCGTTCTGTTATGTCCGTTCCGACACATAAGAAACCATCAATTCTTTCATTAATATCCCTGATGGGCGTAACCACCAGCATTACCGTTCTAGCGTGGCCGTCTTTGCAGTAATACGTCCATTCACCCTTCTCAAGACCTTCTGCTTCTGCCCTCCCTACAATCGCCCGAAAACCATCTACAGGATAGCCGAGTTCTTCACTTAGTTCTTCACCGCGCTTCCTTACTTCCCGCTCCGAATGAATAAGCATAGGCTCCTCACCCAGCATCTCCTCTGCAGCATAGCCCAGCATTTTTTCGGCCCCCTTGTTGAAAACTGTAATTCTTCCGTTTACGTCTAAAGCTATTATACTGATTTCAGATGCAGATTGCAAAACATCATTGAGCAGCTTTCGCGATTTGGATAGTTCAAGCTCCGCTCTTTTTGTGTTATCTATATCCTGAAAGGTGCCAAAGATACGTCTACACACCCCTTCTTCCATCTCTGAATATCCCAGGGAGCGAACCCATACTTCAGTCCCTTTTGCATTTACAATCTGTAACTCCAGATCCCAGGGCTCTCCATGAGCTATCGCTTCGTTCACTGCATACAGTATCTTATCTCTGCTTTCACCTTCCTTATAAAAGTCGATGGCTGATTCCAGAACGGGCTCATAGGAGGAATCTACGCTGTGAATTTCTCTTGTTATAGCCGTCCAGGATATCGTTCTATTGGTCACATCCATTTCCCAACCCCCAACGCGGGCCACCCTGTTGGTGCGTTCTAAAATCTCCTTGGTATTCCTCAGATCTTGTTCAAGCAAATGTCTTTCCGTAATATCGACAGCATTGCCGATGACATAGGCCTGGCCCTCCGAATCCCTCTCAAGTATGTTATTATACATCCAGATCCGATAGTCTCCGTTCTTTCGAAACGTGACCATTTGTCCCTGATCCTGCCCCTCAATTACAATCTTTGACAAATATTGCTGCAGGTTACCATGGCGGGAAGCCGGAATAATATCAAATAGGCTCATCGTTAAAATTTCCTCGCGAGTATATCCCAGAATTGTTGCGCCAGCGCCGTTAACAGACAGAAAATAACCGTTCAGATCATGAGTACACATAAAACCTTGTGAATTTTCAAAAAAGACGCGGGCTCGTTCCTCACTGAGAATCAACATACGCTCCTTGTCCCTTTCTTTAGAAACGTCGCGGGCAATAGCAAAAAGGTTGCCAGTCAACGGCTCTGGTGTTGCCACCCATTGCAACATCTTATAGTCTCCTGATTTGTCCCTGAAACGATGAGTAAAATTTATCGTGTTCAGACCTGCTGCTAAACCGTCGATCTGTTCCTTTGTAATACCGAGATCGTCGGGGTGGACAAGATCAAAAAAGGATGTACTGAGAAGCGTTTCCTTGTCCCATCCGAGCACTTTTTCAAAGGCTGGATTTACCTTTTTGAAAAAGCCATCTACCCCTGCGACACATATCAAGTCATTGGATAGCCTAAACAAGCTTTCGAAATTTTCCAGTTCGGCCTTCTGCCTGCGTTCAATAATCAGTGTCATTACCTCTTTTGCAAGCAACTGCAACGCACGCTTTTGCTTCGCGGTCAATGTGCGGGGCTCGCTATCGATGACACATAACGTCCCTAACGCATGCCCCTGGGGATCGATAAGCGGCTGACCTGCATAGAAACGGATATGAGCATCACCTGTTACAAAAGGGTTATTTTTGAACCGGATATCACTGGAGGCATCTCTCACTTCGAGGAGATCGCTGCCGATAATCGCATGATTACAAAAAGCAATATTTCTGTCCGTTTCGCTTATAGAAAGGCCGACTTTTGATTTGAACCATTGGCGATCGTGATCAATCAATGAAATCAAAGAAATGGGCACATCACAAATAATCGACGCCAATTCCGTAACCCTATCAAATTCCTCCTCGCTTATCGAATCAAGTATTTCATAACGACGAAGGGCGTCAACCCGGTCCTTTTCCTCCTTCATGTCTTGTACTTTTTTCAACTGGTAAATCGATGTTTACACGAATATCATAAATTTAGGTTTACCATTCAGCATCTCACGATACACTTCATCAGCAAGTTTATCAACCATTAGGAGTAAATGCAATGAGGTAAACATACGCAATTTACGACGCGTTCATTTCAAACTTCGGTCTATTGAATATGTTCAAGCGCACGGAATAGCTGGCCATTCAAAACGTATCTTGCAAATCAGCAAGACAGATACGCGGCATTTATTATATTTTAGTTTAAAAGACCTTTTTGCTAAATTGCATTGAATTAAACACGTGAATAGTGCGTGTTTATCCTATCCCTACCTATGGATTCATCATTACCCAACACGCCGAATAACCAATTAGTGGATATCGAATTCATTAGTAGGATTAAAGCAGTCCCCCATATCTTAGATGTTATTTGCCGAACCACAGGAATGGGATTTGCAGCAGTAGCCAGCGTAACGGAAGATCGTTGGGTAGCGTGCAGTGTGCACGATGAAATTAACTTTGGATTACAGCCAGGAGACGAATTGCAGGTAGAAACAACCATCTGCCATGAAATACGTCAGCATCAGCAACCGGTTGTAATTGACAATGTGGCGCAAGATAAAGTCTATAGCTGCCATTCAACACCTGCGACATATGGGCTTCAAAGTTATATTTCATATCCGATTTTTCGGCTGGACGGTAGTTTTTTTGGCACCTTATGCGCCATAGATCCCCATCCGGCACCGTTAAACACACCCACCGTCAGGCGAATGTTTGAACTCTACTCAGAACTGATAGGATATCATCTTGACGCCGCCTACGAACTTGAGAAGAATAAAGTCCTCCTACAGGAGGAGCGGCAGATAGCGGAATTACGAGAACAATTTATTGCTATTTTGGGGCACGACTTGCGTAACCCTGTCAATGCCATCGCCAATAGCGCTCAGATCTTAAAAAAAGCGGAACTTGACGAACAGATGCAACAATTCGTTAGCATCATTCAAAATTCCTCTTACCGTATTAAGGAGCTAATTAGCAACATGCTGGATTTTGCCAGGGCACGATTGGGAGAAGGCATCAGCCTCCACATTCACGAAGAGCATAATCTTGTTGAAACGTTGCAGCAAGTTATTGCCGAGCAAAGCGTTATTTTTCCTGGCCGACATATAGAAACGAACTTCGGTCAGCTTGGCGCCGTACACTGCGACGCCACACGTATTGCCCAACTATTTTCCAACCTATTGGGCAACGCTCTGACACATGGCTCTTCAGACTCCGTAATCTGGATCGACGCCTATTGCCGACACGATGTCTTTCACCTCTCCGTTACAAATGCAGGTGAACCCATTCCTGATACCGCGATAGGAAATTTGTTCACACCTTTTTCAAGAGGACAATCAAGAACGGGACAGCAAGGATTGGGTTTAGGACTTTACATTGCACATGAAATAGCGCAAGCCCACCGGGGTACGCTAAAGGCTACCTCCACTCCTGAACAAACTTCCTTCGCCTTGGAGATCCCTCTGTAAAACATTAAACGCTTTCAGATGATCTACGTACCACCGCACCATGCTCTGGCCATAGTTGGATATATCTCGCATCGCAGTCATACCAGATAAGCATCAGATGCGTATTCTCTACGTAATTTATCGAAGCAGGTACGACGTTGGTACGTCTTTGGTACCCGGTTGGTAGGTTGCTAACCCGAACATGGACCGAATATATCTCGTCCGGTGACGCCCGATAGACCCAACCCGCACCGGAAGCGGTGTACCTGGTGCATACCGTTCATTTCCAACAGGTGAATTAAACGCTACCGGCAAACTTCTTATCAGACAATCTGAATGTACCCTGATGCTGTTTAACTCCAGGTCTATGAGCTGGTCGTACTAACCTGGAATACCGCTCCGAACAGGATTAGTAAAAGACGCTGATTCCCGAAAAAACGGGGAAGTCAACCGATTGGTTAACCGATATCAATTCTTTAAAATTTGTTCTCTTTCAGGCTTTTCTGCAGCTGAGCTATCAGCAGCTATTGGCTTCCGGTGCCAATACGATGCAAGCAGTGATCCCGTAATATTCATGAATGATGAAAAGATCACCGGAGCCAAACCTACGGTAGCGATCTTTCCCATCCCCTTTGCCAGCCCAGAAGCCAGACCGCCATTCTGCATGCCGACTTCTATTGCGATGGTTCTGCAATCTCGCTCACTCATTCTAAACAATCTCCCAGACCAGTAACCGAGCAAATATCCACATACGTTATGTATGAGCACGAGTAAAACGAGTATAAGGCCCACATTTAGTAAGCTATCCCGCCCGGCTGCTGTGATGATCACGATGATACCAATAATGCCAAACATAGACAGGAATGGCATACCAGCATCGAACCATTTCATCTTGCCACTGAAAAGATGATTGAATAGCAATCCTGCACCGATGGGCATGATCACCATTTTTAGAATATCCCACATCATGTGCAAAACGTTTATCTCCACAAACTGACCCGCTAATAACTTCATTAACAGAGGAGTTACCACTGGTGCCAGCATGGTTGATATAGCAGTAATAGTGATCGATAAGGCCAGGTTTGCTTTTGCCAGATAAGATATTACATTCGATGCCATCCCGTTCGGCGAACAACCGATCAGGATGATTCCAGCTGCTATCTCGGGGCTGAAATCAAAGAAATTCATCCCCACATTCGCTAAACTGAATCCTAATAAAGGCATAATAATGAAATGGCTGATCACACCCAAAAAAACACCCTTGGGGGCTTTAACTACTCCTACGAAGTCATTAAAACTCATGGACGTACCCATTCCGAACATGATGAGCTGTATAAGCGGAATGATGAGCGCAGCAAATTTGAATCCGTTCCATTCGACAAAGAGATGTGGATAAAACAGAGCTGATACTGCTGCGGCAAAGATCATAACCGTGTATGAGTAACCCTTAAGAGAATCATAGCCCCTGAAACCGATGGCAAGGGCTAAAAAGGCTAGTATGAGGAATATCCCTGATGCAGCAACTTCGCCCGAGACTGCGATGCCTATTGAGGTAAGGAGAGACAGGAACGCCAACACAAGTATTGACTTATAGATAGTTCGTTTTTTCATCACTTAGGTTTATAGCAAAAGCCGGAGACAGAGCCGGCCTTTGCATGAGTTGGTCGTTAACTATTCAAAGTACGGAATGCCGGGAGTGGCGTATTTTTTAAGCCCCTCTTCGTTAATATCCACCCCTATACCCGGCTTTTCGGATATGGTTAGAAATCCCTTTTCCACCCATGGCTTATCGTAAATAACGATTTCTTTCCACTTCGGATCCACATCAAAATAGGTCTGCCACTCCATGATTTGGAAGTTGGGAACGGATACACAACAATGTGCGCATGCCATGGCACCAAGAAAAGAGGCCACCATGTGTGGCGAAAAAGGCACATAATAGAGGTTTGCAAGATTGGCTATTCGCTGACCTTCACCTAGGCCGCCCGTTTTCTGAAGATCGGGCATGACGATATCCACAGCGCCGTCGGATAGGAGTCTTGTGAATCCGTACGCCAGGTAGACATTTTCTCCTGTACAGATCGGGGTACTTGTTTCTTGTGTAATGTGTTTATAAGCATCAACGTTGTCCGCTGGGACGGGCTCTTCCAGCCACATGAGGTTTAGCGGCTCCATCAACTTGGCTACCCGATGGCCCGTTGTAGCATCATAACGACCATGCAGATCCACGCAGATATCTATTTTATTACCAACTGCCTTACGTGCAGCAGCTATGGAATTATACATACGGTCAAGCTCTGCCGGACTGGCTGTCCAATTGAAGCGGTCGTATTTATTAGGATCGTTTCCGGCATCTATATCAAATTTAATAGCCGTGTATCCTTTTGCAACTGAACCTGCGGCTGCTTTTGCGTAATCCTCTGGCGTAGGCAGGTTACGGGTATACAATGCGGTATCGCAGTAAACCCTGCATTTGTCGCGGAACTTGCCACCCATGAGCTGGTAAACGGGCAGTCCAAGCGCTTTACCTGTCAAGTCCCATAGTGCGGTCTCAATGGCAGAGAGGACAGCTATATATACGCCCGACTGAGCTCCGCCAAAGAAAGCGCCCTTTCTTAGCTGCTCGACTAGCCGATTAGGGTTAAGTGGACTTTGGTTGGTAATTTGCATACCAAGCCTTTTTACAAGATGATAAGTCCCTCCCACCGCATCAACACCTTCGCCATAGCCGATTATTCCCTGATTTGAAGTAATCTTCACGAAAAGACTTCCGGCTGAGTATGCGCAAGTGACCGCGGTGATCTTAAGATCTGACGGTGCCGAGGCCTTGGATGTACGGTCGTTCGCGTCAATCAGGCCTTGCCCCCAGCTAAGCGCAGGTGCACTCAACAATCCCGCTCCGGCCAAAGCAGTTTTAGATAGAAAGGAACGCCGGTTCTGTTTTAATGACATATTAGATCGGTTTATAGTATAATGATTCGTGTTATTAGTCTACCAGGTTCTGGACTTAAGTAATTCCTGGATTTGTTCTTTTGGTACGGGAAGTTTGTCGATGTGCGTGTTAAGCCATTGGGAGAAGTCACGCTCGATATCGTCTGACCAACGCGCGTCAATCTGCCCGGCGCTATACTTCCCCTCCCTTAGGCGTTCATGCCCGAAAAGGTCGCGTAGCCGAACCACTTCTGACGTTTTTACGACTTCTTCGACCAGGTGTGCCGGAATAAAAGCGACGGCTCCGTCCCGTCCGAGTACGACATCACCGGCCATTGCCGTTGCGTTTCGAATTCTGGTGGGGCGATTAATGCCGATCAACATCGTATTCAAAGCGTTGGGATTAGGGTTATGGTAAGAGGGGTGATAACTGCTAAAGAACGAGGTAAAACTGCCGAGCTCTCTCAGTCCTGAGATATCACGTAATGCTCCATCGTATACGATTCCGTTCCCTGTTTTTGCGTAAATTGCATTGGCGACATTGTCTCCGATGGTGGGTCCGTCAATGTGGGCACCAAATTGATCGGCAACATATACGTCGCCTTTAACAAGCAAATCAACTGGCCAGCTATTCTGGCCGCGCTTGCCCTCTTTCTTTCCCCGGTCATCAATGGCCTTCCAAATATCCGGACGCCCCGGCATGAAAGTAGCCGTGACGGCCCTTCCTACCAATACACTGTCGCGGTTAATAGTTTCCCATCCTTCTGCATACTGATATGCATACCCTTTGTTCTTCATCACGGCCCAGGCTTCTTCATGAGTAACCAGCTTCAAACGTTTCAGGAGGTCATCTGCCACCTTCGGGCGTCCATCGGCAAACCGCTCGCCCTTCCAAAGGGGGGTGAGGAAAAGCATTTCTTCTTTTGAGATCTGTTGCGAATAACTGCGTAAAGGCACAGCGGCAATTAGAGCCAGCACCAGAAAAAGCGTCGATTTCATTTTATTCATTTAGTTAGTGTTTAGACTTAGGATCCTTTGATGAGATTCTGAAGAATTAGTACTCCTATCAAACCGATAACAGATACCATACTTTCCATGACAGTCCATGATAGAAAGGTTTCCCTCAATGTCAGGTTAAAATATTCTTTGAACATCCAGAATGCTGTGTCATTCACATGAGACCCGAATAAGCTACCAGCACCCACGGTTAACACAAACAGCTCTGGAGGAATGCCCGTTTGCGCTACAAGGGGGAATATTACGCCAGCTGCTGTCAATCCTGCGATGGTAGCCGAGCCAAGGCTTAGCCTCAAACCAGCGGTGATCAGCCATGCCAGCACCAGCGGAGGTAGCGGGCACTTCAACATCCAGTTAGTGATCTCCGCGCTAAGGCTGCTGTCGACGACAATCTGCTTCAACATGCCGGCACTGCCGATGATCAGCAGGATCATGGAGATATCTTTAACAGACTCCGCATAGCTGTTCATCAGTGTCTTCAGATGGATCCCTGCAGACAAACCCAGGCTGATACTGCAAACTATCAATGACAACAGCATAGCAATGGCAGGTTGAGAGAGGAAGTCCGCCGTGTCTTTGAGCCCCGGGCGTCCGCTGCTCAGCAACCCCAATACCGACGCAAAGGCAATAAAAAGAACAGGCGATAGCGAGCAGCAAACGGCGTTTACGATTCCGGGCATGGGACCTTCGCGCGGAGCAGGCACCACGATTACCGAACCCTCCCGATCCTTTCTTTTTCTAAAAGCAGACGCAAAAAGAGGACCCGCAATAACAATAGCGGGTATAGCTACGATAACACCGTAAATAAATGTTCTTACAAGGTCAGCATGAAACTGTATGGCAAGTACCATAGCAGCAGGATGAGGCGGCAAAAAACCATGCATCACCGAAAGTGCTGTAAGCATTGGCAACCCAATATAAACCTTGGACAGTTTATAATGGTAAGCAACGGAAAAAATGATAGGCACCAGTAATACGAACCCGACGTTATAGTACAACGGAATGCCTACGACAAAACCGGTAAATGCCATTGCCCATGTAATGTATTTCTCACCAAACAGGTTGCGTATGGTCCCTGCAATGCGATTGGCGGCTCCGCTCTCACCGATTAAACGGCCGAGCATGGCGCCGAGTACAATGATAACCAGAATAGAGCCAAGCGTGTCGCCTACGCCCTTATTTACTGATGCCACTACATCTTTGACCGGCATGCCCAATAGCAAACCGCAAAGAAGGGAAACGACAAGGAAAGCTAAGAAGGCATTCCACTTGAATCTTGCGATAAGAAGAATAAGAAGTGTAATGCAGGAAACGAGAATAATCATGCTCATAGGCGGGGACGTATATTAATGTGAATCTCGCAACACTTCATCCCCCGATTGACCTGTGAGGAAGTCGAGATCCGCTCCCTTGTCTGCTTGCTGAACATGCCTTACATACATTCCTACATATCCGCGGTCCGTCACGTAAGAAGGTTTGAGCCAACTTTTTCTTCTCAGCGACAAGTCCTCGTCAGAAACATGGACATTTATGGATCGATTTTTAGTATCGAGCGTGATCATGTCTCCGTTCTGTACCAGTGCGAGATTTCCGCCAATGGCGGATTCAGGTGACACATGTAAAATAACCGTTCCAAATGCGGTACCGCTCATCCTTCCATCGGAAATTCTCACCATATCAGTTATCCCCTTCTCCAGAAGTTTTTTAGGGAGTACCATATTACCCACCTCGGGCATGCCCGGGTATCCAACAGGCCCCACATGCTTTAATACCATGACGCAGGTTCCGTCAATGTCTAGGTCAGGATCATCTACACGGTTATGATAATCCTCGATATTCTCAAAGACCACGGCCCTGCCGGTATGCTGCATCAGTGCCGGGGTTGCGGCAGAGGGCTTCATCACGGCACCATTCAATGCGAGATTTCCTTTCAATACCACAATCCCGGCCTCAGGGATCAGCGGATCCTCATAGGTGGTAATGACCTCACGATTATGACAACGGCACTTTCCAACAATGTTTTCGCGGTGCGATTTACCGTTCACGGTAAGGGTATCGAGGTTCATCTTATCGTTTAGCTCATTCATGATCACCGGAATGCCACCCGCATAGAAGAAATCTTCCATCAAGAACTTCCCGGAGGGCATCAGGTTCAGAAGCAGAGGAATACTGCTTCCCAGATTATCATAATCTTCTAAATGAATATCTACACCAATACGGCCGGCAATAGCTGTCAGATGAATGATAAAATTAGACGATCCACCGATTGCTGCATTTACCTTAATGGCATTCTCAAACGCTTGCCGAGTAAGGATCTTCGACATACGAAGATCTTCTTTCACCATTTCGACGATCCGCCTTCCCGACATCCGGGCCAGAACCTTTCTCCTCGAATCAACCGCCGGAATGGCCGCTCCTCCCGGAAGGCACATACCGAGCGACTCGACCATACAGGCCATTGTAGAAGCCGTTCCCATAGTCATGCAATGGCCAGCGCTTCTGGACATGCAGCTTTCGGCAGCCAGGTATTCGTCTTGAGTTATTTTGCCTAATTTTAGGTCATCTGTTAGCTTCCATACTGCTGTACCTGACCCAATTTGTTCGCCATTATAGTGGCCGTTCAACATCGGTCCTCCGGGAACGACGATGGTAGGCAAGTCCACACTCGCAGCGCCCATCATGGTAGAAGGAGTTGTTTTGTCACATCCGGTTAAGAGCACTACCCCATCCATCGGGTTTCCTCTTATAGATTCCTCGGCATCCATGCTCGCGAGGTTGCGGAAGAGCATGGCCGTCGGTTTTAGCAATGTTTCACCTAAAGACATGATCGGAAATTCAACAGGGAAGCCTCCCGCCTCGAGTACACCCTTCTTTACCGCTTCTGCGATGTCGCGCAGGTGAGCGTTACAGGGAGTAAGCTCAGACCAAGTATTGCAAATTCCGATTACAGGCCTACCGTCAAACATATCATCCGGGATACCTTGATTCTTCATCCAGCTTCGGTAAAGAAATCCCATTTTACCTGTTTTGCCGAACCATTCTGAGCTTCTGTAAGCACACATATCTTGTGAGTTAGATTATTTCGTTAGTATGTACTCCGTTGACCAGACGCCAAATCGCGAGCGGATTCTCATCTTTCAATTCATCCGGAAGCAGAAAGTCCGCGAAAGACTGGTAACATACGGGTCGGGTAAACCTGAAAATAGCCGCTGTTCCTACTGATGTTGTGCGGGAGTCGCTGGTAGCAGGATATGGTCCACCATGAACCATCGCGTGGCTTACCTCTACTCCGGTAGGAAAACCGTTGATCAGAATTCTGCCAACTTTCTGCTCCAGGATGTCAAAAAGTTCTTTGTAGTTGGCAAGATCTTCATCTGTAGCATGAACGGTAGCCGTTAGATGCCCTGAAAGCTTGTTAGCGAATTGCAAGAGCTCCGCTTTAGAAGGTGTGTTTACTACAATTCCCGAGGGACCAAATAACTCTTCTTCCAGCGACGGGTCCTGGCTGAATGCCGTATGATCTGCTGAAAATAACGTGGGCACGGGTTGTTTTTCATTTGCTATGCTACTCGCTAACACTGCCAGAGCCGGATGAGCGGAACGCTCAACCACACCTTTCGAGAAAGCTGTGCCTATCGCTTCTGTAAGGAGCGAATGTGTGGTTGCGTTGCTGATGCCATCTTTTAAGGCAGACCGGAAAATATCGCTTTCGGGCGAACCATCTTCCTGGTAGACAAGAAGTCCGGGATTCGTACAGAATTGTCCCGCTCCCATAGTTAGCGATTGCACATAACCAGCAGCAATCTTATCGGTGTGCTGCTTTAATGCTCCAGGTAGTACAAAAACCGGATTGGAGCTGCCCATTTCAGCATATACAGGAATAGGTTTAGGTCTGTTAAAGGCGGCTTCTGCTATAGATTTGCCGGCTTTAAAGGAACCAGTGAATCCCACAGCCTGGATAGCAGGATGAGTGACCAGTGCAGTACCGGTTGATGGTCCGTCGCCATGCAGCATGGAAAACACACCTTCGGGAAGACCACAATCCGCTGCTGCTCTCAGGATAGCCTTACCAACCAGTTCGCTTGTTATGGGATGGGCGGGATGGGCTTTAAAGATTACCGGACAACCCGATGCGAGAGCCGAAACAGTATCTCCTCCTGCTACAGAGAATGCAAAAGGGAAGTTACTGGCGCCGAATACTGCAACAGGGCCTAGCGGTATTAACATGGACCGAAGATCTGGTTTAGGAAGCGGGCTTCTGTCGGGGATCGCGGTATCAATACGCGCATCGACCCATGACCCTTCTGCAATAAGTTCAGCAAAGAGCTTTAACTGATTGACGGTACGTGCCACTTCACCTTCAAGACGTGGCTGAGGCAAGCCCGTTTCTTTTATGCAGACCTCGACAAGTTCTGCCTTACTATTGGCCAGTTCATCAGCAATCTTAAGCAGAAAGGCTGACTTATCCAGACCAGAAGTCTTACGGTAAATAGGAAAAGCGATTTCTGCCAGGTTTGCTGCCTGGCCTACTTCTGCAGCAGTGGCTTTATAAAACCGGATCGATGACACGGCTCCGGAAGCAGGGTCAACAGAATGGAAATATTCGCTTCCTTCTGCCTGTTCCTGATAACCGATTAATTGCTTTCCTTCAATATGGCTGATATTCATATGTTTTATTGTGTAACTGTATTATTCAACGTTCCGATTCCTTCGATGCTGATACTGATGCGGTCGCCTACGGCAAGCGTAAAGTCGTCTGAGGGGACTATTCCCGTTCCTGTCATTAAAAACGCACCATTCGGAAAGGACATCTCTCTAAAAAGATAAGAAGAAAGTTCCTTTAAGGTCCGTTTCATCTTGCTCAGTAAGACGGAATCTGAAAAAAGCTCCAAATCGTCTCTCTTTATGGAGAGACTGATCTTTGTATCCGGAGAAATAGGATTTTCGGGTACATACAGACATGGCCCTATCGCCGCTGCTCCATTATAGCACTTCGCCTGTGGCAGATACAACGGATTTTCACCCTCAATATCCCGGGAAGACATATCATTCCCGATGGTATATCCTTCAATGGAGCCTTCAGAGCACATAAACAAGGTGAGTTCGGGTTCAGGAACATTCCAGGCTGAATCTTTGCGGATACGTACTGTACCACCATCTCCTGTCACCCTGTAGGGTGCAGATTTAAAAAACAATTCCGGACGTTCTGCATCATACACCCTTGAGTAAAAATCACCGCCTGCAGAATCCTTTGCTTCTTCTATCCTGGCTTCCCGGCTACGGAGGTAGGTTACACCCGAAGCCCAAACCTCCTGGCCATTCAGAGGCGCCAGCGTAGCTTCAGGAATTTGCAGGTCGGCTTGCTGCTCAGGAGGACATCCCTTTATTTCTTCTAATAACTGGGAGTATAACGATGGCCTGTTGATAAAACTATCCCAATCCCGCCGGGGGAAAGAATAGGACTTATCCATGAAATTGATAACAATAGCTTCTGGAGTACGGAATATATGCATGGCTAGTTAGAGATTTAGAGTGGTTAGTTGGTATTCGCAAGTTTGGGAAATTAAACAGTCGACAATACCATTAAAATTCGCCGTTGATTTTTATACAAAACAACTGGAGTAATTATGTAAACTTGTAGTTAAACAAACTATCCGGAGCAACCCCTACATACCTAAATGAACCAATTTATACTACAGCAAGGGACCTCAAGGGAGCTTGAACGCTTTCCGCATATGATTGAATTTGCACTAAAGCGGATCAACACCTTGCAATTAGATGAATTTTACCAGGAAGCCCCCGATCTGGTACGGGTTTATTATATCATTGAAGGGAAATTTGAGTGGCAGGTGCAAGAACAGAACCATACGCTTTATCCGGGTGACGTATTGCTTGTCCTTCCAAGGCAGAAACTTACAGGACAGGAACGTATCCTGAATGTAGGCACACTATGCTGGTTAAAAATCAAAGTTACAAACAGTTCTAACAAGCCAACGATAGGTCAATGGAGCGGACTAACGCATCCCGACATTCAGAGTATCTGGCGTATACTCAACATCAAACCAGGTCGTTCCATCATGAAGTTCAGGGATGCGGGAACTCTCTTCAACGCCATTTATGTTGAACTGATGAACCGGGAGATTGGCCATTACACGCGAATCAACGCCATGTTAGCAGAACTCTTTATCCAGTTCACGCGCAACATCATGAAGCAGAGCACGTCTACCCGAGACTTTCCTCAAATTTTTCTTAAGCTTGACCATGCATTGCGCCGAGACCTGAGTCACCAATGGACGGTGGAGGAAATGGCTGCGATAGCCGATATGGGAACGACTACTTTTACGGAGAAAGTCAAAAACTATTCTGGATTTTCACCGCTTAACTATCTGATAAATATTCGAATTTCAGAGGCGATAAAACAGTTGAAGAAATGCGACGCCAATGTAACTGAAATAGCTTTAAGTACGGGATTCTATTCATCTCAGCACTTTGCAACCACCTTTAAGAAGCTGACTGGGTATACCCCTAGTCAATTTCGTAAAAAGAACTTATCTGATTAATATGAATTGCATTATCACTATAGAAATGGGCACGAATGCGGTGAGAATTTTCGCATTTAAGATCGACGGCACCTTGATCGGTTCATCCAAGGGCCATTATCCCACATTTCACGACGAGCAAGACTATAGCGAGCAAGATCCTGAACAGATGTTCATCACGATGCTCTTTGTGTTAAAGAACCTTTTGATAGAGAAAATTCACCCTCAGAAATACCGGGTAGATAGTATCTGTTTTTCCGCTTCAATGCACAGCTTACTGGCAGTTGATAAGAAAGGGATACCCATCGGGAATGCTATCACCTGGGCCGACAACCGCGGAAAAAAAGAGGCTACTGATCTAAAGAACTCTGCCCTGGGCAGAGAGATCTACAGCCTCACCGGCACCCCCATACATCCTATGTCACCGCTGGTAAAGATTGCCTGGATCCGGAACAATTTGCCTGACAGGTTTAAAAAAACATGGAAATTCCTTTCCATTAAAAGTTATATTATACAACAACTGACAGGTGAATATATTATCGATCAGAGTATTGCCTCAGCGACAGGGCTTTTTAATATACACGATCTGCAATGGGAGCAGAAATCCCTTGATTATGCAGGCATTAACAGCGACAGGCTGCCAGCGCTTTGTGAAGTATTCTTTTCAGATCTTAAATTGAGGAGGGAGTATCTGAACACCTTGAAATTAGATATAGGCACGCGGATTATAGTAGGCTCCAGCGACGGGTGTATGGCCACGCTCGGTGCCGGTATCTGGGACGGCAATAAAGCCACTATTACTGTTGAGGACAGTGGAGCCCTTCGGGTGGTCAGTGATAAACCCATTCACGACGAGAAACAGCGGTTATTTAATTACGTACTTACCAGCCAACACATAATCTCTGGCGGACCCACAAACAATGGGGGTTTGATTTTTGACTGGTTCAACAGTCAGTTCGGTGATTCAAAAACCGGCTTTAACATGGATCTTGCTGCGGAGGGTTTGATTGAAGAAGCAACCGAAGTTCCCGCAGGTTCCAACGGTGCTATATTTTTGCCTTATCTGCTGGGGGAGCGGGCTCCGATCTGGGATGCCAACGCCAGGGGCGTATACTTCGGACTCAACATCCGTCATGAGCGGAAGCATCTGGTTAGGGCCACCATAGAAGGAATACTGTACGGCATTTATAATATTGGGCAGTCGATGGAGGCGCATCGCACCATCGACTCCCTCTCGCTGAACGGAAGCTTCGCCACTATCCCTTTTTGCGCGCAAATGATCTCGGATATCTTTAATAAACCGGTCGGGATTATAAGTGAACGTAACAGTGTGGGAAAAGGAGCATTTTTATTAAGTGCCATTAATATGGGAATCTATAAAAACATAGATGAGGCCGCAAAATCTGTCACATTACCCGTAGACTACAAGCCAAATAAACAAAATCATAAAACATATAATCAATATTTTAGGGTGTTTGAGCGGCTCAGCGTAAAATTAGCAGATGAATTTCAAGCAATATCCGCACTTCAGCAAGAGAATGGATCATAAAGAGACAAGTTCTTTGTATAACATTCACCGCTGAAAATATTTGGAAGTATCACATAGGTTAAGGCTATACTTTTACTAATAGGACAACAGACTATAAACTAAAACTAACCTTTCTTCCGAATTATGGCTGCAAAACTTTTGTGCATTTACCGCAACTTGCGGGGTAGACACCTATTGTCTCTATTAATTTTCTTACTGGCATCTTATGCAGCTCAAGGACAAACTGTTACGGGCACAGTAAAAGACCAGAAGGGCGAAACACTGATCGGCGTGTCAGTAATGGTAAAGAATACGAACACCGGGACGAGTACGAGCGCCACGGGTAGGTACAGTATTCAAACCGCTCCTGACGCAATCCTTATTTTTAACATGGTAGGTTTCAAAAGAACCGAAATTCCTGTTAACAGGAGAACGGTAATCGATGTAGTACTAAACGAAGATTCGCAGGATTTAAGCGAAGTAGTAGTGACCGCCCTGGGTATAAAAAAGGACTCAAGAAAGCTGGGTTACGCTGCAGAAACTGTAAAGCTGCAGGAGATTCAACAAAATCGTACGACGAATGTCATGACGTCTCTGGAAGGCAAGATAGCAGGCCTTGAGATTGCGCCACCATCATCGGGTGCAGGCGGAGGAAACAGGATCCGGTTAAGAGGACAAGCTGCTTTTTCAGGCGCAAACAATTCCCCCTTAATTGTAATAAACGGCTTGCCAATGGATCAGGGTGCACGTGGAGCCGATGGAAACAACGGTCTCGATCTGGGAGACAATATGCAACAGATCAACCCGGACGATGTAGAAACCATGACCGTACTGAAGGGTGCTACAGCGGCGGCCCTTTACGGTTCCAGAGCAGCTAATGGTGCGATCATCATCACGACTAAGACGGGCAAGAAAAACGCCCAGTTTGGGGTAGAAGTAACTTCCAACTTTGCGTCTGATGAGGTACTTGACTTTAGCGATTATCAATATGAGTATGGCCAAGGACAGGCAGGTGTGCGTCCAGCAAATCAAGGGGCAGCAATAAGCACCGGACAATTTGGTTGGGGAGAAAAATATGACGGTGTGCCAACTGTACAATTTGACGGAGAACTCAGACCTTATCTTCCTCAGAAGCACAGGATAACCAACTTTTACAGAACAGGTACGTCATTCATCAATACTATCGCCCTATCAGGTGGTAATGCAACAGGAAGCTATAGAACGTCATTTTCCAATCAAGACGTAAAAGGCATTTCGCCAAACAACGACTACCATAAAAAAATATTTAATCTTGGCGTAAATCAAAACGTCACAGAGAAGCTATCTGTTCAGGTTAATATCAACTATACTAACGAGAGAAACGAAAACCCACCAGAAGTAGGTATCCAAGGCATGGGCGCCCCTAACTTCCTCCACAGGATGGCTAATTCCATATCCCTGGATGTACTAAAAGAAAAAGCTCTGGCAGACAACGGCATTACCGAACGGCAGACATCAGGATTTCAAACTACATTGATCAACCCCTATTTTTTAATGCCCAGACAGTTCATTCGTAGCAACCGTGACCGGTTCCTGGGTACAACCACCGTTAGGTATGATTTCTTCAACTGGCTTTATCTCCAGGGAAGGGTGAACATGGACTACGCAACCCCTTTCTTCGAGCGAAATACGCCAACCGGAATGGGCAGTTCGACACCTTTTAATGGCACCGGTGCCGGATACAATGGCGCTTATGCCGTCAACAACAGTACCGAAAAGCAAATGAATATGGATTTCCTGCTGGGCGTTAACCATGAGTTTGGGAACTTTAGCGTCGATGCCAGCATAGGTGGAAACCGATTTACTATCACCAATAAAAACGTAACACAAAATGTAACTGATTTTACTGTATTAGGTCTCTACTCAATTGAAAACGGCATAACAAAGGATCAGACCTTCGGTATCTACAAAGAACAAGTCAATTCGCTTTATGCCTTTGCGGATATCGGCTATAAAAACCTCCTGTATTTGAACGTAACAGCGAGACAAGACTGGTTTTCGGTTTTGGATCCCGATAATAATTCTTACTTGTATCCATCTATTAGCGGTAGTTTCATTTTCTCTGAGTTGTTCAAAGGATCGTCCTGGCTTAACTATGGTAAGTTGAGAGCCACATATGCCGATGTCGGCAGCGCAAACGGAATCGGCGCATACTCAAACCGCCTTGCCTATGGAGTTGAAGCGAATCCCTTCAATGCGATAAGCTTAGGAACCATTCGTAATGTGAACAGTCCGAATCCTTTAATTAAGCCTTTCGGTGTAAGTGAAAAGGAGATTGGACTGGAACTGAAGACGTTTAACAGCAGAGTAAACTTAGATATCGCCGTCTATGATAAACAAACAAGTGACCAAATCATTATAGTGCCTATCTCCAATGCCTCCGGATATACCGGTACTCCACTAAATCTTGGTTCTTTAGAAAATCGCGGTGTGGAAGTGCTGCTTGATTTACTACCCGTAACGACACAAAACTTTAAATGGAATAGCTCCTTTAATACCGCATTAAATAATTCGAAAGTATTGTCACTTGCACCGGGCGTAAACCGACAGATCGTTTCCCAGTTCGGAGGAAACGAATTTATCGGCTCACTCGTGTATGAAGTGGGTAAACCGTTGAACCAGCTTGCCGCCCGAACCTATTTAAGGGATGAGAATGGAAATATTGTTGTCGGATCTAACGGTCGTCTTTTGGCCAATGACAGCGATGTTCTTTTTGGAACAGGAACCCCGAAATATACAGGAGGATGGAATAACTCATTCCGATACAAAAACCTGACCATGTTAGTGCATATCGACTACAAGTTTGGCGGGAAAATCCTTTCGTCTACAGCGCTCAATGGATTAAGACAGGGACATACAAAGGCTTCCCTGGTTGGCCGTGAAGGTGGTGTGATATTTCCTGGTGTAAGGGAAGATGGTACTCCGAACACTGTGGCAGTAGATCCTCAAACATTCTATACTGATTACCGCAACCTGCAGATAGCAGATCCCTTTATTTACAAATCAGACTTCATCAAGCTAAGAAATATTACTCTGGCTTATGACTTTTCTAACATGATTGGAACAAGGTGGAAATTTGTTAAAGGGTTGACATTAGCCGCTTCCTGTAGGAACGTCCTGATTATAAAAAAATACATAGACGATCTTGATCCTGAAGCGTTCGCATCATCAGGTGACAACAGAATCGGTTATGAACAAACGACCCTACCAACTACCCGGACCTACGGACTAAACCTAAATGTGAAATTCTAAGATTGGCATCATGAACAGATTAAAATATTATATACATACCTTGCTAATTGCATTCTGTTTGTCCGGTTGCGACAAAGATTTTGAAGAGGTAAATACCAATCCGTATGCGCTTACGGACATCAATCCGGCACTGCTATTTGCCAACGCTCAGCGACTTACCAGTGGCGGCTTTTATGAATCAGAACAAACAATTGTTCAACAATTTGTTAACGCATACAACCTTGGCGCTACGACAGGTTTCAATTTCAATGAGGATGCCAACATTTTTAATGTACCACGCTGGAATGATAACTATCCGGGCCCTGTTAAGTTCCTGCAACAGGCTATCGAGTTAGTTAAAGACGACCCGGCACGCAGCAATCTGTATAACCAGATGAGAATATGGAGAGCGTACATTTTCATGACCCTGGTGGATACTTACGGCGATGTACCTTACAGTGAAGCAGGTAAAGCCTACATAGGTGGTCTTTACTACCCGAAGTATGACAAAGACGAAGTTATTTATGAAGACCTCTATAATGAAATCAAGTCAGCAACCGTTGCCCTGTCTCCTGATAAAGATCAGGTAAAGGAAGAACTCTTCTTTGGCACCTCCGGATCCGCTGCTATTCAGGTAGACAAATGGAAAAAGGTCGGCAATTCCCTCCTTCTTCGTCTAGGAATGAGATATTCAAAGCTAGATCCAACGAAGGCTGCTTCAATAGTTCAGGAAGCCTTCAGTGGCGGTGTAATGTCATCAAATACTGATAATGTGCTGGTTCAGTACAATGCCACCTACAACAACCCCCTTAACGCGGTGATAAGAACCGGAAACCTGTATTATTTCTATCTGGCGGAACCATTTGTAAACAGGTTAAAATCATCAAACGATCCGCGGCTTAAATATATCTCCGGAAAGTATGCGGCCCCGAACGAGGCTCTGGCGCAAACTCCTGACACGACAATGGCGAATCAATTCGGCTTCCCGATAGGTTATGATCAAACAAGTGTAAAGAATGCGCCAGGATACAGAGGAACCGCAGGTACAGGCCAAAACTATTCGCAGATAAACTTAAGGGTTTTCGGAAGCGCTACCGCTCCAATATTCTTCGTTACAAATGCGCAGACTAAGCTCCTGTTGGCAGAAGCTGCATTTCGCGGTTGGCTTCCAGCGGGAGCTTCGACAGCCGGAGAATATTATAATGCCGGCGTCAAAGCGTCTATGGAAGAATATTCACTATATCCAACAGTGCCCAGCCCGGCAATTCCTGTGAGCACCCAGGATAGTTACCTGAATCAGCCAGCTGTTGCTTACAGTGCTGATAACGCACTGGAACGCATCAACACGCAATATTGGATTGCCTCTTTTGGAAATGGAGCAGAATCATTTGCGAATTTCCGGAGAAGCGGATATCCTGCACTGACACCAAACAATTACAACAACAACTTGCAAGGTGGATTTGCCAGACGTTTCGCTTACCCGAACGAAGAGTCTGCAAGAAACAGTGAAAGTTACCAGGCGGCGGTTGCCAGTTTTGGTACCGATAATCTTATGACACGCCTGTTCTGGGATAAGCCTTAAAATGCTGTTCATGTAGAATGTCAGCCTGCACCAGCGAAACATTCATAGCAAGAGACCCTCTTATGTAGATGGTCTCTTGCTTCTCCTACTTCTCAGGTATGTACCTTAGAATAACACCTCCATTGGTTAAAGGTTGCGAAGAAATGAGAGACAGCTTCTTTGCGCTTTCTAGCTCAGGGAACAGACGTTTTCCACTTCCTAAAAGAGTGGGCGCTATTCCAATTCTATATTCATCAAAGAGGTCTTCTCTCATCAGAGTTTCGGAGAGATTGGCACTGCCAAATACATATATATCTTTATCTCCGACAGACTTTAATCGGGTAAGTTCTGCTACTACATTCTCGTTAATTAAGGTTGAATTATTCCAATTCGGTGATTGGAGTGTCCGCGAGCAGACTATCTTAGGCATTCTGTTCATCAGCTCGGCGATCTCACCTTCAGCTTCCTTCCAATAGGCAGCCATTCCTTCAAAAGTCACGCGTCCAAACACCAGGTAGTCTGCCGAATTTAGCTGCTCGATAGACAGACGCTCTAACTCTGGCCCCCACACCGTTTCATGAAAAGGAAGGTCCCAGCTTTTCGTTCCTTCAAAGTAACCATCTAGTGTGATGATATTCCACATGATTAGCTTTCCCATAGCATTCGATATTTGAAGTTTATTTATTTATGTATCCCTTAGCTCGAAGTTTTTCCATCACTCTTTCGCCTATTTGCTTACCCCACTCCTGGCCTGCAAGCATCGACTCCTGAGTGATCAGGGGAGTTTTTTCAGCGAACTTCCTGCCAGCGGGCGTTTCATAAAAAGAGATCACGCTTTGCAGGTCCGCCTCAGTTAAGTGCTTCTGATATATAGGTGTCAGCATGTCGACAAGCTGCCCTACCGCATCTTTGTTCATTTCGGCAGCAAACTCATCCCAGAATTCTACAGGCACATTTGACTGCTGTTGTTTAAACATCGATATCATTTGATTTACAATCCCACTATAGGCTAATTCTGATCCGGAAACCTGGATCATCTTCTTCAATGATGATTTGTAAGTACTACTTTCCTGGCTAAATGAAAGGGCCGTAATTAACGCGAGAATTAGTGATAAGACGATTTTTTTCATGTTGATTTTTTATAAATTTAGGTTAATAATTTCAACAATCAGACTCATTAACAAGACAATATACCAGCGGAACCAAGACTATTAAACCATAAAAACAGACCCATGAAGGTCCAGACTTGGGCGAATTTGGGCGTTAAAGGTTTTGAATGAACTAAAGCGTTTTATACCAGACTGGGCTTGAAGAAAAATGCATGGGCAGGAGAGCAGCGAGCTTGCAGCTTTTTGTTCGGTAATGATGCGTTTGTAATACACTTTTTTGCAGGACGGCACATTGAAAAAAGTGATGAAAGGAGAACTGGCTGACTTGAGCAAGGGGAACGAAATCATTTTCACCATCTCAGCTTAAACGGAGTTTGAAGTTAATAATAGGGCATTAAAGGTAAGGGATGCCGGAAGGGTGGTATTCAGTTTCCCTGAAAGCTTTTAGGACATGTATGCTTGTGCCTTCAAGGACCAAGACGGACTTCAGATTAATATTTGAAATGGGATTAATTTCTAACAAGCTAAGAGGATACAGTGTCAGGTTATTTTAATATTGATTTGATGAGCTTCTCATAAGCTTTTGCATAGCGAGTCATTCCAAGATCTGACGGATGAGCACCATCAACAGTTCCATCTACCCCCATCGTCACTTTATCATAAGTAAGCATATGTATATTTCTGACTCCCTCGGCACGCAATTTTCGAAAAGCCGCTACAGAAACACTATTAATCCTCTTCAAAGACTGACGCGTAGAAGAGTCAAGCCGGTTTTCTATAAAGCCTGAGTGCTGGGTAAGTACAATCGGCACCAGCTGATCTTTTTTTCTTATTGCTCTTACCGTTGCCAGGATGCGGTCTTCGACTTCTAAAGACTGAAAACCCTCTAAGTTGGGCAGGCAATCTAATATAAATATCCGGGCATCAATTTCGACAAGCAGATCGGCAACTTCTTTTTCCAACCGCCCATTACCCGAAAATCCCAGGTTGACGAGAGGCATGTGGAGGTTTCTTTCCAAAATTGCTGTCCATGCCATACCGGGGCGAGACGCGCATCCTCCCTGAGCAATGGAGGTTCCATACACTACGATCGGCTTTTCTTTTCGAGCCTGAAGCATCTCCAACGAGTTGTTTTTAGGAACTCCAATTTCCATCCAGCTCACATTATTGTACAAGGGTAGATACAGATGAAATTCTCTGCCCTGAGGGTAGTTTTCACTGTCCAGATCCAGATTTTGGTATCGATACGAAATGGTATCTTCGAACTTGTATTTACCGGTTGCCCAAGCCCAGCTTCCATCTCTATTCAGTGCGTATAAATCTATCCCACTTACACCAGTTGCCGGAAAGTGATTCATAGCATAAGTCTTGTTCTCTACCTTGTAACGTACTGTAATACTTCTTGCATCAGTTCTAAACCTGAGCTTCATCCCTGCTGCATTGCGCGATAATTGCCAGACCGCCTTCCTAACCGACTTCTCTGCCTTCGCCGGAAAACGATCATAGAAGTTTTTCACTTCAGCTGGCCAGGCCTGACCTTCCAGTACCTGAGAATTTTGCTGTGCCGGATTGAACCATTTCATTTTTTCCTCACCGGCGTTCTGGCCGTGCAAAAGACCGACATTAAAGAAGACCGACAGGACCAAGATATATTTCATACACATTTTCGGAATATACGACATTATTAACCCGAGACAAGATACAGGTCTTATCTGAAAATGTCTTTTTTCCCGTCATCTAAATAAGGCTGAGTCAATTAATATGACTTCGAATACTGTATCTAAAGATAGGATAATATCAATAATAAAGAAAAGCGCAAGTAAGATCGAACCTGTGCCTTTCTTTAAAAAAGCTTAATGAGCTTTAAAGTTCCATTTTGAATTATCACTCTTCATATCAAACTCGCCGAGTGTAGGAGTGCTATCTCCGGCAGACACTAAAGCCAGGTTCTTATTTAAACCAGGAACCACTTTCGGCATTATCCTGTAAGTTCCATCAGTTAGTTGATCAATCCGCCACAGTTGTTCTTGTGCGCCGGTAAATTTCGGAACTGCTATAACCTCTGCATCTGCCGTTGCTGCTAATGCCCGGTCGGTTCCTTCTATCACAATTTTAAAATATGAACCGCCCAAATAGCCGCCCGCTGCAGGAACTGCTGTAATTGTCCATTTTTGATGGGGTCGGAACATGTAATCACCTATTCTGACATCGATATTTCCTGTAGGCCACAATTTGATAACGTCTGCCAATTGTTGAGAGGGAACAGGCTTTATAGGCTCGTTGTTATCGCGGTTAAATCCGCGCATTGCGCCTGGCATTCTTGTAAAATCCACTGCCAGCTCCAATGCATAGCCCCTTCTCTCTGATTCAATCTCATAAGTTCCTTCCTTGAACAAGTCGCCGGCAATCGGCCATCCGTTTTTCCAGAGCAGTGGACGAATCCCCAATACGCTGCGACCACTTTGATCCAGGTCTGCTTCAAAATGGCAGGACATCTTTTCAACCCCATCACCGAGAACCATGCGCCCGAAGTGTCCCGGTCCATTTACTCTTCCCCCAGCCGAAATAACCATTTTACCGCCACCTTTCAGCATGTCTCTTCCCATATTATCCAGATAAGGACCTGTTACTTTACGCGAGCGCCCCACGACAATATTATAAGTCGAATTCGGTCCATCGCAGCACGTTCCGTGCGTTCCAAGAAGATAATACCAGCCATCCTCGAACATCAACGTTGTGGCCTCACAATCAATGGCTATATTGATGGCTTCATTCCCCTCAACCCGTTTGCCGGTCTTGGGGTCGAGTTCTACGAGACGGATAAACCCAAAGTATGTACCGTATGATAACCATAAACGGCCGTCTGTGGGATCGAGAAGAAGTCCGGGGTCAATAGCGTCGCAATCTTCCGTTCCATCAGAAGATGCCACAACAACAGCTTCCGTGTATTTGAAGTCAGGAGACTCCGGATCGAGAGTTTGGTTCCACATAGTCAGTATCCTGCCATTGTGTCCACCACCTAAACCTCCTCCTGTTGCACCATAGGCGACCAGGTAGCGGTCACCTATTTTCAAAACATCAGGAGCGGCTCCGCCGCCTGGTCGTACACCGCCTTTGTCCCATGTCCAGCCATCTTTCGATATTAATCCGCCAGACCCGGTACCGAAGGTATAGTACTTACCATCACACTCTGCAATCGTCGACGGATCATGAATAAATGGTTTTCCTACTTGTGCTACTGCTGTGCTGGTTAAAAAGCATGTTAATATGGCTATTGCGCCAGTTCTGTTAGTTCCTTTGATCATGGTGATTCCGGTTCGCTATATTGAGAAGTAATTAGGATGATTGTCTATTTTTGAGTAATAGTGATATCTTTTACCGGCGTTCCATTTTCATTGAGGATACGAACGCAGAAATCACTCATTCCGGGGCCATTAATTATGGCTCCGCGAATAATATTTCTTCCTTTATTAAGCGTCAACCGTTTCGAAACACCATCATCCATTACCATACGTCTGTCTCCTGATAGAAGCAGGGCTTCCTCCCCGTTTAGCCACCACATAGATGCTGAATTCGATCCGACGGCCAATCTCACATCCTTCATTTCCATGGGGCTGTCTACAATGGTCACCGCCCAGAAAAGCACTCCATATATCTCTTTTTCCAGCCCGTACGCAAAGCGAAACAGCTTTACGTTGAAATTTTTGCTATCCAGAGCATGCCATTTGAGCTCCTGATCCCCAACCTTAACCTTATCGCCATTTTTTGGCAGGACAGTCAATTGATTTGGGAAGTACTTCTCAGCAAAAGCTGCCCTTAAGTAGCTATCGGTAAATACCGTGTTACTCCGGTTAGGTTTATTTATCGGCTCCAGCAGTAACCAGCGCTGGATGAAACCTTCTGCGTCAGGAGCTTTCTTTGATGTGGTCGCCGGGCTGAAGTATGATGCTATACTTCTTGCGGTGTCCCTTTGCACAGCACTGTCCATTTTGTACTTTAACTTGCCAGACACCTTTTGTAATCCCATTCCGGCAGAAATTACAAAGACCACCCCCAGCAATATTGATTTGCGTTTTGTGTCCATAGTTGAACCTTAGGTATTATGATTGATTAATTAATTTAGGTTAGTTATTCAGATCAGTCTTCGTCAAAACTTGTTTAAATCTTTTGAACCATTGCGATATCTGTCACAATATTAATTGATTAGAGTAAGCTGAAATAGTATAATTGTCTAAAACGATAGGACTTTTGTCGGGAAAAGCCCGCTACGCACCGGGAAAGAAGATTTAACGGAGTTTTAGAACCTAGTATCTGAAATGATAATTTCGACGTTAGCAAGACTGTCATTTACGCGAATGTCGCAAGACAGCACAATATTACTTTGTTTGTTATAGGGATCAGTGATTTGCACCAAACAGGTGGCGCAGCTACCCATTCCGCAGCATAAGCCAAAGCCAGGAATGGCCAACTGATCTGCAATCAGGGTCATTAAGCTGTAGTATTGATTAGGCATGACCTGTATGGGATAAACCCTGCCGGCATATCGGAGAGAAAATAGTATTGTTTTTTGAACAGGGTTCATGCTGCTAACCTCCCTAAAACTATTCAGCCGTCGCCATGTACATATAACAGTTCGCACAGTGCAATGAACTCATCAATAGAATTTCTTTAGACGGTAAGGCTTCAAAGGCATCAGATGTGCTTATTTGATATTCATAATTCATTTTCTTCCATTTTAGTTGTGGCTTCATAACTAAGAGTTCTGTCCTCTCCTGGTTAGTAAGTTCAAATGACTCCTTGAAAAAGCCCCTGTGCCTAAAAAAACATCTTTGCTCGAGGTCTTCAACAAAAGCCTGAATAATTATTTCGCCCTTCCAATTCATCTGAAAATTGAGAAGTACATTCTCTCCATCTCGCAGTTCAACTTTTGTTTCCCAAAAACCTTTCGGTTCTATCTGATAAACAGATCGATTTACGAATACTATTTCAGCATTAAACTTAAACCAGTTTTTGTAGTTTAAATAGGCAACTAGTTCATCACTTTTCATCAGTTGAAAAGATTTAGCATTGGTTGATTTTGCCTGGTACTCCATCATGTTGATATGACTATAATCTGAGAGTAGCGATGTTTTCCTGATAATTGATATGCAGAAATAACGGTTCTTATTTCTAATAGAATGTTCGTATGAATTTAAGTATAAATATTGATTGTCATGAAAACTGTTTCTCCAGGAGCTACTATATTTTTGACTTCGACTAAAGTAACGGAAACTGGCATCTTGCAGGGCAGTATGATAGCAGGCCACCTGTAACCTCTTTAACAAACAGTAAATCTAAATAGTTAGAAATCATTTGTACTATGTTACTACAACGGCCTGGTCGATCTCCGCTCTCGTACGCGGCAAGCTCTCCGGATAGTTATTCTCAATGAATTTGATTAAATTCTCCCTAATGTAACACCGAAGATCGAATGCCTCTCCGGAATTCCTGGCGCTCATTAGCGCCCGTATCTCAATGCTCCTTTCCTTGGTGTCAGTTACCTGCAAAACATTCACCTTTTTATCCCATAGCGGAGACAAGTGTAGTAAACGGGTGAGTTCTTCGCGAACCTTTTCTACAGGGACCCTGTAATCGAGATAAAAAAACGCTGTACCGAGAATATCTGAAGAATTGCGTGTCCAGTTCTGAAAAGGCTTCTGAATAAAGTAACTGATCGGAAGAATCAGTCTCCTTTGATCCCAGATCCTCAGCACCACATAAGTCAGCGTGATTTCCTCGACTCTCCCCCATTCGCCCTCCACAACAAGGACGTCATCGATGCGTATAGGTTGTGTAAAGGCAATCTGAAAGCCAGCAAGTAAGTTGCCGAGAGACTGCTGTGCGGCGAATCCCAAAATAGTGGCGCCTATAGCCACCCCGCCCAATAATCCGGCCCCCAGCTTGCGCATATTTTCAAAACTCATGAGTATTGCAGCAATCGTTAAAACCACAATGATAGATACGAGTAGTTGCCGAATGAACTGCATCTGTGTCCGGATCCTTCTTGCTTTCAGATTATTTGACTGATTGATGTCGTATATATGGAATACCACCGATTCAAGAATCTTGATCGAATAGATAATCACCGCTGCAAATGCGAGAACAAGGCCAATCTCGACAATCTTATCAACCACTGCCAAAGAATCCTTGCTCATTCTCATTATCGGAAGGGTGGCATTGACCATGATCAGCGGAAGAAGGAAACCGACAGGAGTATGCAGGTGCTTAATGATTTGCTGAAAAGTGAAGCTTTTGCTACGCCTGTAATACAGCCAGACACTCTTATTCAGAATAAATCTGATAACCAGACCGGCAATGATTGCTAGGAACAGAACCAAGAAGTTGGAAATAAAATCAGGAAGACGTTCGAAGTAGGAAATCAAATTATTCATTCAGTACAGCTAAAATTGAAGTATTGATTTTCTAACAAGAGAAAGCATGTTTTGATTTCCTTAAGATCTTTTAGCTCCTTTTTTTAAATAATTGCAGAACTACACATTCTCGGATCAAGCGGAGATCAATTGCATTGCCAACACAGCTTCAAAACCCCTACCGCCACCCTAAGCCGGGAGCCACATGCTCAAGAATCGCAGATAACACATGCACATTATATTCAACGCCCAATGTGTTCGGTATAGTCAATAACAGTGTATCCGCTTCCTGAATAGCTTCATCTTTGGCTAATTCGTCAATAAGCTGATCCGGCTCTGCTGCGTAACCCTTGCCGAAGATCGCCCGCTTATCACTATCGATATAACCAAACTTGTCGTTGCGACTCGCTTCATGTCCGAAGTAGTACCGGTCCTGATCACTCACCAATGCAAAAATAGAGCGGCTCACAGAAACCCGCGGTTCGTGTTGATGTCCGGCTTTTTTCCAGGCATCTCTAAACAATCTGATTTGTTCTGCCTGTTGCACATGAAACGGCTTGCCGCTCTCATCGTACTTCAGCGTAGAGCTCTGCAAGTGCATTCCGTTTTCGGCGGCCCATACAGCTGTCGCATTAGATGCAGCTCCCCACCAAATACGGTTACGTAGTCCTTCCGAATATGGCTCCAGTCGCAACAATCCTGGTGGGTTTGGAAACATTGGATATGGGTTAGGCTTAGCAAATCCCACACCCTTTAGTTTATCCAAAAAGTCCAAAGCCTTTCTTCTTCCCATATCAGCATCACTTTCCCCTTCTTGCGGTTCGTAGCCGAAGTAGCGCCAGCCATCAATAACTTGCTCTGGCGAGCCTCTGCTAATACCCAATTGCAATCGCCCACCCGAGATCAGGTCGGCAGCGCCGGCATCTTCTACCATATACATTGGGTTTTCATACCGCATATCGATTACACCAGTTCCGATCTCTATTTTGCTCGTTTTCGCGCCAACGGCCGAAAGCAATGGAAATGGTGACGCCAATTGAGCAGCAAAATGATGCACGCGAAAATAAGCACCATCTAAACCAAGTTCCTCAGCTGCAACAGCCAGGTCTATGGACTGAAGTAAGGTATCGCCCGCTGTGCGCGTCTTATAAGAAGGATGATTGGACCAATGTCCAAACGATAAAAACCCAATTTTCTTCATTTAAGATTAAATATAATGAATAAGTAGAGCAGTTCCCATCAAACGAGGTAACTATTGCTTTAAGTTCACTACCCATTTAGTTACTCTTTGATCAATTCACCGATTTGTCTCAGAAAGCCATCTCCAGAGTAATTGGCAAAACCGGTATGATGAAACCTGATTTTACCGTCTTTGTCTAGTACAATTGTTGTAGGTAAAGCTCCTGAAAAAATTTCCTTCGGTACCCCACCATGGGATGTATATAAAGGAATTGAATATTGTTCCTTGTTCAGATACGCCTTTGCGGTGGAAAGTTTGCTATCCATATTAATGACTAAAAAGAAAACCTCAGGGTTATCTTTGAATGTTAGATACAGCGTTTCTATAGAGGGAAACTCTGCCCGGCAAGGAGGACACCAAGATGCCCAGAAATTAATAAACACTACTTTATTTCTCAAGGAAGTAGTATTTTGAACAGTTCCGTTTTCGTCTTCAAAGTTAAAATCAATCTTAGTTCCAACCGATTTCTCAGAGGCATCTTTTTCATCGATGTTCGCATTGAAGAGTCCCGTTAACATCATTTGTCGTAGTACAAACGATTTCGCATCTGAGTTAACCAGCATAACAATTAAGGCTGTACCCATTATAAGAGAAAAAGCATTGTTGCGAATGGATCGCAATAATTTCTCCATCCGCGGTCGTTCTTTTGAGTTTTCTTTATTTACCATATTTGCGACAGTCTTAGTCGTGCTAACTAGTTTTGGCTAATTTATATGAAAGATTGGTCATTTCGAGCTTTTATAGCAGCAGCTGAATGTACAAACTCCATAAAAGAATGTTCTGGGCTCAGCGAGTCAGGGTGTAGCCGATCATAAGAACCACGTAACGTTGCTTAAACGAAGATCATAAAGGAAGAATTACTAGTTCAGTGAAGGGAGGAGCAGATAACAACCAGAACCTTCTCGTGTAATAACGAAATGAATACAAAGGACTAACTCAGCGGAAGGAATGCCAAGAGCAGGAAATCAAAGATGCAGTTTGTTGCAAGGATAACGTATTGATTTGCTGCTTATTTCGCTGAAAAAAATATAATTAAAAACCTGACCGTAAAAGCTTTTTTCAGAATATTTTAGCTCTTTAAAGCAGTGTAAACGATGAAAACTAACTCAAAAGAACAAAGAGCATTCCAAGCAACTCCATTCTCACAAACCTACTTTCACGGAACCAAAGCAAACCTAAAAATGGGAGACTATATCGAGACTGGCCGCGACTCGAATTATGGCCAGAGGGAAACCGCAACATATATATATCTGTCGGCAACATTAGATGCTGCTATCTGGGGAGCAGAACTCGCTTTCGGAGATGGGACCGAAAAGATTTACGTAGTTGAGCCGACAGGGCCTATTGAGGACGATCCAGATTTAACAGACAGAAAATTTCCGGGCAACCCGAGTAAATCTTTTCGGTCTTCTCATCCGTTTAAGGTTCTGGGCGAAGTAACGGGTTGGCAAGGACATGATGTTGATCAGATTAAAACGATGAAAGATGGACTCGCCAAAATGATGAAGCGTGGACAGCCTTAAGCAAGGAATACCTGGCTATGGGTGAGCATGCTGCGGAAAATAGAGATCAAAAATAAGACCGGAGGAGTGCGTTCAAAAATCACTCCTCCGATGCAGTAGGGGCTATAGTTGGAAACCGGTCAAGGCATTTCCCTAAAGAGCTGATATCACATCGCGACATACTTTCCACCCGTTTTCAAGTCAAGGTGTGGTTGCAGGTTAACTGCATACAAGTGTATCAAGAAAGAAAGTTAAGTAAATTAGCTACGATTAAGTCCTTCTTCAAATCAATATCTCTTGAAAGAGCAGTGATAACGTTACCTATTTTGATGTTGCTTTTCTGTATACACCATGGCTCTTTCGATGTAAATCTTATGACCCTTAGAAAGCGGATTTTTATTTTCTGCTACCGTTAATGTAAGTTTATGCTTTCCCGGTTTCAAGTTTGTTTCGTGAAATATATACGCGCGATTAACATCATACTTACCAGCCTCTTCTCGGTAATATGTGTCAATTTGCCTGATGAATTTGTCGTCGATATACACGTCAGCCATACCTGCGTCTACATTCCAGCTTCCAAGTAAGGAGATTCCCGATCCTTCAAATTCGATCGTCAGTCTATCTTTAGGCGAATGCGCCACTTTATATAAATCAGGGTCGCCATCGCCGTATGTAAAGTCTTTCCAGGTTCCTAGAAGTGTCCAGTGTTGAGGATCCTTCATTCTTACTTCATAACTCATCACCGTATTTGGAAATGACTGTTCAAGTTTGCCCCGGAAGATTGGCTTTTGGGTCTTGATATAATAGCTGTCTTCTGTAATTTTTCCCCCATGTCGAATGATATTATCCTCAATAAATCCTATAGTTTGTATTTTTGCGGTATTATAGGAAGATTGAGTATGTAAAAAATGGCGGTCAGCGATCTGAGGGATGTGGGATTTAAAAACATCAGGTAACTTCTCATATCCATGTACTAAACCTATTACCGCAGCTGCATTCGCTGAATTACAATCAGTATCTTGTCCACATCTGATCGCTATTTCCATCGTCTTCTGTAAATCGTTATTGCCATATAAGAGGCCAATAACAATGTATGCACCATTCAACTTTGCATCAATGTTGAAGCTATGATATGGTGCACAAATATCATGTTTCGCCCATTTGTTTTCGATGAACTCCCAAGTTTTATACCAATCGTTCGGGTATTTCTTGTGGCAATCAATTACATCTTTAATACATTGTGCGTAAGTACTTTGTGCCGGAATTGCGTCCAATGCATCTGAGACAATTTTAGGAATATCCTTTTCATAAAAGGCTAGGGTATGCATTGCCGCGACAAACATTCCTCCATACAAACCATCTCCATATGCCATTATTCGTCCGATACTATCCGCCATAGCATTCGAGGATTGGGGCATCCCGGGATGTATGAAACCGATGAAATCGGATTCAATCTGAAAATCGATATCATCGGCATGCATATTATGAATTGGAGCTCCTGTGTGAGGAGGCACCAGGCCGTCGAAAATATTTTTACGTGCTTGTAAATTAGCATGACATAGAGGGAAACTGGCATTTGCAAAATCTTGCGCTATTAACTGAGTTGTTGCACCTTTACCATGTTTTACAAGACTGCTCATAAAACTAAGTTGCCCATAAATATCATCCTCTAGTAATGCCTTTTCCACCATGGTCGGCGTCCATGGAATGGAATCTTCATAGGTCTTACCTAAAGCTTTAAATTCCATCTCTCTTCCATACATTACGCCAATCATTTTCGCAGCCCAAGCCCCAGCAACTTTATCTTGCATTTCTTCTTTGCTTATCATTCGGAGCTGATTTTTAGAAATACTACACGACGATATTAGCGTAGCGAATGATAGAAAAATTAAGATTCTTTTCATGTTCAATTTTTTGATTATAAATACCATAAGATTTGCCCGACAGGCTGATTAGAAGATAATTAAGTTGCTACATGAAGCTTGTAAACACTTTGCAGCGATTCATATACTTTGAACAAAGCACGGGGCACGTGAAAACATCCCTTCCATTTTCCACCTTTCAACGTTAATAGCGGCTGCCCCAAGCGATTTAAATAGCCAAACCACTCGCCATACTCCGGATCAGCAAATTTTTCAAACGCATATGCGTCCAACTTTTCAAACCACAGTTTGCACGATTCGTTACCGGTATATTGATATCCTTTGGCCATACAAACCAGAGCCTCTAAGTGCACCCACCACAGCTTTTGGTCCCATTCTAATTGTTGAGGTGGTCTATTCAGGATGTCTTTAAAATAAAAAATTCCACCGTATTGCTCATCCCATCCAAATTCTAATGCACGCAGGGCTATCGTGATACACTTGTTCATTAAATTGACATCACCACGCCGATCCGCAAGATCCATCATAAACCACATGGCCTCAATGATATGTCCTGGATTTACTAATCTTCCATCAAAAGAATCAGAAAACGAACCATCCAAATGCACGCTCTCCATTATCAATCCACTCTCAGGTTGATAGAAAACTTCCATCACTTCATAGATAACTTGATCAATCAAACCGTCAACTGTTGGAGTACCCACAATATGTTCTAACTCTAAGGAAAGATTGCTCAAAATCATAGGTAATGAAAACCCTTTCAAATCGCGTGTGCCGGGAATGAGTTTACTGTATACACCTTTAGGATGTTGTTGCCGTTCCAGAATACGATTAAATGTATGAAGGGCAACTTGTCCGTATTCATCCGTCCCGGTGATTTTGTACAAAGCACCCAACCCCATAGTGGCGAAGCAATCTGAAAATATATTATACGGCTGAACTAAAGGTCTTCCCGAACGATCCAATGAAAAGTACCAGTCTCCATTTACATCGCGACCATTGTCTAATATAAATCTTGCTCCATGCTCAGCAATCTTCTTCCATTGATCTTTCGCTTCTAGTTTATCATACATCGTTGCCATCGTCCAAATCTGACGACCCTGCAACCACATGAACTTGTCTGTATCAAAAACAGACCCATCGCGCTCCAAACAAGTGAAGAATCCGCCTTGCTCTTGATCTATTGAATGTCGCTCCCAAAATGGGAGGACATTATTTACTAATTCTGATTTATATTTATTTACAAAATCTTTCATTACGAATTCTACTGTATCCTTTGTATTCCCTGTCTCTGCGTGTTAGCCTTATTGCAAACATTCTTTAGTAGCTGAATCTGCTCCCACGTTCGCATCTTCTTCATTATAGGAATCGTTTGTGTTTTAAATATGTCACCCACACTTTATATGCATCTATATTGATATGTATACCATCTGTTGTAAATTCCTTCTTCAACACATCGTCTTCCGCCAACACCTCGTTTAAGTCTACATAGGTCAACTTATACCGTTCAGCGATTTCTCTGGCTCCCGCAATCAGGGCCTTCACTGATACTTCCTTGCCTTTTAAATAATCATAAAGGAGGACAGACTCATTCAGTGGCAACGGGCTCTGTATATAGATTCTAGTCTTTGGACTTACCCGCTGAATCGTTTCGACAACTTTTTTATAATTATCAATAATCATCGAGGTCGGTATACTACTACCTACATCATTGATGCCCATCATCAGGAAGATTTTCTTCGGCTGATGCTTCGCCACGTTCTCTATACGAGCGTTCATTCCAAACGTATTATCTCCGCCAATGCCGCGATTTCCGATTTTATACCTTCTACCAATAAGTTCTTGCCAGGGACCGTGTTCAGTAATAGAGTTGCCGAAGAATATAACATCATAATGGCGATCTAAAAGACTTTGGTATAATTTCTCACGGGAAGCGTAATACCAGTTTTCGTAAGATGTATTTACCGGTAGAGGTGTACTTTCCTGCGCAAGAACTTGTCCAAGGAACAACATACATATCCCTAAGAAGCGAATTTTCCACATGTTATAAAGCTTTAATATTTTTTAAATAATCGACAAGTTGCACATACGCACTTACTTCTAAATGGATCCCGTCCGGGGTGATATCTTCCCTTAATTGACCTTTTTGATCAGTTAACGCAGGATACAAATCAATGAACTGGACATTCTTTTTCCCTATTGAAAGCTCCTTGAGGCCATTGTTGAGAACGGCTACATCTTGATTTTTTACAGATTTAAAAGCATCAATAAGCTTGCTTTCATTAATGGGTAAAATGCTGTTCAGATAGATCTTTGTCTTTGGCGAATGCTTCTGAATACGGTCTACAATCCGTGCGTAATTCCGAACAATGTAAGCAGTAGGAACGTTTCTCTTCAGATCATTTACACCGATCATTAAGAATATCTTCTTCGGTTGATGACGTAAGATTTCCTCAAGACGAGCAAGTACACCATATGAAATATCGCCACTGATACCCCGATTCAATACCGGAAGATCTGGAATGATATCATTCCAACGCCCTGCTTCAGTAAGGCTATCTCCGATAAATAAAATAGCTCCTCTTAACACCGGTAACTGGTTGAACATCATCAATCGTTCTGTATATCCGGAAAACACGTAATTGCTATCCACAGCAGCATGCTGTTGAGCGTTAACCGTTGTACCCCAGGTGAGCACAGTCGAAGCAATTAAAGCTCCTAATTTTCTTCTACAATTTGATATCATAGGTGGTTCTTACTAATGATAATTCCAGCAAACATCTTCTCTATTAATCTTGAATTTATTCATCCCCATAATCCGAGTCGTTGCTAATTAACTTTCTATATTATAAATCTATTGGTATCAGGATAAGTGGCGTGGGCAGACATGATGCTCCCGGAGGAGAATAGGTGAGTCTTATTTCCTGAATTTCCCTATTGGGATCTGGCTTGTAAATACCAATTAAAATAGCTTCCGGAGCAGACTTCGTAACCAGCCTTTCTGATGGCATTTGGCGTACTGCCTTGTTGCCTTTCGCATCGAACAACTCCATGGTTAATCCCATGCCTCCACACCATTGATTATCAGAACGACTATTCCAGGTAACCAAAGCCATCGCCTTACCATCCGTGCTTTTCCATTTGATATTTGTATCGTATAAGACCCCGTAGTTCCCGGCGTTCTTAGCAGGCTGCTGATCAGCACCAATAGTTCCTGTGATCCAAGGATCATCCTTTCCGTCGGCCATAATAATCTGCGAAACGCCGTTTTTAGTATCGACAGTATCGGTCACCACCTTGTAGTTAGAAAACGGAAAGATCCCCCGGCCTGCGTTGACATGACTAAACGGTATGATGGTATCTATATCTGCAAAAGCTTGAACGGTTGATTTTTCAGGACTTGTTTGTACAACCGACAGTTGTGCTGGTTGATCAATTACGAACTCATAAAATCCATGTACAAGCTCATCATATAGAACAACTTGATTCTCTAATCGTGGATCCAGCGGTACAACCTCTCCAGGTTTTACAATTCGAACCTCACCAACCACATCAGAACGGAAGAAATCTTCAAGACCTTGCTTGCCAATCTGGAAGTAATTGGTAGAAGGTTTTTGAGATGAATATTTCATCATCCGTAGATGCAGGTCTTCCTTGCCCAGGTTTTTCAATACAGTATTGATCTTGCGAGGCATCTTTTGTGGCTCCAGCACGCCATTCACATTGTAAACATACAATCTTACTGCGCCTGCAAGCACATTTTCCTGCATGACAATAGCCTCTGGAATGCGGATATATTCCGGGTCATCAGATATAATAAATTGCGGTCCCGGAGCTACATTCTTAGCATAATTGACCTTTTTCAGATCTTCAGTTAAAAAGTTTTTCAAAAGCACAATTTGTCCTGGCTTCCCTTTTTTCAGGGCCTGCACGATGTGTTTTGGTGTTTGTGCTGACGATGATGAAACCAGTACCGTTAAGGCAAGTATTGATATTAGTATTTTTTTCATAATATTTATTTCACTTGTTAAAATCATGGGAGTTCCCGCGACGTTTTTAGACGTGTTCACACTGGTCGGATGCCCTCGTAGACATCACAACGAGTGATCATATATCTAAATTGGATTGAGTTCTTACTTCGGGAACACTGGTGACATAGTTAGTTTTGAACCCCCGTCTTTACCGCGTCAAATAGCTCCTCCTTTAGATAATTATATTGTGGGCCATACATATGTACCACATCAAATAGCATTATACCACCGGACGTGCGTGACAATATGTATTGAATAGCTCTCGAAATTTCAGCTTTACTTGCATATGGGACGTTCCCCAAATCGATACTACCGTAAATTGGTCTTCTGTTTTTGGTTATATAGTCTATCCCATTTAAAGAGCCTTCCATGCTCCACCAATGATACTTCATGCCGGCGGTTAGTGGATTTTCATTCAGCATTATCTGTGTAAAGTAATTTCCAGTCATTAGCAAATCTACTTCTTCCAAATAGCCTGTTTCACCATATCCCGGATATGCCCAGTCCATCCTTAAATTGTAATCTTGAAAGGGATCGTAATCTTTACTAGCCCAGTTTACCCCAACGTAATGGTAGGATCCATACCATGCACCCACATAAGATCCAAAAGCTACATCTGGCTTAACAGACTTAACAGCAACACGTGCCTTTTTTACAAAGTCCTGAATCACTGAAGCTCTATAATAAAGCCATTGCTTGAAATACTTTCCTGTAACACTTGGCACAACCTGGCCGGATGACACTGTCCAGGTATTGACGATATCCCGGGGAAAGTTCATGTTTGCAGCAGATGCATCGTTGAACTTGTCCTTCATGAACTTTATAAACTGATTTTTGGAGAAATCGGAAAAGTCTGAATTGATATCGCTATAGCGACAGAAATCCAGTATGAGTCCATCGATCTCAAACTTCTCGGTGATTTCCTTGATGAGATTTAAGACCCTTTGTTGTACTTCAGGCTGAGCCGGATTCATAAAGACCGAATGTCCCATGGAAGAAATTCTTCCTAAAGTTCCACTTGCGTCCTTTACAACGATGCTTTCATTTTTTTCCTTGTATTCAGGATTATCGAATGCATACCCGGTAGCAATTGAAGCTTCCCCATCAACGAATGTCATCAGTGAAACATAGGCTTTCATCTGTCTTTTCTTTGCTTCCGCAATCAAAAACTCTACATAATCGTCGGGCTTATTTTTACCTCCCATCGATTTCTGCTCCGTGGTATAGGCGCTATTATACATGGTATAACCTGTTCCCAGCTTGACATCGATAACCAGACCAGTTACCCCACAATCCTTCAATCTATCGAGGATGGAACTAATCTCTGTCTTACTGCTAAATTTCCCATATGTACCAAACACATTCGACTGGGCATCTACCCAGGTTAATACCTCCCGACCCGGCTGGGTTGGTTCAATCGGTTCTTCTTCAATAGGTGGTGTGCCAACAGTGGGAGGTTCCCTACGATCTTTCTTACAGGAAAATAGAACCATCAAGACTAACGCTGCGCAACAAAATACTTTCTTCATAAATCTTCTAATTTAAGTTCAAAGGGTCTGAATCAGCCCTTTGAACATCATGGTCAATACACTACACAATCTACAGGTCGACGCAATCAAATTGCACACCTACTACATATCCGTTGGTGAACATAAAATACAAATACATATAGTATCCATTTTCTGACACCCCCATAATCACATCGCCTTTTCCACTGCTATTATATGAGCCACCTGCTGCAGCTGCACCATAAAGCCCCGCTGCCGGCGACCATATTAATCCCAAAGAAGATCCGGTGGAAGGGTTTCCAACCAAAGGTGACTCAGCATTCAATAGAAATACCTGATCTGCAGAACCCCAAGGCTGCGAATTGACATAGTTATAAGTCACAAACTTGGCATTATTGAATTCCATATAGTCAACACTATTGGAAATAAAGTTGAGATCCAATGCAGTATTCTGTTCGAGCAGCCCGTTCGTTGATCCATTGATCTTTGCAAGTCTATTAGTAGAATATCCCGTTACGTAATAAGATGCTGCAATATCTGTCGATGAAGTGTGAATAACATCTGCATTACTCCAATTCCACTTGTACGACGGACTCAGATTAACAACCTCCGGATCCTGCGAAACCACAACGCCATTTTTCACTTGCCAACGCGCAAACCAGTTCGATTCGCCGATACCGACCAGTGGAGAAGTAATGATTGCATCTTTGGTAATATCGCCGGCTACTGATATTTTCTCACCAAACGAGTTAAATAATGGGGCAGATATAAATGGCTCCAAAGCGCCAGAAACAGAAGATTTCTTATAAACTTTGAACACATCGCCACCACCCCAAGAGTAATTACATACCAGGATATTGCCGGCATCATCGGAAGTGACATTATTGTTATGGAGAACTCCACTGATACTTAAATCTACATCTCCAACTTTTTGCCCTGTCAAAGCATCCAGATAAATACTCCTTTGACCAGCAATATTAACAACCAGATACTTCCCGGACAGTGCCAAACCTGAAGCCAGATTTTCCGTGGTAATACCTAAATCGCCTTTCATACGCTTAGCAAACATCACCTTTGCACTTCCCTCTCGTATTCCCCTAGGCAATTTCTTAGCCTCTACAACTTTCATCGTATAATCCTTTTTTGCGTTTCCTACAGAGGTGACTGTGAAAGTAAGAGGTTGATCCAAATTGACAGTTGAACCGTTCACAAAAGATCCTTGAGCATGTCTATTCAAGCTATATGTCACACGAGGATTACGCATTATTGTTCCTGGAACGACTGAAAAATTAAGATCATTCCCTATAATGATTGCCGTAGATTCGACGACATCTCCATTGATATCATCAAATTCCAATTTTGCACTCAGTACATCTGTATTGCCTCGCTTATTTGCTTTGATAATGTATTCCTTATCAGACCCACCTCCACCTGTTATCTTTACCTTTATTGGACTGCTCAAATCTGTAAATCCCCGCAGCGCAGGAGTTATTTTGGCATTTTGTGGAATCTGAGCATACAGAAGTAATTTACTCAGATCAACTTCATTGTCGGAATTGATAGGATAGTAGTAATCTACATCCAGAAAAATTGTATCTCCTACAATTCTCGAGCTAAATGTTTCTTTTGCAGGCTCATCCTCCACCGAAGCATAAACCTTTAATATATCCGTCTGATCATTTGGGGTAATGTAATCAGGCTTTTCACATCCCAATAATACAGCGATTATACTCACTGTAAACAGAATTTTCATATATAATGTCTTCATATCTAATAGCTTAAATTACCATCCCTGAATTTGAGTTAACTCTGTATTGTTCGTCAGTTCCGGGGCAGGAATAGGGAAATAATACATTTTGGTTGTAAATTCTCTGTCAGCATCGTCGACAGGTACGACTTCGTAATTAAGTGAGTTACCCGCTGCGGCAATGCGATGACCAGTCATTTTGCGGTCGTTAAGAGTAATATGCGCTTTGCGCCAACGTCTTAAATCCCAATAACGGTGACCTTCAAAAGCCAGTTCAACTGCTCGCTCGTGCTCGATAGCAATCATGCCCTGGGTGAGACTACCAAACGCTACAGCCGGAAGGCCACGCTTGCTTCTAAGGGTCGAAAGTAGAGATGCAGCCCCATTAAAATCCTCCAGATGTAGCTTTGCTTCTGCTACATTCAGCAATACTTCCGCATACCGCAATACATGCCAGCTTTGGGTACTACCGTTCACATAGAAGCTTGAATTAGTAGGATCTAAGAATTTACGTAAATAATAGCCTGTAACGGTGCGACGCGGATTACCAACTTCGCCATAGGGAATAAAGCCTTCAACATTATCATTGGGTGTAGTATTAAGGGTTCTTCCTCTCCATTGTGCACCATTATGGAGAATTGTTGCGGCAAATCTCTTCTCTCTATTTGCATAAGGGTTAGTAGCATGAGCTGCATTATTCCATGAGAATTTAGTCCCGTCTTCCATTTCAAATTCATCAACGATTTCAGCAGTGGGGACGCCTAACACTTGCGCATTATTTGTTGCATCATCTTTTGGTGGAGCAAACCACAAATCATATTGATGCGTCATGTTCGGCGCAGCAAAGTCAATTCGAAAGATTGATTCCTTTGTGTCCTTCTTAGAAAATATTGTAGTAAAATCCGTTTCAAAATCATACAATCCTTCGTTGGCCAGATTGATAACCTGTTGCCCTGCATCCGAAGCCTTAGTGAAGTATTCCCTCGCCAGATTAGCAGGTATACCCGTTAACGGATCTTGATTGTAAATTTTCTTGTCATATTGCGCGATAGATCCTGCATGTAACGCTACCCTGGAAAGAAGGGCATATGCCGATCCCTTCGTTGCGCGTCCTGAAAGGTTTGTCTTCGCGAGATTCTCTCCTGCAAAGGTTAAATCCTCAATAATAAAGTCGTACACATCTTTCTCACTTGACCTAGGATTATTCTTATTGGCGTATTCGTTAATATCTTTCAGTATAATAACACTCCCGTGAATCTTCGCTAGCCAGAAATAAGAATAGGCTCTGATAAATTTGGCCTCTGCTTCATATTTAAGCTTTTCGCTATCACTTACAACAGATTTATGATGTAATCCATTAAGAAATTCATTGACACGTCTGATACGAGAATAACCGGTGGCCCAATAATTTAATCCTACCGCCCCAGGATTAATGCCGGAGGCATTGGTTGCCATTAAGTTAACTGTACCAATTCCTGGGACGTTAGAAGTATATTTTAACGCGTCGGCTAATGCATCAACGCTATTGTTAGTCCCTAAACCAGGGAATAATCCGAACTGGAAATTTTTAAACTCAGCGTATAATCCATTGATATACATCTCCATCGTCTTGGGGTCAGACCATATAACATCTTCTGCATATCTATCCTGAGGGATTACATCTATATCGCAGCTATTTAGCGTAACCATGGAAGCAGCTAAAATGGCGAGAGTCTTAGATTTTACCTTATATAAGTATTTCATAATAAGCATATTAAAAAGTTACGTTAACACCAAATGAGTAAATACGTTGTTGCGGATAAAATCCATTGTTGACATTTGGCATTTCTGGATCCAAATACTTTACATGATCCAGCGTGAATAAATTAGACCCGGTAACAAAAAGTCTTAAATTGTCTACATGTGCTTTACTCATTACTGATTTAGGCAATGTGTATCCTAACTGAACTGCTTTCAATCTCAAGTAATCGCCTTTTCGAATCCAACCCGAATTACGGAATGCATTGTCCGTAGCGGCCACACTTCCGTCCTTACCCGCAGATAAACGAGGGAACTCAGCATTTGGATTATCAGGCGTCCATGCATTTTCGATAATAAAATATGGCGAGTTTCCTCCGGCATAAAATGCACGGGTGTATAGGTTGTCTGCATCAAATCCCGATGTACCAAGCGACCCTTCCCATAGCCCACCTAAACTGACATCAGCTAATGCAGCTCCTTGCAAGAGCGCTGAAAAATCAAACCCTTTATAGGCCATGTCAATATTAAGTCCGAACATGAGTTCAGGGACATTTGATCTTCCTATATAAGTCATATCATCTAAAAGTCCGGCGTCAATACGTCCATCCCCATTTAGATCCCTTATTCTAAAATATCCAGGAGCTACATTTTTACCATAAATACCTTCTAAGGTTTTAGCTTCCTCCCAGCTGTCAATAAACCCATCTGACACAAATCCTATCTTTGTTCCTATTGACTTACCTATCACGCTGTTATAAGAACGAGTACCCGACGGCTCGTCCATTCTCAGGATTCTGTTTCTCGCCCAGTTTACATTACCTGTTAAACCTAAGCGGAAATCACCAAACTGATTGTCATACTTAATTTGAGCATCAAATCCGCGATTATCAACTTCTCCAATATTTGCCAATGCAGGATAATACCCTCCGATGGAGAGCGGGTATAAATTACTCACGCTTCCCAGAATACCGGTCGTCAAACGATAAAACCATTCGAAGTCCAATCCGAGCTTGTTATTGAAAAATTTGGATTCAAAACCGATGTTATAGCTGGTGGATTCTTCCCATTTAAGATCGGGGTTAGGGATATTTGAAGTATAAACTGCAGCAACAGGTTTGCCGTCAATAACGACAACAGGAGATGTATTTTGCAAAAATGTGGCTAAATAGGGAAATGTTCCAACCTGCGCTCTATCATTTCCAGACTTACCAAGTGATCCTTTGACTTTGAAGTAGTCAATTTTTGGAAAAGTATCATCGAAGAATTCTTCCTTAGAAACAACCCATCCCAATCCTAAAGCAGGGAAGGATTTCCAGCGATTATTTTTCGCAAAATTAGCCGAAGCATCCCACCTATTCACCACCTCCAATAAGTATGTACCTTTAAAAGCGTAGTTAAATCTTGACACCACTCCTGCCCTAGCAGTCTCGGCATTCGAAGCTCCAGTTGGCGAAACGAAGAATTTTGGATCTTTAGAACCGTAGTTTATTTCTTGAATCAGATCAATATCAAAGTTACTGGCACCGGCAGAGAAATTATTTCCGTTCGTATTCGAATATTCGTACAATACTAAACCACCCACTGAATGATCATTGTTAAATACCCGGCTATAGGATAAACTCCCTTGCAAGGTCTTGCGTACACTTGCTGAATATCCCTGCCTCAACGTATTCACTGTAATACCTAAGGGAGTATTGTCATGCACATAATCGCCTGATACCTGGTCCAAACTCTTACGCATGGACTCGTATGGCTTCAAAAACGTCTTACTTTGTTGATCCGAAAAATCATAAGCTGCTTGCACCTTCGCAACCAGGCCCTCTATTTTGGGAACGTAAAAATTAACAAATGCCTGCCCTTCGAATGAATTTTGCTTATAGTTCTGGTACCCGGTATTATTCATTGTCTCAATTGGATTCAGGGTTCCATTAGACAATAAAGAAGTAGGCAAACCATTGGGAGCATACATGGGTGTATTAGGCAGCATACGAGTTGCCTGCCAAATTGGATTTCCAAAGGCTCCGTCATCCGGAGCAATACCAGGCGTATTCGTAATCTGGTGTCTTAATCCCAAATTAAAACCTACTGACAAATAATCATTTAAGCGGCTATCAACATTAGACCGCACGTTATAGCGTTTGAAATTGGTATTATTCACAATACCGTCCTGATTCATGTGATTGACACCTGTGAAATACTTCGTTTTATTCGACCCTCCGGACAAGGTGATGGAATGGTGTTGCGATTTACTATTTTTACCAGTAGTTAGTCCCACCCAATCCGTATTTCCTAGCAAGGGATTCGTGTTCGTACCATTACGAACCGCATCTATCATTTCCTGGGAATACACGTAAGGAACGACTGGTCTTCCATAAGCAGCCAGAAATTCGTTATCCAGTTCTGTCCCCTTGTTATACCATGCCATGTAATCAGGCCCATTCAAGAACTCGGGCATTCTGGTATTTTGACCGATACTATACGAGAAGTCGTAAGAGACTTTTGTTTTATCGCTTATATTCCCGGATTTGGTCTTGACCAAGATAATACCATTTGCTGCCTGAACACCATATGCAGCTGTCGCTACAGCATCTTTAAGGACAGTTATAGAGGCAATTTCATTCGGATCTAAGTAAGATAGAGTTGATGCAGAGCGCTCAATGTCATCCACAATGACTAAAGGACCTCTGTTGCCGCCGTAGGTGCCAATACCACGCACGTACAGGGCTGCGCCATCAGCACCGGGACGTCCTGATTGTTGCAACGATGTCAAGCCGGGTAATCTACCAGCCAAAGCATTTGTAACGTTCATCGCGGGTGCTCTTTTTATCTCATCTCCGTTTATTTGAGCAACCGAACCTACCATTGTACTCTTTTTCTGGGTTCCATATGCAACAACCATTACTTCCTGAAGAGCAGACACATCGTTATCTAGCCGAATAACCACATTGTCTGTTGAAGATACCCTCAGTTCTTTTGTAACATAACCGACATAACGAACCCTCACTGTTGCGGGCAATTTTGTTGCGCTCAAGGTAAACCTTCCTTGAGCATCTGTCATTGTTGATGCACCTCCCTCTACGAGACTTACCGTGGCGCCAATAAGAGGTTCGTCTTGTCGATCTCTGACCACACCCTTTATGAGTGACTGCGCATAGGAAAATCCGACTTGCAAAAGCAAGAAGCAAAAACAGCAAATCTTAATCAAAGAAGACCTTTTGTAGTTTTCATGTTCCATTTGTTAATTGATTAGCGTGAGTAATATTTGTTTTGATTGATTGATTAATATTTCATGCCATGGGTTGGCTTATTATCATAAACCAGATAATCTACGACGTATAGGTTCTGGCTTGACGTAGCACGCTTGATCTTCACTTTTACCGCGTGCTTGCCCTTCGGAAGTTGGTATTTCCAGAAAAGATCTGCCCTAGTTTTACTCTCTTCAGTTGGAAATTCGGCAGTTTCCATTAGAACTCCATCTATATAAAGATCAGCGGACAAAATATCTGATAGATTTTTATTTGGATCTCGCGAAACGCCTCTTAACACAAAACCCACTCCCTCGAACTGGAATTCAAGTTCATCACTTACAGTTCTGTTAATCTTAACGGTTTCTTTAGGATAATGACCTTCGAAGTTTTTCACATAAGGAACATCGATAACGTCATACTTAGGAAAGGTGATTGTCTCACCTGTTATAACTGCCCCGTTAAGCTGAAGATTCTCTATCGCGTGTTTATATCCAATTTCATACACATCCTTTAGAGAATAGTTAGTATGACTAAACTTGTTGTTTTCAGCCTTTACAAGAGGAGCCTTCCAGTAATCCGGAATATTGGAGTATCCGATTATAGTGCCCAGAACTCCCAGAGCTGTCGCTGGATTACAATCAGAATCCTGGCCTGCGCGAGTCGCGATTTCAGCAGTTTTAGTGTAATCACCTTCACCATAGAGCAATCCCATGACGACATAAGCGGCATTCATTTTGGCATCAATATTAAGAGGATGATACACCATAGAAGGACAACCAACCTCTTCTGACCACTTCTGCTGCAATAAGAACCAGGTTTGCTTCCAGTCTTTCGGATGTTTTTTATGCCACGTGATTACATCACGAATTATCTTGTAAAAGTCACTTTGTTTGGGAATTGCGGAAAGTGAATTTTCCAGAACGAATTGGATATCACTACTTAGAAAGGCGTTGCTATACATGTTAGCCACGAATACTCCACCATATAGCCCATCGCCGGAATTCACAAGTTGTCCAACCTTCTGCGAAATCTGAGTGGCTGCTTTAGGCATACCGGGGCTCATTAATCCTGCAAAATCCGCCTCAATTTGAAAGTCAATATCATCCGCATGAGGATTATTCACCCAATTGCCAGCCATCTCAGGCGCAACACCATTCTGGACATTATATCTACCAACCTGGTTAGCGTGCCAAAGTTGAAACTTGGTTTGTGCGAATGCCTCGCCAAAGTCCTTCAATTCTGCCTGTAGTCCTTTTTTTTCGAGTACGCCGACAAACATGAGATCCATGTATACGTCATCATAAAGGCCCGGAAATGCACTCATTGCCTCGTTGATGTAATCATCATGCCAGGGCAAGGTCTGATAATCTTGAACATATGTACCCGGGTACATAAATTCTGTAGTCCAGCCATAGGTCGTTCCGATGGTCTGTCCTGCCCAGCCACCTTTGATTTTATCGACTAACTGTTGTTTCGAAATAGTCTTTAAGGGTTTTGGAACAGAGGCATAGATGTCGTGACAACCGAGGTTACCCAACAACATAAGCAATGAAGTAAATACAAAATGTCTCATGAAAATAGTTTGTGTGGATATTAAATGGAAATAAGAAGTCAAAAATGGAGAGCAGCTCCTGTTATTTACCGGCTATTATTATAAAGCCGATACCAACCACGAAAAGAACAAACATCAACGTAAGTTTACTATTCACCGCTGGTTGCACCTCTTTAAACTCCTTCCAGATAAATACACCCCAAAAAGCTGCCACCAACGTCGCACCCTGCCCAAGACCGTATGAAATTGCCGCTCCTGCTTTTCCTGCTGCAATCAAATTAAAAGCATTGCCTACGCCCCAGATCGTGCCCCCCAATAGTCCGGTGATATGATTGCTGAATGTTCCTGAAAAGTAATCTTTGTAACTCGCAGGTTTCCCGACAAACGGTCTGTAAATGAGTAAAGAGTTAAATAATACGTTGGAAATCAACACACCAACAGAAAAAATAAAGAAAGCCGTATAAGGAGTCATTTTACCAATCTCCGGAGAAGACAAATTATTCAGATCCATAGACGCTGCTATGAACCGATAGAAAAATGCCATCAGCACACCAGCTGCAATAGCCAGAAAAAGCCCCTTCTTCCCGCCGGATTGAACGACAGTATCGGTTTTACTGCGATAGGCCCATGCATTAATCACAATGGCCAGGACAACAAATAATACTCCTAAGCCCAACAACAAGGGGTCTCCTTGTTGAACGGCCATATAATTAACGATAACCCCCAGAACCAAGGCTATCCCCACCCCAACAGGAAATGCAACAGAAATTCCGGCGATAGATATTGAAGCCGACAAGAGAATATTTCCTGCATTAAAAACTACCCCTCCAACGAGTGCGGAGAACATGTTTTTTGAATCAGCTTGGTTGAGATCCGTCCAAAAGGAGCGCCCCTCATCTCCGATAGATCCCAGAGTTAAGGCAGAGATCAACGATAAGAGTACCATGCCGATGACATAGTCCCAATAAAACAACTCAAATCTCCAGTTTTTTGATGCCATCTTCTGGGTGTTGCCCCATGAACCCCAGCACAACATGGTAATCGCACACAGCAACACGGCAAGGCCATAATTGTATACTATAAACATAATTCAAAGCTTAGTTTCAATGATCTATTAGGTTAACTTTTTATGTTAAAGTCGAATAATTCGGCTGCTGTCGGCGCTGAATCCTGCGCTCCGAAACGTGTCACAGAGATAGCAGCTGCTTTAGAAGCGAAAGAAACCGCTTCTTTCAAAGAGTAATCGCGAGACAGGCCAACAGCCAGAGCTCCATTGAATACATCTCCTGCAGCAGTAGTATCTAAAGCGTCCACTGTTAATGCAGGCACCATAAAGGACTCTTTATCTGAACAGACATAAGCCCCCTGAGATCCCATAGTAATGATAACAACCCCAGGCCCGTAAGACCGGATTTTGTTCGCCGCGAGATTCGCGGATATCTCGTCAGTTACAAATATTCCGGAAAGCAAGTGTGCTTCCGTCTGATTGGGCGTTATAATATCTACAGCGGCCAATATCTCAGGTGTAAGAGATTGTGCAGGTGCAGGATTTAATATCATAGTGGCGTTTTTCGATCGGGCAAAAAGACATGTCTTTTCAATAGTCTGCATCGGTATCTCCAGCTGAATAACCACAATACTGTTTTCAGTAATTTTATCTGCAAAGGCTCCTGTACTCTCAAAAGTCAGGCAAGCATTAGCTCCAGAAGCAGCCACGATACAATTTTCTGCTTGCTTATCCACAGTAATGAGGGCAACACCGGAACTTAGTTCCGGATCAATCTGAATACAGGACACATCGATGCTCTCGCTTTTTAACTGCTTAATAGCTTGGCTGCCAAATGCGTCATTACCAACACGGCTAAGAAAAGCGACCGGAGTACCTAGTCTAGCTGCAGCAACAGCTTGATTCGCCCCTTTTCCTCCGAGACTCATAAAAAACTTTTCTGCTGAGATAGTTTCTCCCGGGTTCGGGAACCGTTCAGTCATCACCACCATATCAGTGTTGATGCTACCTACTACAATAATATTTTTTGATTGCGACATAAAAAGGCTCATAAGAGTACGATAACGTTATCGCAATTTAAATATTTATTCCGAACATTTTAAATTATTTTAATAAATAATTTAAGTTAATAAATCTTATTAATTTGATCTCGGTTAAACACTTGTGGAAGAGCGAACGAAAATCAGCATTAGCGACCTCCGGTGTCAATAGAGCCGCGACAACGTTAATGCTACGCCCTAGTTTTTAAGCAAAACAGTGCCGTCGGCTACTCACAGCATAGCCAGCTCCAAAATGTATTGCGATGTTAAATATTAGGAAAGATGTGGTTCTAGTACGGTCAGCGGATATTACGCACAGATGAGCGCAAGATCAATATCGA
>NZ_JAZQRL010000053.1:0-34164 GCF_045629565.1 Arcticibacter sp.
AACAAGCACCCTGTTGCATACCTACTTTCCGAGTTTCCCTTCAAAATATTTCGCTGAACAAGCAGGTTCTCCAGGATGAACAGCATTTTTTTATCCCAATCTCGCTTCTGATAGCCCGGTGCTGGAAGATTTTCCGGCTTCATTAGCAATTGATACCGATGGAGAAGGCCTTTAAAAGTATCGCCATTTGCTCCATCCCGAACTGCTGAAACCACTCCTATAAGTTGAGTAAAAGCTTTGTTAATATCCTTCGATTTGTAAAACCGACTGCTAAACATATCTCCCCTGGCATAAAGTCTGGTACTATAGAATCCCTCATCCGGAAGGTTACTGATATTGATGCTTTGATTTATCTTAAGATTGAATGAGGTATCTTCTGCTCCCTCTATTTCTAATCTATAGTCTCCATCAGGCATTCCCCATGTCAGTTTTACTGTATCGTTTTCGATGATATTTTTGGACAAGAAGTAATTGCCATATTGCAGTTCAAAATTCCTAGAGTGGCGGACAATGCCTTCTTTTGACTCCTTTTCAATGGCGGCAAACATAGCCCACTTCCTCTCCACATTATTAACTTTTATCAATAAAAAATTTTCTCCTTTCGACAAGGGCAGGTCGATATAATTTACATACGCATGGATATCAGAAGGGAGGTCTCGTGAAAAAATCAGCTTGTTGTTTAACCAAATCTTCGCACCGTCATCACTTGCGAAATTCAGTTTGAGTATTTGTTCCTCGGAAGATTGGATGGTGCATCCAGCGTACACAGTTCTTTTCATTGACATATCTTCCTTGAGGTTGAAAATCTTATTGAAGTCAAGGTTCAATTCATTTAAAGTATCCACCGTTTTGCTTTCATAAGTCCCTGATGTGTCATTTGCCTTAATATTCTGCAGATCGCCGAATCCTATCGATTCTTCACTGCTTCCTATTTCTTTCAGAAAATCAGTTTCTAACCCGTTTTCTTCTGGGTCAGTCCGGAAAGGGCCAACCAGACGCCAACTTGTTAATACTATGCCTTCTTTAGGTAGATCATCAACACTATAATTGGCAGAATCTCGCGAGCAGCTTAGCAAACTCAGAGAGAGAAAAAACAGGATAATTTTCGTCATTATATGATTAGACCGAATAGAGCTTAAATAAGGTTTATCTTCAATTGGTGTCGATTGGTAATAAATTACAAGAGGTAAAGAATACCTCATTACTTATAAAAAGCTCTACTTTAATCGCGATTTAGGTTTGATTTTCCTCAAGCTCGTAAATATCAACAGCCTAAAGTATGTAATTTGTCTATAGAAATTTTACAAAACTTACACCTTTTAAGAATCTTCTTCTTTTTCTTTAGAATTTCTTACTTCTGCTCAAACACCTGGTGCCACATACAAATCATCTATTTGATTCCACCAGGCACTACTATCCAAACCTTTGAAATAAAGATAATTGATAGTGACTATTTCGAAGAATAGGGAGCACATCATCGGTTAAGTACTTTCTGTTGTCAAGGTTGACTATCCTGCAAAACCGTCTACAAATAACGAGAATAGAGACCAGTAACTGATATCCGGTCTCTATCCTGCCCAAAATTATAGCCGCGCCGTCGGCATGGTCGACTGTATCGACGCGAAAGGCTTGCTCTCGAAACTAGTAAGCTCTGATTCCACCAATTCCCAACAAAACGAATAAGTCTTGTTGGATGAGATTAAATTTTGTCTTTAATGAATGAAGAAACCGTTAAACGATGAACTCCCAAAATTCTGCCTATAGCACTGTAAGATATTTTCTTATCCATCAGCGATTTAATATCGTCTTCTTTACCACTCAACTTTCGCATTTGTGACTTACTACCTTTAGGTCGACCAAGGATCTGCCCCTCTGCTTTCCTGCGTGCTAGAGCTTCTTTTGTACGTTGAGATATCAGGTTACGTTCTATTTCTGCTGAAAGACCAAACGCAAAATAGATGCGCTGATCTGTGACAGGATCACACGGTTAAAGATCGTCAAGTATCTCCATCATGAATTTGCCACAGAGAGAAATTCAGAACTTAAGCGTTGGGGGCAGGCAAAATCCAAAGCAAAATTCATCGGATATGTAAAAATGCAGTTTGGAGTACAGCTTTCAGATGACGAAATTGTTGATTTTCCATTTACTGGTGATGTAGCTTAATTGGTAGAGCGCTCCCCTTGGAATGCGATTGGTCATTACTCATTCCAAGGGAGAAGTAAAGGTTCGATGCCCTTCTTCACCACAATCGCGTATACTGCAATTGCTTAGCTTACAATCTCAAATCATTTTTCAAATATCTTAAAAGAGGGTTCGTTGCGCAGGTAGGTTGCGTATTAGTCCTCTTATTTTGTTCAGCCAAGCATGACTATATGAATAGAAAAAGCGTAAAAATGGATATGGAAACCAAACTTGTATATGATAATATCTATACCAACGCGGTGATGTTTTTAAGAAGAGCGATCAAAGAACTTATCACCAGTTCTGGCGACCACCTTGAAAGGGAGCAAGCCGTTATCGCCTGTATTTTTATTCAAATGGCTGTCGAACTTGGCTTCAAGGCCTACCTTATTAAGACCAAATCGCTCACCAGCATTTTGAGGGATAAACATAAGAAGCAAACTATCGAGGAATTACTGGAAGAATTTGAGGACGGAACACTTCAAACAAAGACTTTTGAGGAACTCAAAAGGATGATTGTTGCCGATGACCAGTTGTTTGATGAGGAGCGATTGGAATACATTAATGACTTCCAACGCTATCGCAACCAGGCAGTACATTTTCATTTACGGTTGGTGCAAGGTGACCTGTTCGACCTTCGATATGATCTGGTTTATGTTTTAGTTCACGTCGTCATACCTGTCCTAGCTGAGATAAGCCTTGACATTGAATCGCCCTCCGACTTTTATCAGGAGTGTTTAGATAAAAACGATTACCTGACGTTGATCAAGTTTGAACCTTATGTGTACGAAATGAAGAAGGTGGCGGAACAACACTCCCAATTTGTATATCATTGTATCGAGTGCAATGAAAAGACCTATAGTGTTGATAACGAGATTTGCTATTGTTGTAACCTGCAATTCGTAAATGCGGGTGAATATGTAAAATGTCCCGCGTGCAAGACCCCTAAAAGTGTAATATTTGATCATAATAACATTGCGATCAACGAAAATGTCATGAATGGTCTTTGCCTAAACTGCGGCGAAAGATGCAAGGTTTTCAAATGTCCGAGCTGTGAGGTAGCTACACCTTTTTACTACGAGATCGATCTGCAAGACACCTGTTATTCAAACCGATGTGAAATGGAAAGCTGACGGACAAGCTTATCAAAATAACCGACTGACCACACCCGGTGATCCCCACGACCTCTTGAACCACAATTATCCTATATAAATAAAGAAAATATCAAAATAAAAGCGTCACAAATACGTCACAACGATATTTGCATTATTAAAGATTATACCTAAATTAGCCTCCCAGTAAATCAGAAACGCCGTTTTTTTCAAGTAAAAATATTCGAAGTCTTTGACTCTTAATCAGTGGGTCGAGAGTTCGAGCCTCTCCCAGGTCACTAAAACGGGCACGCGCAAATTATTTGTGAGTGCCCGTTTTTTTCTTACACACATTTCCTGCCCATTTTTGGATATGTCGGCGATCTCCATCTCGCCAAATGCCGGAGCACAGAACCCTGAATCCATCATACAGCAAGCCATTACACCTCTGTTATCCTTCCTGTGAATCTCTATTCGTCGGCTGATTACAAGTTTTGTTCCTTCAACCAGTTCTTGATGGTTCATATTTCGGGGCCATGCAGGCCACACCATCACTTTTTCGGCCATTCACTTTTCAGCAGGAAATGGTAGGTGCTGTTAACCGCATCAGGCTTTGCTTTCAAAATTTCGAACCTCTCATTCTGCAACAACCGGATCATCTCTGCCCCTGCATAAAGCACAGGTCCATATCCATGGGTAGCCTCCGTACTCTTCCCTCTGTGATAATAATAAGTGTTGTCGTGAGCGAAAGTAGTACCTTCGCATGTGCCGTCAACAGCGCCATTGGGAAGAACCTTTGTGTTGATAGCGTTCCAGCCAGTCAAAGCTACAGGACCATAAACATGACTGATCCATCCTTCATTAATGCCCTTTGCTATCGCATAAGTAAACATCGCCGTGCACGAAGTCTCCAGATAAGTATCGGATTTGTCGAGCAGGTTGTGCCAGAGGCCGGTGCCGTCTTGAAGATTAGCGAGGCTTCTCACCATCGACCGGTATAAGTGAAGGATCTTATCCCGGCTTTGATGATCTTTAGGCATTACACTCAAGAGCTCTGCCATCGCCATTAAACACCAACCGTTAGCACGTCCCCAGTAGAAACGAGGATCGTAATCAGCAGAAGTGAGGTTCCAGCCATGATCGAATAATTCCTTCTCCGGAACATACAATCTGTCGCCCATTTGCAGCACCTGCCTCGCAGCGTCGTCAAAATACTTTCTGTCTCCGGTGAGCGCTCCCATATTGGCAAGGAACGGTACGCTCATATACATATCATCAGCCCACACTGACTGGTATTGAGGACGATTACGAGCCAAAGTTCCATCGGCTAAACGAAACTGATTTTTGGACACATGCTCATCTACCCTATTAATGATAGGAAGATATTTGTTATTTCTATTGCTTAAATAGGTTTTAATCATCGCAGCACCTATGGAGCCGCAATCGTCGAGAGCCTCAAAATGAAGAATACGCCCCCAGTTACCTTTCTTTTCGCCCGGTTTTACGGTAGCCCCCTTTTCAAAATAGGGCAGGTTATCTACTACATAATTATAAAACCTGGTATTGAGAGCGGCGTAGCTTTCATCGCCTGTGACTTTTGAAATATAGTCGAAAGCAGACAATACGACACCGTGAGTGTACGACCATTCACTGGAGAAGCCATCGGAAGGGAGTGCCGCAGGGTTGTAAGAAGTAAAATTAGTTATTCTTTCTCCGGTTTTGGAATTGACAATCGTTTGCGGACTTGTCTCCTCATAATAGGCGCGTACTCGCTTAAGTACTCCTTTAATGTTGTCGGTAGTAGGAAATTCATACGGAACAGGGTAATTGGGTACGCGACCAGGACCAGTTTCCTGTGCGAACAGACTGGCAGAAAGAAAAATAGCTAGTAAAAAACTGACAAGTGATTTCTGTCTGCTCTTAGTTGTAACGGGATATTTTTTCCTGTCAAAAGAAAAAGAAGTATAAATTAAAGGTCTCATAATTTTTGTCAACATATATTTGTTTAAAGCTTGTTATTCAGCAGTAAGCACCAAGCGTTGATACCTGGTCAATTGAGGACTGCCATTATCTCTTACCTCACAGATAATATGAAGCGTCTCGCCTTTTTTAATATCTGACGGAACGATAAAGGAAGCCTTTTTGTTACTCGCATTCGAAATACGGATTGATCCCTTATAGCTACCTGCTTCAACATATTGCCACCAACGGTAGCTCAGCCGATCATCATCAGGGTCTTTTGTTCCTTTGGCATTTAATTTAATTTTGTCCTTGGACGCTGCTTTCCTGCCCAAAGCCCCTTGCACTTTTACTACCGGTGCGTGGTTAGCCTCCTCAAATAATTTTACACACCAGTCTGCTCTCGCCGCAAAGTCGTTTTGAAAAGCCTCAGACCAACGCCAAATAGGTTTAAAATAAGCATTATGATTACTGTCCGTTTCCGCCGTGGCACCTCTTTTTGAACTCAATCTGCCCCATCCATTACTGCCGTACCAGCGCCCTTCGGGGTACACATATCCTTTTTCAGGCACAGGATCCATCCAGGTGTTCTCCCTGACCTTGATATAACGTCCACCCCATCCTCCCCAGTGAGGATTCTCGAGGTTCCTAAGGCCCGTTTCTATGGTATGCATAAACGCCGGAGAATCTCCTTCCGAACGGAAATCTCCTTCATTGAAATCCTTGTCTTCCTTGCCGTGCGCCTTATACAACGAGCATAAAGGTCCGTGGTCGTTCAGAATATTTTCCTTCATCCAGGCGCCTTCAAAGTAACGATGCATTTCTTTCGGCTGAGTATTCTTCCAGCGATAGGCAATAGCTTCAAATTGATCAGAGTTGACGGTTAGAATATTGTATTTACCCCAATGCGGGCGGATGTAAGACTGATAGGTTGAATCCTGCTCCCAGATTAAAAAAAGCCGCACTTTACCAGCAACTTCCTCCATCCGTTCCGGGTGATTCTGCTCAATGGTTTTCAGTGCCCGGGCGATGGTGTTGGTGCCGCCCCAGGCTTGCAGCCAAACCGGGCGAGGGTCGCTTTTGTCGAGTAACTCTTTTACGATAAGCTGCGACCCTGCTGTTACCTCGTCCATTTCACCCTCTGCTTTAATGTTCCCAAGTACGGTTCGCTCACGAAGGTACTGAGGCTTGGGATAGCCTTTGTCGTGTTTGATCAGGTTGGGATAAACTTTTTCGTAAGCCTCCAGATAGGGGTTCATCCAGTCGTCTCCGGCCCACTTGTGGCCTTGCCAGTGATACTGTGAGCTGGAAGTTACTATTCCTTCGATATCCCATTCGTTAGCATATAGCAGGCAGCGCACCATGGAACACTCGTCATCGATCTCCCCATCAGATGTGACGATTACTCGTATCTTAGTTTCCTGGCGTTGGGCAAACGTGCTGCTGACGAAGAGGAATATCAAAAAAAAGGTAAAAAGCTTATTCATATCTTCTCCCTATGTAATAATCATTAATGTATCTTTCAAGCCTAGTATAACCATCCGTTGGTATGGTGTTTCTGTCCTTCATATTTATTATACTCTTTTAGTGAAGGACCAATATGGCATCTTCCCAATTCAGTGGAGGCATTAACGTTTTTAGTTCATTTTCCTTGAAAGACGGAACTTCCTCTTTCTTCCCATTTCTGGGATAAAACCAATATGCTTTAGCGTCTTTGTTCAGTACATTTTTAACCCTGCCATCCGAATTATCAGAAAAATATACCAGGGCCATATCGCCAGACTTTGTGGTAACTGCCGTTTTCAAACTTTCGCCCTGGCCCGCACCTAATATCACATCCCCGTTAGGATGCCATTCATACCATTTGTGGGAGGCCAAAAATTGCTTTCCTACCGTTGCCAGGTTACTTCGTAAACTTTTCCACCTCTGCCGCCTACAGAATATTTCCCATACCCTTCAGCGCCAGGAAATGCCAGCTGCTGGGCAAAGCTGCTTATTCCGGTAAACAAGATTAAAATAGCAAAAGAGACTTTTTTCATTCGAATATATTTAAATACTAGTTCTATTATTATTGCACGGTCACTATTACCCGCTGATATCTTGTTAGTTGCGGCGACCCATTATCTTTTACCTCGCAGATAACGTGAATGGTTTCGCCTTTTGCGACATCGCCAGGCAGTGTAAACCATGCAGCCTGCTGGCCGGCATTTTGAATAATGACCGCTCCTTTATAAGTACCCGCGTCCTTATACTGCCACCAGTTATAGTTCAACTTATCGCCGTCCGGATCTGTGGTCCCTTTAGCGCTAAGTTGAATTTTGCTACCAGGCTTTGCAGTTATATCAAGCGCATTAGTCAACTTCACAACAGGAGGATGATTGGCCTCTTTATAGGCTTTGACACACCAGTCGGCCCGTGCGGCGAAATCATTCTGAAAATCATCCGACCAGCGTACAATGGGGTCAAAGTACTTATTCATTAGCTCCTGATTTTTTGGGTAGGTCTCCCGCATATATTTTCGTCCCCAGCCCGTTCCGGTAAACCATCTTCCCTCAGGATACTGGTAACCCGGTTCGGGAACAGGATCCAGCCAGGTATTCTCACGCACCTTCACGTAGCGGCCTGCCCAGCCTCCAAATGAAGGCGATTCAGTGCTTCGCAAACCGGTATTAATAAAATGCATAAAAGCCGGCGAATCGCCTTCCGACCTGAAATCTCCCTCTTGAAAATTCGTATCGCCCGCCAGGCCGTGACTTCCGGGTACGTGCGCCTTATAGAGCGAACATAACGGACCATGATTTTCAAGGATATTTGCTTTCATCCAGTCGGCCTTGAGATAGGCTTGCTTGTCTTCAGGCAATATTTTATTCCACTGGTAAGCAACTGCCCAGAACTGGTCCGAAATAATGGTTTCGACATTATATTTGCCCCAGTGAGGGCGAATATAGGATTGATAGGTGGAGTCTTGTTCCCAAATGAAGAAAAAACGCATCTTTCCGGCTACTTCGATCATACGTTCAGGGTGTTCCCGCTCAATGGTCTTGAGCGCCCGGGCAATGGTGTTGGTTCCGCCCCAGGCCTGAAGCCAGACAGGACGGGTGTCGCGCTTATCCAGCAATGCCTTTACTATCAATTGAGAGCCCGGAGTAATTTCATCCATCTCTCCCTGAGCTTTGACATTTCCCAATACTGCACGTTCGCGGAGATATTGAGGTGTCGGATACCCCTTATCGTGTTTAATTAAGTTGGGATAAATCTTTTGATAAGCATCAAGATAGGGGTTTAGCCAGTGGTCGCCTGCCCACCTGTGTCCCTGCCAGTGGTACTGTGAACTGGAGGTAATGATGCCTTCAATGTCCCATTCATTGGCGTAAAGTAAAAAACGCACAATGGAACACTCATCATCAATCTCTCCGTCGCTGGTTATAATTACCCGGGTTTTATCCAGAAGTTTTTGTGCAAAAGCGCTACAAAAAAGACAGAGAGTAAAGAGTGTGATAAAAGTTTTTCTCATTGGTCTGCTTAATTACTTTTTAAGATCGAGTTGTTTATGAAAGAAAAGCGCCATTCAGCATCTGTACACGCACCCTCCATATTGCCCGGGCTTTAACACTAAATGTTGGCTATTGGTTACTGTATACCAGCTCGTATACAAATTTGTATTTATCTATCAAATGAAGGGGTTAAATTTTGATTAAAAAGGTTTATTTTTTGGTTATCCTGCTTAAATCTTTCCGCCAATCTATCTTCCTAAATCAACGAAATCCGCTTTGCTCTACTTGGGCACGAAGGCTTTCCAAATTATGTTATCTCCTACCAACTTCTAAATAGCTTGTACGCTACAACTTTTTCCATACGTCCTGGATATTGTTGCTCGATAGTCTTCAAAGCCCGGGAAATGGCATGGTTCCTCCCCATGCCTGAAGCCATACCGGGCGTCTGTGATTTTCATCTAGTAAAACTTTGACTATAAGCTGCGAACCGGCTGTTACCTCGTCCATCTCTCCCTCTGTTTTTACATTCCCAAGCACCGTTCGTTCCCGAAGGTATTGAGGTTTGGGATAACTTTTGTCGTGTTTGATCAAATTGGGAAGCAAGGAAAGGCAAAGCGAAGCCTTTATCTCTTCACTCATACGGCTCAAAATAAAACGAACCTCGCCGGTAAACCACGGCGAGGTTCGTTAATACTTACACTCTTGTTCTATGGCTGAGCCAAGCCATATCCATTGGTTACCTTCCCTTTCGACTGAAGAATAGTTTCAGAAGGAATAGGCCAGTAGTATCTTGGAGGCTCTCCGGCGGAGCTTACCCCCGAAAGGATATTACGCAAATATGCAGCCTCATAATTAACGATATCAATTCCCCAGTTGGTTTTAACATATCCTTCGCTTTGCAATGCGAGAGCTTCAGGACTTTCTGGCGCGATATAACGGAATAAACCCCGGATAGCTACATTGTGGTTCGTTCCCACTACTTTACTACCTACAGATGCAAGTGAACTGTAATTATATTGGCCTCTCCATCCCGGATAGAGAGCGGGGTTCGTTATATCCGCATCGTACGTTAAGGGGTTTGGCAGATTGGCCATCTTTGTCCAGATATAAGCCGGTATTTCGTTGCCATTGGAGAAACGGTGATAACCCTGATTCCTGATATTGTTGATCATCGTCTTCATTTCCTGTTGAACCGCGATCGCCCTTTCAGAAAGCTTGCCAGAACGTATCATGTCCCAACGGCGTGTGCCCTCCCCTAGCAATTCAAGTTTACGCTCCTGCATGACTGCATCTTTCAAATCCTGTCCTGATAGTGTTCCTAAATTGTAATTCGCACTACCGAACGCCCTTTCCCTGATTTGATTAACCAACGTCATCGCATCGCTTTCGCCCAGCTCTGCCTTTGCTTCAGCTAACATCAAAATAACGTCTGCCATTCTTAAAATTGGCCAGTTCATACCGGAATTTCTCTGGGATGCAACGAAGGGAGGGTTCATACGGTTATCATCCCACTTATTTGTTGATATTCCACCGGTATTTTTGTTCCCGGGAACGAAAGACAGCATCATTTCATTACCGTCCCCTTTACTTCCCGTAACAGCAACACTCACATCTCTGCGTTTATCATCGTTACTGTATTCTCCATAATAAACGAGAGGAACAATTCGCAGAGCTCCAAATACTTTAGTAGGAGCTGCGTTACTACTACCCCCGTCTGACGGTCTGCCGAAAGCGTAGGAATACTCGCTCGTTGTCAGTGTTTGGCCGCCTTGTATATTCCCAAGCTCGAAAATTGACTCAGGACTTACCTGCAGATCATGGAAATATTGAAAATGACGTTGAAACGGATTATTAGCAACAGACCTCGGATCTGCTGTAATGAGCCCGCTTGACCCTCTGTTGTCTATTGCTTTCTGTAAATACGTCTTGGCAGTCTCATAATACGTTAAATAGTCTGCACGACGGGCGTATACACAATTGTTGGCCTCACTGCCTTTTCTGGTAAATGTCACACTTCCATACAGATCTGGTAGGTCAGTACGGATAGTTTGATAGCCTCCCGCATGAAGAGCTAACTGACCGATCAAGGCATTGCAAAAGGTTCTGGAAAGCCTTTCAGCGGTAATGCCGCCCTCCCCAAGTCGGTACATCAGGGGTTCCGCTTGTTTCAGACTCTCAATCAGGCTGTCATAAATCACGAAGCGCGACGTTAGTGAATAATCTTCAGCCGTTGTATTTTCATAGCCATATGGTACATCTCCGAAATGCTTCACCAGTTCCAGATAACAAAATGCTCTCATGCTGAGCGCTTCCCCATATAACTGAGTCCAGTCAGAAGTCCTGCCGGCCGCTACGTCCTCTTTATAGGCAGGTTTCTCGGCGATAAGTGAAGCGGCTTTGCTCACCGCTCTGATGGTAGCATAAAGTGAGTTAAATCCACCCGCAACAGCGTCAATAGGTATAAGGTCTGGCCGCAGGATGGCGTTCAGATTATTACTTGAATTATCTTCGGGGTAAGTCTCAGCATCTGATCCTATCGGATCGTTCCATCTGTAAATCCCCATGACACTACTTTGGCGGTAATTCGCGTAGCCCCAGGAAAGTATTTTAAACGTTTCCGCGGGCGTTGTGGTTACAAACTCATCATCTACACTTGATGGGCTCCTGGCATCCAGAAAATCATCCTTACACTGGGTAAAGACGATACACACTGCCAATGCGAGTATATATTTTAAGCTTTTCATAATTTTACTTCTACTGTTAGAAATTAACGTTTATACCGAAAACAAAAGACCTCGCACGAGGATAGGAACCGTAATCCAGGCCTAAAGTGGGGTATTGTTGATTATTGAAACCTTCATTCGCGCTTACTTCAGGATCAAGTCCGCTATAGCCGGTAAGGGTAAGCAGATTATAAACACTGCCGTATACATATAAATTACTCACTTTAACTTTTGATAGCAGTGATTTGGGCACCCGGTAACCCAATGTCAGTGTATTCAGTCGCAAGAATGAACCATCCTCAATTCCTATCGACGAGGTGGGGCCACCTTCGCTATATGCTAACGGCAAGCGCGCATTAACGTTAGCAGCGTTTAACTGCTCCGGTGTATTCAGCCGCACCAGCTGTCCGTTTACTACATCATAAATTTTATAAGCATCGTTCATGATAGCAAGTTTGTTTTCATAAACACCCGCCTCTTTCGGGCCGTACAAAGTGGCCAGCTTAGTCACATTATAGACGTCATTGCCATAACTCCAATTGAAGTTTACGCCGAGATCGAAATTTTTGTAGCCGACATCGAAATTAAATCCCCCGGTATGCAACGGCTGCATCTCACCTATAACAGCAAGGTCCTTGTCATCAATTTTTCCGTTGTTATCGAAGTCCTTAAACTTGGGCAGTCCTGGATACGCAGTCTGACCGGCCGGCCGGTTGGCTGAACTGAGACCGTGCACAATTCCCATAAAATTACCCAGATCTGCTACACCCTGATTAAGCGTATAGACGCCATTGTTATAGGTGAAATCTTCAGGAGTATAGAAACCTTCGTATGTCAGTCCGCGAACCAGACCAACTGGCCGGCCTTCTAACAGCACATAATCCGAAACAGGGTAAGTACCGGCGCTATTCCAGTTTGTACCATACAACCCGGTTATATTGGGGGCGAGCTTATCGATATTGCTCTTGTTAAAATTGATATTACCGCCAGCGCTTACTCTCCAGCTATCGCTTCGAAGGATAGACGCGCTAAGAGATAGTTCGATTCCTTTATTACTGGTCTGTCCGATATTCTTTGTACTGAAAGGATAGCCCGTGATAGCAGGAATCGGCACCTGAGTTAACAGGTCTTTAGTGGAATTCCAATATAAATCAATGGTACCGGAGAGCCTGTTTTTAAGAAACCCAAAATCAGTTCCGATATTACGGGTGATCGTCGTCTCCCACTTCAGATCTGGATTTGCCTGACTTGTACCCACCTGATACGCGGCTTGACGAATGTTGTTGATCGCATACTGGTTTCTTTGATCCGTAACAGACCCCCAGTTTTGAATAAACAAGCTAGGGTCTATCCGGTCATTTCCTGCCTCACCGTAAGATGCGCGTACCTTTAAATTGTCTAACCATTGGAGATTCTTCATGAAAAGCTCATCGGAAACTCTCCAGGCAAAAGCCACTGCCGGGAAATAACCCCATTTGTTATTAGGCCCGAAGGTGGAAGAACCGTCGGCACGAAATGTTAAGGTGAGCAAATAACGGTCTAGCAAAGAATAATTTGCACGTCCGAAATAGGACTGCATGCGGCTTGGAAAAGAAACATTGGAGGAAAATAAAGCCGAACCGACAGAGGTGTCATACTGGTTGATCTGAGCGAAAGCGGTCTCCCTGTCGAAGTTTGCCGGAAAACGGTTAGCTTGTACACCCAGGCTAGTTCCTCCCGAATTGGCTACTTCCTGCCCCGCCAACAGGTTTAATTTGTGAGATTCATTGATCTTGAACTCATAATTCAATGTGTTGGTCCAACGCAGACTCCAGCTATCCGATTTCCGGTAATCTGCCGCCCCGGCATGCAGTACGGTGCCTGTCGCGTCTTCAATATAATTATTGTAGACAGCCCCTGACCAGTATTTTCGCTCGTTCCACGCTGTATTCAAGCTAAAATCCGTGTGGTAAGTCAAGCCTTTGATAATACCCCAGTTTAATGAAGTAATGGCCACGGCATTTTGATTTTTGTTGTACGGGTGATAGTCGCCGATACGGACTACAGGACTATAGTTATCCCACATCGAGTTCTTTCCATACTGCTCAATATTACCTGTTCTGACGGCATCAAGGTCTCCCAGGATGTGCTCAGTGGCAATCGGGCGAAAACGATAAGATGTCGAAAGTAAAGATCCGGCACCACTGGTCACCCCTTCATCCCCCAGTGTCGGGGTACGCGTATATCGGGTATTCAAGTCAAATGTCAAATTCTCAAATATCTTTTGAGTAAGCTTAAATGCGGCGTTCGCACGTTTGTAATAAGAATTGACCTTCATTCCCTGATCGTCGGTATAATTTGCAGAAAACAGGACCTTTGTTTTATCAGTCCCGGAAGTCAGGGTCAGGGCATGGTTCCAGGAAACGGACTCATTATATACCTGTCGTTGGATATCATCAGAAGCTAAATGGCGATAACTTTCAATACCTCCGGTATTTGCACCGGCATTAGCTCCAAGCCCATAATATTTCTCGAAAGGCGTTTGGTAAGCCACGCCATTTGCCGCGGCGTTGGCCCATACATATCTCAAATAATCATAGGGAGCTAGTGATTCCAGGTACTTTGTTGGCGTGTTGATTTTCGCATAACCACTATACGCCACCGTCGTTTTACCAGACTTGGCACTTTTTGTAGTTACCAGAACCACACCGTTAGCTCCTCTGGCTCCATAAATTGCCGTAGAGGATGCATCCTTCAGTACGTCGATACTTTCAATTTGATCTCCGGAAATATCGGCCAGATTTCCCGGGATACCATCGATAAGGATAAGAGGCTGGTTACTTTGAGATATAGAACCTCCGCCACGAACCCGAATAGCGATATCTGCACCCGGCCGGCCGTCTTGCGCCGTAATTTTCACCCCGGGCATCTTTCCCTGCATAGCCTGGGCTGCGTTTGGAACGGGGGTCGCGGCAATTTCATCTCCGCTAACCGAAGCAACGGAACCCGTCAGATCGCGCCTTTTTACGGTGCCATAACCGATAACCACTACTTCATTCAGCGAGGTCGCCTCCTCTTGCAGAATAATGTTTAAGGTATTTTGACCAGCGGTAGGAACCTCTCTGGTGGTATACCCAATGTATTTAATCACGAGTACTGCGTTATTAGAAGGAACAGTAATTTTAAAATTGCCGTTCACATCGGTACTGGTGCCCGTGCTGGCGCCCTTCACCAGTACACTCACGCCGATGAGGGTTTCCCCGTTCCGATCAGTAACTTTGCCGGTAACTTGCCGGCCCTGGGAGGATACTTGTTGTACAGAAGCACCAAGCAGACACATAAAAAGTAGAAGATTTTTCATATACAATTAAGATTTTAATGGTTAGAAGCTTGCTATCCTTGAATTAGCAGCAAGCCATAAATCGATAAAGAAATACTAAGGGACCCTCCCCCTTGGGGGTGTTAGTAATGAAATTAACTGTTGTAACATAATTGGATTTAGATATAGGTTATTTGCCCCGGTGATTAATCTCAGGTTCCTTTGAGACCTTTAAAGAGACCCCGCGCTATTAAGTAAATTGATTATTGGTTAGAATACTGAACCTGATCCTGCAAACACAGAAAGACCCTCATCTTTCCCGGTCCGGTAGTAAAGGCAAGCCCTAAAAAATTTAGTGCTATGATGCCGTATCTGAAGTATGCTCTCATTTATTCCCCGCTGTAAAGCTCAAATCTAGGTCGGGAGAAATTATAAGAGGGCGAATTTTTAGTCGAAAAGGGATAATATTTGTGCAAAGGTCAAAAATGCAGCCCCAGGACTATCTGGTTTAATTGGCAATCAGCGACTTAAGATAAGCTGTTGGAGTTACCTGATATTTCTCCCTAAAGCATTTTGTAAAGTATTTAGGATTACTAAAACCGACAGTATAGGCCACAGTGGATACATTGCTCTCACCTGCATCCATCATCTGCTTGCCGCGCTGTAAGCGCATATTCCTCACAAACTCGACCGGGGCAAGATCGGTCAGGCTCTTAAATTTACGATAAAAAGAAGTTCTGCCCATCCCGATACTTTCAGCAACAGTATCAATATTAAAATCTGCATCAGCCATGTGTTCTTCCACTATGCTGATGACTTTTTTCAAAAACGCTTCATCGCTGGAAGTGATGATGATCTCGCCGGGACTTAGTTGCAACACTGCACGCTGCTGAATCAGCCTTTCAAAAAGAACCTTTCTCTGCGTCAGCAAATTCGCTATCGAAGCCATGAGAAAGTCCTTATGGAAGGGCTTCGGTATATAACAGTCCGCCCCATATCTCAAGCCCTCTATCTGACTTTCAATGGATGCTTTTGCAGACAGCATGATAACCGGGATGTGACTTGTATTGATATCTTGCTTCAGCTGGCCAAGCATCTGAATTCCGTCAACCTTAGGCATCATAACATCTGAAATAATCAGGTCCGGCAGCAGTTCCTGGGCTTTTTTCAAACCCTCCTCCCCGTCAATGGCCTCTTCAATCCGGTAGCAATCCCGCAATTCGTTCACTAAAAAAGCTCTCAGATCGGCGTTATCTTCCACTACCAATAACATCGGATAGTCATCTGCTGGCTTTTCAAGACCTTTCTGTCCAATTTTACCCAACCAACCCGGAGCCGCTTCGCTTTCCCCTGAAGGCGAATAAGGCTGATTCAGGTACTCCACTCGCTTTTCTCCCAAACCACTTTCACTCACTTTCAATTCTACGCTGACCGTAAGACCTGCAACCGGGTTGTTGAAAGCCGAAATCTTCCCGCCCTGAACCTCCACGAGATCTTTGCACAAAGCCAGACCGATTCCTGTTCCTTTAACTGCCCTGCCTTCCGGTAAGTGCGCTTCATAGTATAGCTCAAAAATGTCTTTCAACTTTTCCTCTTGTACCCCCGGTCCTTCATCTTTAACTTCTATGATAAGTTTCTCCCGGCCATCGCTGCAGATGCTGATCTCTATACTCTTACCTGCAGGCGTGAATTTCAACGCGTTGGCGAGCAAGTTGTAAAGCACCGTATCCAGCTTCTCCGCATCTAGAAGACAAAACAGTTCTGAACAATTGGACTTGACACTCAGGGATATCTGCTTTTGCCTGCACTCTTCATCAAAATATTTACCAATTTTTTTCACAAAGGAAATTACTTCAACCCGCGCCACCCTCAAAACGGCCTTACCACTCTGAACCTTTCTCAGATCCAGCAGTTGATTGATAACACGGGCCATCCGGGCGGCATTTCTCCGGGCTATCTCAACATAACGTCTATTCACGGGAGATAAGGTCTCGTCCCGGAAAACCTCCTCAATGGGGTTCAGAATAAGCGTTAACGGCGTCCTCAACTCATGGGAGATGTTTGTAAAGAAGTTAACTTTTAATTCCGCCAGCTTCTTCTCCACCGTCACCTTATTTTGTAAGCGGATCATGGTTAACGCCACCCTGCGGACAAGTCCGGCACCAACAACGAAGAGTAAGGCATACAGCGAATAAGCCCACCACGTACGCCAGGGCGGAGGCAGAATCGTAATGTGAAGTGATTTCGCCAGATTATTCGAATAAAGCTCCGGATTGAGCAGTTCTAGCTCGAGCTTGTAATTCCCGGGAGCCAAGTTGGTGTACGTGATACGCCGTTGATCACTACCATTCGTACGCCAGATTTTATCAAATTCTTGCAGACGATACCGATATACCTGCTTGTTGTTTGACCGATAATCTAATGTGGCATAGTCAATACTAAATATATTCTGATCATGATTAAGAACTACTTCCGGCAAAGAATTGATATCGGCCCGGATAATACTGCCCTCTACTTCCGGAAGTACTTCCTGACTGTTCACCTGAAGACGCGTAAAAACTACATTAGACGTATCTTTGTTAAAATGGAGACGCTGCGGATTGAAAACTATGTATCCTTTTGTAGTCCCGAAAACCAGGTTTCCATTTTTCTGCTTCGCACACGAAGACTCCGAAAAAATCGACTTGGGCAAACCATCCTGCGAGTCGAAATTCCTGACAATTCCTTTTTTGGTGTCCAACTTACTCAGACCGCTCTGAGTAGACAACCATAGGTCTCCCCCATCATCCTCCACACAGCTTAATAAAAAGTTACTGGCGAGGCCCTGTTTGGTTGTATAATTTTTAAATTTCAGAGTCTCAACAGGTTGTTTTCCAACAGCCAGAGACAAACCGCCCCCTGAACTGCATATCCACATCCGGTCCTTCGAATCCCTCAGAATGTACTGAATGTCATTCGCCCCCAGGCTCGCCAAATCTCCGGAGATCTTGCTATACATCTTGATCCTGCCGGGATGCTCGATATTAAAGACGATTAAGCCGGCCGCTGTCCCCACCCAGATATTACCCATCGAATCTTCTGTCACATACCTCACGCGCCGGAAAGATTTTCTGGGATAAACCACCTTCAACAGCTTCTCCAGGCAAACAAATTCTGCCGAATGATTCTTCTGAACAAGAAGGTGTAGGCCTTTATCAAAAGTACCAACCCAAATTCGACCTCTCCTATCTTCAAATACGGAATAAATTTCTTTGCCACTCATACTACTTTTACCGGTCTTGTCAGGCTGGTAGGATGTCAACTTGTATTGTGATTCATCAGCATTGATGGGAGCGGCTTTATACAAACCTTTCCCTTTTGTTCCCAGCCATATATTTCCTTGCCGGTCGCCCATAATCGTATAAACATCTCCCAGGCCGCCCTCAGGTTCGTTCACAAAAACATTCTTGAGTTTCCTGCCATCTTGAAGCACATAAAGTTTACTGCTTTTTACTCCGAACCACATCCGGTTCTTTCTGTCTGAAAACACCGCCCGAACGTCATTGTCGGAGTTAAAGCGTGCAGGAGCAACGAGTAGTTTCCGTGCAAACTGCGAAGCTTGAAACACGACTTTATGAACTCCTCGGTCATCTGTATTCAACCATAGCACTCCTGCCTTATCATAAAACAAGTCATATACCACGTTGGAGAACATGCGGTCCCCTGAGCCGGGTTCGTTATGGAAATATTGAATTTCGCCCTCTGTGTGATTATAATAACCAAATCCGCCCCCTTTCATATTTACCCACACGATTCCGTTGATGTCTTCGAATACCTGATAATAATTCTTACCCTGCATATTCGTGTCTATGGTCTGAGAAAAGCGGCGCACAGTTTTCCGGACCGGATCAAACCTGATTACTCCCGGAAATTCAGGTTCAATCCATAAAACCCCACTCCTGTCTTCATAAATAGAAAATAATCGTTCACCCAGATCCATCTTCGCCGCCTGGCCCTTAGCTACATCAAATGAAAAAAGCTCACCTTTGGATGTAGAAGCATGAATTTTGCCGGTCCGCCTGCCCATGACGAGACCGTCTATACTTCCGGAAGTCAATTTTCTCGTGTGTAACTTCGCCGACCGCTTGTCGTAGATCACGACCGTACCATCTGATGTCCCAAACACCATAAACTCTTTCGATTCATGAAACACCGTAAACCTGAAGGAATCCAGTGTATCAGACGGCGACGAAGCCCGTCTATAGGTTCCGTTTCGCTTTTCAAGACATATTAATCCAGCGTCTGTCCCTACCCAAATTCTTCCCCCCGTATCTTCATGAAAGAAGGCAATATGATCAGATAAAAGGTTCCATTCAGAAGAAGCGCCTTTTCTATACCAACGGAAATGTTCCGGTTCTTTTGGATCCGGAATATGAAATAGTCCGTCACGTTTAGTTAAGACCCATACGGAACCTTGCCTGGTAACATAGACGCCGCTGAATAAAATCTCACGCCTCACACGCTTATTGACGATATCTGAGAAATTCAGAAAGTGGTGTGTCCCTTTATCAAACCTGTATATCTGCTCATCATATCCTGTCAGCCATAAATGATTCGATAAATCTTCAAAAATGCGGTAAATCCTTGGGGTCTTCAGCGACGACTTATCCCCCGGGACCGGGGCGTAGGAGACAAACTCGTGACCGTCGAAACGATTAAGGCCGTTCCAGGTCCCAAACCACATAAAGCCCTCCCTGTCCTTCATAATGTCTGTTACTGCGTCATGCGACAGGCCATTCTCCGTAGAATAATGTTCAATCCGGCTGTTCACCTGTGCGGTCAGCTGAAGGGAACTGCGTGTCATAAAGACGAGCAGGCCAACGGCCAGGTAAAAGCATTTACTCCGCTTCCAATACAGTTTTTTCATATGGGCGGAAACACATATGCGACAGACGTTATGCAACAGGGTCATCATTAAGCAGCTTTTTTCACTAAAGCATGTTCTTTTTCTCAACCTTCCAGTTCGGATTCTTCGCAAGTCCGGCAGGCTCACCTGTAAACATTTTTCCTGCCTCGCTGTCCCCTTTCAGTTGCCACTTATACCAGGCCGTCGCAACCTTCGCAAATTCACCACCATGCGGCTGACTGTAGGTTCCGCCATGCCCTACATCCATATTGGCCATAAAAACAGGTACATGATTGATCTGATGATAATCATCCATTCCATTTGCATAGGCAATGTCCTTTTCACCTCCCAGCATATACAAGGTAGGTGAATGGATTTTCTTCAGGCTTTCTTTCGTAAGGTTCGGCATATTGCTGATGCCGTTTCCCGGCGTCTTGAATATGCCGCTGTTGCAAACGACCACCGTGGTCACACGCGGATCAGAAGCCACTTCGAGCGTCTGCAAACCGCCGCATGACATACCACTAACCGCAATATTCTTCACATCAATCTTGTCGTAATACGGACTCTTTTTATCCCTGTTCTGCGCAATCGCCCAGTTAATCGCATCGGTCAGCTGAGAAGAAGTTGATTTTTCTTTTCTCTTATCTCCTTCCTGCGGCATCGGGCCGATAGCCACTACAAGGAAGCCGTAAGAGGAAACCTCTGATAAGAAGTTCACGTGCTCCCACGGCGAATTCGCGCAGGCTCCGTTGCCCCATGCAATGATCGGAAGTTTACTGCTCTTCCCAAATACGCCCAGGTCCTTCGGCCGAAAAACCGTATGACCGGGCAGCGTCCGTTCTGTCAGCATAATGGCGCTGTGCGGACCGGTACCTCCGTCTTCCACTACCCTCGAAACAGCTTGAACGGGTCCCCCATCTTGCTGGGCATGAACCGGTTTGAAAATACTGAGCATGGAGAAGCAAAGTAAGGATAAGATTGAAATTCTCTTTGTCATATTAATTGGTTTGTTTTTAATTAGGTAATTGCTTGGTCAGATTCTCCGGTCATCAAATGAACGTCACCCAAAAGTCTGCAAAAAATTGCATGGATCCCCTCTCCGCGGTCATTTTTTTATCATATCACATTTCCGGGAGACCCCGACTTAAAGAAGGCAGCATTCCGCCCCCTAACACAACATGTGAATTATGCAACTAATCATCTGTATCATGTAATGACGAAACTCGCGGTTCGGGTACATTTGATAGATAAGAAACACTTCGATGCAAACTATTCATCGGATAATATCAACTAACACGAAACTGGTGCAGATGGACAAGAATAACAAAGATTACGATGGTTCAGACCTGCCAAAATCAAGATCCCACGTGATGGTCGATACTATAGACTATATTCCAAACGCCATAGTGATCAAAACGATCATAAAAAGAGCCTCCGGAAATATAAGCCTGATGTCGTTTGATGAAGGCGAAAGCCTCCTGGAGAAGACCTCTCCTTTCGACAGCTTCGTGCAGGTAATAGAAGGAAAAGCGGAAATTGTGATAGACTCCACTTCAACCAACCTGGCCACAGGATGCGGAATTATCCTCCCCGCGCACCTTCCCAATTACATCAGATCAAACGAGCGATTTAAAATGATCCTGACCGTTATCAAAAGCGGATACGAATAATATAACCACTATCTTACAGGGACATCCCTGTATACACTTTAATATACCCAATGAGATTAGCTATAGAAAGAAAGCCAGTAAAAGTATATCCAGATCCTAAACGCGTCATCGCCAGATTTTTCTACAACGGAGAAGAACGCGGTAAAGAAGTCCTCAGCAAAGTACTTGAGTTAACAGACGAAGAAGTCTTCGCCATTCTCTCACCCCTGCTTCAGGAGTTTTCCAAACGCCACAGGAGCGTCACCAAGCTCTTACTCAAGAATTATGACAAAGTAAAATTCCTGCTTAAAGCCCTGCAAGTGGATGAATCAAAAGTCCCCCACTTCACCAGGCTGCTTATGGGCGCTTACTTCACTCATGAATACTCTATCGAGTCGGCCGCTTTTTTTAACCCCTCTGTAGTCGAAGACCCCGACCAAACCGACCTGGAAGACGGCGAGCGCCGGCTGATCATCAGTTTCAGGGCCGTGGGCGAAGGTCATATCTCCTCTATCGTGTTCAGACGTGCATTGATCGACAAGAACAACGACATCCATGTCATTCCTTCCGGTGATTATATTGATGAAGCAGAAATTGTCCAGAATGCAACCTACAACAAAGAGCTCTTTCTGCAAAAGGCACTGATATCCCGGATCAGCAACGTGGTCGTCGCCGAACTGGACGCCAAACTCGCCGATTCCTTTGACTATGCTTCCCTCAGAAGGATCATCCTTGAATCCCAGCAAAACGAGCCCGATCCCCTCAAAGACTCTGCCCTGGAAAGGGTATTATGGCTATCCGACTCTTACCATCGAATCACATTTTCAACAGACACCGATATATCAGATCGCGTCATATTCCCGATCTCAGAATTCGAACGAAAAGGCATCGAAGATGCACGTTTCGTAAAGTTCGTTGAAGACGACGGTTCCATTCTGTACTGCGCCACCTATACGGCGTATGACGGCCTCCTGATCATGCCGAAGCTTTTAACAACTAAAGATTTTTACGAGTTCAATGTCGGTCCCCTGTTCGGAGCCGGTGCCCAGAACAAAAACCTGGCGCTTTTCCCCAGGAAAATCAATGGTAAATACGCTATGCTTTCACGAATTGACGGACAGAATAACTACATTATGTACTCCGACAAGATCAATATCTGGGAAAATCCGGTTAAGCTGCAGAGCCCTAAATACAGCTGGGAGTTTATTCAAATCGGCAATTGCGGGTCGCCAATCGAGACCGAGGACGGCTGGCTTGTGATTACCCATGCAGTCGGGCCGATGAGACGCTACTGCCTGGGAGCCAGCCTGCTTGATCTGGAAGACCCCTCTATCGAAATCGGTCGTCTTGACCAACCCTTGCTGATCGCCAACCCCGAGGAGCGTGTCGGCTACGTGCCTAATGTGGTTTACTCCTGCGGCTCGATAATCAATAATGGTGAGTTGATCATTCCTTATGGCTTATCCGATTATTGTTCATCTTTTGCCAGCGTCAATCTGGAAGCCCTGCTGAACCGTTTGAAAAATCAACCGAGTACTGACTCATAGCACGCTAGATAATCATCCACCATTTTCTCCTGGGAAAATTGAGAAGAAGCCCATAAGTTGCATGACTTACGATCAATTCCCGGGAGCATTTGAACCGCTTCCACAGCATCCTCTACCCCGCCCACCAGGAAGCCCGTTTCGCCGTCCCTGATCAATTCAGGCATTGAGCCTCTGTTGAAAGCGATTACAGGAGTACCGCAGAGCATCGCTTCCGCAACACTCAGGCCAAAAGGTTCATTAAACCGGATCGGGTGCAGCAGAGCAAGCGCGTTACCCAACAGCTCCTGCCGCTTTTCCGCATCTGCATTTCCCACATACACGATCTGTTCGTTCAGTAAAGGCTTCACGCGCTCGTCGTAATAACGCTCATCCTGAACCAGGCCCGCTATCAGGAGACGCTTATTGCTTTTTAAGGCAATTTCAATCGCTTCAGCAGTGCCCTTATCGGGATGTATTCTCCCGAAAAACAACAGGTAATCCTGAGGGAGCGGATTAAATGTGAAATCAGCGAGCTTCAAGCCATTGTATACCGTTGCCAGATAATCCAGATCCGGATGCCGGTCTGAATCACTTATCGATACATAATGCGTTGATTCATTGTATTTCTTGTAGACAGGAATAATCCTTTCCGACGAAAACCCGTGAATGGTAGTTACCATCGGGGCACCGCACAACCTGGAATAAGTCAAAGGCAGGAAATCAAAGTGATTATGAATCAGATCAAAATCCCCTGCCCGCTCCATCAGGTTACTGATATGCAGGCATTCGGCGACTTTCGCATCAACGCCGGGGTTTTCTGCATATCCCCCCGGAATAACGGCATCGAGTTTCCCTCCTGTCTCAGAATCCCCGGTTGCGAATAGCGTCACATCATGACCTGTAGAAACGAGCCCTTCTGCGATATTGGACGCTACCTGCTCCCACGGACCGTAGTTGCGCGGAGGTGTTCTCCACGCAATAGCTGATAGTATAGCGATCCTCATACGGTAGCCTCCACACGATACTTCTCGACGGTTAGCCGGGCCATCAGATAACTGACCGTAGATTCCGCTCCCTGGTTCAGGTTAATCTGATGCTCTTCGAGTCCGTCGTAGCAGCCTCCCGTGCAGGGATTGTAGATAATCTGCTTCAAATGGTTCCTTCCCAGAAACCAGTCAAAAGCCGTATTCATTTTATCCAGATACGCCTCATCTTTAAACACCTGATAAAACCGGTCGAGAGCCAGTATGGTATAAGCCACATCTATAGGTTGTTCGCCAAAACGGGCCGCGGTTCCTCCCTTCTTCAACCATTCCTGGTTGGAAATTACTTTGATACCCGTCTCATCAAATGTCTGCTTCAAAAGAAATGCGAATGAACATTGGGCAATCTCTTTGTAGATGATGTTATGGGTTATCTCGTAAGCACACAACAATGATTCCGGCAAGATACTGTTCCCGTAGGTGAGATAGCTTTCAAACCACTCCCAGGATAGCTCCCCTTCATGTTTATACATTTCGGCTAATCTGGCCGCAAGCGTTTCGATCACCACGAGGTGCTCAACAACCTCTCTGTTTCGGTTATAGTAACATAGCCCTTTCAGCGAGAAAGCCATTGCCCGCGTCGAGTGCATTTCTGTGGTTTGCCGCAGCGCTTTATCAAAAACCACATAGGCTGTATCAATAAAAGATTCCGGCAAAATATCCCGGTGGGAAATAAGAATCCCCAAGGCCCATAAAGCCCTGCCATTCGAATCTTCCAGATTGGTCTCCGCATTCTGAGGCGTAAAATTCTTCTCCTCATCCACATAGTTCAGGAAGTCTCCGTCCTGCTGCTGACAAAACTTAATAAAATGCAGATACAGGGATATATACGGCAGATTGTCCCTGTCGCCGGATAGCGCGAAGTCCATGACCATTGCCACCAGCGCTCTTGCGTTATCATCCAGCGTATATCCCGAAGTAATATCCGGTGCGTCAATCTTTGAAAATTGAATGATACCAAAATCCGTCGTCAGATGCTTTACAAAGTCTAATTTGATTTCAGGTATCCGGAATCGCAAGTCAAACCCCTCATCATGTTTTTTGAAAAGGTTAGCGTGTGAAATGGAGACGTTTTGCCACGCGCTCGACACAATCCTTTGCAACCCGTTATTGCTATAAGTGTCCCTCAGGTTCTCGTCGGCCAAAAGGCGATTGACGGCACTTGCTAACTGATCCGAATTTCCAAAGTCAAAAATGATCCCCGCATCGTTTTTAAGCACCTCTTTCGCATGAGGGATAGGCGTTGATATTATTGGGCAGCCACAGCTGATGGCGTACGAAAATGTTCCGCTTACCGCCTGGTTAGGGTCCCTTGAGGTAAACAAGTAGATATCCGTTAACTGCAGGTATTCCAACAGCTCTTCCAGAGGCAGATAATAGTTGACAAATCGGACATGGTCCTGCAAGCCGAGCTTTTCCACCCTTTCAAGAAGCTGGTTACGATATCGTTCACCTTCATGCTTCACCACGTTGGGATGCGTCTTGCCAATCACTAAAAACAAAACACCGGGTTCATTCTTAATCACGTCCGGGAGCGCATCTAAGGTCGTCTCTATGCTTTTACCCGAACTGATCAGTCCGAAGGTGGAGAGAATCGTTCTGCCCGAAAGACCATACTTCTCTTTCAACGCCTTTTTATTGGAGTGTGGAACCAGGTGCACCCCATGCGGTATCACCGAAATTTTCTCCGCAGGAATACGATAATCTGACACCAGAATGTCAGCTGAATGCTGCGTCATCACAATGATAGCACTGCTACGGGCAGAAATCTCCTCTACCTTACGTTTAAACACCGCATCAGGCCGGGGCAAAACGGTATGATAGGTAATGATAACGGGCTTGTTCAGACTCGATAGAAAATGAAGAAAATCTTCATCATACCTGCTATCGAAAAGACCAAATTCATGCTGAATCATGACGATCCTGATATCCGCTGATGCATTGATCGCCTCTGCGCATTGCAGATAAGAGGCCGCGTCTGAGGTATCCAAAACAAATTTCACCTCATCGCCATACGTATGAACCTCCGTGTCTGACTCCAGGGCGCAGATCGAAGACGTGAATGAATTGTCGTATTTATTAGCCAGGGCTTTAATTAAGTCCTGAGAATAAGAAGCAATACCGCATTCCCTTGGGGGGTACGATGTAATGTATAAAACCTGAGGCTGATTGGTAAAGTTGTTTTTATGCATATCTGCATAAAGGTGCACTAAGTCAGCCCATAACAGTTATACAATTCATGCTATAATTTATATCTTTCACATACCGACCCCGTCATGAATCCGGATCACCTTCGCTTTCGGCCCCGGAAGTTAAGTCCACCAGCCCCGCCCTCCGGTAATTTTTCAGCTTCCTGAAATGCGAAGGCGTCAGGCCTGTTATTTTTTTGAACTGATTGGAAAGATGCGCCACACTGCTATAATGCAGCTTGTAAGAGATCTCCTTGAGGGAGAGTTCGTCATATACCAGCAGCTCTTTCACCCGTTCTATTTTATGGATAATAACAAAATGTTCGATGGTGATACCCTCCACCTCCGAAAAAAGATTCGCGAGATAAGTATAATCGTACTCCAGCTTCTCGCTCAGATGAGTGGAAAAATTGGTTTTTAAAGAGTCGTCGGTATAATGGACCAGTTCAACCACCACGTTTTTAATTTTCTCAATTAAAATACTCTTTTTATCGTCCATCAACTCCAGTCCGAACCTGCCGATGGCACTTTTAAAGCGCTGCTTCTGAGTAGCGGTGATATTCTCCATCAGCTCCACTTCGCCCAGGTTCACCACGACAAAATGCAGCCCGAGTTTTCTCAGCTCTTGCTTAACCACCATCTTGCAGCGTATGCAAACCATATGTTTAATGTAGAGCTTCAAGATTAATAGGATAAGTGGATATGAAAACAGTACTAAGGTAGGCACTTAATTCCACATCATCCTTCACTTTGCCGTTGTCGGTCCATAAACCACCAGCTTTCCGTCTTTTCCAACCTCCATTTTATCAATAAATACAAGTCTCTCATGCCCGGTGGCGTCTGTTCTTCCGTGATATACACATAACAGGTCTTTGCCGTCAGGTGACAAGGTCATACTGTTATGACCGGTACCGGTAACCCTTCCGTTCTTCTGTAGCACCGGATTATTGGCAGCCTTAACGAAGGGTCCCAAAGGCGACTTCGATGTCGCATAACCAACAGCGTAGTTCTGACCGTCAAAGTTATTGGCCGAATACATCATATAGTACGTATCCTTATTCTTGAAGATGAACGATCCTTCGGTCCAGCGACGGTTGACTTCTCTGGAAGTCACCGACCTGCTTTCCCATTCCGCAATATCCATTTTTACGGGAGGGCGCAGCAGCAGAACCGGTTCTCCGATCACGCCGCTAAAGTCATTCTTCATTTCCACGCCATATACCCAGCTCTCCTCAATCTCCTTATACCAGCCTTTTTTCCGCGCCCAGTCAGCCACCTCGCTCTCTACCGGATGCTTGTAGCAGCATCTCGAATAATACAGATACGTTTTGCCGTTCTCAAACCATACATTCGCATCAATGATCGGGTATCCGGGATCAAATATGGGCTCATTCCGCATGTCTACGAACGGGCCTGTCGGCTTATCCGCAACTGCTACACCGATCTTAAAGTTCTCTTCCTCATGAGTAGGATTATGCCTCCACTGCGCACTGTAGAACATGTAATACTTACCGTTCCGCTTATAAACTTCGGGGGCCCAGTAGGCTCCAGTTCCCCACCCGTTCTTATTATTGCCAAAGTATACCTGGCCTTCATCCTTCCAGTTCTTCAGATCAGGAGATGAATACACGGCGAAACCGTCCTTGGCACCACCACCCGTACCATACATAAAATACATATCTCCGTCTTTCATTACAAACGGGTCGCCAAACGCAATGGAGAGCGGATTAGCGTAGGTCGACTTTACTCCGGCAGCAGGGCCCTGTTGCGCGCGGGCACTATACGATCCCAGACAGGATACCACAAACAGTACGAATAACATTCTTTTCATAAATGAAGTATTACAGGTTAGTATACAAGAGCAAATCTAGGGTTCGGCGCATCATTAAGCTAACAAGAATGTTTCAGATTGTATAACATTTGTGGCTCAAACAAAGAAAGCGGCCCACCGAAGTGGAACCGCTCTCCTAAATAAACCGTTTTAAAGCCTGGGGGCAACTTTCACTAAAGTTTCTCCAGTCCCTTCGCCCGGGCCTTGCCCGCCTCCTCCAAACTGATCGCATATCCACCACCCGCAGCAACAAACTGCGAAAGTTTAGATTTACTGTTGACCACCACCTTGCGGATCGTATACGCCTGAGGGTTTGTTTTATAATGCGCATCCTTCGCATCAGTATAGAGTGTGGCGATATATGTTTTACCTGCTTCTAAAAACCGGAAATCTATCTTCGATGTTCTCGGCTCGTTTCCGCCCACACTCCCCACAAACCACTTTCCGGTGTTCTTCGCCTTACGCGCCACCGTAATATAGTGCCCCGGCTCAGCTTCCAGGTATTGGCTATCATCCCAGTCGACAGCTACATCCTTAATAAATTGAAACGCATCCGGAAACCTCATATAATGTTCCGGCAGATCAGCAGCCATCTGAAGCGGACTGTACATCGTCACATAAAGCGCCAGCTGATTGGCAATCGTGCTGTTTACATGCGACTTATTGTCCGGGTTCAACTTACTGATGTCCATTTCAAAAATCCCCGGAGTATAATCCATCGGACCGCCCAGCTGCCTGGTAAAAGGCAGAAGCGTTACGTGGTTGGGCTTTGAGCCTCCGAATGCCTGATACTCCGTACCGCGGGCAGACTCATTCCCGATCAGGTTCGGATACGTTCTCGCGATTCCTGTCGGGCGCACAGCCTCATGCGCATTGATCATAATCTTATACTCCGCCGCTTTTTCCAGCGCATACTGGTAGTGATTGACAATCCACTGGCTGTAATGATTCTCCCCTCTCGGCAAGATATTTCCCACATAACCGCTCTTCACGGCATCATACCCATTGTCTTTCATAAACTGATAGGCCTTGTCCATGTGCCGCTCGTAATTACGTACGGAGCTAGATGTCTCATGGTGCATAATCATCTTTACCTTTTTCGATTTGGCGTAATCCCTGATCTCCTTAACATGGAAATCCGGATAAGGAGTCACGAAATCGAAAACAAAATCTTTGGAATTACCGAACCAGTCTTCCCATCCCTCGTTCCAGCCTTCCACCAGTACCGCATCAAAACCGTGTTCCGCCGCGAAGTCAATATGTTTCTTCACATTCTCGGTAGTAGCACCGTGCTTGCCATTCGGTTTTGCTTTCGTATAGTCGGTAATACCCAGCTGTACGGAAGGATATTCATCCGTATAAGCCCACGAGCTCTTGCCGGTGATCATCTCCCACCATACACCTACATATTTGGTCGGCTTGATCCATGAAGTATCCTCGATATTGCAAGGCTCGTTCAGGTTGTAGGTCATCTTTGAAGCCAGGATATCACGGGCATCGTCACTCACGATCACCGTTCTCCATGGCGTACTGAAAGGTGCCTGGATGTATCCCTTGTCGCCCTTCACATCAGGGGTCAGCCATGACTCAAACACCATATTCTTGTCGTCCAGATTAAGATGCATACACGCATAATTGATCAGGGCAGCTTCGTGCAGATTAATATAGATACCCTGGTCTGTCTTCATCATCAGCGATGTCTGCACCCCGGTCGGCGAAAATGATGCCTGAGACACGTTATCGGTAATAGCTTTGGACATCAGTCCCCTGATTTCAGAAAGCCTTGATGTAGTAAAATCGTATTCCTGAGTATCGTAATCCCCTGGAATCCAGAATGCCGTATGATCTCCTGTCATCGCAAACTGCGTTTTTTCTTCCTTTATCACAAAGTATGTCAGTTCCTTCTGGTGAGGGAACTCATAGCGGAAGCCCAGGCCGTCGTCAAACAGCCTGAAACGGATCAGCATCTGCCGGTTGGTGCCTTTCTGCTTCAGGGTAACCGCCATCTCGTTGTAATGATTGCGGATCTCTTTCACCTCCCCCCAGACGGGTGTCCAGGTCTCGTCGAAAGCCGAAGTCTTCGAATCCACCAGAGTAAAGCTATCATGCAACGAAGATTCCGCGTTGGCAACCTTCTGGTTCATATCACCCCCAGATGCCACATCCCTCGCCTGACGCTTCAGCTCGAACCCGAGTTTACTGGGCTTGATGACATCCTTACCCTTATACTTCAGGCTGTACACGGGCGTACCGTCAGCTTGAAGGGAGAACCTAAGCGCAAAATTACCGTTGGGAGATTTCATATCCTGTGCACGGCTAATCTGAGGTATAGCCAACCATAAGCAAACTAAAAAGAGAAATGTTCTCATACTTTATAAGTTTATACGTTAAAATCAGTTTACCGGAAACGTTCCCGAAACGCTAAAGTAAATCTATTCAGACAATATCCAATACACTAAAGGAAAAAATTACTCCCGCCATTACTCAATCTGTAAACACATTATGCCGGGATGTATGTTGTGTACTCGAAGTTAACTCCCATATGAAAGCAAGGAAAGACGAAGAGCTCCGAAGAAAGATTTATACAGTGGTGTTCCGGTCAGACACCCCTGCCGGAAGGCTCTTTGATCTGATCCTCCTTTGGCTGATACTGTTCAGCATCCTGTCCGTTTTTCTCGAAAGCGTGGCCAGTATCCGGCAGAACTATCTCGTCTACATCCGTACTGCCGAGTGGTTCTTCACCGCCATATTCACTATCGAATACCTGTTGCGGATCTACAGCTCGCCCAAGCCCCTGAGATACGTTTTCAGTTTCTACGGCTTAATTGATCTCATTGCCGTCTTGCCGGCATACCTGACCTTATTTATTTCGGGTGGACAGTACCTGGTAGTGGTACGCGCTTTCCGCTTGCTCAGGGTTTTCAGGATCTTAAAACTCAGCCGCTTCCTTTACGAAGGGAACATACTCACCTCTGCGCTTAAGTCGAGCATGCATAAGATCACGGTTTTCATCATGAGTGTGATCACCCTGGTAACCATTATCGGTACGCTCATGTATATCATTGAAGGCGATGAAAGCGGCTTCACCAGCATCCCTGTATCGATATATTGGGCTATCGTCACCATTACAACCGTTGGCTATGGGGATATATCCCCCCAAACCCCGGTGGGTCAGCTCCTGGCGAGCATCCTGATGATCATCGGATACGGAATTATTGCGGTACCTACCGGAATCGTATCCGTGGAGATGGCCAGGGCTACCGATGAGGCTAAGGAGAAGTGCAGGTTCTGCCGCGGGCCCATTCACCCCAGGACAGCCCGGTTTTGCGCCAATTGCGGTAAAGAGCGCGCTTCTGCCGATGCGCCCCAGCCGCTTGAGCAAGCTGACTAAAAAAAGAAAAGCCCGACTTTCAATCGAAAGTCAGGCCCTCCAGCTGTAGGCTCGTAGAACTAAACCGCTACAGATAGCTGGTGTGCCAACTGCTGGTTATACTGCTCCAATAAGCTGATATATTTATCTTTCCAGTAATGCTGAGTTTCGTCTTCCGCCGAGTCATCAATACTCATCGAGAAAGATGCTCTTTTAAATCCTCTTTCGAAATCTTCAGAGGTAAACAGATGAGGGAGCTCGATGGAAAAGTCGTGATTAATTACACAACCCACTCTGAAGATGATGTCGGCCTTGAGCTGTTGCTGATTAAACCAGTTATAAACGGAACGTCTGTTAACATTGGTTAACCTGGCGACGTCACTGATTGAATGACCGTTTCTTCGAACAACTTTTTCAAGGATTTGACCGTAATGAATTTCCATAGTTTTGAGAGTTTGTTAATTTTAGTAAATTAATATTGAGCGTTTTTATTTTGTTGCAACGTTTCCTCAATCGTGAAATCGTTTTCCCGATTGAGGAAGACCTGCGTTCCCACTTTGCGTTTACCCTAAGGGGCTACCCCTTTTCACTGCGCCGGCCGATATATCTAAGGCAACTACTATACCGATATTTTCATATAGGGCATATACAGGCACATTTTCCTATCACGCTGAACAACTTAGCCCGCATGAAGCGTAGAAATACTTTTTCATGCTGCTGATACTACGTGTTGTTAACTAACTGAAAACATGATTATTAACAATAGGTTATTAAATGCAACTGTAAACCATAATTTACTAAAATGCAGATAATCAACAACCTAATCAGACACCAAATTTCATTATTCCGAGAACCGCTAATCACGTTTATCATTCTCACTACCTCACTTTTTCAACTTTCAAGCTGTGCGACATCCCAACTTGGCCAAGCAGGACAGAAGAAAATCACGGGCAAAACCTTTGTGATTGTCGGCGCTTCCAGCGGCTTTGGCCGCGGCGTCGCAGAGCAATTAGGCAGGTACAAAGCCAACGTTGTCGTGGCTGCCAGACGTGAGGATCTGCTCGGGGAAATTGCGGAAAACATTCGGACATCCGGCGGAACAGCACTCGTCATAAAAACGGATATAGCTAATCCTGAGGAAGTTGAACATTTATCAGCAGCTGCGATTAAGCAGTACGGAAAAATTGATGTCTGGATTAATATGGCCGGAGTAGGCGCAATCGGCCGCTTTTGGGAGATCCCGGTCGCCGATCAGGCACGAATCATCGATGTCAATTTGAAAGGCTTCGTTTACGGATCGCATGCGGCCATCCGCCAGTTCAGAAGTCAGGGCTACGGCACCCTGATCAACATGGGATCTATTGAGAGTGAAAATCCCCTGGCCTATCATGCCGCCTATGCCGCCACGAAAGCCGGCGTGCTCAATCTTGGCCAGGCGATAAACCAGGAGCTGAGATTGAGCGGCCAAAAAAAAATCAGGGTGGTGACAGTCGAACCCTGGGCAGTCGATACCCCATTCTGGGGTCATTCCGCCAACTACAGTGGCGGAACACCCCGAATGGCCGCCATGGACCCTCCATCGAAGGTGGTTAATGCCGTCATACGGGCATCACTGCGACCAAGAAAAGTATTGCCCGTTGGCTGGAAAGCAAAAGGTGCCTGGTATTCTCATCAGCTGTTTCCTGATCTTACCGAGCGGATATCAGCAAACATCATCCACCGGTACCAGATCAAAACCGCTCCACCTGCCCCGCACACGTCAGGCGCCGCCTTTGAACCTGTTGCTACCGGGCGCGGTGTAGATGACGGAGTGAGAGCCCGGATGAAGAAGGAAAAGAAGGAAAGGCGTCGCCGCCCTTAACTGAAGCTTATTATCTCCCCCACATCAGCGAGCCTCTCATTGAGCTCGCTGAACGACTTTTTGGTAGCCGTTACCTGCCACAGGACGGTCAGACTGCCATTGTCCTTGCTCAGCTCCAGCCGCTCGATACTCAGTTCACTATTATTAAACGACTGTTCCAACGCGCGGATGCGGTTAAGGTCTGAATGATTGAACGTCACGCTCACAATTTTCTGCTTCTGCAGCGCGCCGATAAGCTTTTCCACCTTAGTAACCATTAATAGTATAATAAGCGTAATAAGGGTAAAGAGAAAGGCCAGTGCGTGGTAGCCGATCCCGGTCGTCATTCCGATAGCCGCAGAAGTCCAGATCACCGCGGCCGTGGTCAATCCCCTGATGGAAACCTGATCTTTGAAAATTACGCCTGCTCCTATAAACCCTATTCCCGTGATGATATTCGCCGAGATCCGATCGTCCGAGCCGGTCCCATATCCGGAGACGATCGTAAATATGGTCGAACCCAGGGAAATCAATACGATAGTCCGAAAACCGGCAGACTTACTTTTATATTCCCTTTCAAAGCCTATTATACCTCCGCAAAGAACGGACATGCACATACTCACGATGTCCGAGAGGTTGATATTAAATTCCATGCGGACTAAACAAAAGCAAGTCTGCATGGTTTGCGCCCTCCTTCAGATAAACACAGAAGTGTCATGTCGCAAAATATAATTCCCGATAGTGCCTTACTTTCAATAAATTAATGTACATTTGGATAATTAATTAAAATTACAATGCAACAAGGAACAGTAAAATTTTTCAACGAGACAAAAGGTTTTGGATTCATCGTGCCAGCAAATGGCGATAGCGAAATCTTCGTTCATTCTTCAGGTTTGTTAGATAACATTCGTGAGAATGATTCAGTAACCTACGACGTTGAACAGGGCAGAAAAGGCCTAAACGCAATTAATGTTAAGATCGGTTAATCAAACTCATTTTATATATTGATCAAAAGCATCCTCTCACAGGATGCTTTTGTTGTTTAAGGGCTTTTTTTTTGCCTTTCTCTGCAAACCAGAAT
>NZ_JAZQRL010000054.1:0-3061 GCF_045629565.1 Arcticibacter sp.
GAAGTTTACGTGCGGAATCTTCATCTCGGAGAAAAACCAACCATTGCATATTAAACAGTGATTATCTGGAGCGGGTATGAATATCAGAAAGTTAATTTTAGAGGGGGAAGGTACTACACTTGATTTTAAAAAAACGATCACAAGTAGCCAAAAAATAGCCAAAAGCCTGGTTGCCTTTGCCAATAATCAAGGTGGCCGGCTATTGATCGGAGTGACAGACGAAGGTAAGATCGTTGGCGTGAAGTCTGAAGATGAAGAGAAATATATGATCACCAGGTCGGCTTATCAATTCTGCAAGCCGGCCATTGAACCTAAATTTGAAGAAGTATACATAGACGACAGGTTGGTTTTGGTGGTTTCTGTGGATAAAAGCGATCTGAAACCGCATTATGCTTTGGACGATAACAATAAGTGGTGGGTATACTACCGTGTGGAGGATAAATGTATTCTGGCCAGTAGTGTTATCTTACAGACACTGAAAAACGAGAACAAAGCAACGGGAACGCTTATTGTGTATACGGAGGATGAAAAGAAGTTGTTCAAGTTCCTGGATGAACAAGGCCGGATCACCCTCAAGCAATTCAGCAAGATCACCAGGAGCTCCCACAAAAAGGCGCAGAAGATACTGGTTAACCTCATTCTCATCGGCCTTCTAGAGCCACATACCTCCGAGAAAGAGGAGTACTTTACTTTTATTAACAGAAAATATTTATAGCAAATAGAGCTATCTTTGCCGTTTATTTTGTTTTTTCATGCTGCTTTCTCTCTATCAGAAATATAAACCCTTTTACAGGGATAACCTTATTCTTGCTGTACCGATAGTCGTTTCTCAGCTGGGACACACGTTGGTAAACATGGCCGACAGTATCATCGTAGGACATTTTGCGGGGACAACACAGCTTGCTGCCGTATCTTTAGTCAACAGCATCTTCATGCTCATCCTTGTTATCGGACTGGGCATTTCTTACGGACTTACCCCTTTGATTGCACAAGAATATGGTCGCCGAAACCCGGAGGAATGCGGAAGACTACTGTCCAATAGCATTATCATCAACTTCAGCACTTCCATCGGGTTGTATTTGTTTATTCATCTGGGCACACTATCTATAATTGATAGCATTGGTCAGTCACCAGAAGTTGTTGCATATGCAAAGCCGTACCTTACCTATCTCGGCTTATCCATTATTCCGCTGATGATCTTCCAGACTTTCAAACAGTTTGCCGAAGGTCTTGGATTCACCAAGCAAGCCATGTTTATTTCCATTTGGGGCAATGTACTGAATGTCGTACTCGGAATCATATTCGTTAAGGGCATGTTCGGAATCAGCCCGATGGGCGTTAAAGGTGTTGGCTTAAGTACGTTGATTGACCGTACGGTGATGGCTTTGGTGATGGCTGCTTACGTGATGAGATCACAGCATTTTAAAATATACCTCAAGGGATTCCGGCTGTTTTTTATTGATAAAGTCCGGACGGTTAGAATCTTAAAGATCGGTGCACCGGTGGCCTTGCAATATTCCTTCGAAATTAGTGCTTTCAGTGGTGCCGCCATATTGATCGGCACAATCGGTGCGGTACACCAGGCGGCTCACCAGGTATCCATCAACCTTGCTGCCGTTACCTATATGCTTGCAAGTGGTATTGCTTCAGCGGCCACGATAAAGACAGGCAACAACTTCGGCCAACGAAGTTATGAGAACCTGCGAAAGTCTGCAATCGCAAGTTACCACGTCGTGATTGTCTTTATGAGCATAACTGCCCTTGTGTTTGTCCTTGGAAATACCATACTGCCCCTGATCTACACAACGGATAAGGCGGTCATTGCCATAGCCGCCCAACTGCTGATTATTGCTGGCTTCTTTCAATTGTTTGATGGTATGCAAGTGGTCGGTTTAGGTGTCTTAAGGGGTATTGGTGATGTCAATATCCCCACCCTGATCACTTTCGTTGCCTATTGGATCATCGGCATTCCACTCGGCTACTTTCTGGGCATCACTATGCAGCTCGGTGTGAATGGTATATGGTATGGACTAACCATTGGGCTGCTTACCGCCTCTTTATTATTATTTCTCCGTTTCCAGAATAAAACACGCGGGCTTATCGCCGGAATCTAAACTCCTGTCCACCCTGCCCTATTCCTGAGGTACGGCATCGATTTACGCAAAAGCATCAGATTATTATGCCCAATCCGTCGCCGGGTACGGACACGTTTTTGGAAAATTTCTGATTATTAGTTTATACCAGATTTTAATATAAATTTGTTTAAACTATCTATGACGCACTTGATTAACGCTCTCTCTAAGCATTCGGAAACGAGTGCTTTAACTAAAAAAATCATCCACAATGAGGTCCGTAAAGCCAACCTGATCAGGTGCTTTATGATCACCGGCTTAATAGGCCCCATTGCGCTGGCTTTATCTTTTTATTACAGCCACTATACATCAGATGCCTCTGTATCTTTCGTCGATTGGAAAAGGTCCATTCTCGACCTGAATATTTCCATCGCAGCAATCAGTACGGTCCTCTTCGTTGCTACGCTCATCGCCTACAGCAAGCCGAATTATAAGTTCCTCAATAGATACCTTCCACACGTTGTCCTGGTGACCATGTCTTTATGGGGTACTATATGTTCCGTGTACAACGAAGCCACTACCAGTTCTATACTCGCCTTTCTGTTGATCTGTGTCCTGAGCTCCATAGGCTTGCTTATACATCCTGCACGACTACTGTTTTATCTAACCTTTATATACCTCATCTTCTATATTGGATTAACCAATACACAGCATGATGCAACCATTCTGCTATCGAAGTTGTCAATCGGGTTGATCACGATGATCGTATGCCTGGGACTTGCTACGATCCAATGGCGCAGCAATCTCACCAGGTTCAAACAAAGACGGTTGATAAAGACGCAAAAGAAAGAGCTCGAAAAAAACTACGAACAGCTTTTGGCTACTTCTGAAGAGCTCAAGAAAGTCAACCAAAGTAAAGACAAGTTCTTTTCCATCCTCGCACATGACCTCCGGGGCCCGATCTCCTCTACCCTGGCCCTCACCCATTA
>NZ_JAZQRL010000055.1:0-12102 GCF_045629565.1 Arcticibacter sp.
GCCCTTATTGCTGTCGCGAATAAATTAGTGAGGCAGGCTTTTGCGATTTGTAAGGCAGAATCCATTTATGTAAACGATTATAACTACAAGCTGAAAAATATCTGAACATCCTCTTGCATATTAACATAGTTCGTGTCAATAAAGCATTCTTTTTGGTGAAGATTTCTGAAAATCGCTTGGGTGGATCAATTCATGGGTTTGAAGATTTAGAATGTCTTTCAACTTCTGGTTGAGATCATCTATTTGCTTATCTTTTTCGATAAGATATAATGTCAATTCTTCTATTTTTCTTAAAAGCAAAGCATTAGTTTCACCAACCTTGATCCCATTTTCTTCGACATCCTTTGCCGAAGGTACATCAGGCAGATGGTTGTTTTCTTTGATATACGTCGCAACTTCCTTTAAAGATCTTAAATTGTAATTTTCATCAAAGACATAGTCAGCCCAGTTCGTTTCTACCCTCACTTCTTTTGCCCTAACACTGCCATTAACCGAAAGTTTGTAGGCTGGATCTGATGAAGTATTTATGCTAATGTTGTTATTTCCATCAGTTATCAATAGTGGGTTCACACTTACTGATGATGTAATATCGTTTCCCAAGGGGCTGGTGGTTGAGGTCGTAATAGGGATTGAGCTAGCAGTCATGTTGTGACCAAACGTAAAAGCTTTTACAGCAAGAGAGTAATAAGCTGTCGAACTGTTTACTGCAAGATAAAAATTAGTAGTGTTGCCGTTCTGATATATTCTAAGACTTTGCGCTCCTGGCGCAGATCCACCTAAGGTCATTTGATTGATGGAAAGCTTACCACGATTGGCTATATAGAAAGTAGTTGTGCCCTTATTCGAATTTCCCCAGTCGCCGCCAATTATATCAATCTGCAATTTCTGGCCATTTCCCTGATCCGCCTCAGTAAAATTCAATGTTCCGAGGTAAATAAAGTTAACTGCGGGAGAGATATTTGGACCACAAATAATGGAGGTATACTGTGCTTTCGCCAAAGTAGTAGTAATGCACAGTAATATTACGACTAAGTGTTTCATAATAGCAGGGTATAAATTACAGGTCATTATTCTGGAGTTTAAGTTCAAAAGTAACTCCTAAAAGTGCAGTCAGTTTGCACTTTCGTCATTTTACTAAATTACCGTAAGGTCAGCTAATCAACTTTCAATGAAAATGGATTAACCTGAATATATCTTTGTTATCCTTGGTGCAAAAGTACGTGAACTCAGCTATCTTCCTCAAGCGTTTAAGAGTTAGTGTAGATTTGATATATAGCCAAGTAGTTATAAATAACAATTACATTTTGGACTTGGGAAACGTTGTAGGTCTGCTACGGGGAGGTATTGTGGTTTTTGCGACATGATGATCTTCGAGGTAAGTTAAAATAATGTCTAAGTGCAGTTTGGTTGCACTGTTGCAGTTTACTTTAGCGGCATCTTAGTTAGTGGTCATCTAGGTTTCACGAATGGACCTGAGCAAATTCACTATAGCTGGGTATAGATGAAATTAGAAGGATTAATAAGTTGCTGTGCATCTTCCAACTGTTTCATATGCAGAGAATGTAGGAGGAAACTGGGCCAGCTAAGGAATCTGAACATCTTACTATTGAGAAAAGTCGAAGAGCTGACTTTGAACTTGATAGAAGTGAACAAAGAAGTAACTGGTTTAAATGTGTGGAGGGAAAAACCTCAGAGAAGAAGGGGGTGGAGTGATTATATCTAAAAGTCTCGGGTGCGATAGTATAGGTATGTCTTCCAAGATCGTCCGTTCATAAGAATAAGTTACTGTAATCGTGTCAAGACGCGAACATAGTTACCGTTCGATATTAATTTCATAAAAACTTATTATATGAAAAAGTATTTAATCGTTCTTCTTTTAATTTTGTTATCTGATTGTTCATTTTCACAAGTCACAAATCTCGGAGCTGGATATCAGATTGTGGATCTCGGAAAAGGAGTTGCATTCGCCAAACAGGTGATTCTTCTGCATGAAATGTACAACGGATCAAATGTCGCAAATAACTACGCGGTTGGTAACATCGTTGCAATCCGAGGCAGTGTCGCTGCAAACCACCGACTCAACATTGTAAATATCAATACCGGATCAGCTTACAATAGTACCTCAGCATCGATCCAATCTTTTGATAATAATGATTCCTGGAAATTGAAAACGTGCATCTACAATGGGATTAAATATTTAGCTTTAGAAGTGCCATTTTCAAACGCTCATCATGACTGGGGCTTGAAGTTTTCGGGCTGGCGAGCTTCAAGTAACGAAAGCCTGAAGCTAGTTACTTTTGAAATTAACGGCGTTCCCGTCAATACGGACTTACTCAGCAATATACAAGACTATGTTCCGAACATGGTGGAGAAGCACTTAGTGAGCCAGCTAAGTGTTTCAGGAAACCTCGGAATTGGAACAACGAATACACAGGGATACAAATTAGCAGTAGCTGGAAACATGATTGCTGAATCCATAAACGTGAAGGTACAGTCAACGTGGCCAGACTATGTATTCGAGGATGATTATAATTTGCCGACACTCAAGGAAATAGAGAGCCAGATCAAATCGGAAGGTCACTTAAGCGATTTACCATCCAGTCAGGATGTAAAAAACAATGGCGTGGACGTTGGGGAATTGAATTTGAAACTTCTTAAAAAGATTGAAGAATTGACATTACACCTAATCAATCTTGAGAAGAAAAATGATGCTCTTGCGAAAGCGCTCAACGAACTGGTTGGTAACGACTAAAGTGGGAGTTGACGACCCAAATGAATTATTATATTTCACTATAGTGTAGTGAACATTTTTATTTTACTTTGAAGTTGGTCCTTTCAATTTGTACATGCTCATCAGAATATCAATAGCAATAATGCTGTTACTATTAGACCAGTAACATTAAAGCCGTACCACTGTATCTCCCGCAAAGCTCTCGGCAAACGGCTCCAACAATGCAATAGCTCGATGCTTAGACTTGGTAAATGGTTCTGGATTACATCAAAGTTCCGAAGTGTTTTAGAACTGCTCTCTTGCGTGCTACAAATAAATTAGAGATATCTAGGGAAAAAGCTATAGAGTGCAAGTTCATTGCAGTGGAAAGGTTCAACTTTGGTTTATGGACCTTAAAAAATCAAACTCCCTTGGAGCTTTCCTCGGGCTATTCTTTGTTATATCTCTGTATTCAAATGGTTGGGCGCAAAATTCATTCCCTGCGACCGGAAATGTTGGTATTGGTACATCGAAAATCTTGACAAAGCTTCATATAAATTCCTCGTTAAACGGATTCTCGGCAATTGGCATTGGAGACGACACTGATGCTGGCAATTATCAAGTTCCGAGAGGAAGTTCTCCGGGTGGATATAACATAGATTTCTTTACTTATAGAGATATAATTCGCAATCTGGTAGGCGCTAGAATCAGAGCTGAAAGGATAAATGTTTATCAGAATAATTCTGCTTTTATTCAAGCTATGGATTTGAGTTTTCAAACAGGCACGGGAGATGATCAAACAACTCTTACTGAAAAGCTCCGAATTAAATGGAATGGGAATGTTGGGATTGGTACTTCTACACCCACAGAGAAACTTTCGGTCAATGGCACTATAAGATCAAAGGAGATAAAGGTTGATATCGAGAATTGGCCCGATTATGTTTTCGAGAATGGTTATAATTACTTGTCATTAGAAGAACTTGAGTCATATATAAAAATCAATAAGCATCTCCCAAATGTCCCCTCTGCAGCAGAGGTAAAGAGTACGGGTTTAGATCTCGGAAGAATGAATGCGAAGCTACTTGAGAAAATTGAAGAGCTCACACTGATGATGATTTCCCAAGGAAAGGAAATTCGTTTGTTAAAGCAGAAATCAACATGCAAACCGGTTCGTTGCCGTTAACGTAACTTATTTTAAGTTGATATTTTTAGTGCTACTATGAGCAATCGCTAGCTCAGAAATAACGCCTTATCGGATCATTGAGTGTGGTTCAAATCTTCTGCCAACAAATAACTTGATTTAATAGGCGTCTTGAGCTTTAGTAGTTTAATAGTGGGAATAGTCTAAAAGTTGCAAACAGATATATTTATTAAAAATTAAAAAATACTATAATGAGAATAATTCCTTTGTTATTGTTTATAACACTTGTGTCAAGCTTTAAAGTGAAAGCTCAGACGTTTTCACTACCTGGGGATGGAAGGTGGTACAAGGTCGGCACTGCCGCTGGCACCCACGGCTACTTGGAATACGTCTATCAACATCTAACATCTAATAACGGTTCACTTTCATCAGGAGAACTAACGTTCATTAACTACAAAGATTTGTTAATTCAGCATCATCAAACGATGGGATATCAGGCCTGGAACCAGCCGCAGTTCGCTATAATAAATTTTAGTTCTTCAACTGAGCTATGGGTAAAGGCAGCACCAGGGGTCATCAATGGTAATTTTACCATTAGATATCGTCAGGGTGCAACGCTCTCCTTAGGCGATGTGAGTGATGATAACTTGTACGACAACGGTGGTAGAGTAACGATCTATGAAAAGCTAAATGACAACGCAAATATTTTCTATCATGATCTCATTGTTCCCGTAGGAAATTTGAGTGTTGGTACAACTAGTTCTAATGGGTACAAACTGAATGTCAATGGTACGATCCACTCAAAGGAAGTCAAAGTCGATGTTAATTTTCCGGCACCCGACTATGTTTTTGATAGTAATTATTCTTTAATGCCACTCTCCGAATTAGAGCAGTATATTCAGGCAAATCGACATTTGCCTGATGTACCTCCAGGTAATTTGATGGTTAAAGATGGTATTGGTCTAAGTGAGCTTAATATGAAATTACTAAAGAAGATAGAAGAGTTAACTTTATATATAATAAACCAAGAAAAGAAGGTGGTGGACGATAAAGAAAAAATTCACAGTTTGGAAGAAAGTGTAAAGCACATTAACAGGATAATCAGCAGGACGAAACATGAATGAACTTAGCTGATAATACTGTGAAGATGCAAATGTCACAATAGAACGCTAGTCTCAGGCTAACTAGGCACATATATAACACTCCCCATTTCAAGACCAAGAGTTCAGTTAATATCAGATAATTTTCGAGTGCAGTCCCGCTGCATTGTAGTAGTTTACTTTAGGGGCATCTGAGGTAGTTGGCATTTGGTGTCAAGCAATGGGCCTTAAACAATTATAATAGCTTAAATAGATGAAAAAAGGAGGATATAAATGCGTGCTGCGTTTCGGGCAGGGGTGCTTACTTGTTGTAGTATTTTTATGTTCTGTTTTAAAGTCGTTGGGTCAGGAGCAGGATATTAGCCTGAGCAGTTATTCCAATCAGACGGAGATCAAAGCATCCAGGAGTATAACTTTAACGAATGGATTTTATGTTCCTTCGGGGAAAGCAGTAAGGATCTATATTGACCAGGTTTGTCCTTTGCTTGGTAGCATGCCGAGTTCCAGTCAGAACTACATCAGTACTAAGGTTTTTAAGGTGCCCGGGGTGACAAGTGCCAATGTTGATATGCAGAGGAGCGTTTGTGATGTTAATCAGACGATCCAGTACTTTGATGGATTGGGCCGTCCGCTTCAAACGGTTCAGATAAAAGGTAGTCCGGAATTTAAAGATATTGTGCAGCCATTAGTTTATGATGCTTTTGGAAGGGAGGCTAAGAAATACCTGCCGTATGCAAGCAGTGGTGCTGATGGCAGTTATAAAGCGGATGCACTGACTGCGCAGCAGGTCTTTTATACTACTCCTCCAACAGGTGTTCCTGTCATTCCTACAGCATTTTCAGAGACCCGTTTTGAGGCTTCTCCCTTAGATCGGGTAGAGGAGCAGGGTGCACCAGGAGCAGCCTGGCAGATAGGGAGTGGCCATACTGTACGTACTGAATACAGTTCGAACAATAGCACGGTGTTTAACGGAACCAATACTAGTGGCAGTCGCAGGGTGGCACTTTATACAGTAGGTATTGGTGCGGGGAACATCCGTACGCTGGCCCGGGCTGGTAATACAGCTGTCTATGCAGATAACCAATTGTATGTGACCATTTTTAAGGATGAGAACTGGAAGCTTGCTGACGGGTGTATCGGAACAACTGAAGAATATAAAGATAAAGAAGGCAGGGTGGTACTGAAGCGTACCTACAATAAAAAGGGTGCCTTGACAGAGATGCTCTCCACTTATTATGTTTATGATGATTTTGGCAACCTGTGCTTTGTGCTTCCTCCGGCCTCTGGTGCGGACACTAATGCAGCCATCAGCAGTGGTACCCTTGCAGACCTTTGCTACCAATATCGGTATGACGAGCGTAACCGGACGACTGGAAAAAAGCTTCCGGGCAAGGGCTGGGAGTTTATCATATATAATACGCTTGATCAGGTGGTGTTAACTCAGGATGCGCTTCAGCGAGCAAAAAGCCCGCAGCAGTGGAGCTTTTCCAAGTATGATGTCTTTGGAAGGGTAGTGATGACCGGGATTTATGCTGATGCAAGTGGTACCGCCGATAACACTGCTACCCCTTCAGATACACGAAGATCATCGCTTCAGGGTACGATTAATGGGCTAACGGTTAACTGGGAATCCAGGGCTACTTCCGCTGTGGCATCGACAGAGACCGGCTACAGCAATGTTTCTTTTCCAACTTCAAGTATAGGTATGTATTTGTTGATCAACTATTATGACAACTATGATCTGCTTCCCGGAGGGAACCCCTATGTCTATGCATCGGGAAGCCTTATGATTAAAGGATTGTTGACAGCAAGCCGGGTAAAGGTGTTGAAAGCAACGCCAGCTACAGGGAGCGGGGAGATGTTATGGAGCGTAAACTACTATGATGATGAGGGCAGGGTGGCAAAGACATACAATCAGCACTATAAGGGTGCGGTAATCAGTGCAGCCAATTATGACGAGGTCACCAATACCTACAGTTTTATGGATGAACTTTTAGGCAGCACCAGGATCCACCATGTTAACGGTAGCAGCACCCTGGTGAAAGTGCTGACCGAGAATGAATATGATCATGTGGGCAGGCTGACAGCAACAAGCCAGCAGATCGGCGATAACAAAGCTGACAAGGTTAAACTTGTTCAGAACACCTACAATGAAGTTGGTCAGCTTAAGGGCAAAGCCCTGCATAACGCAGTGCAGAATACAACTTACAGTTATAACGCACGGGGTTGGATAACTGGGATGAGCTCAGCACAATTTGCGCTGACACTGAAGTACCAGGATGGACTGCAGGCGCAGTGGAATGGAAACATCTCGCGTCAGGAATTTACCGGGGGAAGTTATGACTATAGCTATGACAGACTCAACAGGTTGGTATCTGGAACTGCCGCAGATGGCAGAACGGAGAAAAGTATCAACTATGACTTAAATGGTAACGTCCTTGCGCTGCAGCGTTACACCTCATCGACATTCGCAGAAGACAAGTTAAAATACCAGTATAGTGGAAACCGGTTAAGCTCGGTGGTAGACAGCACGACAACATTTGCAACCACACAGTTTCAAATGCCGGGCACCACCACTTTCAGTTATGACTTAAATGGTAACATGACAAACAGAAGCAACACGGTGAATACACAGAATAACCTGACCACCGGCTATAATGTGCTTAACCTTCCGCAAAGTACGACCGCAGGTGCTACAACGATAACTTACGTTTATGATGGGTTGGGAAGGAAGCTCCGTAAGGTATCTGGCACTACTGCCACAGATTATGTTAGCGGCATCCAGTATACGGGGAATACTTTGGATTTCATCCAGAATGAAACGGGCAGAGCCATTCTAAATGGGACATCCTACAAGTATGAATACAACCTTTCTGACCATCTTGGTAATGTACGCTACAGCTTTGATGTGAGCAGCGGCGCAACAAGGGTGCTGCAGAAAGATGATTATTATCCGTTTGGATTAAGGATAGCAAGACTAGTATCAGGTCTGGAAAATAAGTATCTTTACAACGGAAAGGAGATACAGGAGGAGAGTAACCAGTACGATTATGGCGCAAGGTTCTATGATCCGGTTATTGGCCGTTGGACAACGCCTGATCCTTTAGCAGAAGTAAACAGGCGGTGGTCACCTTATAATTATACCTATAATAATCCGATCAGATATACTGACCCTGATGGACGTTGTCCGGAATGTGATATTAAATTCAAAAATCCATCGGAAGGACAGACGTATGTGTCAACTGGCAATTCAACCTACACCTACTCAAATGGTAATTGGAACAGGCAGGGTGGCGAATTAGACGAGGTAAAGATTGTAGCAAGTAGTTATGCTTCAGGTCCATACGCATACGCTACAGACAATTCAGCAGGGTTTGGTCTTTATAGAGCTGGTTTTAACGCTGATGGTGATTATGCCGCTGCTTCAGGAAACCTATCAGGCTTTTCTGGTGAGGCCCATGCTAAAACTGACGATGGATTTGATTTTGGAGCGTCTGCTTCTGTTGTAAAGGCAGATGGATCAGTAAGGTTAGGGACAGAAAGTCTTAATGCAAATGGTAATGCAAACGGCAGTCTTTTGTCTGCTGATGCAAGTGTAACAGGATCAGCGAATCTTTCAAAGAATGGAGTTAGCAACATTGAAGGTAGCGCAACCGCGGGTGCTTATGTTGCAAAAGGCGAGTATACAGGAGGCTTTAATATCTTTGGTGTTAAATTTGAATTTACGCAAGGTGGTTCGGTGGGAAGTGCTCACATTGGTATCGAAGGAGGGGCAGGAATCAATGTAAAAAACAGAACAGGCTCAATTGAAGGTAGTTATAATATTGGCTTGGGTGTGGGTGTAAAACAGGGCTTCAAAGTGGAAATCCCTTGGTTCAAAAAATAATAACTTAATAAATTGCAATCATGCTTATAAAAATTATATACGTCTTGTTTATCGCATTAGCGGACTTTTTACTGTACTCAATGCTTAATAAGACCGGGAAAGTAAGTTCAACTTTATTGTGGGTGTTTTGGACACTTTTTTTACTTGTCGTCTTGCTACACACAGGGCTGTTTAAACTTGATTTCCTGATGCCGTTTGACCGTTTTGTAATGGTTGTTCAGTTCTTGGTAGAACTAATAATCTTCCACTTTGTGGGCAAATATTACATTAATAAAACTCAGCGCTCTACTCGTTTAAGTCCTGAAGTTTCAAGCTTTTCAGTTAAAATGGCTTCATTTATATTCTTAAAAGCTATTTATATCTTGGTTTTCATCGTTCAGTGCATTTTTATTCTTACAGAAAACTATACTAAATGAAAATCGGTAAAGCAACTTGTGCCTAACCAATATGCAATCAACAACAGCCTGGCCATCGCCGGGCTATGTTGTTTATAGGGCAGCCACGTTATTCTGAAAGAAGTCCTTAAACTTCTTTTTAGTAAGCATGGTATCAATGATCTTAAAAACCACGGTGCGGTCTTCCTCGTCCAATTGGTTAATCATATTGATCTGCTCAAAATTGGGCTTGTCCTGAATGGTTACATCAACCGGCTGAACATCAAAATGGACGACCTGGTCAATGGTCATCCCGAAATACCCGGCAAAGCGTTCCAGTTCATCAATAGCAATATCACGGGTATTGTTCTCTACCTTGTTATAGCTGGTATAGGGTATGTTCACTTCAGCAGCAAGCTGCTTTTGCAGCAATCCTTTTTGCTCCCGGATCTTCTTAATGTTATCGCCTAAGCTCATTACGTTTGCTTTTCTTCCAAAAATATCCATAAAAGCTATTTTAATCAATATATTGCGTTTTTGTAAATTATTAAGTTGCTAAAATAGGTATTAATAAATACATTTGCCATATCGAAAATCGCAATAAATAGTTTTCAATGAATAAAAGCGGCAAACTAATAACGGATAACGCAGAATTATTGATCTACCTGGACGGCAAGCTGCACATTACCATACTTGGCGGCATCAAGCTAACCGGTTTAGACCGGATGAAAGTAACGCTGAAACTAACCGGTACAGACCATAAGCAAAACACATTCCGCCATAACTTAGACCTGTACAACAGCATCCAAACGGAGCAACTGATCGAGAAATCAGCCGAAGCATTGGACATTAGTACAAATGAGATCAGCACGGCTATTAGTCAGCTAACGACGGTTTTAGAGAATTACCGGACGGAACGCCTGGAAGCGATGAAGCCCAAACAGGTTGAAAAAAAGCAGCTGACCGAACCCGAACGCAAAGCGGCCATTCAATACCTGAAAAGCCCCGACCTGTTAACCAGGACAAAACAGGCAATCGCACAAAGCGGCCTGGTGGGTGAAGAAACGAACAGCCTGATCGCCTACCTGACCTATACGAGCAGAAAACGGCATACCCCGCTGCACCTGATGTGCCTGGGCGCAAGCGGAACGGGCAAGACCTGGTTACAGGAAAGAGTAAGCGAACTCATGCCGGAAGAAGATAAAATAGAGATCACCACGCTAAGCATGAACGCCTTTTACTACTTCGGCAAGGAAGAATTGAAACACAAACTCTTGCTCATTGAAGACATGGACGGCGCAGAAGCGGTACTGTACCCGCTTAGGGAACTGCAAAGCAAGCGCAAGATATCAAAAACGGTAACGCTTAAAGACAGCAAAGGCAACCTGAAAACGGTAACCCTGAATGTGGAGGGCCCGGTTTGTATATCAGGCTGCACCACCAGGGAGCAGCTTTATGAAGACAATGCGAACCGCTGCATCTTGCTGTACATGGACAACAGCCCGGAGCAGGACAAAAAAATAATGGACTACCAACGCAAGCTAAGTGCCGGGCTGATCGACCAGTACGAAGAAAGAAAGGTCAGGGAGCAGGTAAAAAATGTGCAGCGCATCTTAAAGCCGATCAGCGTTAGAAACCCTTACGCCACCTATCTGCACCTGCCGGAGGCCGTATTCAAGCCACGCCGCACCATGCTGCTGCTGTTAATGTTCACCGAAACGATCACGTATTACCACCAGTACCAAAGGGAGCTAAAAACGGATGAGGACACCGGCGAACAATATATTGAAAGCACGATAGCCGATATAGAAGCCGCTTTTACCTTATTGGAAACAACACTTTTAAAGAAAAGTGATGAGTTAAACGATGCTTGCCGGACATTCTTTGAAAGGCTTAAAACCTACCTTAAAGAACAGGATACCGAGTCTTTTTACAGCAAAGAGGTAAGGTCGGCCATGCGTTTAAGCCCGAGCAGTTTAGGCCGTTACCTGTACGAACTGGAACGGATGGGCTATATAAAAATAACCAGGGGCAACCGCTATAAAGGCTTTGAGTATAAAATACAGAACTGGAACGACCTGGAAACATTGACCAACGATGCGCAGAACATGGTAAAAACCATCCTGGAAAACATCAAAGCAGTAACCCGTAACCCGGAAGTAACCCAGGGTGCCAATGGGTTACATAACACGCAGAAAGTCAGCCGGAAAAAGACAGTAGCCCATGAAAGTGAAAAAACAGCAGACATCCTGAAATAAAATATGCAAAATGCCCTTTACATCCGTTTACAGGCAGGCTTTTCCGAGTGGCTGCGCATCCTGAACTTTGAACCGACCAGTCAGCGGGACATGCCTAAAATGTTGGCCGAGTTCCTGGAATACCTGGAGAACCAAAGTTGCAACCACCCGCACGAGACACAGGAAGCGCACCTGAAAAACTACTTGTCTTACCTGCATGAACGGCCAAGCAAAACAAAAGCCGGAGCGATCAGCCTGAACTATATCCGTAAACATTTACAGGTCATTAAAAAGTTTAGCCGTTACCTGACAGAGAGCGGCCAGGAAAGCTTCACTGTTAAGCTGCGCATTAAGGGCAAGACCAGTAATGTTAAAAGCATATTGACCACTACCGAGGTAAGCAAATTGTATGAGGCTGCTAAAGATGATGCTTTAGGGATGCGGGATAAGGCGATGCTGGCTTTATATTATGGCTGCGGGTTGCGAAAAAATGAGGGTGTAAAAGTTGATGTGCGGGACATCCTGATAGAAAAAGACCTGGTATATGTGCGAAAAGGAAAAGGCCACAGGGAACGTTATGTACCATTGGCTGCAAGCAATAAAGCCGACTTGACCCACTATATACAGTATGCCCGGCCTTACCTGGTTAGCGGT
>NZ_JAZQRL010000056.1:0-6100 GCF_045629565.1 Arcticibacter sp.
GGAAATTTCAAACGATTAAAATTTCAAGCATCTCATTATGGACCCTATAGTGTTCAGGTTGAACATATGGTACAAGGCATGAATGGAAAATTCATAAGAGGCTTGGAACAAAATCAATTGAAAGCATTTGAACCTTTTGAATTACAATATGCAAGTCTTCCTGAGGTTAGCGACTTTGTGAGGCAGAAGTTGAACCCCGAACAACAGAATATTCTTAAACAAGTAGTCAAGCTACTAGATGGTTTTCAGTCTGCACTTTCAATCGAAATATTAGCATCGCTTGACTACGTCAAAAAGGAAAACCCAGGCATCAGCAAAGAAGATGCATGTGTAGCAGTCAAGTGGTCTGAACGAAAGAAGAGATTGTTTAAAGACAAATACGTCGATATCGCCTGGGATCACCTTGCCAATCATAGCACTCAATTGAACTTCTCACAATAATTTTGCGTTTGCTTCTTGCTCCGGCCGACTAGATCTTAACGGCTCTTTTAAACAATTGATTTTATCATTAGATTGACGTGTCTGCTATTCGCAAGATCTATCTATATGTCAAATTAAAATCCTTAATTACAAGAGTCATCTCCTCCTTTGAAATTGGCTAAACTATTGCCTACTTTTGTATTAGCAAAGCGGTGAAACAAATATCTGTGTGCAAATAGCGTGCAAGAGAAAAATACAAATCTCGCAAATTGCTGATAAACAAAAATTTAACAATAACAACTATGTCATCAGTAGAGACAACTTACGTTCCTTACAAAGTTAAGGACATTACCCTGGCAGACTGGGGTCGCAAAGAAATTGGTTTAGCAGAGGCTGAGATGCCCGGACTAATGGCTCTTCGCGCTGAATTTGGCCCATCTAAGCCCTTAAAAGGCGCCCGTATTGCCGGATGCCTTCATATGACTATTCAGACTGCCGTATTAATTGAAACTTTGGTTGAACTGGGTGCTGAAGTTACCTGGTCTTCTTGTAATATCTTTTCTACTCAGGATCATGCCGCTGCGGCAATCGCTGCTGCCGGTATTTCTGTGTATGCATGGAAAGGGCTTACTGAAGAAGAGTTTAACTGGTGCATTGAGCAAACTCTTTATTTCGGAGAGGATCGCCAACCGTTGAATATGATCCTGGATGATGGTGGTGACCTAACCAATATGGTGTTTGATCAGTTCCCTGAACTGATCCCTGGCATTAAAGGTCTTTCTGAAGAAACCACTACAGGTGTTCATAGACTCTATGACCGCATGAAGAACGGAACACTTCATTTACCTGCTATTAACGTTAACGATTCAGTTACTAAATCGAAATTTGATAACAAGTATGGCTGCCGCGAATCATTAGTTGATGCGATCCGTCGTGCTACTGACGTAATGATGGCTGGCAAAGTGGCTGTTGTTGCCGGCTATGGTGACGTAGGTAAAGGCTCTGCAGAGTCATTACGCAGCTCCGGCGTTCGTGTTATTGTAACGGAGATTGATCCTATCTGTGCCCTTCAGGCTGCGATGGAAGGTTTTGAAGTTAAGAAGTTAAGTACTGCTATCGCTGAGGCTGACATCGTTGTTACTTGCACAGGTAACTGCAATATTGTTCGCGGCGAGCATTTTAAATTGCTGAAAGATAAAGCGATCGTTTGTAATATCGGTCATTTCGACAATGAAATAGATATGGCATGGCTGAATGGCCACTATGGCGATACCAAGGTAGAGATCAAACCTCAGGTGGATAAATACACCATTGACGGCAAAGACGTGATCATTCTTGCGGAAGGCCGTTTGGTTAACCTGGGATGTGCAACCGGCCACCCTTCTTTTGTTATGTCCAATTCGTTCACGAACCAGACGCTTGCTCAGTTAGAGCTGTGGATGAATACAGATCAGTACGAGAACCGCGTTTACACGCTGCCTAAACACCTTGATGAGAAGGTAGCACGCCTTCACCTGGCAAAGATCGGCGTTGAGCTGGATGTATTGGATCAGGAACAGGCTGATTATATCGGTGTTGCTGTCGAAGGTCCTTACAAGCCCGAAGCATACAGATACTAATCATCTGTTAACATATTTAAGAAAGATGCTTACCTTTGGTGGCATCTTTTTTTTTATCCATGGATCAACATTCTCAGACTAAGCTGTCCGTTAACATCAATAAAATTGCTACCCTTCGCAACTCTCGCGGTGGCAATAATCCGGACCTGGTTAAGACAGCACTCGATTGCGAGTCTTTTGGTGCCCAGGGAATTACGGTTCACCCCCGCCCTGACGAGCGTCATATCCGGTATCAGGATGTGTTTGATCTTAAGGCGGCAATATCTACGGAGTTTAATATTGAGGGAAACTGCCAGGAAGAGTCTTTTGTGCAGCTGGTCCTGGCGAACAAGCCGGCGCAGGTGACACTTGTTCCCGATGTCCTCGGACAGATAACCTCTAACCATGGCTGGGATACCATAAAGCATGGCGAATATTTAAAGGAAATAATCGCAGTATTTAAAGAAGCTGGAATCAGGGTTTCCATATTTGTTGATCCTGATCCTCGAATGGTTGAAGCTGCGGCCCTTACCGGAACTGACCGGATCGAGCTTTATACGGAGGCTTACGCGAAGAATTATTTCGTGAATAAAGAACTTGCTATAGCACCGTACATACAGGCTGCGCGAACTGCCCAACAGGTGTCTTTAGGAATCAACGCCGGCCATGATCTCGATCTGCATAACCTGCGTTATTTCACTCAAAATGTTCCAGGGTTACTTGAAGTGAGCATCGGACACGCTTTAATTTGCGACTCATTATACTATGGCCTGGAAGCTACTATCAGGCGCTATCTTGATCAACTCAAGGGATAATCCTGCCTTGAAAAACTCATATCCGGGAACTTTTCAGAAATTATTATGAGCATTTCGAAAACTTTCACCGCCAAAACCGTCTTTTTGCCCCTTTGGGTTAAAAAAGACACTCCGAAGAATTAAATGTTTTTAGCTTTACTCACAGTTGATTGTTTTTCTCTTCTGAATTCTGGGATAATTATATAGGGAATTTTGAGTCTTGCGAAAATTGCCGGATTTTTCACTGTAAGTAATTGCGCTTAAAAGGATTATCCCCATTAAAAAAACTGCCCTTTCTGGCTTATTCCGGCGCATTTTCGTACCTTTGTAGCATCCCATTATCATTCAGTTTCATGAATTTAAATATTGATTTCAAAGAAAAATTTGAATCGCGTCACATTGCTCCTGACATCGAGGCGACTGCACAGATGCTTTCACAAATAGGAGTCGACTCACTTGATGACCTTATTCAACAAACGGTGCCTTCTCAGATCAGATTGAAAACGCCGTTGGATCTTCCTGCTGCAAAAAGCGAATTTGATTACTTAAACGATTTGAGGCAGGCGGCTTCGAAGAACAAAGTTTTCAAGTCTTTTATTGGAAAGGGATACTATGATAACATCACTCCTCCGGTAATACTGAGAAATATCTTCGAAAACCCGGGATGGTATACTCAATATACACCTTACCAGGCTGAGATTTCACAGGGACGTTTACAGGCATTGCTGAATTTCCAGACGATGGTTATTGACCTGACGGGAATGGAAATTGCAAATGCGTCATTACTAGACGAGGGCACTGCCGCCGCTGAGGCCATGTTCATGCAGTACAGTCTTCGCAAAAATCAGAAAGCAAATATTTTCTTTGTTTCGGAAGAGCTTTTTCCGCAAACCATTGATATCCTAAGAACACGTTCAGCCCCTTATGGAATTGAGCTACTGGTTGGGAACCATGAAACAGTAGAGCTTGACGATCGAATGTTCGGTGCGATTGTGCAGTACCCTTCCGGAAAAGGAATTATCCACGATTATAGTGAATTCGCTTCTAAGGCGCATGCTACAAATATCAAGCTGACGGTGGTCGCTGACATTTTAAGCCTGACGATATTAACTCCTCCCGGAGAATGGGGTGCGGACATTGTTGTGGGCTCTACGCAGCGTTTTGGTATTCCGATGGGCTTTGGCGGTCCGCATGCAGCGTTCTTCGCTACCAAGGAAGAATATAAACGCAGCATGCCTGGAAGGATCATCGGCGTAACGGTGGACTCATCAGGTAATTATGCACTGCGTATGGCTTTGCAGACCAGGGAGCAGCACATCAGACGAGACAAGGCGACATCGAATATATGCACGGCACAGGCATTACTGGCCATTATGGCTGGAATGTATGCGGCTTATCACGGGCCTAAGGGGCTTGTTAATATAGCAACCCGGATTCATGGGCTGGCGTCTCTGCTTGCTTCTTCTTTGGAGCAGCTCGAATACAAACAGCTGAATGTTAATTTCTTCGATACAGTCCGTTTTGACTTGGGCAATCTCACCGGCCCAATACACGCTGAAGCGATCAACAATCTTTGCAACTTCGACTTCAGTGGCTCTGAAATATGCATCGCTCTTGATGAGACGACATCTGTTGAAGATATTAAAACGATCATCCGTTTCTTCGCTAAAGTGAAGGGAAAAAACCTGAACGACTTGAATTTCGAGGAACTGGTTCAGGGAGTTTCTTCCAGAGTTCCCACCGAACTTGAGCGAAGCAGCACGTTCCTGACACATCCTGTATTCAACAGGCATCATTCTGAGCATGAAATGCTTCGTTATATTAAATCTTTAGAAGCTAAGGATCTTTCGCTGTGCCATTCAATGATTCCTTTGGGATCTTGCACGATGAAGCTGAACGCTACAACTGAAATGATCCCGGTTACGTGGGCTGAGTTTAGCAAAATCCATCCTTTTGCTCCTACCGATCAGGTGGGTGGATATATGCAGATCTTATCGGAGCTTAATGACTGGCTTAGCGAGATCACCGGCTTCGCGGCGATGAGCCTGCAGCCTAACTCTGGTGCTCAGGGTGAATATGCCGGCCTGATGGTGATCAGAGCTTATCATGCTGACCGCAATGACCACCACAGAAACATCGTGCTTATTCCATCTTCAGCACATGGAACAAACCCCGCCTCTGCGGCTATGGCCGGTATGAAGGTAGTGGTAGTGAAATGCGACGAGAATGGCAATATAGACGTCGGCGACTTAAGAACTAAAGCGGTTCAGCATAAGGATGACCTTTCCTGCCTGATGGTAACATACCCATCCACTCATGGTGTATTCGAAGAGTCGATCATTGAGATATGCGAAATCATCCATGAGAACGGTGGACAGGTGTATATGGACGGTGCTAATATGAACGCGCAAGTTGGACTGACCAGTCCGGCGTCTATAGGTGCTGACGTTTGTCACCTGAATTTACACAAGACCTTCTGTATACCTCACGGAGGTGGCGGACCCGGCATGGGTCCAATCGGAGTGGCTAAACACCTTGTACCTTTCTTACCCGGTCATACTGTAGTTGACATTAACCATGATCATTCTATTCCTGCCGTGTCTGCAGCGCCATGGGGGTCAGCCTCGATATTACTGATTTCTCATGCTTATATTGCCATGATGGGCGCAGAAGGATTGACTAATGCTACCAAATACGCTATTCTGAATGCAAACTATATAAAATCAAGGCTGGAAGATCACTATCCGGTACTTTATTCAGGAAGTATGGGACGGTGCGCACATGAAATGATTCTGGATTGCCGCTCATTTAAGAGCGCTGCTGTTGAAGTGACCGACATAGCCAAGAGGCTGATGGACTATGGCTTCCATGCTCCAACCGTTTCTTTCCCTGTAGCTGGAACGTTGATGGTTGAGCCTACAGAATCAGAGCCTAAGCATGAGCTGGATCGTTTCTGCGACGCCATGATAGCGATCCGCGCAGAAATAGAGGAAGTACTGACAGGATCAGCCGATAAGCAAAATAATGTTCTGAAAAATGCTCCTCATACGTCAGCTGTTGTGACAGCTGACACCTGGGAAAAGGAATATAGTCGCCAAAAGGCTGCGTTTCCGCTGCCATATGTCGCTGAACGCAAATTTTGGCCTTCAATTGGTCGGGTTAATGAGACCCACGGCGACCGCACACTGATCTGCTCTTGTCCTCCAATCGAGGCCTATTCGGAGATGGAAGCATAACCCTTCCAGTACCTTTAAAACGGAAAGGCCGGTTGCTAATGCAACCGGCCTT